>JAZNIO010000015.1:0-93463 GCA_045577535.1 Candidatus Onthomorpha sp. | reverse complement strand
GTTGTCTCGTAGTCTCGTTGACTTGTAGTCCTTTTACCTCAGCCTTTGCGGCTTCGCGTCTTTGCGAGAGAAAAGCCAACAGCCAACAGAAGTCGGAGGCCAAGGGTCTTAGGAAGACAATTAATTAAGGCAACTCCTTGGCTCACAGAACGACATGGCTACGATCCGACTTGTTGTCTCGTAGTCTCGTTGACTTGTAGTCCTTTTACCTCAGCCTTTGCGGCTTCGCGTCTTTGCGAGAGAAAAGCCAACAGCCAACAGCCAACCGCCAAAGTAAAAAGAAAAACCGCCAAAGTAAAGAAAAACGAGCGTAACACTTGATTTCAAAAAAATAAAACCTGATTTGAGCCGAGCGAAACAAAGAATCAAAAAACCGAACCTTTGTTCTGCGAAATCATTCTCTCGGTCTGCGGAATTATTCTCTCGGTCTGCGAGTGAGTTTCTCCAATCTGTTGTAGTGTTTTCGGGCCTGAGTAACGTAAAGGCTTGTCGGGTGGTCGAGAATCAGCCTTTGGTAAAATTCCTTTGCCGCATCGAGGTCATGGCGGTACGTTTCGGCAATCTCAGCCAACTGCATGATTGCATCATCCGCCGTCAGGTCGTACGGAAACTTCAACAGCAGGTTTTGCAAAAGGCTGTCGGCTTTTTCGATACTGCCTTGGTCTTTTGCCAAAAGAGCTTTCAAATAAATACATTCGTCGAACAGCGGATGGTAAAGGTAGTTGCGTTCTATGCTGTCGAGGTATGCGTTTGCCGCATCGAAGTTTCGGTAAAACCGTTCACGCTCTGCCGCCGCGAACATCTGCATTGCGGAAAACGAACTGTCGTCGTCGCGATTTTCGGCAATGAGAACGCTGTATTCCATCGCATCGTTGGAAATCAGTTTCGTTGTCGAGGCTCTCAGAGACTTGAATTGAGACAACGCCCACTCAATTTCGCCGTTGTAATAGCTTAACATGGCTTTGAAAAACTTCGCTTGGTCTGCCAAAGGCGAGTTTTTGCAATCTTTTTCCACCTGAGAGCATAGCAGACTTGCCTGCCAGCTGTCGCCGAATCGGTTGTATATCTCTGCCGAAAGCAGTTTCATCTCGGCTTTTTCGTTTATGCTGAAATTGTTTTCGGCTATGCAGCGTTCCAAAAGCTCGACTGCCTGCTGTGCTTCGTCGTCGTGAAATGCCATGACTTCGGCTGCCTGCAATATGGTTTCGAAGCTGTCTTTCCCGTAGCCGCATTTGTCGAACACAAGCTTGAACAGTTGTTTCAGCTCTTCGAGTTGTTTCCCTTTCTCGGGCTTTTGCATGAATGATACGAACATTACGTTTGCGTAACCGATGAGCGAGCGTTCGAAGAAGACGTTTTCTTCTCCTTTGTCGAGTACGTATTTATATGCTTTGCGGGCTGTGGACAACTCTCCTGCGTTTGCCATGTTTGCGGCAAAGTCCGTCATTCCGCCGCCGCCTTTTTGTTCGAATGTCTCGTCTATGTATTTTGCCATCTCGAAGGCTTGGTCGAATTGTTTGCCCTGTGTGTAAAGCCAAAGTCCGAATTGAGAGAAATAAGGGTTGGTTTTATGCTTTTTATACAGCTGTTTCCATTGTTCTTCCACCGTTTGCATAAGTCCGGAAGAGTCCCTGACGAACAGAGCCGCAAGATTCGCTTCGATTTGTTGAAGGTTGCGAGGTTCGCTCTCTAACATGAAGAGGTATTCTCTTGCTATCGCTTCGTAGTTTCCTTCTTGCAAAAATATGCTTCCGAGTTGAAAGCCGTACGAAGTGTTGTCTCCGAGCAGCTCTCTGCCTTTCAGATATATTTGTTTGGCGTTTTCGAATTCCCGGGCAGAGAGAAAGGCGTTCCCGATGCGGACTATGTCGCTGTGATTCGCTTTCAGATTTTTCAGAATCTTGTTGAAATGTTTTTCGGCTTTCTTTTCGTTTCCCGCCTGCTTGTATAGAAGATAGAGATCGACCGTCAGCTCGGGTCGTTTCGGGAAAAGCCTAATCGCATCTTTGAGATAATTTTCCGCATCTTTGTATTCGCCATTGTTTTTCAGCGTTTGGAAGAGCATGAGATAGGCTTTCTCGTTCGGGTTTCTTTTGATGAAGTCTTTGTAAATGCTGACTGCTCCTTCCCAATCGCCTTGTGATTCCAAGGATGCGGCTTGTTGCAATTCGTAATCGCCTTGTGCAAGCAACAAACCGAAGCTTGAGAAAAACAATGTGAGGAATATAAACAATGAACGCAACATGGGAATTACAGAATGTTCAATACCTGTTCTTTGATCTTCTCCAGCTCGTCTTTCATCTTCACAACCAAAACCTGAAGGTCGGCATCGTTTGCCTTGGAGCCGAGTGTGTTGATTTCTCTGCCCATTTCCTGAGCGATGAAGCCCAATTTCTTACCCTGTCCCTGCTCTTGGTCGAGACATTGCTTGAAGTAATCGAGGTGTTGCTTCAGTCTGACTTTTTCTTCCGTTATATCCAATTTCTCAAGGTAGTAAATCATTTCCTGTTCGAGGCGGTTGTCGTCTATATTTTGAATTTCGAGTTCTTTGAGTCTTGAGATGATTCTTTCCTTTATTCGTATGCATCTTGCCGATTCGTAGTTTTCGACTTGTTTAAGCAGTTCGCCGATTATGTCTATTCGTTTGATGAAGTCTTGTTCGAGGATTCGTCCTTCGCAAATCCTGTATTCGTCCAATTGTTCGACGGCTTGATTCACTATGTTGAGGAATGCGGCTCTCTCGTCTTTGGATAATTCTTGCAGGTCGGTGTTTCTTATTTCCGGCAGGCAGAGTATATAAGATAGTATGTTGTTTGTGTCTGCTCCGACTTCGTCTGCAAGGGTTTTTACTTCATTGTAAACCTTTTTGAAGGTGTTTCCGTCAACTATATGACCGAGAGAACTTCCTGTCTTTTCGATTAAAACCGTGCAATCGAGCTTTCCTCTGAGCAGTTTCTTGTTAAATATGTTTCTCATTTCGCATTCCATTTCTCTAAGTCGAGAAGGAAGCTTCAAAGAAACGTCTAAGGTTTTTCCGTTCAAAGTCTTCAATTCCAAAGTAACCAACATGTCGCCGCAAACGGCTTTTGTTTTCCCGAAACCGGTCATCGATTTAATCATAATCTTAAGTTTTTTGTCAAAAATCAAACCGCAAAAATACAAAATCCTTTTATTATTCGTTGTATCCTTTGAAGGAATCAATTAAAATTTCGTATCTTTGCATTAGAAACTAAATTAGGGATAAATATGTATTGGATTATTTTTATCGGATTCACCATTCTAAGCTGGTTGGTAAGCAATAGATTGAATTCAAAGTTTAAGCAATATTCCAAACTGCCGACAGAAAACTTCATGACGGGAAAAGACGTTGCTGAAAAAATGTTGCGTGATAATGATATTTGCGATGTGAGCGTTCAATGCGTGGAAGGACAATTGACAGACCACTATAATCCCGTTACAAAGGTGATTAATCTTTCCAAAGAGGTATATTATGGCAACAGTGTCGTGTCTGCGGCTGTTGCTGCTCACGAATGCGGTCATGCAGTGCAACATGCAGAGGGTTATTCTTGGTTGCAGCTTCGCAGTAGTTTGGTTCCGATTGTCAATTTCGCATCCAATTGGGTTATGTTCGTGCTTTTGGGCGGTATGATTTTGATTAACACATTCCCTCAGTTGCTTTTGGCGGGAATAATCTTGTTCGGACTTACTACTTTGTTTAGTTTTGTAACCCTGCCTGTTGAAATCAATGCGTCTAAACGGGCTTTGGCTTGGATAGATGCTCATAGAGTAACGTCGGATGCAACACACGGAAAGGCACAAGAAGCTTTGCGTCTTGCAGCTTACACTTACGTAATTGCGGCTCTTTCTTCTCTTGCGACCTTGTTTCACTATGTGATGATTTATCTTGGAAATAATGACGATTAAACAAATATCGCTATGTCATTGAAGCAATTTTTGAAAAGCAAATCTTTTTTCATTCATTTGGGATTGATAATCGGAAGTTTCTTTCTTTTGTTGGTCATTTCGTTTTTTGCGTTGAAGATATACACTCGGCATGGTAAGGAATATATTGTGCCGAATCTGCAGGATAAACAGTTGATTGAGGTTGAGCAAATGAAGGAAATGTCGAATTTTGAGTTGATTGTGCTCGATTCAATTTATCAAGAGGACATTCCTTCGGGAACAATTTTGAGTCAAGAGCCGATTGCCGATTCCAAAGTGAAGAAAGGTCGTAAGATATACGTAACAATATCTTCCACAAGTGGAGATGAGTTGAATATGCCTTTGTGTACGGATGTCAGTTTGAAGACAGCGGTTCAATCTTTGACTGACATAGGTTTGCGAATAGGCAACATAACTTTCATACCCGGAGAAATATCGAACGTAGTCGTTGAACAGAGAAAAAATGGTAAGAAAATACGTTCCAACGACAAAGTAAGAAGGGGAGATGTCATTGATTTGGTCGTAGAAATGAATATAAACAGTTCCACAACCAACATGCCGGATATTTTAGGTAAGACAGAAGCCGAGGCAGAGCGTATGTTATGGTCGGCAGGTTTGAATGTGGGAAGAAAAACCTTTGACGGACAAAAAGAACACAATCATTCGAGAGTGGTGAGTTATGAACCTACTTTCAAAGGTCTTACTCTCGGAACAACTGTTTCTTTACATTTCATAAATGACACTAAGAAAAGCTATAATAAAACCTTAAGAGATTTCGAGGAACAGTTAATTTTAGAGCAAAATAATTACGTTGAATTGGAAGAAGGTCTGGAAATAGATGACTCAGAGCTATGGTAAAGAAAATAAAAAAAAGTATAGTTTATTTCTTCCTGCTTTTAGCAGTTGATTTTGTTTGTTTTTCGCAAGTTATAATTACTCCTGCGGCAAGTTTCTTAAAGAATCAACAAAGCACTAAAACAACTACTTATAATCAATTGCCATTTTGTGATGATTTTTCCAACTATGAGGGTATTCCAAATCAAAATAAATGGCAATCCTTAGGAGCAATAGTTAACCACAATTACCAATATAATCCACCTACTATAGGAGTTGTTACTCTAGATGCAACAGATATATATGGCAAACTTTATCTCAATGCTTCGAATTCTGGTTTCGATGCGGACACTCTTACAAGTCAGCCGATAAGATTGGATTCTGTAAACTCTCCTTATGCAATGAAGCTTTTGTCTTCAGACTCTGTTTATTTTAGTTTCTACTATCAACCTGCAGGAAGCGGAGAAAATCCATGGGAAACAATAGGTTCGAGACCGTCATCTTCGGATTCGTTGATATTAGAGTTCTATTCGCCGGAAGATGGTTGGAATTGGATTTGGTCGGTAGGCGGATTATCATCAGATAGTTTATATTCAAATTACGGAACCTATTATGGATACGTTTTGATTCCGATAACAGACGAAAAATACTTTACAAAAGAGTTCCGTTTTCGTTTTCGAAACATGGCATCTCTTAACAACAATCCACAAATTACTTATGTCGGAAACTGCGATCAATGGAATATCGATTACGTTTACTTGGATAAGAATCGTACATTTGAAGATACAACACAAAGAGACTTGGCTTTTGTCGATCCATCTCCCTCTTTGTTGAAACGCTATCAAGCAATGCCGTCAAGACAATTTGTTGCCGAAGAAATGGCAGACAGTTTAAGGATAAAAATAATAAATCTGTATTCTCAGCCTCTTAGTTCCACTTACAAATTTTATGTAAAGAGCTCTTCGGGGACAAACTTGTACACTTATGACGGAGGATTTGAGAACATATATCCTTATCTGGAAAATCGGCAATACCAAACCTCTCCGAACCATGCTTGTCCCGAATTGACATTTGTTTATGATATCAATCCCGAACGTCATTACGAATTTGATATTGTACACACTATTAAAGAGGGTGTGGGACAAGATAAACTCTCTGCAAACGATACGATTTGTTTTAAGCAGATTTTCAGCGACTATTTTGCTTATGATGATGGGAGTGCAGAAAACGGAATAGGGGTTGAGCCAATCAGTGGTTCACATTTTGCGATTGCATACGAATTAAACAATCCCGATACACTCTCAGCAATAGATATTTATTTTAATAGTTCGTTGAACGAAAGTAATTTCAAGCCTTTTTATATCTGTGTTTGGAATGCTGAGGGTAAATTACCTTCAGAGATAATCTATCAGACAGAACAACAGACTCCGAGAAGCGATAGCTTGAACAGATTTGTAAGATATGTTTTTGATGAGCCTATTGTCTTGTCTTCGGGTAGGTTTTTTGTGAGCTTAAAGACCAAAGGAAATGATTATCTCAATATAGGATTTGACCGTAATACAAATTCATCCGAATATACCTTCTCGAGAACAAATTACGATTGGCAACAATCATTCGAAAAAGGCTCTGCAATGATACGCCCTTACTTTGGCTACAAAGCAGCTGTTGGTTTAGAAGATGTAAAAGAAAACAATGTTTTGGTATATCCAAATCCTGCATCATCGTATATACATATGAGTAATTGCGATGGAAGCATCAAGCAGTTGTTTGATATGAATGGCAGATTGCTACTTCAAACCGAAGATGATGAAATAAATCTTTCAGGATTCGATAACGGAATCTATTTACTTCAAATAAAGAAAAACGACGGTTCTTTCTTCAGAACAAAAATTATAAAAGCCGAATAATGCAATTTGATGAGTTGAATAACAATGACGAATTGGAGCTATACGAGAACTTTCGTATAGAAGTGGATAAGGGACAAAGCCTTTTGAGAATTGATAAGTATCTTATGCTGCGTATAGAGGGGACAAGCCGAAACAAAATTCAAATGGCAGCCAAGACGAATTGCATTAAGGTCAATAACAACGTTGTAAAATCAAACTATAGGGTAAAACCGGGCGATGTGATTCAAGTCTTCCTGACTACACCTCCGCAAACGATAGAGATTATCCCACAAGACATCCCTTTGAACATTGTTTACGAGGATGAGGATTTGATAGTGGTGAACAAACCTGCAAATATGGTGGTGCATCCCGGCTATGGAAATTACACAGGTACTCTTTTGAATGCTCTAACCTTTCATTTCCAAAACCAAAAGACCAAAGAGGGAGAAACACCCAAGCCTTTACTTGTTCATCGCATAGATAAAGACACCACAGGCTTGTTGTTGGTAGCCAAAAACGAATATTCGCAAACTTATCTTGCAAAACAATTCTTCGATCACACGACAGAACGACGATATAATGCAATAGTGTGGGGCGATTTTCAGGAAGAGGAGGGAACGATTGAGGGAAACATCGGACGAAGTCTCAGAGACAGAAAAATAATGGACATATTCCCCGACGGAGAACATGGAAAGCCTGCGATAACTCATTACAAGGTCATAAAGAGATTCGGATACATCAGTCAGGTTCAGTGCCAGCTTGAAACAGGTCGCACACACCAAATAAGAGCTCACATGAAGCATATCGGGCATCCTCTTTTCGGAGACAAGACATACGGAGGCGACAAAATACTTAAAGGAACCACGTTCAGCAAATACAAACAATTTGTCGATAATTGCTTACAAATTCTCCCTCGACAGGCGTTGCACGCCGCCACAATAGGGTTTACGCATCCTTCAAGCGGAGAGAGAATGTCTTTTTCCTCGGAATTACCCGAAGATATGCAGACAATAATCGAGCGTTGGACAAGATACGCAAACGGCAGCATCGATTCATGAAATTCTTTTCAAGAATCATCAAATTAAAATCAAGAAATAAAAAAATGAAATCAAGATTAGTAAAATCAATATCAAAGATTATTTTTCTTTTGTCGGTGATGGTGGTTTTTCATGCCTGCAACAAGTCGACAAAGCAAGATGATAAAACATTGTTCGGAAAAGAAAAACCGGTTAAAGAAAATTTGAAGCTGCACAGATTTGACAAAGCTCTTTTCGGATACAACAATCAAGACCCTCAAAGCAAAGAACAATATCTGCTTTCTTTAGAGAAAGAATACAAACCTATGTTTGCCGCAAGTCTTTCCGACAAGCAATATATGTCTATCATTAAATCATTTGTCGAAGATGAGCAGATGCGGCAAGCAAACAAACTTATCGCAGAGGCATATCCTGATTTGAATTGGTTGGAAGACGGTTTGGCAGAAGCCTTAGGGCGAATCAGAAGCATCCGTTCGGACCATGCCAAAAGCGAAATCTACACTCTGATTCTCGGACCTGCGGAATATTCATTTGCTTATCAGAATCGGATTCTTGTTTATCCTGAGTTCAGTGCGATAAGTCTTGATTTGTATTCCATGAATGCTCTTTCTTCTCATCCGTATTACAAAACCATTCCGGAATATCTTAGAGGCAGTCTTACGAAAGACAACATACTTCCCGATTATGTAAGAGTTTATTTGCAGGAAATAACATTTCGAGATGTTCCTTTGCAAAGTCAGAATCCCGAAGCCACGCTTTTGGATTGCATAATCGACGAAGGAAAATATGCTTATGCGGTTTCATCTGTTTTGCCTCGATATAAATTGCAATATGTTTTGCGTTACACCGAACAACAGCAAAAATGGGTGGAGCAGAACGAATATAACATTTGGTCATACATAATTCAAAATCAATTGTTGTATTGTAAGGACAGAACGAAATACCTTTCGCTTATAGCCGAAGGACCAACGACGAGAGGTATCGCAGATTCTCCGTCAAGGATCGGCAATTACATAGGATACAAAATAGTAGAGGCTTACATGAATGAAAACTCCATCACAATCGACAGCCTTTTCAAGATAAACGATTCTGAAGTCATTTTGAAGTCATCAAAGTATAAACCAAGCAAGCAATAGAATGAAAAAAATATATCCTTCATACAAATTGATTTTAAGCAGATATTTGCTATCGCTTCTTTGTATCTATCTCACACAACTTGCTTTCTATTTTTTGAACAGCAGTTTGTTCCAAATAGAAAGCGTTTCGGCTTTCTTCGATATTTTGTTTGGTTGCACTCGTTATGCATTGTCCTCCATCAGTGTTTACCTTGCTCCATATCTTTTGCTGACTTTGTTACCCATACCTTGGAAATACAATAAGATATATAGGAAAGTATCTGACGTTCTTTATTATCTGGCAAACATATTCATGATGGTGGTCAACCTTATCGATTGCGGCTATTACAGATTCACGTTCAAAAGGCTTACATCCGATATCACAAGATACCTTGGCGTGGGTGGGGACTTCAAAGAGCTGATTCCGCAATTTCTAAGAGACTATTGGCAGATTGTAATCATATTTGTGGTGCTTCTCATCGGCTTTATATTCGTCGATAAGTTGATAAGAAGAAAATTCAAGCAGGAAAGCCTTCAGTGTTCCAAAAGATGGTATGTAATACAATGCAGTGTTTTTGTCGTGGCTGTGCCTTTGCTTATCATTGCACAAAGAGGAGGTTTGCAGACTCGTCCGTTGAATCTTATGCATGCAAGCATGCACGCAAGCACTCAGAATACCGCTCTTGTGCTAAACACACCTTTCACTTTGTATCGAACATTCGGAAAACCGACTCTTGAAAAGAAAGAGTTCTTTTCTTCAGATGAACTTGCCAAAATTTACAATCCGATAAACACTCCATTGAAAAACACTTGGGCAGATTCGCTTTTCGTGAGCCCTCTCGAAGTGGGAAAAACCAATATCGTCATTATAATTTTGGAAAGCTTCTCTGCGGAATATCTGAATACTTATAACAAAACAGGGAAAAGTTATACGCCGTTTTTGGATTCTCTTGCGAGTAAATCGATTGTTTTTCAGGGAATGTCGAATGGCAAAAAGTCGATAGACGGAATACCTGCTGTTTTGTCGTCTCTGCCAATCATGATGGAGGAAAGTTATTTGACAAGTTGCTATGGAGGAAACAAACTCGGTTCTATTGCATCTGACCTTGCAAAACACGGTTACGCCACAGCGTTTTTCCATGGAGGGTATAACGGAACAATGAATTTCGACAATTATACCAAGAAAATAGGCTTTGAATACTATTACGGCAAAAACGAATACAACAATGATGCCGATTATGATGGCAATTGGGGAATTTACGATGAGCCTTTCTTACAATATGTCGTTAAACAAATGGATACGATTTCAAAACCCTTTGTGTCGGCTCTTTTCACTCTTTCATCGCATCATCCGTACAGCATACCGAAACAACACATCGGACGTTTTCCGAAAGGAAGCATGATAGTACATGAAACAGTCGGATATACGGATTATGCTTTGAGAAAATTCTTTGAGCAAGCCGCAAAAACAGAATGGTATGAGAATACATTATTTGTAATAACGGCAGACCATAGTGCTTTGACTTCGCAAAAGGAATTCAAAACGCAATTGGGTTTGTTCAAGATACCTATGATTGTTTTCCACCCCGGATTGAAGCAAGGCGTTATTTCAGATAGAATAATGCAACAGATAGATGTCTATCCCACCGTTGCGGATTTGATACATCTTGAAGATGATATATTCTGTTTCGGACATAGTGCATTTTCTTCGGAACATGATTTTTACATTTACTATACCAACGGAGAGTATTTATTGCTTTCGGATGGCTATTTGAGCAAATACAAAGATGGATACCCGATAGAGTTGTACGATACCAAGAAAGATGAAGGATTGAAACATAATATTGCAGGTCAAGATAAAGAAAGAGCAAAAAAACATCGAAGATTGACTGAAGCAATCATACAACAATACAACGGAAACATAATATCCAATTCAACGCACCCGTGAAAGCGAAATGAAAAAGAAGATATTATTCATCATAAATCCCATATCGGGCATAGGAAAGCAGAAAAAGGTGGAGCAAGCTCTTGAAACATATTTGGATAAAGAGAAGTTTGACTATCAAATCAACTACACGTCTTATGCTCATCATGCAACGGCTTTGTCTTTGGCGGCAGTGCTGAAAGGATTCGACATTGTGGTTGCAGTAGGTGGTGATGGATCGATCAATGACTGCGTAAAAGGATTGGTATCAACGGGAGTAACGTTAGGAATCATTCCTGCAGGCAGTGGAAACGGGCTTGCGAGATGTTTGAATCTGCCTTTGTCGGTTGAAGACGCCATAAAGTGCATCAACAATCAAAAAAGCATGGACATGGATTCAATAAAGCTTAACGACACTGTTTACGCAAGCATAGCGGGAGTTGGTTTCGATGCACTGATTGCAAAAGAGTTCGCAAAGACTCACACCCGCGGATTTCAGCCTTACCTTAAGCTTGTCCTGCAACACTATCCGCAATATAAACAACAAGATTACACTCTCATTATCGACGGAAAGGAGATAACAACACAGGCATTGTTCATCAGCTTTGCAAATTCCACGCAATTCGGATTCAACACCGAGATAGCCCCAAACGCAGAATTGGATGACGGATTGATAGATGTGGTTATCGTAAAGAAGCCACCGTTGCCTTTATTGCTTTGGACGGCACAATTGCTTTTTTTCAACCAATTCGACAAATCAATTTACGTCGAAACACATCAGGCAAGGCACATAGTGGTTAAAAACAAAGGGAAAATAGGAGTTAATTTAGACGGAGAATATACGGAATTCAACGGAGACTTGGACTTTTCCATAGAAGAGAAAAGCCTTAATGTCATAATTCCTTGAAGTTGCGACAAATCGAAATCAAATAATAATCATGGGAAAGAAACAAAATAAGATAGGAGTGGTGTATTCGACAAATCCCGATTTTGAATACATGTACGAAGAAGAAGAGTTGGTTGAAACGCTTCCGCCTTCGCAGCAGACACTCAAAATTCAATTGGACAGAAAACAAAGAGCAGGCAAACAGGTTACGCTGATAAGCAATTTCATCGGCACAGAAGAAGATTTGAAGGACCTTTGCAAGGAATTGAAAGCCAAATGCGGAGTCGGAGGCAGTTGTTCGGCGGGGGAAATCCTGCTTCAAGGCGATCACAGAGACAAAGCATCGGCATATCTTCAAGACAAAGGATATAAGGTCAAAAAAGCAGGCGGTTGATTTTTTGTTTGCGGCGATTGTTTTTTGATTTGCGAGATTTGTTTCTTTGTTTTGTTCTGCTCAAATCGGAAAGAGTGGTCGAAAAAAGTTGATTTCGGCTTTCAAATGTCGCAAAATCGGATGAGAAAATGAAAAGTCTTTATCTCAGGTGCAAAAAGATCGGATCTTTTACCTTAAAAGATCGGATGTCTTAGGGTGAAAGATCGGATCTTTTGCATGCTTTCCACCCGTCTTTTCAAAATCATCAGTAATGTTGTCTCGTTTGAGATGAATCTTTCGGAAAAATCAGTCGGTCAATTCCAACCAACGAAACTCTTTTTCATCGATTTGTTCGGATATTTTCTGATAATGTGAGGTTGCTTCGGTGAGCTCTTCGTGCGACATACCGCCTTGATTCAACTTCTCTTCGAGTTCCTGCTTTTCTTTTTCGAGTTGAGGGAGCAGACGTTCGATTTCTTCTTTTTCTCTTTGTTCTTTGTACGATAGTTTGCGTTTGGCGGGGGCTGTTTTGCTTTTTTGATATTCTTGTTTTGAAGCTTCTTTGGTTTTATCCGCCAATTGAGCCTCTCTTTGTTTTGCTTTCTCTTGCTCGATGTAAGAAGAATAAGTGAAAGGATAGTCTTTTATTTTGCCGTTTCCTTCAAATACAAAAAGATGTGAGCAGATTCTGTCGAGCAAATGCCTGTCGTGCGAAACCACAAGCAAGCAACCGGTGTATTCTTCAAGGAAATTCTCGAGTTTCATTTGAGTATAGATGTCCAAATCGTTTGTCGGTTCGTCCAGAATCAGAAAATTAGGATTTTCGGCAAGTATGCTGAGCAGGTAAAGCAAGCGTTTCTCTCCTCCGGAAAGGAGTTCGTAGTTTGTAAACTGTTTTCGTGGCGGTATTCCGAAGTAAGTAAGGTATTGAGATGCACTCATGCGGCTTCCGTCTGCGAGTTGAATGCTGTCGGTTGAGCGTCGGATTATGTCGATTGCCTTTGTGTCGGGTTTTTCTTTTGGAGTGCTTTGAGTGTAATAGCCTATTTGAACGGTTTGTCCGAGAGTGATTTTCCCGCAATCGGGTTTTATCTTTTCGGTTATTATTTCGAGCAGAGTGGTTTTGCCACATCCGTTACTGCCTACAATACCTATTTTGTCGCCTCTTTTATAGATGTGAGAGAAATCATCAATCATCTTTCTGTCGTCAAAACTCTTGGATATGTTGTTTATTTCGAGAATCTTGCTTCCTATACGCTGTGATTTCATGCTGAAAGTCTTGCCTTCCGGTTCGACTTTTTGAGAAAGTTTTTCTTCGAGTTTTTCAAATGCTTCTATGCGTGAGCGTGATTTTGTGCCTCTTGCCTGCGGCATTCTTCTGATCCACTCCAATTCTTTCTTGTATAGATTTTTTGCCTTGGCTTGTTGTGCGACTTCTTGTTGTTGTCGTTCGGCTTTCTTTTCGAGATAGTAGGAGAAATTACCTTGATATTTGTTTATTGTGCAGTTATCCAACTCGTAAATGTCCGTACTGACTTTGTCAATGAAGTATCTGTCGTGCGAAACGACCAATATGGTTTGATTGGCTGTTGAAAGATAGTCTTCCAACCATTCGATCATTTTTATGTCCAAGTGATTCGTCGGCTCGTCAAGCAGTAACACTTCGCTATGACTTATAAGTACCATGCACAATGCAACTTTCTTTCTCTCGCCTCCTGATAAGGAAGCAACGTTTTGTTGCAAATCGGTTATGTTTAATTTGGAAAGAATTTCCTTGACGCGGCTTTCGTAGTTCCAAGCCTCGAAAGCGTCCATTTCCGATATTGCTTTGGTAAGTTCTTCTTGGTGAATGGAGGAATTGTCTCTTTGAACGTCGTCGAGGGCTTGCTCATAGCGTTTGACGGTTTGCATCAAAGGCACATCACTTTCAAATAGTACGTCAATGATGCTTGCGTTCACGTTCTGCAAAGGCTGTTGTTCGAGATATGATACCCGTATCCCTTTTCTGAAACTGATATTTCCGCTGTCGTAAGTTTCTTTTCCTGCCAGAATTTTCAGCAATGTACTTTTCCCACTGCCGTTTGCGGCAACCAAAGCAGTCTTTTGTCCTTTGTTGATTCCGAATCCGATGTTTTCAAACAAAGGTTTATCACCGTAACTCTTTGTCAGCTGTTCGACCGTTATGTAATTTTCTGCCATTATTGACGCTTTACATTATATTTATTGGGAATAGAGAAAGGAAATTGCAGAGGTTTGTCGTAATCAATAGAGTTTTTGGTCAATCGGATTTTGAATCTGTTTTTCCCTAATTTGGCTTCGATGTCCATTTTTTCTTCAGACAGATTCTCAGCCTCCTTTTTAACAAGCAAAGATACTGCAAGGGGTTTTGTGAAATCAAATTGTATTTCTGAATTTACGGTATCTGTAATGAATCGTTCCACAGTTTTGTTATCTATCTCTTGACCTGAGACTTCGCTTATCGCTTTTTTCGAAATTATATACGCGTCCGAATTTATCTTATCCATAAGATAGATGCTGTCTTTTGTGATTTGTGCTCTGCCAATCTCGCCAAGGAAAGTCGTTACACTGCACCAGATAATACTATCGTGCGATGCTCTGACTTGTAATTTGAAAGGAATGCTGTTGTAACTTCCTTTGTATTGAGCGTTAAAGGTATTGTAGCAAATGCTTTCTTGATTTTGTTCGATTGTTTCTTGAATCTGTTTTTCTAAAACTTGATTTCGTTTTTTTGAAACGCTGCAAGAGCTGAGCAGAAACAAAAGTAATATAGTCGTGATTATTGTTTTTATTCTCATTCTTCTGCGTCCTCTTTAATGTCTTCGTAATGCTCTTTCACCGTATCGCTCCACTCGTCGTATGAATCAAGGAATTGTTCCAATATTCTCAAAGCACGTATGATTTCTCCTTTGACGTACAACACGCAAGCATAAGTGTCGGCAAAAGTAATGTTGTTTGGTTCTGCTTCATGGGCTTTTCGAGCCATTGTTTCGGCTTTGTCGAGATTTTTTTCCTTCAAACAAAGATAGTAAGCATAGTTATTCAATGCGTAAATATTGTTCGGATTCAGTTCAAGCACCTTTTCAAAGTGTTCGAACGCATTTTCATATTGTCCGATGCTGTAATGAGATTCGGCAATGTTGATATGCAGATCTTCTTGCAGTGCTCGGTTGTTTTGCTCTCTTTTTAATCCCTGTTCGAATGTAAGTATGGCTTCGATGTAATCTTCTTTCTCCATAAGGTTCAGCCCTTTGAACAGATATGGAATGCCTTTTTCCGGATATGCTTCAATGGCTTTGTTCGCTGTTGCAATGACGCTGTCGGCCGGTTCCAGAAAATCTTGGGTCAAAAGCAGATTTTGATATACTACATAGCTGTCCGAACCCAACTCGATGCTCTTTTTGGAAGCAGTCAATGCTTGTTCTGCTTGATTGCTTTTTATATATCCGATGCTGAGATTTTGCCATAGTTCCGGTTGATCGGCGTGTAGCTCTTTCATGCTTTCAAGATGAAAAAAGTATTTCAAGAAGAATTCTACTTCAGTATCGACCTTGTCTTCGTAAATGCTTAACAAGACCATGTTTTTCGTGCTGAAGTCCACGCTTTTGTTGGAACAAAGTTTGTCGATGTAAAATTCAACGCTGTCGGATTTGTTTTCTTTGTGATAATGTTCGATGAGAGCTATCGTATTGTTCTCATCGTCGGGTGCAATCTTTTCAATGATTTTGAAATACTTTAATGCCTCGTTTTCATCTTTCTTTTCAACAGCCATTTGTGCCAACATAGACAGATAATCTATGTTTTGAGGAAATTGTTTCGAAAGCTTCTTTATTTCTTTTTCGGCTTTGCCTCGTTGGTTCATCATATTGTAAAGCCCATACTTTGCCATGCCGATGTTTTCGTTGAATCCGATTTGTTTTTCCAAGCGTTCTATGACATCGAACACTTTGTTCAAATCACCGGATTCAAAATACAAGGCAGCAACTGTTTTGTAATATTCCTCTATGTCCGGATTCTGTTTTATGAGAATCTCATATTGTTCTATTGCTTTTGGCAATCTGTTGGTTTGTATGTAAATCTCGGCAAGTTGTTCTCGGTACCAATGATTTTTTTCGTCCAAAGAAATTGCTTTAAGAGTGTATTCGATGGCTCTTTCTATGTTTCGTTGCTGATAATTCAAAGATGCAAGTTGATAATAAGCAAGAGAATTGTCCGCTTTCACGGACAAAATCTCCTCATATAGCTTTTCAGCTTGCTCAAAGTTGCCAATCTCCATTTGTGTTGCAGCATCGATAATCTTTTCTGCAATTTTGATTTCTTCCGAAGTCAATCCGCCGTCGCTATTTTTGGTTGTCGAACAAGCATTCAAAAAAAGAATGACCGCAACAACAGCAAAAAAGAATTTGTAACTTGCTGTCATTATAGTTCTACTACGCTGTAATCACCAACACTCAAATGTCGGATTTTTGATTTTATGTTTATGTTGTTTCCGATCATGCTTTCGGCAATCACACTGTTTGAAACATTTGTCTGTCTGCCTATCATGGAATTCTCTATTCTGCAATCGGAAATCACACTTCCTTCACCTATGCTGACATAAGGGCCGATGACAGAATTGTTCACAACAACTCCTGCTCCTAAATAAACAGGTGGAATTATGGTGCTGTTGTTGCATGTAGCGTTTTCTGAGATCAGTTGTTCTTTTTCCGATTTCAATTCAAGCACTCTTTGATTTGTGTTTATTGTTGCCGCAGGATTGCCGCAGTCAAGCCATTCTTTAACATCGTTAGTTTTGAACTTCAAACCCTTATCCAACATATTTTGCAAAGCATCTGTGAGTTGATACTCGCCGGACTTTGTTATGTTGTTGTCTATCAAGTATTGCAATTCGCTCAATAGGTTTTCGCCTGATTTGAAGTAATAAATGCCGATTATAGCCTCGTTGCTGACATATTCTTTTGGCTTTTCAACAAACCCGTTTATCGTTCCGTCATCGTTTTTTCTTACAACACCGAATGCACTTGGGTCTTCAACTTTGTGAGTCCAAATAATGCCGTCTTCCTCTGTGTTCATCGCAAAACCGGCATCAAACAACGTGTCGGCAAAAGCAACGGTTACTTTTCCTTTAAGGCTTTCTCTTGCACACCAAACAGCATGTGCTGTTCCCAAAGGCTCATTTTGGTAGTATATTTTCCCTTTTGCTCCAAGTTGTTCTGCTATTTGAAGCAATCTCTCTTCGACTTCTTTTCCGAAATCACCGATTATGAAACCTATTTCATCGATTTTTTCGCCTACAACCTGATTGATGTCTTCGCAAAGTCTTCTTACGATTGATTTTCCTGCAACCTCTATAAGTGGTTTAGGAGTTGTCAAAGTGTGGGGGCGGAGTCGCTTGCCCATTCCCGCCATTGGAATTATTATGTTCATGATATTAATTGTTTTTATTTTGCAAAGGTATCATAATTTGTTGAGATTTCATTTGCGATAAAAAAACGAATAAATTCTTTCTTTGATTCATCGTAGCGAAATCAAGAAACAATTTACTGAAATCAAGAATTATTTTTTCGAAACAAAGAGTTGTAAAACCCTAATAAAAACACGCTTTTCCGATAGCAAACATGTCTTGTTCGAATTTTGAAATCCGCAAGAGAAAAATGCAGATTATTCGTTTGAAATAAAAAAAACTTTTAATAATCTGTTTTTCATTTTGGTTGATATTTGTTTTTTTTGTACATTTGCAGTTGCTTAATCTGGGCGTATTGAAATTCAGTGATACCTAAAACGTAAAAATATGAAAAGGTTTTTGATAATACCATTCGGAATATTGTGTTTGTTGTCAGCATCTTTGTTTGCACAAGAACCAACCGTAAGTGTAGATAGTAGTATCAATGTAACCATAACGACAGCAAAGGTTTATGGAAATTTGATTAACAAAGGAAGTTGGACGGTAAATGGAAAGGGTTTTGTGTATTCAACAAACCCTGTGCCGACAAAAGCAAACGGAGCAGCAAAGAATGTATCCGGAACAAGTTTGGGAAGTTACAATACAACCATAACAGGACTTGCTCCTGGAACTACTTATTACGTGAGAGCCTATGCAAAAAAAGGTTCGGGGGCAACGGCAGATACGGTGTACTCTTCAACAACGCTGAGTTTCGTTACGCCACAGGCTACGCCGCCTGAGTTATCTGCTCCAACAGTTTCAAACATTGGTTTGATGGAGGCAACGTTTACCGGGCAGATTATTGCAAAGAATGATGCAAATATTCAATCGACAAAAGGTTTCGTTTATTCCACTTCACCAAATCCTACTTTTTATGATCAGAAAGTTACCGTTGGCGGAACTGCATCTTCATTTCCATACACCATGACAAAGGATGTGTCGGATCTTCTGTCGGGAACGACTTATTACGTCAGGACTTTCTCTGTCATAAAGTACGGAACGCATCTTGATACGGTGTATTCGGAGCAGACAAGCTTTGTTACACAACATGCTTGTGGAAACATACCGTTCGGAACTACGTTTTCGGAGATCGGAATCAACGAAGCAACTGTTCATTTCAGCAAAGGATTAGGACAAAACAATTGGGAAGTGGAATATGGCTTTGCAGGACATACTCCGGGTGAAGGAGAGAGCGTTTTGACTTCGGATACTGTTGTAACGTTGACAAATCTTGAAGGCGGACGTTCTTATTCTGTCTTTGTGAGAGGCGTATGTGGAGATCTGTACAGCGAATGGTCTGACATAAGAACGTTTACCACGGTAGCACCTCCTTGTGCTTCTGTCAGCGGAATTCATATCAGAGACATGGGACACTCTTCAGCTGTGATAGAATGGACTCCCGGCAGCATGAGTCAAACACTTTGGGAAGTTCTTTTCGCAAAATCAAACGATCCATTGCCGACAACAGGAGTTTTAATTGAAGGAAC
Source organism: Candidatus Onthomorpha sp. (assembly GCA_045577535.1). GTDB lineage: Bacteria > Bacteroidota > Bacteroidia > Bacteroidales > P3 > Onthomorpha. Next base: position 74,518 of record JAZNIO010000015.1, on the reverse strand, counting down.
GCCTCAGTTTTCTCCGATAGGACTTACTCCTCAAACAGAATACAAAATTAAGGTTCGAGCTTTGTGTGGAGAGTTTCAAAGCAATTGGAGCGAGGAATTTTATTTCAATACTATTCAACAAGGATTAGATGAGGCAGAACATCAAAACGTTTCCATATATCCTAATCCTACGACGGGAATACTCAAGTTCGATTGCAAAGATATTGCGGTTGAAAGATGGGAAATCAGAAATGCACAAGGTCAGATGATAGAAGAAGGCACTCTTTTGCCGGAAACATTTTCTTTTGGTGAGAAAAAAGGAATTTTCTTCATTCATATAATAACATCAAACAAGCATCAAATAGAAAAAGTCATAGTACAATAATTTCATAACAAAAAAACAGAACAAAATGTTAGCGAACATACTTTTGCAAGTACAAGAAACCGGAGCGGAAGTGGCAACACAAGTTGCCGAAACAACAGAAAAACTTAATATATTCTCATTGGCAGTCAAAGGAGGCTGGATAATGATAGTTCTTGCCATAGTTTCAATAGTGGCTATTTACATATTCGTTGAGCGATTCTTGGCATTGAAAAAAGCACTTAAAGAAGACAAAAACTTTATGGATAATGTAAAAGATTGTATTCATAAAGGAGACTTGGAAGGTGCGAAAAGATTAACCAATAACAATGATACACCGATCGGAAGGATGATTGCAAAGGGATTATCTCGCTTAGGAAGGCCACTAAATGACATAAATCAAGCCATAGAAAACGTAGGCAAATTGGAGGTTGCAAGATTGGAGAGCGGGGTTTCAATGGTTGGAACGATAGCTGCCTTAGGCCCTTCGTTAGGTTTTCTTGGTACGGTAACAGGTATGGTAAAGGCTTTCTTCGATATGAGTACCGCGGGAAACAATATTGATATACAGTTGCTGTCATCAGGAATCTATGAAGCGATGGTTACAACCGTCGGCGGCTTAATTGTAGGTATTATAGCGAATTTCCTTTACAGTATATTGGTTGGACAAATCAATAAAGTAGTATTTATGCTTGAAGCAAGGACCATGGAATTCATGGATTTGTTGCACGAACCTGCTCAATAGGAACATCATGATACAGACACGAAACAAAATAGACCCGAATTTTAATTCGTCTTCAATGGCGGATTTGGTCTTTCTGTTGTTGATATTCTTTATGTTGACATCAACATTGATTAGTCCGAACGCCATAAAGCTGCTTTTGCCGAAAAGCACCAGCGGACAAACCATGGCAAAACAGAATGTAACGGTTTCGATCGATGAAAACAATCAGTTTTTCGTAGAGAACAATCCGGTAACCGAAGAAGACCTGCCACAATTCATAGGAGCGTTATTGAGTGATGTTAATGACGGAACCGTAAAGTTGCATTCCGATGCGTCGGTTGCCGTTCAATATATCGTAAAGGTGATTGACGCGGTCAATAAGGTTAATTCACAACAAGGAAAAAAGCATAAAGTTATTTTAGCTACAGAAGCAGCGAAATAAGATGAACTTCAAAGATAAAGATACAAAGAGAAAACTTATCGGAATCGGTGCTTCCATAGCCTTTCATGGCTTGGTGGTTGCATTGCTTTTGATATTGGGTCTCCGATACCCTGATCCACCGCCACCCGAATTGGGAGTGGAAATGGATTTAGGTGAATTCAGCGACATAGGAGCCGATATCGAGCATGCGGCAGAAGGAGGTGAAGATATATCTGAAAGGTCTGAGCTTGCGGATGAAAACAGCGGAGAAGTAACTCAAGATACGGAAGAAGTGCCTCTTGAAAGCAAAAAAACAGAATCAAAAAAGGATAAGCCGGAACAAAGAACCGAAAAAGAGAAACCAAAAGATAAAGAGCCGGAAATAAACCAGAATGCTTTGTTTAAGGGAGGACGTGTGAAGAAAGGTAGCGGTGGAGATGCCGGAGTGGGAAATGGCGACGGTAAAGGTAGCGGTGGTGACGGTGGAGGTAGCGGAACATCTTTCTCTCTTGCAGGAAGAGGTGCGAAATCTTTGGGAAAACCAAGTTCTTCCACTGAGAAAGTCGGCAATGTCGTTGTAGAAATCAAAGTAGATAAAGATGGAAACGTCATAGAAGCCAAAGCAGGACAACGAGGTACGACTTTGTGGGATTCAAACCTTTGGAGAAAGTGCGAGCAAGCCGCAAGAAAATCCAAATTCACAGCAAACCCTGACGCACCTGAAGTTCAAAAGGGTACGATTACTTATATATTCAGATAAAATCAAAGTTCACGCATTTATTGTATGAGAATACTTCACACTTCCGACCTTCACATCGGCAAGAAGCTTTATTCGTCCGACAGAATCGAGGAACAAAAAGCTTTTCTACAAGAATTGTCAAAGGTTTGTGAGGAAGAGCAAATCGATATAGTGCTTATAGCCGGAGATTTGTTTGATACCTTCAATCCATCGACGGCATCGATGAAATTATTATACGATTCCCTATGCGATATTTCGAAAGGAGGCACACGTCCCGTTGTTGCAATAGCAGGGAATCATGATTCGGCGGACAGAATCGACATGCCGGATTCTTTTTCTCAAAGAAACGGAATATTCTTTGTCGGAAATTACGGTTCGCATCAAGAACCAATCAGATTGAATGCCGACATAAGTCTCGAAAAATCCGCACCTAATTACATGCAGTTCAGATTTTCGAAATATGATTACCCGCTTCAGCTCATCGTTACACCTTTTGTGAACGAACAAAGACTAAGAGAAAAATTCAGCATAGAGAATGAAGAACGGGAATTAAGAGATTGGCTTCAAGATATTTGGCATGAGACGATTTCTTTTCAAGAAAGAGAAAACGGAATCAAAGTTCTGATGAGTCATCTCTTTGTTTTAGAAAACGAAAACGAAGAAAGAACGGAACCGGAAGATGAAAACGCAATAAACATCGGCGGAGCCTCTGCAATATATTCTGAAAACATACCTGAGGAAATTCAATATACCGCACTCGGGCACCTTCATCGTTGTCAGAAAGTTGGAAAGAGAGAAATATGGTACAGTGGCAGTCCGCTGGCTTATAGTTTCAGTGAAGACGAACAAGACAAATACTTTCTTATTGTGGACATCGAGCCGAATGAAAAGCCGATTGTTCGGAAGCGAAAGATAGAAAGCGGGATGCCGATCAAGAATCTTCTTGCATATAACGTGGAAGAAGCGTTGAGAGTCTTGAAAGCAAATCAAAACAATTGGGTTCAACTTCGTTTTGTTAGCAATAAAGCATTGTCTTACGAAGAAACAACGATGTTGCATTCAGCACATAATCATCTGTTGCAAATAATCCCCGAAATACAATCCACAAGCGAGAGAAGCGAACAAAGAAGCCGAATCTTGGAAATGCAAGACAATCCGTTGGAATTGTTTAAGGAATTCTACAAACACACACACGCAGGGCAAGAACCTGATGATATGTTGACGAATCTTTTTCAAGAAATAATCAATCATAAGAATGAAACCAATTAAACTCAGCATAGAGGGAGTCTTTTCCTATCGCAAGAAGCAGATTATAGATTTCGAGAAATTGTCCACCGGAGGAGTTTTCGGTATTTTCGGAAAAACGGGCAGCGGAAAGTCGTCTATAATCGAGGCAATCATATTTGTGTTGTACCTTCGCTTGGAAAAAATCAGTGGAAGGCAGGTTGATTTGATAAATTTGCAGAGTGACAAAGCTGTAATAGAGTTCGAATTCGAATCCTTTGGCAAACAATATCTTGCAACTTCGATTACAAAACGCATAAAGGTCGGACAAACAACCAAAAGGACGTTTTATGAGAAAGAAGACGGAAATTACAGAGCCGTAAGTGAAGATAAGACGGTCGAAAGCATAATCGGATTATCTTATGACAACTTTTGCAGAATCGTAATCATACCTCAGGGAAAATTTCAGGAGTTTTTCTCTCTTTCAGAGGGGCAAAGGACAAGCATGCTTAAAGAAATCTTTCCACTATTGAGCCGATACGATTTAAGGAAGTCTTTAGACAGTCTTCGCACTGCAACAAAAGAAAAGTTGAATTTCGGAGAAGGACGGCTGAATCAACTTTCCGAATATACCGAAGAGGGACTGACTTTGAGGAAAAAAGAATCAGAGAGTTTACAACATGAATATAAAAAGGTAGAAAAAGAAAATGCCGATTTGAAAAGGCAAACGGATGAAAATGTCAGCTTGCTTTCCGTTTTCGAAAACCTAAGGAAAATATCCGAAGAAAAGAAAAAGATTGACGAACAAAAGATTCAAATCGATGAATTGAAGAAAGAGCTTGACGAATATGAATCTGCGGTTAGTAGATTTCAGTTGCCGGTGTCTTATTTTGAGAATGTGCAAAAGTCGATAGATGAATCGAATAAACGATTAAATGAATCCGAGCGATTGTTGTGCGTTTTACGTGAGCGATTTGCTGAGACGAAAAAAATATTTGATGATTTAATTGAGGAAGACAAAAAAACAGCCGCTCAATCAGAAGAGATAAGAAAGATAAACACTCTTACAAACTTACGAAAAGCAGAATCGGAACTTGCATGTAAAAAAGAGAAACTTCAAAACGAGAAATCCCGCAGCGAGAAAGGCGATGTGATATTCAAGGAGCAAGAAAAGAAAAAATCGTTCTTTGAAAACCAAATCAAAGATAAAGAAAGCAAAAGATTGAATCCTATGGAATTTTCCGCCGTTCGGAATTGGTTTTGGCAGAAAAAGACAATGAATGATGCGATCGCTCAAATGATTCTCGATGTTCAAAACACAGAAAAACGAAGACAAGAAATATTTGATGCAATTGGTCTATCGGAGGGGGTAAATCATGCTTCTGTTTTGCAGAATATGTTTTCAAAACTTCAGGATGAAATAAGAGTGTGCGAAAACCTGCATTCGAAATATCTTGTCGAACAAGCGTTGTGCAGATACTCGGAAGGGCTTGAAGAGAACAAGCCTTGTCCGTTGTGCGGCAGCCTTTCGCATCCTTCGCCTGCAAACATGACTGATGCGGATTCGCATTTGAAACAGATAAACGAACGACTTGCAAAACTCAGATCAGATTCCGAATCTCTGAATCTTGCAATCAATCAGTTGGGTTCGCTAAACAAGCAAATGGAAGACAAACAAAAAGAAATCGAATTGCAAAAAGAGCGACTTAGGATTCACGAAGAACAATTTGTTTGGAGCAATTACAAAGACAAGACTTTCGAACAGATCGGTGAAATGGAGAAATCCGATGGTAAATTGCAACAGGAAATTGCCGAATTAAGAAAACAATTGGACGAAAGCATATTGCGATTAAATCGTTACTCGGAAGAATTGAATAAAATAAGAAATGCGATAAATTCAATCGGCATTGAGGTTGCAAAAGATGAAGGAGTGATAGAACAACTCAACAAAGAAATCGATTATGCCTTTAAGAGAAAATACTCTGATTTTGATGAGATTCAGCTGAATGCGATTGCCGAAAATCTAAATCAAGAAATAGCGAAACGAAATCAAGAAATAGAAAAACAAAACAAAGAAATAACGAAAGCAGAAACAGACATAAATCATTATAATGATAATTTGAAACGTTTTCACGCCGAAATGCAGAAATCGGAGCAACAATTGCGTCATCTTCTCGAAGAAAGCGATTTTGAGAATTTGCAAACCGTAAAAAGAATCTTGAACAAGAAACTTGATGTTCAGACTTTGCGTGATTCCATCGAAGATTTCATGTCGCGAAAATTTGCAAACGAGAAATCATACGAAGAACTGACAGAGCAAACTTTCGGGAAACAATGTCCGAGCCAAGAGCGAATAGACGAGCTTAAGGCAGAGTTGGAGCGGAGCAATACCCGATTGAAGGAAATCCTTGAACACAAGGGGCGAATCGAAGGAGAAGCGACCGAATTTGAGAAAAGATTGAATGAAAAAAAGAAATTGCAGGCCGAATTCGGGAAATTGGAGGTACGTCTCAACGCAATGGAAGAATTGTCTCAAATGTTCAAAGGTGATAAGTTTGTTCAATTCATTTCAACCATATATTTAGAACAATTGTGTTCAAAAGCCAATGAACGCTTTCGAATAATTACTCAAAACAAATTTGAAATCAGCTATACGGATAAAAATTTCGAAATAATCGATTACTTGAATGAGGGGAAGAAACGTTCGATCAAAACTCTCAGTGGCGGGCAAATGTTTCAGGCTTCTTTGTGTATGGCTTTGGCTTTGGTTGATACGATTCGTCTGAACTCGAATTCGAATCAGGATTTCTTCTTCATAGATGAAGGATTCGGCACTCAGGATTCGGAAAGTCTTGAATTGATATTCGAATCCCTTAAAGCATTGAGGCAGGAAAACAAAACAGTAGGTCTGATCAGCCATAACGAAACCTTGAAAGAGAAAATATCGGGCAATGTCAGTGTAAGATTCAAAAATAACGAAGGAAGCGTCATAGAAACAAATTATCTGTAAAAACAGAATGCAGTTAACATGAATTGAAAATAATTCGTATCTTTGCCAATTAAATAAATTTTGAATTAAATCTTAAAAACATTACATCAATGAAAAAACACATTTTTTTGTTAACGCTTTTGGTTTTAAGCGTTTTTTCGATTCAAGTCAGCGCACAGCAAGGTAAATGGGTTGGAACAGTAAAGTATCAACTTACATGGACGGGAGATATTCCTGCAGAGGCACAATTGCCGGATACATGGGAGACTAAAATTTTTGAAAACAAGACAAAGAGTATGTCTTTCATGTGGGCGATGAGCGGATTACCTGCAACAGAATTGACAGATGCGGTAAGAAAAACCGTAACCTTTATGTTCGATTTTTCAATGATTCCTATGGAAGAATTAAATGGTAAGTGGTTTATCAGAAAGAAACTTTCAGATGAGGATTTCAAAGGAATAACTTACAAAGAGACCGGAAACACAAAAGAAATCGCAGGAAAAAAAGTTAAAGAGATTGTTTGCACAAGCAAAGATAAAGAAGGAGTTGAAGTAAGCGAAACAATATGGGCTTGCGATGAAATGGGACCCGTTTCAGACATGATGTTGTATCCCGGATTGCAAGCAATGCCTTTCGAGTACAAGATTGACTTGGGCGAAAACATTTCTTGCTCATTCAAGGTCGTAGAATTGACAGAAGGAAAAGTTAAAAATACCGAGTTGATTTTGGAATCAGGCTACGAAGAACTTACTGAAGAAGAATTTATGGAAAAATTGCAATCTGCAATGGGTGAAGCAGGTGGCGGTGAAGAAGAATTCTAAATATAACATTGTAAATGAGCGAAACAAAGCAGAAAAACAAAACAAGCAAACCAAATAAGGGGAGCAAAAAAACAAAAAAAAGCAACTCCGGATTTTTGAGTCGGGTTGTTCATTCTGAGCAATTCCCGAAAGCAATGGGCGTTTGTGTCGCAGTATTGACCGTTTTCTGTTTTGTCTGCTTTGTTTCATTTTTTTGGAGTTGGTCTGAGGATTACACAAAGATGCAATCGCTCTCTCCTCTCAAACTTTTGGTAGGCGAACAAGACATTGCAAATTGGGGAGGGCCGATAGGAGCCTTTCTATCCTATGTTTTCATCCGACATATCTTCGGTATAGCATCTTTCGGCTTTATTTTGCTGTTCGCACTTTGTGTTCTATATTTGTTTAACATCCGTTCAATAAATTATTCCAAGTGGATCATCAGTGCAATCGTAATTATGTTGTGGATTTCCATGATTTTCGGTTTTTGTGTCGAAGTTATGGATTTTGCAAGTCTTGATGTATTTGCCGGAACCGTTGGAATGGCGGTCAATTATTGGCTTGTGGGGGTCGTAGGTGAAGTCGGAGCAACTCTTTTCCTCATAGCGTTTACTATAATCTTCCCAATGTTTCTATTCAAAGTCAGATATAGGTTTGTGGCATCGTGTTTTAGAAAAATAAAACAAAGAATGAGCGAAGCGAAATCAAGAAAAAAAGAAGAGGAAGAACAAGACGAAGATGACGAAACACCATTTGACGAACCGCAATCGGAAAAAGAAATAGATGCTGAACCGATTGAGCCGATTTTAACCAAAACCGAACGAACCAATATTGAAAACGGAGATGATATTTTTTTGACGGAAGAAGAAAAAAAAGAGCTTACAACTTTTGGATTCAAAGACATAAGCAAAGAGAATAAAACATCCGTCAAGTCAGACAGTGTCTCGGCAGACGTGGAGTTTGAGGTGGAAACCAATATCGGCAAAGAAGAAGTGTCGATTTCGGAACAAAACACAGAAGACATTGAAACCCATTATGGAATCGATGAACCATACGATCCGAAATTGGAATTGGCATCTTTTGTTCTTCCCAATACGGAAATGCTTATTGATTATGAAAGAAAGAATCAAGTAAGCGATGAGACCGAATTGGTGGCTAACAAAGACAGAATAGTGTCTACGTTGAAGAATTTCGGGATAGACATTGTAAAAATCAAAGCAACACCGGGTCCAACCGTAACTTTGTACGAAGTAGTTCCCGCTTCAGGAACAAAAATCAGCAAAATAAAAAATCTCGAAGACGATATAGCGTTAAGCCTTTCAGCATTGGGAATCAGAATCATTGCACCGATTCCGGGAAAAGGAACAATCGGTATAGAAGTTCCAAATTCCGTTCCTCAGATTGTTTCGATGCGAACCATGCTTTCTTCATCTCAATTTATAAATAACAACTTTGAGTTGCCTATAGCAATAGGAAAAACTATCTCTTCTGAGCCTTTTGTCGCTGATTTGGCAAAAATGCCCCACCTTTTAATGGCCGGAGCAACCGGACAAGGAAAATCGGTAGGTTTGAATGCGATTATAGCGTCGTTGTTGTTTAAGAAGCATCCTTGCGAATTGAAATTCGTTATGGTCGATCCTAAAAAGGTGGAATTGTCTTTGTATTCTAAAATCGAAAGACATTATTTGGCAAAACTGCCTGACAGTGAAGAAGCCATAATAACAGATGTCAAGAAAGTCGTTCGCACTTTGAACTCGCTTTGTCTTGAAATGGATCAACGATATGAGTTGTTGAAATTGGCAGGTTGCAAAAAGATAACCGAGTATAATGGAAAATATTGTTCAAGACGCCTTTTGCCGACAGCAGGACATAGATTCCTTCCATACATTGTTTTAGTCATAGACGAGTTTGCTGATTTGATAATGACGGCAGGAAAAGAAATAGAAATGCCTATTGCAAGGCTTGCACAGCTTGCCCGTGCCGTCGGAATACATCTTATAATCGCAACGCAGAGACCTACAGTCAATATAATAACAGGAACAATCAAAGCCAACTTCCCTGCAAGAATAGCATTCAAGGTAAGTAGTAAGATGGACTCTCGCACAATTCTCGATACGGGAGAAGCAGACAGATTGATAGGTCGTGGAGACATGCTTATATCCACAGGAAATGATCTTACACGTCTTCAATGTGCTTTGATAGATACAGAGGAAATAGAAGCCCTCGCCGAATACATCGGTTCGCAAAGAGGATTCAATGAAACATTTCTTTTACCTGAATATCTCGATGAGGAATCCGAGCCGAGCAAAGAAGTAGATATGAAGCAGCTTGATGAGAAATTCGAGGAATCGGCCCGCTTAGTAGTGATGCATCAGCATGGAAGCACGTCGTTGATTCAAAGAAAACTTTCTTTAGGCTATAATCGAGCCGGACGAATCATTGATCAGCTTGAAGCAGCCGGCATAGTGGGACCATTCGAAGGCAGTAAGGCGAGAGATGTTCTTGTAAAAACCGAATTGGAATTGGAAGAAATTCTGAAAGAATACGTAAGAAAATAAATTCGATGAACTATGAGAAAGATGTTTTTTGCATTGCTTTGTTCCGTGTTGACAATTGGTTGTATGGCTCAAAGAAGCATTGAGAACGGTCTTGTTATTGATAAAACAGCTCAAAAAATCATAGACAAAATAGCTCAAAACATTCAGCACGAAAGCCCATTGCGTTTGGAATTTGTTCTGACTACGAAAAATCAGGGTAAGCAGACAGCAGTGCAAAAAGGCACATTTGTTTCTCATGGTGCAAAATTCAAACTCCTATCCGAAGATTACGAGGATTATTCCGACGGAAATAATTTGTGGCATTTTGTGAAGAATAATCAGGAGGTAGAGTTGACGAGTGTGGATGCGGACAACAATGTATTGAATATAACACAGATGATACGCAGTTATGCAAAAGATTATCGCCCTAAATTGATTAGAGAAGAGCAACGAGGAAACGCTGTCTTCAATGTTATAGATCTTTTGCCGAAAGGAAAATCCGCAATATCAAAAATAAGAGTGGTTGCCAACAAAAAGACGAATCGAATTTCCGAAATGACGATAAACATCAGAGAAGGCAACACATATCAATATAAAATCAACAAATACGAGACCAAAGTGAAAATCTCTGATGGTGATTTCACATTTCCGCAGAGTAAATACCCTAAAGTGGAAATTATAGATTTGAGATAAAAGCATTGACTCAAAATCCGATTGTTTTCAATCTTCACGTATTAAATCGAATCTTTGTTTTACGGAATTGTTTCTTGATTTCAGAAAAATGATTCTTTGTTTTGATAAAACGGATTCAAGAAAGAAATCAACAAAACAAAGAATGCGTTTTTCATTCTTTCTGATGTTGGTTTTGAATTCAAATCAAGAAATTTCAGAGCAATAAATCGACAATATTTTTCTTTGTTTTAATAATTTATAATTAAGAATAAATTTATTCCGGCAAACTTAAATTCTTAATATTCAACAAAAGTAATGTTTCTAACTTTTATATGATTGAAAATAAACAAAAACTCCGTTGATTAAATTAAAGAAAAAGGTTTGCAGATTATGTAAAAAATCGTATCTTTGTAGTTTGAAATACTTCGGATAAATATAAGAAAAATATGATAAGTACTGTTGTTTATGCGATTGTTGCATTGGCTGTCATAGGTGCAGTGGCGGCGATTATACTTTATTTTGTTGCACAAAAGTTTCGGGTATATGAAGATCCGAGAATTGATTTGGTGTCCGATAAACTGCCTGGAGCAAACTGCGGAGGCTGTGGTTTTGCAGGCTGTAGGGCGTTGGCTGAGGCTGTAGTCAAGAATGAGAGCTTGGAAGGCATATTCTGCCCGGTCGGAGGCGACAAAACAATGCATCAGATTGCGGATGTAATGGGATTGCAAGCAGCAGAGGCAGACCCGATGGTTGCAGTTGTGAGATGCAATGGAAGCAAGTGTAATTCGGTTCCAAAAGTCGAGTATGACGGATTGAGAGATTGTTTGTACGCTCACTTGAATTTCTCAGGTGAAGGCGGTTGTATTCATGGTTGTTTAGGCTTTGGCAATTGCGTCAAGGTATGTAAATTTGACGCTTTGAAGATCAATGAAGAGACCGGCCTGCCTGAAGTTGACGAAGACAAGTGTGTATCTTGCGGAGCTTGTGTCAAGACTTGTCCTCGCAAGGTTATCGAGTTGCGAAAGAAGGGCAAAAACAACAGAAGAGTGTTTGTGAGTTGCGTAAATCAAGAAAAAGGAGCCGATGCCAAGAAAAATTGTAGTGCAGCCTGCATAGGTTGCGGCAAATGTGCGAAAGCGTGTCCTTTTGAAGCCATAACGATAAACAACAACTTGGCTTACATTGATTATAACAAGTGTAAGTTATGCAGAAAGTGCGTTGCGGAATGTCCTACCGGTGCAATACATGCCGTAAACTTCCCTGAAAAATCGGAGAAGAAAGCAGAAGCAACCGCAGAGCAAGCAGAAAATAAATAAACCGAAAGTCTTATCAGTTAAAAACGGGATAAAACAATGAATACATTCAGATTGGGTGGTGTGCACCCTGAAGAGAATAAGTTGGCAAAAAATCATAAAACGGAGGTATTTGGATTGCCTTCCAAGGCTGTTGTATTTGTTAGTCAACATTTAGGAGCTCCATCTACTCCTGTGGTACAGAAAGGCGACAGAGTCAAGACAGGGCAACTGCTTGCAAAGGCTGAGGCTTTCATTTGTGCCAATACGCACTCTCCTTACACAGGAACAATTACCAAAATCGATATGGCAACTGATTTCAACGGCTATAAGAAGCCCGCTTTCTACATAGACGTTGAGCAGGAAGATGAATGGGACGAAGGAATCGACACTACAGATGACATAGTTCGAGAAATCAAATTGGATTCCAAAGAAATAATAGAGAGAATCAAAGACAGAGGAATCGTGGGTCTTGGAGGAGCTGCGTTCCCTACGCATGTCAAATATATGGTTCCAAATGACAAGAAAGCAGAATTTCTTATCATAAACGCAGTTGAGTGTGAGCCATATTTGACTTCGGACAACAGAGTTATGATGGAAAATGCCGAAGAAGTGTTGATTGGAGTTGAGATAATGAAAAAGGCATTGGGAATCACTTGTGCAAAAATCGGAATCGAGAACAACAAGCCTGAAGCAATTGCACACATGAAAAAGATGGCAGCATCTTTCAGTGGGACCGAGATAGTGCCGTTAAAGACCAAGTATCCGCAGGGAGCAGAAAAGCAATTGGTGTATGCACTTACCAAAAGAGAAGTTCCAAGCGGTAAATTACCGATAGAGGTTGGTTGTGTTGTAAATAACGTCGGTACGGCTTTATCAATATATTATGCAGTGCAGAAAAACAGACCTCTTATCGACAATGTCTTGACCTTTACAGGCAAAAGCGTTAAGGAGAACAAGAATCTTTTGGTCAGAGTGGGAACATCGATTCGTTCTGTGATAGATTACTGCGGAGGATTGCCTGAAGATACAGGTAAAGTGATAAGTGGCGGTCCTATGATGGGAAAAGCGATGGTTAATCTCGACGCTCCGACAGTCAAAACCACATCCAGCATTCTTGTAATGAGCGAAAAGGAAACCAAACGTAAGGAACAAACAAATTGTTTGCGTTGCGGAAAGTGTGTTTCTGCATGTCCTATGGGCTTGGAGCCGATTCAGCTTTCTTTACTTTCGAAACAACAACGCTGGGAAGAAGCAGAAAAGGAATGTGCTATGGATTGCATTGAGTGCGGTTGTTGTTTGTTCACCTGTCCTGCAGGACAGCCGTTGTTAGACCTGATTCGCGTTGCTAAAAACAACATAGGGGCAATCAGAAGAGAAAGAAGCAAAAAATAATTGCAATGAAGAACACATTGTTGTTGTCGGTGATAATGGTGCTTTCGTTCTTCGGCTTGCAGGCACAAAACGAGGAAACAGCCAATTATTACAACGAAGTTCAGCAATACTCATTGATTTATCCCTCTTCTTGGGAGATTGAAGAGGATGAAGAGAACGAAACGACAACGTTTTATGTTCCGTTGAAGAAAGGTGAAAATATATACAAGCAACTTCAAATCAGTGTTGCGAGGTGGGAAGATGGAGACTTGGATGAATTCTTGGAGAAAACGTTTTCTGAAGACGAATTAGCGAATCTTTATTCCGACATAACGATTCTTGATTTGGGAGAAGACGAAACGAAGGAAAATCAAAACCATTGCTTTGAAATGAGCTACATGATGGGAGAAGAAAAGGTAACGGTCTTGTATTATTTGGAGAAAAAAGAGGATTTGATATATTTGATTTTGGCATCCTCGCCTCAAAGCGAGTATGCCGCATACAAAAAGCAGTATTTAAGAATCATAGATTCGCTTAGAATACGATAAATTTAGAAATAAAAAAACGTAAACAAAATATGGCATTACTAACAGTATCAGGCTCTCCTCACGTTCAAAGCAAGGAGACAACCAAATCAATAATGTGGAACGTTGTAATAGCGTTATTGCCCGCATTATTGGTAGGAATATATTATTTTGGCTTTAGAGTATTGTCGCTGACCTTGGTATCGGTTGCGGCATGCTTGCTATTCGAATGGTTGATTCAGAAATTCTTAATCAAAGGTAAGGAAACAATCTCCGATGGCTCAGCAGTAATCACGGGAATGTTGCTTGCGTTCAACCTACCCTCAGACGTACCGTCGTATATAGTTGTTATAGGAGCCTTTGTTGCGATAGCAGTCGGCAAAATGACCTTTGGAGGACTTGGAAAGAATCCTTTCAATCCTGCATTGGTAGGACGTGTGTTTTTGTTCCTTTCATTCCCGACCGATGTAGCAAAGTCTGAGTGGCCTACACCGCAACCTCTGTTCGGTAGTCCGTTGACAGACGCCCTTACAGGACCGACACCGTTGGCTTCTCTTGGGGCAAACAATCCCGAAGGCTTGGATGCGTTGCAGTTGTTCCTTGGTTCGACAGGCGGAAGCTTTGGAGAAGTAGCTGCGATTGCGATATTGCTCGGAGGAATCTACCTTTTGATAAGAAAAGTCATTACTTGGCACATACCAATCACCTTTATAGCATCCGCAGGACTGTTCGCAGGCATATTATGGCTTTGTGACATAACCGTGAATCCTGTTTACCATTTGTTGGCAGGAGGATTGATGTTGGGAGCTGTGTTTATGGCGACCGACATGGTAACAAGCCCGATAACGAAAACAGGACAGATAATATTCGGAGTAGGTTGCGGATTGCTTACAATCTTGTTCCGTTGCTTCGGACCTATGCCGGAGGGAGTTTCTTTTGCAATTCTCATCATGAATGCCTTGACTCCGCTTATCAATAAGATGTGTAAACCGAAAAGATTCGGATATTAAAAACCTAATACCAAGAAAGATTATGGCAAAAATGGAATCTACGCTTAAGAATATGGTATTAAGCCTTACTCTTATCTCGTTAAGTGCTTCCGCATTGCTCGCCGGAGGATACGTATTGACGAAAGAACCGATCGAAAAAGCAGCTCAAGATAAAAAGAACAATGCTATAAAAGAAGTATTGCCTAAAGGAGACATAACGATAGGCGAAGCCGTGGAAATAAAACTTGACGGCTACGAAGACGCATTCGTTATCTACCCTGCAAAACAAGGAGACGAAATCGTTGCATGTGCCATCGAAACATACGACAACAACGGTTACGGCGGTAAAATCAAAACCATGGTAGGTTTGGACAAGGAAGGAAAAGTCGTAAACTACTCTATATTGGAAATGAACGAGACTCCGGGACTCGGAGCCAAAGCAGGAGAATGGTTTAAGGAGAAAGGAGACATCAGAGGTAAACTTCCGTCAGACGAAAGCTTCAAAGTAAGCAAAGACGGAGGCGAGATAGATGCCATAACCGCCTCCACAATAACCTCAAGAGCCTTTATAGAATCGATAAAAGCCGCTCACAAAGCATACCTCAAGTATCAACAGAAATAAAACCCCGAAAGCCATGAATAAATTTAAGATTGTAATAAACGGAATCATCAAAGAAAACCCTGTATTCTGCCTTTTGCTCGGCATGTGTCCTACTTTGGGAACAACCACATCAGCCATAAACGGCATGGGAATGGGCTTATGCACAACCTTTGTCTTGATTTGCTCGAACGCAGTCATCTCTTTGCTAAAGAATGTCGTGCCCGACAAAGTGCGAATCCCTGCATTCATAGTCATAATCGCCTCTTTCGTAACCTTGTTGCAACTCTGCATGCAAGCATACCTGCCTTCGTTGTACGAAAGTCTCGGATTATTCATTCCGCTCATCGTTGTAAACTGTTTGATCCTTGGTCGAGCAGAATCATTCGCCAGCCGCAACACACCGATCGACTCCATATTTGACGGAATCGGCATGGGATTAGGCTTCACCTTAGGATTGACAACCTTAGGCTTGATAAGAGAACTCTTAGGCAGCGGTTCGATATTCGGATACAAATTCATAGGCGACGCAGACGGCATGTTGGTATTCGTACTCGCACCCGGAGCATTCATAGTCTTGGGATACCTGATTGCATTGGTCAATCGATTGAAATCAAAGTAAGCACCGGAAAATTCAAACCAAGATATAGCGAGCCGTTCTCCTGCCAAGGGGAACGGCTTTCTTCGTTTTACGACAAGCAAAGCACGTTTTGCACTCGGCAACCTTTGCAAGAGAAAAGCCAAACACCGATTGCCGACAGCCGAAGTAAGGAAAAAAATCCTCAAACGCAGTATCAAAAAAATTCCGCTTATTGGTACTGACAGTACCAGTTAGTGGTACTACCAGTACCAGTTAGCGATACTACCAGTACCAGTTAGTGATACTACCAGTACCAGTTAGCGATACTACCAGTATCAGTTAGCGGAAAAATTCCGAGAGTAAGGAAAATCATCCGGAAACCTAACTTTGCGTTCTTTGCAATCTATTCCGGCGGTCTGCGACCTTTGCGAGAGAGAAATCAAGCTTTGCAAGAAAATTATTTGTCGGTATCAGAAAGTTTTTATACCTTTGTTGCCGAATTTAGAAACGAACTTAAAAAAGGAGGAAACGGCAAATAAAAAGATTATAATTTAGACTAAGTTAAATTTTAACGACATAAAATAGCGTTTTTGCTTATTGATTATTCTATGAAACTTCGACACTTTCATACAAATTACTCAAAGAATAAGCCAAGAACGCTCACGAGTGAAATCGTGGGCTTTTCTTGTTTGAGTAATTAGGTAGTCGAAGACCTCATAGAATAAATAAGAAAAAAGTTCCACGACTTTTTTATGCCTTGAAGTCAAAGAAAAAAAATAACATATCGCCATTTGGGACTTGGGCAAATCAATTAAAAAATTAGTAAAATAACGTAAAAAATATTGAAAATGGGAAACAATAATTTCTTAAAACCCGGAGCATTCATATTATGGATTGCAGTAAGTATTGCCAGTTGCTATTTAACTGTTGAATCTTTTTATTTATTGACTGGTTGGTCAAGATGGATATTATGGATAATGGCTTCTGCTTTCTTTGTGCTTTCATCATTTGGAATGACCTTTATTTATGATTCGCTAAACTCAAGTAGTGATTTATCAAACGACAAACGTACACCTTGCTTTGTTACAGGTCTTTTAATAGTGTTAGCTTTTTGGGGAATATTTTCATTGCCAACAAATGCGCATACTTTGTATTTGCAAGAAAATGCAATAGAAGTAGTCAAGAAAGATTTGACAAAAGCTCAAAAAGAATTAGATAATTTGTCCAATCGAGAAATTGCAATTATCGATCAAGACCAAAAAATGAAAAATGTTAGAACTTTACTTTCTGATTTAGAAGTAGAATATCTTAATCCATCGAGAAGAGGCTTAGGTTGGAGATGTGATACAATAATTGCTCGTATAGAAAATGAATTGTCTAATACAGAAGAAAAGTTTAAAATTGACAAATCAAGGGGAAGAACTGCTAAAGAATCATTTGAACATATAGAAAGACAGGTAGAGAATAAATTAGAAAATTCTGTAATAAAAGATCTTACAGAAAGATTTAATATAAGTGAAGAGCATCAAATACAAATGAAAGCAACTTCTCGTAAAATAAACAATCTATTAAAGCATATAGATAAAATGAACCCTAGCACAGCTGTGGAAAAATCACAAAAACCATTAGAGTCCGCATGTTCATTATTAGAAACTTACACAAAGAAAGCAGAACATAAATTTGACAACACCGAAACAGCAAAACTTAAAAATGTATATGGGGTGCTCTTCTCTTGGTTTAGAGGAGATTTGAAAGGACAAGGCTATGCAATTTGGTTTGTTATTTCTATACTTATAGATTTAGCAGGATTTTTATTTGCAACAATAGCACTTAGAAACAAAATAAGTAAAATGATTTTTAATTAATCAGTATTAACAATAAAAAAATAATATTATGCCGATAGTAAATGATCAACAGGAAGAGATTGTACATCAAGATCAACAACCAATTATGCAAAATAATCAACATCAAGAAGGAAATGGAACAGTTACAGTCAAAGACGAGAAAAGCCCTATTGTTTTTCTTTTCGGTCCTCCATCTTCAGGAAAAACAATGACTTTGGTTCGATTATACAGATATTTTAGCAAATTAGATACAAGAATAGAAGCTGAAAAATCTTTTGTTACCGGTGATGGTGGTGCTTATGAAAGACGATGTGATGTTTTTCCTAACGATGCCATGTCGGATTATGCGGCGGATAGAACGGAAGGAATGGCTTTTATGCTTCTGAACATAAGGAAAGGTACAAAAAAGTTGTGTCAGATTTTGGAAAGTCCTGGAGAAAGACTATTTCATCCGGATCCAGATCAAGATAAATTTCCCGTTCATTATGTTTCAAGTATAATAAACTCAAATAATAAAAAGATTTATGTTTTCTATTTGCAACCGGAGTGGGGCGATGCAACTATTCTGAATAGATATGTGCAAAGAATAGAAAAGGTTCAAAAAGATATGAAACGGGGAAGAGACAAGGTGATTTTCTTGTATAATAGAATAGATGAATCCCCGACATTAGGAAAATTTAGTGAGGTAGATATGGAGACTTTGAAAGATGAAATAAATAATTCTTATCCGGGACTTCTAAACTTGTTTGTGAATCCTAATCCAATTACAAGAATATGGAAACCTTATTTATGTTATTTGGTACCATTTCAAACAGGAAACTATTCATACGATACTCAAGGTAAACGATTCACAGCAGGAGACGATAAATATCCGCAAGAATTGTGGGAAACAATACAAAAATGTTTGTAGATTATGACAGAAACAGAAAAGATTTATATTCATGGAGCAATAGGCGACTTTGTAGGGTATCAGGTTATTGATCTGAAGACCGGACTTTCTACCCAAGATGATAAAGATCGTTTGATAATATCAGATTTTGATAAGTCATTGGTAATTAAATATGGTGGAGAGGAAAAGAAAATATCTGAACTTTTTAAGGTAAAAAGAAAAGGGAATAGGGGATACTATACCTATATAAGATATAATCTTAGCGGTACTCGTCCAGGATGTTCACTTGGCTTTACTTTTGTATATGAAAATGGTGGGGCTATGGTTACTGAGTACAAGAAGTTAAGAAATTGTATGAAGAAATGCCTTGAAAGTTTATTAAATGGCAACGCAATAATTTTGAAGTCATTCAGTGATCCTAAATTGACGGTTTGTTATAATCAGATAAAGGAATGCACCAATAAAGTTAATGCAAATAAAATACCTCTGCCTCAAACGCCGAAAGCATATCCGATAAAGAATCCGCAAGATGTAACAGATGAAGAGTTCTTCGCGATATTACAAAACTCTGAAGAAATTTTCATTTCCGAAGATGTGGTTACTGAAATGGCTAAGAAAGATGCCGAAATTCAAAAACTGAAAATAGGAAGTCAGACTACTATTAAAACTCTTGATGATTTAAGAAAAGAAAAACAAAGACTTGAAAACGATAACAGACAAAAAGAAAAGAAGATAGAAGGACTGAATGACGAAAAGAAAAAACTGCAAGATAAGATAGATGTCTTATCTGAAGATAATAAAAAGAAAAATTCAGAAGCCGTAACAAAACTCGAAGAGATTGGGAAAGAATTTGATAGACTTAAGGCAATGTTAGGAGGTGGAAAGGTAGAGAGAGTTTCAAATAAAGAGTCTAAATCATCTCTTAAAGAACAATTTCTTTCTTGGGTGAATACAATTTTGCTGATTGTGATACTTTTTGTTTTGTGTTTTGTAAAGACTTGTGGGAGTAGTGGCAAGGCTGATACAGATACTGGTACACAAACTTTGTCGGAAGTAACGGAAGAATATTATAAAGAATCGGATGTAGATAGAGAAGAATTAGAATCCAAAGCCGAAATGTTGACATTTGAAAACGATTCCCTTTACAATGTAATAAAAAACTTGCAAGAAAAATTAGAAAAAGCTCAAAAGACTATCACGGACATAAAGAAAAGACAAAGCCAAAATGGTCGGGGAGCAGGTAATCCTCCGCAACCTAATGCCGGAGTTTCGCCTAAAGAAACACCTGCTGCAGGAGGTAATCAGCAAAAGCCTTGATTTGATTGTGCTTTAATAAAGAAAAGTAAATATGAAAAAAATAGTGCAAAGAATCATTGTAGTACATTTAATCCTCTTTGTTTTTTCCTCTTGCGGTGGTAAAAGCAAAGGGGATGACTACTATGAGGAAACTTATTATGATGAAGAATATTACGAAGATTATTATCCGGACGACAAAACGCTCATTGAAGATGATTATATAGAAATTGCATATCAAGAAAAGAATGGAGTAAAGTTATTACCCGTTAGTATAAACGGTTTAGGTTTCTTTATGATATTCGATACCGGTTGTTCCACAAATCTTATCTCAAGTTTAGAGTTTGCTTCTCTTGTTAAAAACGGTCTGATAACAGAAGAAGATATTTTAGGCACTGTTCAAAGTTCCATAGCTGACGGCAGTGTTGTAGAGATGCCTGTTGTTAAATTAAGAGAAGTAATAATTGGGGATAAGATTCTTTTTGAGAATGTGGAAGCCGTTGTTGCTGATAATGTAGCAGCTGATTTGCTTTTGGGAAATGAAATATTGAACAGAGTAAAGTCTTACGAAATAGATAATAATGAACAAGTAATTAAATTCAAACTAAGGTAAAAATGTCACACTCTCTTACATTATTATATATAAAGAATGTAAAAAAAATAGAGCAACTTCCGATAGATTATACTCAGGATATGTTCAAAAATTATATCGGGAAATTGCAATCTGCTCAACATTTGTTTGTCGAGAAAAAGGGTATCAATGCATATTATACTTACTTGCGACGTATGAATGCAGGTAACTCCGATTATTTTGGCTTTTGTTTTGCATTTACAGGAGAATACATTGAAGATGTTGAACGTTTGTTTGAAATTTGTGAGGAATTGATTGATAGAACGTATAAGCAGAATGAATTGCTTGAAGGTTCAATGCCTCTTAAATTGTCAAGGAAAAATCCTTTTCATACTAAATCTCCGGAACTGAAAAGAATAGATGGTTGGTTCGAATCTTTGGCTGAAGATATTATTGTACCATTTAACGGAACGTCTGCGGATAATTCTGAAATAGAAATCAAGATAGGAACGAAAACAACCGAAGAGGAATTGTTCGAAATCAGAAACTATAATAACATAAACTTTACTTCGAATAAATTAACAACCAGTATAAAGGATGTGGTTCAGGTGAAGAGAAGAACAATAAAGGATTCTTCACAGACTTTCCTTTATTATGCAATAGGAGTTACGGTACTTTTGCTTCTCTTTTTCTGCTTGAAAACTTGTGAAAATTCTGATGGGGCTACAGAAACTTCGACAGGAACAGAGTATTTGACGGAAACTCCTACGGAAACAGCTGTTGAAACTTCGGTGAATCAAGATGAAGAATTGTCAAAAGAAAGAAAAAAACTTAAAGAACAACAAAGAGAAGCCGAAAATGCTCGTTTGGCGGCTCAAGAAGAAAGAATAGCCGCTAATTTGGAACGACAAAAAGCCGAAGAAGCAAGACGTGAAGCGGCAGCTGAAAAGCGTAAAGCCGAAAGAGAAAGAGAAGAAGCAGAGAAAGCAAGACGTGAAGCCGAGCAAAACAGACTTCCGGAAATTTATGAGATACTAATAGGTAATGTGTACAAAGATTATAAGATTCAAACGAATTATGGAAGCACCATATACTCGTCCGAGACTATGTATCTTAGACCTCGCATTCGTTATAAGTCGTATGCGAACCGTAGTTACACGTTTGACGTCAAGTGGATAAAGCCTGACGGAAGTATATCTAGAGGTGATTCTTCTCCTGCAGGATATTCTACATCCGATTCTTACTCTCTGTCATACGGAGAGGGAACTAAGAACCTCGTAGGCTGGGGTAATGAAACAAAAGGTCATTGGAAAGCCGGTAAATACGCAATCGAGATTTGGTGCAAAGGCACTTTGTTAAAACGAAAAGAGTTTAGAATTTATTAAACTCAATGAAAAACGAGCGTTCGACTTGCTTTTGCATTTCCGAACGCTCGTTTTGTTTTTTTTTAGTTCTTTACTTTGAGAAATTCTTTCTTGAAAAGAAATCACTGAAATAAGGTTTCAAATTCCTATCCTTATACATTATATATATAAGGTAAAGGAAAACGAGCGTTCGACTTGCATTTGCATTTTCAAAAGGACGACGGACAACAATCAAAAGCCAATAGCCAAAAGCCAACAGTCGTTTGCCCATCGCTCAAAGCTCATCGCTCACCGCTCAAAGCAAAAATACGGTGTTTATTCCGATATTTTCGTATCTTTGCACTTTATATCGATACATTTATGGGAAATATATTGGCAATAGTTGGAAGACCCAATGTCGGGAAATCCACGCTTTTCAATCGTTTGACCGAGACTCGTGATGCGATAATACACTCTGAGGCAGGTGTAACAAGGGATAGACATTATGGAAAGTGTTCTTGGAATGGTAAAGAGTTCTCTGTGATAGACACAGGCGGTTATATAATCGGCAGCGACGACAGTTTCGAGGGAGAAATCCGCAAACAAGTGAAGTTAGCTATCGATGAAGCTGACGTAATCTTATTTATGTTGGACGTAAAGGAGGGTTTGACTCCGAGTGATGAAGATGTAGCAGATTTGTTGAGGCGTTCGGACAAAAAAGTCTTCATTGCAGCAAATAAATCCGACAACACACAAAGAGCCAACGACCATTTGGAATTCTATTCTCTTGGTTTGGGCGATATTTATCCAATCTCTGCCGTTAATGGATCGGGAACAGGCGAGTTGTTGGACGTGATTGTGGAGAATTTTACCGAAGAAGAAAGTTTCGAAGACGAGCTTGCAGGCATTCCAAAGATTGCCGTAGTTGGCAGACCCAACGTTGGAAAAAGTTCTTTGATTAACGCAATCATCGGACAAGAGAGAAACATAGTGCATAACTCTGCAGGAACGACGCGAGACTCACTTTGCACACGCTATAAGTTGTTCGGATTCGATTTTCTTATCGTCGATACAGCGGGAGTTCGCAAGAAAAACAAAGAAATGGAAGATGTGGAGTTCTATTCCGTTATGCGTTCGATTCGTTCTATTGAAACGGCAGACGTATGTATCCTTATGATAGATGCTTCCGAGGGTTTGCAGGCTCAAGACCTTAATTTGTTTTCGCTTATTCAAAGGAATAACAAAGGCGTTGTTATCGTTGTGAACAAATGGGACTTGATTGAAAAGGACGGAAAGACACATTTGGAATTTGAAGAGAAGATTCGTAGTAAGATTGCACCGTTTGAAGATGTGCCGATTGTGTTTACGTCTGTCATAAACAAACAAAGAATTTACAAGGTGTTGGAAACGGCTCGCAAGGTTTACGATTCACGCAGTCGAAAGATAAGTACATCGGAACTGAACGAGAGATTGTTGCCTATTGTCAAGGAACAAAATCCGCCACCTGCCTATAAAGGAAAATATGTCAAGATTAAATACATCATGCAGTTGAAGACAGCTTATCCACAGTTCGTTTTCTATTGCAATCTCCCGCAATACGTCAAAGATCCGTACAAGAGATTTGTCGAAAACAGGCTTAGAGAGATGTACGACTTTGAGGGAGTTCCGATGAATATCTTTTTCCGCGAGAAGTAACGAAGTTCGGAGATTTCGAAATGGAGGTAAGAATCGATAAATGGCTGTGGGCGGTGAGGCTTTACAAGACAAGGAGTCTTGCTGCCGATGCTTGCCGATTGGGAAAGGTTGTTTGCGGGGGTGTAAAGGTGAAAGCATCTAAGGAAGTCAAGCTTGGGGAAGTCTATGAGGTGAATATAGATCAACTGAAACGAAGCGTTAAGGTCGTGGGTTTGCTTTCCAATAGGGTAGGAGCAAAAGATGTTGCGAAATATATGGAAGATCTTACTCCGGAAGAAGAGTACGAGCGCATAAGACTTGCTCGCAGTTTCGCCTTTGAACAGAGGGATAGAGGAATAGGAAGACCGAGCAAGAGGGATAGACGTATGTTGGAATCGTTTAAGGATGAGGGTTTTTGAAAATAAGGATTTGTTTTTTTTAGATTGCGTGATTAAATATGAATAAAGTACGAGTTTGGATAAAGAATGCAAGGAGTACTTCTTTGATGCAAAGTGTGATGCCGGCAATTCTTGCTGTGGTTATGGCTTTTGGTAGTGAGGATTTCAGCATTTGGGCTTCTGTTGTGGCAGTCTTGGGTATTGTTGCGGCACATCTTGGAATGAATTTGGCAGATGATTATTTCGATTATAAGGTAGGAACTTCCGAGAGTAGGAAACATCTTGTCCGTCAGGGTTTTCGTGCAAGGCTTGTGAAGTATCCTTATTTGACCGACGGCAGTGCAAGTGTAAACGATTTGAAAAAAGCTATCGTTTCATTCCTGGCTGTGGCTGCTGTTTTGGGATTGAGCATTGTTTTGTTCAGAACTTATTATGTAATCCCTATTGTTTTGATTACTTTGTTCCTTGGAATATTCTATTCTGCTGCTCCTTTGAAACTGTCTTATAGAGGTTTGGGAGAGTTGGTTATAGGTGTGATTTTCGGACCGCTTTTGATGAGTGGAGTTTATATTGCGGCGGCAGGACATTTTGATATTTCGATTTTGTGGGTGTCTATACCGGTTGGTTTGTTTGTTGTCAATATTCTGTTTACTCATAGCTTTATTGACCAAGTGGCAGACAAAGCTTCGGGAAAGGTAACCCTCGCCGTATTGCTCAATAACGACAAAGCAAATTTAGCAGTCAGCATTTTGTTGAATCTGTTGCCTTTTGCAATGATTCTTGTTGCTGTTTTGACAAATTATCTCTCCTATGCGTATTTGGCAACCTTTATTATACTTCCGCGAGCTTGCTGGTTGTTGTACTCACTCAAAGCTTTCGTGGATAAGAAAGAAATTAAGTTTGAGCGTCCGCCTAAGTACTTGGGACGAATGGAGAATTGGGAAGGCATAAAGCAAAGCGGAGTGGATTGGTTTATGATGAGGTGGTATTGTGCAAGGAATATAACTTCCGATTTCTGCCTTATAGTGGTTGTAGTTAATATTTTATTGAATATATGAAGTTGAAACAATTGTGTTACCTTGCGAAATGGTTTATTCAAGCAAGGTTTTTCGGAAAGAAACGCCCTTTACAGAGTGTCATATTTATATCTGACAGATGTAACTTGAAGTGTAAGCATTGCAGTGTTTACAATTACGATAATCCTAACGTGAAGACGTTTGAGCAAATCAAGGAAGAGTTGATTTATTGCTACGAGCAGGGTAGTCGTTTTGTGGATTTCGAGGGTGGAGAGCCTTTCATATGGGAGGATAACGGCAAAAGAATAGATGATTTGATTGATTTGGCAAAATCTATCGGCTTTTTCTCTTGCACAATCACCACAAACGCTCAACGTCCTTTTGTTAACTCGCGTGCAGATAGCATTTGGGTGAGTTTGGACGGCGTAGGAGAGTGGCATGAAAAGGTAAGAGGTGAAGGAACTTTTGCAAAATTGGAGAAAAACATAGCTTCGTGCAATCATAAAGCTCTTTCGGTAAATATGGCTATCAATACGCTGAACCATGAGGGCGTTGCACAAACCATAGAGTATGCAAAGCAAAATCCTTACATCAAATCGATTTCCTTAAACTTCCATACACCGTTTGAAGGTACGGAATACTTGGCGTTGGATATGGAAAGAAGAGCCGAAATCATCGATATGATTATTGATTACAAGAAGAAGGGTTATCCGATTATGAATTCTATTCCGGGTTTGAAGAAGATGAAAAAATTAGACTTTAAGACAGAGTGTTGGGTAACAAACTTTATCTTTTCAGATGGAAGCAAGACTGCTCAGTGTATAGGTTTTGACCAAGGAGTTTGCGATAAGTGCGGTTTTTGTATGGCAGGTGAGATGAACGCTGTCTTTAATTTCCATCCCGGAACTATACTTGCAGGACTGAAACTAAGACTTTAATGTATTCGCGTCCTGTAATTATTCCGTTGATATTATTGATTGTAGGGATTATACTTGTAGAGAGTTTAATCCCTCCTTTTGTTATTGGGGAGCATTACAGCAAACACCTGAACGAAATCAAGACTTGTCGTTACAAAATCAAGAAAGAGAGAAAGGAAACGAAGAATTGGATCTGCTATATCGCTGAAACGGAGCAATGGTATGACGGAACGACTTGGCATAAGACTGATGGAGAGGTTTTATTCTATATTCCAAAGGATTCAAATAAGGTTTTGGAGTATGGAACTATTGTAGAAAGCAATGCGAATCTTTATCGGATAGAGAATTATGAGGGTTCGGATTTCGATTATCAAAGGTTTATGCAACGCAAACGTATATATCATAATGTATATGCAAGAACTTATGAAACAATAGGAAAAGATAAGTCTTTTGATGTTATAGCTGTGGCTTATAGATGCAAACTTGCATTGAAAGAAAGGTTGTTTGCATCGGGTTTGCCAAAGGACAGGGCTGCTCTTGCGGTGTCTTTGTTGCTTGGAGACAAGAGTGATTTGGACGAAGATGTGAAGTTGAGCTTTTCGGTTGCGGGTTTGTCTCACATTCTCTGCGTTTCGGGTTTGCATATAGGGCTTATAATATTCATATTTGATTATTTTTTGAAATATATTCACTTATTAGGATTCAGAGGTTGGGTGTTGAGACGTGTTTTGCTTATTGTGATTGCATGGACTATTGTTTTCATTGTCGGCTGTACGCCTTCCGCTCTTCGGGTTGCCTTGATGCTTACCCTGACTATTATAACTGATATGACGGTGTATCGTTCCGACAGAATCAATATGTTGTTTGTTACTGCGTTTCTTTTGTTGCTGTTTGATCCATTGATGTTATTCGATATCGGATTTCAGCTTTCATTTCTTGCAGTCTTTGGAATAATGCTTTGTATGCCTAAGGCTGATTCGTGGATTAAGAGAAAGGTGCCGTCTTATTTGAAAGCAATAAGTACAACTGCTGCAACAACGCTTTCGGCTCAAATGTTTGTCTTACCGATTATTGTTTATCGTTTTCATACCCTGCCTTTGCTTTTCTTATTTGCCAATGTGATTGTCGTGCCTTTGGTTGGGTTGATTTTATTCGGTATAATATGTCTTTTGATTTTTGTTGATGTACCTTTTTTGGGTGAGATGACAATTGCAATTGTGTCGGCAGAATTATGGTTCTTGCAACAAACGGCAGAAATAACCGATTCGATTACACGAACTATTCTCGGAAATTAAAGCCTTCAGAAAACAAAAAAATCTTTCTTGATTCCGCTGAAATGAAATCAAGAAAGATTTTACTGAAATCAAGATTCGTTTCGCTGAAATCAAGAATCAGTAGAACGAATCCTGAATCCGATTTTTTGTATTAAACAACCTCTGCAACGGTAAAGGTAGAGCCTCCGACAAAAATCAAATCGCCTTTCTCCGCTTCTGCTTGTGCTTGACCGAGAGCCTGAGATACCGAACCGCATACCTTATACATAAGTCCTGCCTTTGAAGCCTTTTCGGCAAGAATTTGAACCTCTAAACCACGAGGAATATCCGCTTTGCACAAATAATAAATGGCATTTTTGTCTAACATAGTCAAAACCTTGTCAACGTCTTTGTCGTTTACCATCCCAAGAACGAATCGAAGTGTTTTGTATTCCTGTTTTGCCAATTGAGCAAGTACGAATCTCAAACCGTCTTCGTTATGTCCGGTGTCGCATATCGTCAGTGGATTCTCCGATAAGCGTTGCCATCTTCCAAGAAGCGGGAAATTGTTGTTAAGGTTTTCTATGCCCTCTCTTATTGTTGCGTCGCTTATTCCAAAGTCGTGATGTTTGTTCAATGCATCTATCACGGCGATTGCTCCAAGAATGTTTTTTTGTTGGTAATCCCCGGCAAGCGGAATTTGCAAATCTTTGAATCTTATCTGATTTGATTGTATTATGTTTGCTGTCAATGAACCTGAATCTTGATTTGTTTTATCTGCACTCAGATATTGGTCGGCGAAAACAATGGGACTGTTTTCTGCATCTGCCTTTGCAATGAACGCTTCTTTGGCTTGAGCCTGCGTTTGTGAGATCACAATCGGACAATTCTTCTTTATAATGCCGGCTTTCTCTGTTGCGATTGATTCTATTGTCGTTCCGAGAAATTGAGTGTGGTCTTTGGATATGTTGGTTATCAATCCGACCAATGGATTTATGATGTTGGTCGAGTCTAATCTGCCTCCCATGCCCACTTCCACCACAGCGATGTCCACTTTGTTGATAGCGAAATATTCGAATGCCATTGCAACTGCCAATTCAAAGAAAGAAGGTTCGATTTTTTCAATGATTGCTTTATTTCTTTCAACAAACTCGACAACATATTCTTGAGAACACATTTCGTTGTTTATTTTTATTCTTTCACGAAAGTCTTTCAGATGCGGCGAAGTGTGAAGTCCTACTTTCAAACCTTGACTTCGAAGAATTGAAGCGATGAAATGAGACGATGAACCTTTGCCGTTGGTCCCTGCAACGTGAATCGAGCGAAATTGTTTTTCGGGATTGCCCAAGGCTTTCATCAATTCGATGGTGTTATTCAAGTCTTCCTTGTACGCAGATGCACCAATACGCTGAAACATAGGTAACCTGTCATACAAATACTTTAAGGTATCATTATAATTTATCATGATGATGAAATTTTTTAGCGTGCAAAGGTACAATTTATTTGTTTATTATACGTTGAACAAAAAGATGACATTAGGTGTTTTGATTACAAATTATCTATTTGGCAGAATGTCATACGGATTATAAATAACGTATTATATAAACTTAATAAAGGAAAAGTTATGTTAAACAAGAAATTGGAAGAGGCTTTGAACGCCCAGATAAATGCAGAATTTTGGTCGGCTTATCTTTATTTGTCTATGTCGGCTGATATGTCCGACAAAGGCTTGTCAGGAATTGCAAATTGGTTTGCAATACAATTCAAAGAAGAACAAGATCACGCTATCAAGATTTTTAATTATGTGATTTCAAGAGGCGGAGTTGTTAAATTGCAACCGATAGACAAAGTTGAAAACGAATGGAAAAATCCATTGGCTGCTTTTGAGGATACTTTGGAACACGAACAAAAAGTTACTTCAATGATAAACGATTTGTATGCTTTGGCAACAGAAGAAAAGGATTACGCAACACAATCGATGTTGAAGTGGTTTATAGACGAGCAGGTTGAAGAAGAAGAAAGTGCAAAGGATATAATAGACAAGTTGAAGTTGATAGGCGATAACGGATATGGTCTTTACCAACTTGACAAAGAGCTTGCAGCAAGAGTTTACACAGCTCCGACAACTGCAGAATAAGGGAAACTTTAACGTAAGGATGACATAGCGTCCGGCGGCTTCGAGTTTTCGGAGCCGCTTTTGTTTTTACCGAATTGTTTTCAAGATTGAGAAAAACGATTCAAGGACTTGTTCTGCCGAATCCTTAAAGTATGGAAGCGATTACTTGTGGATAGTGTTCTTTCTCCAATAAGTGTATTTTTTCTTCAAGACTTTCGACTGTGTCTTCTTCTGTCAATTGACATTTTGCTTGAAAGATAATGTCGCCACTGTCATACATTTCATTTACGTAATGTATTGTTATTCCGCTTTCTTTTTCTTTTGCGGCGATTACTGCTTCGTGAACATTATGTCCGTACATGCCTTTGCCACCATAAAGAGGTAAAAGAGCAGGGTGAATGTTTATGATTTTGTTTGGAAATGCAGAGATAAGGTTTTGCGGAATCAACCAAAGAAATCCTGCCAAAACAATGAGATCTGTTTCTTTTTCTTTCAACAATTCAACAACCTTATCGCTCTCATAAAAATCGGCTCTGTTGAAATAATGATCCTCAATTCCAAGATTTGCAGCCCTTTGTCTTACATAGGCATTTTTTTTGTTTACTATCAGAACATTTACTTCGACATCTTTGTTATCTTGGAAATATTCGCAGATTTGTTGGAAGTTTGTGCCGCTTCCGGAAGCGAAAATTGCTATTTTTTTCATGATTTTGTTGATTTAATCCTGTTAGACGATGCAAAATTAGGTTTTTTTTTTGATTTAAGACTTCGAATATTGATGTTAAATAGCCGAAAAGATGCAAAATGTCATGTTTGTCAAGTATCTTAATATCAAATTATTATCTAAGAGATGTGCTATTTGATATTGATTTTTGTTGTCCAAGTCGTGATTTTTTTGTTACTTTGCAAATCAATTTATTCACAAAAACTAAATAGATATGTCTGAAATCGCAACAAAAGTAATAGCTATCGTAGTAGATAAGCTAGGTGTAGAAGAAAGCCAAGTAACTCCTGAAGCAAGTTTCACCGGAGATTTGGGAGCAGATTCTTTGGACACAGTAGAATTGATCATGGAATTGGAAAAGGAATTCAACCTTTCTATACCAGATGATCAAGCAGAAAAAATTGCAACTGTTGGTGATGCTATTGCATACATCGAAAACGCAACAAAATAATTTCATTTCGCTATGGAAATGAGACGAGTTGTTGTTACAGGGTTAGGAGCACTCACTCCGATTGGAAACAATATCGAACAATATTGGCATAATCTTGTCAACGGAGTGAGTGGTGCTGCTCTGATTACGCATTTTGATGCTTCTCAGGCTAAAACTCAGTTTGCTTGTGAAGTCAAGGAATTTGATGCAACCAAGTTCTTTGATAGGAAAGAGGTAAGAAAATACGATAGATTTTCACAGTACGGAATTGTAGCTGCAGATCAAGCTGTTGCAGATTGCGGAGTGGATTTTGAGAATTTGAATAAAGAACGTGCAGGTGTTATTTGGGCATCCGGAATTGGTGGAATAGTAACATTCCAAGAAGAAATAACCGGATTTGTCAAAGGAGACGGCTCGTTAAGATTCAGTCCATATTTCATTCCTAAAATGATAGCAGATATATGTGCAGGTCACATTTCCATAAAATATGATTTGAGGGGACCAAACTTTGCGACCGTGTCAGCATGTGCTTCATCTGCAAACGCAATTGCTGATGCCTTTATGTACATTAAGGCAGGCAAGGCAGACTTTATGGTATGCGGAGGAAGTGAAGCAGCAGTGTCTGAAGCAGGTGTGGGAGGTTTTAGCTCAATGCATGCAATCTCTCAAAGGAATGATGATCCTAAAACAGCGTCAAGACCTTTCGATAAAGACCGAGACGGATTTGTTTTGGGTGAAGGAGCAGGTGCATTGATTCTTGAAGAATATGAGCACGCAAAAGCAAGAGGTGCCAAAATATATGCAGAAATCTGTGGTGCAGGTCTTACTGCCGATGCTCATCATATGACAGCTCCGCATCCTGAAGGACGAGGTGCGTTGGCCGCGATGAGAGAAGCGATGAGAGAAGCTGGCTTGGAATTGGATCAGATTCAACATATAAACACACACGGTACATCAACACCGTTGGGAGACGTTGCAGAAATTCAAGCAATCAGCAAATTGTTTGGTGAACATGCAAAAAACATCAACATCAATTCAACGAAATCGATGACCGGACACTTGCTTGGTGCAGCCGGAGCAATAGAAGCGATTGCTACAGTGTTGGCAATAAAGAATGGAATCGTTCCTCCGACAATCAATCACTTTACCGATGATGAACAATTGCCTGATTTGAATTACACATTCAATAAAGCACAAGAAAGAGACATTGAAGGAGCGTTGAGTAACACCTTCGGATTCGGAGGACACAATGCCTGCCTTGCTTTCAGAAAGGTTAAGTAGATAATATTCTAAGAGAGATGTTTCGTTTTTTTGGAAACAGACATAAGGAAGAGGATAGAGAATTATTGAAATTTTTAAGAAATATTCTTGGGTGCAAGCCTGAGAATATTTCTCTTTATAGGCTGTCGCTCGTACATCGCTCCCGTTCTCATGTAGATACGAAAGGACATAAATTGAATAATGAAAGATTGGAATATCTTGGAGATACGGTTTTAAGCACCATAGTAGGAGAGTTCTTATTTAAGAAATACCCGCATAAGGGTGAAGGATTCCTTACCGAGATGCGGTCAAAGATGGTCAGCCGTTCAGCATTGAATAAATTATCTTCAAAAATAGGTCTTCCCGGATTGATACAATATAGCAAGGGAAGCTTTGGAGAGGGGCAGTTTTTGTCAATGGACGGAAATGCTTTTGAAGCTTTGGTCGGAGCTTTGTATCTTGACAAAGGATATGACTTTACCTATAAAATCCTAACCAAGAAATTATTCTCCACATACATGGATATAGATGAGCTGGAGAACACAACATGGAACTATAAAGGTAAATTGATCGCATGGGGACAAAAAAACAAGTGTTCAGTAGCCTTTGAAACTATTTCAATTGAAGAAATAAAACATCGCAAGCAATATACGGTTCAAGTAAACATAGGAGGAATCCCCTTTGAGACAGCAGTAAATTATTCGATCAAGTCTGCAGAACAATTGGCGGCAGAAAAAGCATTCAAGAAGCTTGCAGAAGAACAAACCCAAAAAGAAGTACACGAGATAAATAAAGAAGCTGATGAGTAATATAGAACGTAAACCGAATTGGTTAAAGATAAAACTTGAGACAGGGGAGAATTACCCTAAAGTAAAGAGGATAGTAGAACTCAACAAACTGCATACGATTTGTAGCAGTGGCAAATGCCCGAATATTGGTCAATGTTGGTCGATAGGAACAGCCACATTCATGATTTCAGGCGACATTTGCACCCGCAGTTGTAAGTTTTGTGCGACCAAAACCGGCAAACCGTTGCCATTAGATCAAGAAGAGCCGGAAAAAATTGCCGAATCGGTAAGATTGATGCAGTTGAAGCATTGTGTAATAACTTCGGTTGACAGAGATGATTTAGCAGATAAATCCGCCGAACATTGGGCAAAAACCATTGAAGCCGTAAGACGGAAGAATCCGAATACGACAATAGAAGTCCTTACTCCTGATTTTGATGCAGACGAAAAACTTTTGAATATAGTGTTTGCCTCAAAGCCGGATGTGTTCGGTCATAATATGGAAACGGTTAAAAGATTGTCCGATCAGACTCGTTCAAGAGCCAAGTACGATGTAAGTTTGAAAGTTTTGTCTCTTTCAAATCAAGCAGGATTGATAACAAAGACCGGAATAATGGTAGGATTGGGAGAAAGCGAAGCAGAAGTTGTCGAACTTATGCAAGATGTCAGAAAAGCAGGAGTAAGACTTATGACTATCGGACAGTATTTGCAACCGACAAAGAGCCATATACCTGTAATAGAATACGTAACCCCTGAACAATTTGCAAGATACAGAGAAATAGGACTTGAGCTTGGATTTGACAATGTGGAAAGCGGTCCGCTTGTTCGCTCATCTTATATGGCAGAAAAAACATTCATTGAATCGAAAATAAAATTGAATAAGTAATAATATTGTTTGCAATATATCATTCGCAACGAGACGATATTAAATCAATATATCGTCTCGTTTTTTTTGTGAAATGAGAAAATAAATCTTACCTTTGCAAAACAGAAAAACAGTTTCGTGTCATGAGAAAAGTCAATTGGACAATTTTTTTAAGCATAACGGCAATAGTAATCAGCATAAGCACAATATGTCTTCAATTATTCGTATTCGCAAAACAGATTCCCTCGCCCGATGATATGTATAAAGGAATGATAAAGCAACATTTGCAACATTTTTCTGCACCTTTGCCCGATTCGTTGTCATTTTGCGGAGAGCAAGTCCCGCTTGACAATGTTTTTGTTCGGGAAGCATTGGACAGAGAGTTGACATCGATAATGTATCAGCATAATTCCACTTTTTTGATTTTGAAACGTTCATGGCGATTCATGCCCGAAATAGAGCAGTTGCTTGCAGAATTTGGCGGACACGACGATTTGAAATATCTCGCTGTTGCAGAGAGTGCGTTGAGTGATGTAATCTCTCCGGCGAAAGCCTCAGGCTTTTGGCAGTTTATGCCGACCACTGCAAAGGAATATGGAATGGAAGTAACGAATGAATGGGACGACAGATACAATCTTAGAAAGGCAACGCAGGCTGCTGTAAAGTATTTGAAATCTTCTTATGCGAGATTAGGCGATTGGGCTTTGGCTTGTGCGGCATACAATTGCGGAGAAGGAGGTCTGAAAAAGCAAATGAGAGAACAAGGATGCAATGATTATTGGGGGCTGCATCTGAATACCGAAACTTCAAGATATGTTTACAGAATATTGGCTTACAAAGTGCTTTTGCAAAATCCGCAGCAATACGGCTTTTATGTAAGGCAAAAAGACTGCTATCAACCTTTGCAATACAAAGAAATAACGATAGACAGTTCAATAACCGACATGGCGGCTTTTGCAAAGAAGATAAATTGTCCTTATAAATATTTCAAGATACTTAATCCTTGCGTTCGCTCTTCAAAATTGACTAACAAGACTAATAAGAAATACACTTTCCGCGTGCTTGAAGACAAGAGCTATTCTTGGAAACATCTTATCTCTCAATTGGAAGACGGAGAAGAATTTTTGAACTAAATCACACACTCTCGGTGCTGTAAAACCGAAACAAAGCTTCGCTCCACCAAAACAAAGAAACAATTTATTAAAACAAAGATTCAGCGAAATAAAACAAAGAAAGAATTTTCTGATTCTTTATTTCGTTCGAAGGATGTAATGTTGTTTTTTTACAGGGTTTTGAGTCAGAAAAGCGACTTTGCAAAGGAAGAAATCGGCTGTAACTTTGATTTGATTGTTTCTTAAAAACCATTCCCATTGTTCTTCGATTGCAGGGTTGCAAAAGGCA
This sequence comes from Candidatus Onthomorpha sp., assembly GCA_045577535.1. GTDB lineage: Bacteria > Bacteroidota > Bacteroidia > Bacteroidales > P3 > Onthomorpha. The sequence goes on along the minus strand of JAZNIO010000015.1, from coordinate 39,933 downwards.
TCTGACAGAATGATTACGGCATTTTCCGAACATCTTGCAACGATTCGCTCCATTGTACCTTGCAAATCATAAACATCTTTTTTGCAATCGATAATCACCAAGTCTGCTTTGAGGGATGCATTCAAACATTCGAGCAATCGTTCTGAGTTTTTGGTATTGTGAATCTCTGTGTTTGCAGAACCGGTTTCGGATGAAGCTTGCTTTATTGCAGAAATATTCTCAGCGTTTTGGGTAAAGAATAAAATCTTGCTTTGAGGCAATGCCACGGAAAGATAAAGTGCAAGATTGTTGCAGTTGTCCGATATGATGTGTATTTGTTTTGGTGCGAAATATGTTGCAACCCGACAGATAAAAAGGTTGTTTTTGTGCTTTAAGTTAAGATGTAGATTAGAGGATTTGCATTCAAATGCCTTCCAATCTTTTTTCAACTTTCGATAAACTTGTTTTGGAAATTTCGTTTTCAAGCCTTTGGTGAAAAAATCAAACATAAAAGGCGAATGAATAGAGTATTCGTCTTTTGCTTTTAATCTGTAGCGGATGTAATTCTTTGCAAGAGTTGAAAAATTCATCGTTTCGCTTTTCAAGAAAAACGGCAGAGTGCAACACTCTGCCATTTTCATCAAATGTTATGAAAAAAGAAATTTTATCTGAACAATGTTATGGTTCCCATTCTGTCATACACCTTCGTGTTTCCTGCACGACGATAACTCAAACGGTAAACGTATGTTCCCTGAGGGCATTCCTCATCTTTGTATGTGCCGTCCCAGCCGAGCAAATCAGTCATATCAGGAATAACTCCGCAAGTCAAATGTTTCTCATGAACTTGGAACAATCTTAATCCTTGACGATTGAAAATTTCAAAACTGACATCTTCCAGATTATTCAAAGAAGAGAAGAATATCTTATCATTTACTCCATCATTATTCGGTGAGAAAGCATTCGGCATCCAAACTCCGAATAATTCGATCGGCACACTGACAGACGTACTGTCTGAACAACCGAGACGATTGTAGCTTACCAATTTTATGTTTACCGAATCGGTGCTCAGATCGTTGAAAGAATGCGTAACCGTACGGCCGGTTGCAGTTCCTCCATCTGAGAATAACCACGATGAAGTATAAGCATTTGGAGATACATCGGAGATTGAGAGAACCGGATTGTCAACATCAACATATCCCGGTGTGAATGCTATTGTTGCTTCCGGATATTGATAAACCGTAACTGTAACCTGCTTATCTGTATGGCAACCTGTTTCTCCGTAACCGCTCATTGTATAAGTCGTGGTTTCCTGAGGTGTTACCGCAATAGGGGCAACCACTCTGTCGGGTGTAAGACTTGCATCTGGCGGATTTGCGGTCCATGAGTATTCAACAGCGTTTTCTCCTATCAAAAAGACGGTGTCTCCCGGACAAATCTCATTTGTGGAAACAGAAGCCAAAGGATTGATAACCGTGATTCTGATACTATCGTATGCAACGCAACCAACAGATGTTTCGGCTATAAGATAAACTGTGGTATCTCTTGTAGGTAGAAAATCCAATACAGCATTGGTTGTAGTATTCAGCATGACAGGAGGGTTCGATGGACGATTGAATGTCCATTCAAAGGCAACTGCGTTTCCTGTTGCATCGGATGCGGTTATCACAGCTCTGTCTCCCATACACAATTTTGTTGCTCCGTCCAATGTTACCTCAGGAAAGGCTTGCACGTTTATTGTTATGAATTTCAGATTGTAGTATCCTGTTTCTTCGTCCGTAACTTTGACGTAATAAGTCGTGTTTTGAGTTATTTGTTCTTGCAAGGTGGTGCCTTCATGTATGGGAGCCTCTGTTGCAATTGCTTCTTCCGAATACCACCATTGGTAAACCAAATTGTCGTTTTCTTCATCATCAGGAGAGGATGCCGTAATCGATGCTGTTTCTCCTGCACATATTTCCTCAACTGCCTCAAGCACCAAAGACGGAACTTTAGGAATCACAACAGTTTTTTGATCTTCTTTTTCGCAATAAACAACCTCTTCTGCATTATGGTCTTCCGAACTTCTTACTTTACGAACATACTCATACGTTCCGTCATTTGCGTAAACGTGAATCAGTCTTGTGACAGAATTATTCGCATCATATTCGTATGTTGTCGCAGTGTTGTCTGCTTCATTCAAAACAACCCATTTGTCAACTTGATATTCTATCTGCACGGGCGTGGTTCCATCTCCGAAATCATACTCTTGCCAATATAAAGGAGCACCTGACGCATCTACGTCTTCAACAAAAAAGATTGCTCTTCCCGGAGGATCTGCCGCAGTCGGCTCAGTAACTTGCAAATTGAAAATCGGACGAATGTCATTCACCTGAGTGGTGATGTAAGCCTCGCATTGAGGACGCGGAGTGCCCCATGAAGGATACATGGCTGCAGCTTTTATTCGGCAGGCATAGTATTTTACCGATTCGGTTCCCATCATGTCGTACGTTATAACAAGGTTCGAGTCTGTTGAAAGAGCAGTTGCGGTAGCGTCAACATTGCTTAGCTCGGATTGAGACATGTATGTGTTTTCTATTTCAAACCATTTGTAGTCATCAAAGCCGGCAGGAGCTTGTGCGACCGTTACTGTATCTCCGTTACCTGCACATCCCGGAACGTTAATCTTTGCAGGCTCAACCTTAGCCGCAATATAACCATATCCTCCGTGAGCACTGTACGAGCAATCGCTGATTCTGACCCTCAAAGTTACTCTGTCGCCTTCGAATTTTTTAAGATTGATTTTCACCTCTTGCCAATCGCAATATACCCACTCTGATTGTCCTCTGTGCCAACCTGCAGGGAGTGCTCCATAGCTTGGAAGGTCGCCGGATTGTTCAAAGAATGCACATGGGTCAACAAGATCATTTGTCATTTGATTCGTAACCGGGTCGTGTGTCATCACGTCTATTTGAAATGTAGGGTTGACATAGTGTTGCCCTTCATGAGGAGTCATCAGCACCATCGCATAGTAAATCGTCAAAAGACAGTTTTCTGATGATACTTGAAAGGTGTACTGAAGTTGAGCACAATCTCCACCACCGCTACTGTTAGCTATCTGAGACGAATACTCACATCCCAAGTGCGTAGGCACCTTTGCCAATTGATTATTTGAAAAAGGATCTCTCGCATTCGGGTCGGAAAAAATCTGAAACACATTTTGGCCGCCACTTATTGCAGTAGACGGATCCGGATATGTTTGATTCCAACCCCAACTTGAAGAACTCTGTGAAGAGCCTTGGTAATTTCCTGTTTTGGCTACCCAACCCATATAACCGTGAGAAAAATCCAAACCATCTCCTCTAAGAGCGTCAAAATCCTGTGCAAATAATGTTGCAGGGAGTGCACAAACCGAGAGAATCGTTAAAAATATCCTCGTCTTCAGATACTTAAATCTATTATTCATATTCTTATGCGTTTTATTTGTTTTCAAGACACTGTTCGTTGTCATTTTGTTTTCTATTTCAGCTTTATTTTTGTAATTCCTTCACCTCCGAATTCAACCCTTTCGGCTTTGAAACTATCAACTTCGGGATTTTCTTTCAAATAATCTCTAAGCACAGTCTTCAAAATACCATCGCCTTTGCCGTGCAGAACTGCAATTTCCGATTCACCCAAAAGCCGAGCCGTATCTATGTATTTTGATAAAGCACTCAATGCTTCATCGGCTCTGCATCCGCGTAAGTCGAGACGATACTCGAATTTGGCTCTTAAATCGTTTATGTCCTGCATCAGACTACTGCTTATACGACTTTTCGCTGCCGATTGTTGCTTTTGCAGTTTCAGATAGCTGTTTTTGTTCACTTTTCTCAAACGAGAAACAGGCAAAGTCAGATTCATGTGACCGCAAACCACATCTGCTTTGTTTTTTTTCAACTTCAAAATCGTTCCATAGCTGTCTTGCTCATCAATAAGCACAACATCACCTTCTTGCAAAGGAGAATCATCAAAAGGAATGTGTGTTTTTGTCGTCTTTTCTTGCGGTTCGTTCTTAGCAACCTCAATTTCCAGTTTGACAATTTCTTTCTCCACTTCTTCCACTTTTGCCTTCACCTTTTCTCTTTCTTTTTGAGTGCTTGCCTTTTCCGCTTTTGATGTTTTTATGTTGCGAATGGTTTCCTCGATTTCTTTGTTCGCATCTTTCAGAATTTGATTCGCTTGTTTTTTTGCCTCAAGAATGATTGATTTTTCCTTGCGAACGATTTCTTCATTCTTTGCTTTGTATTGCTCAACCAAAGAATTAAGCAAATCGTCTGCAAGTTTCAATTCAGTCTGTCGTGATTTGATTTCCATCTTTTCAACAGCCAAGGTTTGCAAACTTTGTTCGAAATCCACCATTCCGCTTCCGACTTTCGTCTTTGCAGATTCGATGATTTCCGAAGGCAGACCTATCGTTTGTGCAATCTCAAAAGCGAAACTGCTTCCGGGATTTCCAACAGACAAACGATACAAAGGCTTCAATGCTTTGGTGTCAAACAACATTGCAGCGTTGCTTATGGCGGAGTGCTTTTCGGAAAGCAACTTCAAATTCGAGTAATGGGTTGTAACGATTCCAAAAGCATTTTTGTCATTCAAGTGTTCCAACACCGCTTCTGCAATTGCACCGCCGATGTTTGGGTCGGTTCCTGTTCCGCATTCGTCAATCAGAAACAGACAACCCTCATCGGCAACCTTGCATAAATGTTTCATCGAAAGCAAATGCGAACTGTAAGTACTCAAATCGTTTTCCAGACTCTGCTCATCGCCGATATCGATAAACAGATTGTCGAACAAACAACATTCACTTGTTTGTTTCATCGGTACAAGCAAGCCGCATTGCAGCATGTATTGCAATAGTCCCACTGTTTTCAAGCATACCGACTTGCCTCCTGCGTTCGGACCTGATATGATTAGGATTCGTTTTTTCTCATTCAATTCTATCTTTAACGGAACTATTGTTTTGTTGTTTTTTTTCAGGCTTGCCTCCAAAATGGGATGGCGAGCCTCAAACCACGAAAAGCCTTTGCTTTTTTTCAATATAGGTTTGCCGGCACCGGTTTTAAGAGCGTATTTTGCCTTTGCCCTGATGAAATCCATCTTTGCAAGGAATGCGTACGCCGAAAGCAACATCGGAATGAACGGTCGCAAAAAAACGGTGAAATCGGTCAAGATTCTGATGATTTCTCTATTCTCTTCAAACTCTGCTTCCTTCAATCTGTTGTTCAATTCGACCACTTCCGCAGGTTCGATGTAAGAAGTCTGTCCGCTCGAAGACTCATCTATTATGAAGCCTTGCATACGGCGTTTGTTTGCTGAAGAAATCGGAATGACTCCTTTTCCGTCCCGTATCGTCAATTCCGCTTCCGGAGCAGTCCATCCTTCTTGCTTTGAAATATTAAGCAGTTTACGAAGACGCTTTTCTATTTCCGATTTTGTGCGTCTTATGTTCAATCTGATGGAATACAACTCTTCCGAAGCGTTGTCGGACATCTCTCCGTCGGATGTAAGCAGGCGTTTGCAGCGTGAAAGAATCTCCGAATCGATTTCAAGACCTGTGCACAGGCTTTTGAGCAAAGGATAATTCCCTTGAATGTCTTGTTCAAAGAAATCAAAGCAAGAATGAATCGTAGTCAGGCTTTGAAACAGCTCAAACAAAGAAACGAGTGAAATGAAAGTACCTTTGGTTTCCAATCTTTTCAACTCTTGGCTCATGTCAAAGAAGTTCTCGGAAGGGAAAACCTTGTTCGACAACAATATGGAAAGAAATTCGTCGGTCAAACCCAATTCCCGCTCCACCTTGTCAAAGGAACGCATGAATCGCATTTGATTCACAAGACGCTCTCCTGCAAGAGAAAGACAACAATCTTTAACCTCTTGCACTATCTGCCCGAAAGCGAGTTTTTGTTCGGTTTTTTCAAAATGTTTCACTTGATTCGGTTTGATTTCGTTGAAAAAAAACAAAAAGCAAAGATACGAAAAACTTCCGTTTTTACAGTATAAAACAGTACTTTGTTTAGATTGATTCTACGCGATAAAATATCGGCTTTAACCAAACAAAGAAAGAATTTTCTGAATTCAAGAAACATTTCAGCGAATCTTTGTTTTATTTTTCTCTTTCTTTGTTTTGTAAACGCCTGATAATGAATAGGTATTTTGGGGGTTTTGAATTCATGCTTTTTTGTGCTGAAACAATGCTCCAGGGTTTGAAAGCAAAATAATGGGGCAAAGTAAAAAATCAAAATACCCAAGGTTTAGGCTTTGCAAAAGCTGTTTTTTCAAAATAAGTGTTATCTTTGCTCCATTAAAGCAATAATACCATACAGCGACTTATGATAAGAAGAATTTTCATCGTTTGTTTGTTCGTTTTGACGGCAGGTTTGGTGCATTCGCAAGTGATAGCACCCTCCACAAAGAAAGATATATTGAACAAGTATGAGAAACACATAAAGACATGTGCGGCAATAAGCAGCGAAAACCTTGATATGATGCCCGTTTATGAGTTTCAACTTTCGTCTGCTGAAGATTTTTTGAAGAAAAACGAGGTTTACAATACCGATAACGAGATATACGCCAAATGGATCGAACTTGGGACTTTGGTCAGACAAAACAAGGAAATCGTCGAATTCATGATGCCGCGTGTCAGTGATTGGTATTATCGCAAGGCGGTGCTGTCCAAGTCTGACAAAAAGACGAAAGAAGCCTACGAATATTTGCAAAAGAGTATCCAAAGCAACCCTAAAAACGTTATGGCTAACTATGAATTGGCCAAAATCAGTCTTGACAGCGGTTCGATTGCGAAGACGACGGAGCGTTTGGTGAAAGTGATTGATTCTTTCCTGCCTACGGAAGAAGAAAGTCTGCTTTGCAAAAATTTATTGGTTTATACATACGACAAGAATCTGCTTCAATCTCTCTCTTTGATAAAACAAGGAAAATATGCCTATGCAGTGGATATTTTGAAAGAGCTTGAAACTTATTGCATGCAAGATCCGATGAAGGTATGCAACAAAGGAGTGATCGCAAACAACCTTGCAGTATGCCAAAACAACATTTACAAAGAACATATCGACGTTACGAAGAAAGCCATTGCAAAAGGCAGGAATGACGTTGCAGCAGATTTCATAGCCAATACTCACGATTATTTTCTCAGAAACAGAGATGCCATCAGCGATACGGCGGATTTCGATGAGGTAGTCAACGTTGTGGTGAACAGTTACCTTGTTCAAGCCAAGTCGATGCCTGAAGCAAGAAACAATGAAGCCAAAATGGATTTGCTGCACAAAGCAAGAGAACTTGCAGCCATGGTTGGAGGAAATTTCGAAGAAGGAATATTGAAACAAATCGCAGCTTTGCAGGGCACACTTCAAGAAAGCGATCCTGTTTTGGATAGTTTGGAAGCAGCCGCTCCAAATACCGGTTATGCGGAAAAGTATCCTGAATTCATAAAAGAAACAGAGAGCGATGCGGAACTTGAAGTGAAGAAAATAGAACAAGATTACATTGAAACCTCTTCAAACAAGAATCCTCAGAAAAGTACAGCCGTTGTAAACACTCAAACACCTAATCTACGGAAAGAAATAGACAATAAATTCTTTGAAACACTTTCATATCTCAAAGTCAACAATTACGACAAGGCATTGGAGGTTTTGGAAAGTGCAAACAAGCTTGCCCAGATCGATGCCGAGAAAGAAGAAGTCGAAAAGATGTATGTGGCAGCCATAAGGGAGGTTACGGCAAAGCGAATGAGCAAAGCCGAGTACGCAATCTTTCAAGGTGAGGTTGAAACGGCGGATAGTCTTGTCGCATTGACAGATGAGTTGTTGGAACGCTACAAAATGAAAAATGACAGCGTGATCGTGAAAATCATGAACAGCTATCTGAGAGCCATAGACAAGAAAGTGTGCGACAAAAAGCAGGAAGAAATAAACGTAATGGTGTATAATATCATCGACTGCATAAGACAAAACGACTTTTATTTGGCTGAGGATTATATAAACAGGGCTATGCAAATCAAAGGCAGCAGTGAGTGCCGTCTTGACAAGAGTCGTTTGCGTGCATTGAAGCGTCAGATAGAGCAACCTTTGGAATATGTAAAGAAACGTGAGGTTATAGATGATATTCTCGCATCCGGCGACACCAATAACTATTTGCGTGAATATGCGGCTTTGGAACATTATTTCGTAACGCACAATCTGAAAGAGATGAGCGTGCAACATCGTCCTCTAAGGGAGATTCTGTATTCTTTCGGCAACGATCAGTTAGCCATAACGACGATTGAGCAACTCATGAAGTACAGACAATTCGAGCAAAGCGTGGAAGCCTTGGCGAGTTTGAAGGATTTCGGTTACAAAGCAAAGCATACGAAAAAGATTCAGAAGAAAATAGGACAGATGATGAGCTTGGAAGAAACTAAACGCAACGAAAAGATTGCCCAATCCAATCGTCTGATGGATAAATACGAGAATGACAAATGGTTTAAGTACCTTATAAAAAGCTATAAAAAGAATCTGATAAAATGGAATAAACTTCACCAATAACCAATCCAAACAACCGATTGTCGAAACAACGAAACATTTGTAAGGAATCACGGATTTTTTCGACTAATACAAACAGACAAGTAAATGAAACATTGATTCAGATTGTCTCGTAAAAGATTGGAGTGGAGGTGAAGCAGAAAGACTTTACCGATTCTTTGATTCATAAAAATAAAACTTGAAAAGAAAAAAATGAATCTTTGATTCGGCAGAATGAAACAAAGAAAGAGTAACAGTAATAAAAACAGATAGATATGAAAAAAGTAACATTATTTATCGGAGCCTTGATAATGGCGTTTTCTATCAATGCTCAACAGCTTACAAACAATGGTTTCGAGTCTTGGACCGGCAATGTGCCGCAAGGATGGAACACTTTAGGATTCATGGGTCTTAATTTGTGCGATGTGAATAAAACAACCGATGCACACAGTGGCGAATTCGCAATCACGGTTGCCCCTGCAATGTTGCCCGATATGTTGGTTGCCGCTATGGGATTGACGGAATCATTTTCCATTCCGGGCTTTCTGACCAACGGAACCATAAACATGGAATATCTGATGGAGATGATGGGAGGCGGAATGCAAGAAGGAGCATTTGATGATCCCACAATGTTAGCCAATCTCTTTACAGGAGGATTGCAACTGCAAGAACAACCATCGGTAATCGAAGGATTCTATAAATTCGATCAAGTAGAAGAAAGTTACGACATGTTTCTGATAACTGCATTCTTGCTTGCGGATGTCGAAGGTCAAAGAACCATTATCGGAGGAGGAGCTTTCGAAGGCGGAATGCCAATGAAAGCGGCAGGCGAATACCAATCTTTTTCGTTGCAATTGCTGAATCCGACCGATATTCCTGCGACAGAGATGATTGTTTTGGCGATAGTGTCTGCCGAAGAGACTGCAACAGATTTCTCAACCTTGTATTTGGATGATTTGAACGTTGTTTACACTTCAGGAATCGAAGAAGCAATATTCGACAATAAAGTTGCGGTATATCCAAACCCTACATCGGGAGATTTCAAGTTGAATGGAGCGGATGGAAGTAAGGTAATAATTTCAGATGTTTTAGGAAGAGAAGTCTTGAACATCGAAAAATATGACGGACAGAGCGTAACATTGTCCCAAAAAGGCGTTTACTTTTTGAATATCGAAGGAAAGCAAACGCAAAAGTTGATTGTAAAGTAATCGAAAGGCTTTGAAACGAATTTTATTTGAGATATTGGCAATTTGTTTGCTTGTGGCGTCCTGTGCAGGAGGGTATTCCTTCACAGGAGCCTCTGTTTCGGCGGACACGAAGACCTTTTCTGTCGAACCATTCGTCAATAAAGCGAGCATTGTTCAGCCTATGCTTGCCTCCGAACTTACAAACGCTTTGGTAAACAAAGTAAGCTCATCGACATCTCTTGTTCAGATGAATGAGAATGCCGATGTTGCGTTTTCCGGAACGATAACCGGTTATGTTATTTCGCCCTCTGCAATCGGTGCAAACGACAGAGCGGCAAAGAATCGCTTGACAATAACTATCAGAATCGTTTATAAAAATAACAAAGACCCCAAAGCGAATTATCAAACCCAGTTTTCACGTTTCCGGGAGTACGACAGCAGTTACTCGCTCAGCGATGTGGAAGAAAGTCTCATCAAAGAAATAAACGAAGAGTTGGTTGAAGACATTTTCAACAAGTCTTTCGTCAATTGGTAACAAGCAAACGAGATGCGAAACAGGAAAAGCATAAACATAATCGGCTGGACGCTTGCCGCACTCGCCACTTCGCTTTACGCATTCACCATGTATCCGACACTATCCTTTTGGGACAGTGGGGATTTTCTTGCTTCCGCAGCCGGGCTTCAAGTTTCCCATCCGCCGGGAGCTCCTTTGCATCATCTCTTAGGTGCGTTTCTTTCGATTTTTTCTTTTGGTAATTCCACCATAACGACGTATTGCATTGCTCTTCTTTCGCCTTTGTCGATGGGATTGAGCGTTGCGTTTTTGTTTTGGATACTTGTGCGGATGCTAAGCAGGTTTTCGAGCATGCAACCCGGCAACATAATTGCGTCAATCATAGGTTCGCTTTGCTTTGCCTTTGCCGACAGCATTTGGTTCTCCGCAACAGAAACCGAAGTCTATGCCTTGTCGATGTTACTCTCGCTTATGACGTTTTGGCTCGTGCTTAAATGGGACGAAAACAAGAAAACGAAATATCTTCTCCTTGCAATATTCCTATTAGGCTTGGCATTATGCGTCCATCAGCTTTCTTTGCTAATACTGCCTGCCGTTTCCGTAATCGTTTACTTCCATCAAAGACGAACAAACTACAAGGGATTGTTTTTATACATCGTTTTAGGAGCGTTGAGCGTTGTATTGATTCTTTATGTGCTCGTTCCGCTCATGCTGACCCTGCTTTCAACCATCGGATACCTTACCCCGATTCTATGGCTCGCACTTACGGCAATCGGAATACTGCTTGCAAGAAAATACAATCGCAAGACAGCGGAATTCACCCTGCTTGCACTCACCTTCTTCTTCATCGGGCTGTCCGCATACCTTGTCATACCGATACGAAGTTCCGAAAACCCGCCATTGAACAACTATTCGCCAAACACATTCACCGCTTTCAAAGACTATGTCAATAGAGAAAATTACTCGAAAGCCCCTTTGATTTACGGACAGCAATATACAGCCCTGCCACCCGAAGGATTCGAAATCGATTCCAAAGGACTGAAACCCATATTTGCCAAAGAACAAAAGACAATCTTTCCAAGAATGTGGAATTACGAAAGTCTGTCATACGAAAACGGCTACATAGAATGGACAGGCTTGCCCGAAAACACCGTAAACATAGACGGAGAACAACGTCCCAAGCCTTCATTCCGCCAAAACCTCACTTTCTTTTTCTCCTATCAGGTAAACTATATGTACTTTCGTTATCTGCTGTGGAATTTCTGCGGACGGACAAACGACGTTCAAGGATATGGAGATTATAAAAACTCGCAATGGGCAACCGGAATAAGCTTTGTCGATGATTTTATCGGATTGGGCAATCACGAACTCAACCCTCAGGCAGACAAAGGCAGAAATTCATATTTTGCAATTCCGCTTCTGATAGCTTTGATAGGGCTTTTCTATCAGGCAAGCAAAGACACAAAACATTTTACGGTCAATGCGACACTCTTTTTCTTCAATTCCATTGCCTTGGTCTTCTTTTTGAATCAACCTGCCTACGAACCGAGAGAGCGAGACTACGTCTATCTGCTTTCATTCGCCTCTATGGCTATCTGGATCGCAATGGGAGTGTTTGCAATCAGCTCTTGGGTTGTGCGAATCCTTACTTTGAGACGACCAAAGTACGTTGCACCTGTCTTTTTCTTCGTTCCCGCACTTATGCTCTTCGAAAACTTTGACGATCACAACCATCACCACCAATACACCGCCGAAAACCACGCCGTAAGTCTGCTTCAAAGCTGCGAAAAGAACGCAATACTCTTCACAAACGCCGACAACGACACCTATCCGCTGATTTATGCACAACACGTCAAGAAGATACGCCCCGACGTCAGAGTCATAAACCTCGCAATGCTTAACAGCAGCCAACAAATCAAAGATCTGGGACGACGAATCCTCGATTCGGAAAAATTAAACAGCGTTTTGAAAATCTCAAACCTTGAAAACGCATACCAATACGTGCAGATGAACCCCTCATTCGACACATTGAACCTTGCACATGCCCTTTCCGAACTCCAAAACCCCGACAACGCAAACGACTTCTTCGGAATGAAAGTGCCGACCCTTGCATCGAACCGTTTCAGCCTTGTTTACGGCGACGATACCCTTGTTTGGAAATGGGACAGATTGGATTTGAGTCGCTCAGACCTTGTTGCGATGGACATAATCGCCGCAAACATAAATTCACGTCCGATTTACTTTTCCTCATACTCAGTCGAAGACTTCTACGGCTTGGAAGAATACATGCAACTCGAAGGATTGGCGTACCGACTCGGCAATCGCAAACAATCCGAAGCCGAAATCATACAACAGAAAGCCGGATTCATAGCCGAAGAAACAATGTTCGAAAACTTCATGACCAAGTTTCAAATGCGTAACTTCAACAAAAGCGGACTTTACTACAACGAAATAGAACGCGACTTCGTCGGACAATACATTCAAAACGGCATCTGCTTGGCATATAAGCTGTTTCAGAAAAAGAAAACCGACGAATCCCTGCAAGTATGTGAACTTCTGCACCGCACATTTCCTGTTTCCGAACACCATTACCCCCTTGCATGGGCAGACATCGCCATGTTGTACGCACTGAACGAAGACGAAACAAAAGCAAACCTTTACATCAAACGCTCAGCCTCCGAACTCGAACGTCGGATACAGGCTTACAACAATCTCAACTCCCGACAACAATCGCAGGAAAGGATAGAAGCACAAAACACAATGGAGCAATGGCTCCGTCTGATCAAGCAATCAGAAGACTTCAACCTCGAATCCATACGAATAGAACTTGCAGACAGATATTTCAACGTTATAAACCCATACCTGAGAGCAACATTCCCGCAATTGGAACGAATGTTCGAAAAGCCCGACCTTTATGCCGAAGAAATCGAACGAACCTTGCAACTCTTGGGACTTGTTTACGACATGGCAGAAGTTTATGAGGAAACCCTCACGCCCCTTCCCGATTATCTGCAATAAGATTTTTAGCAATGAGTAGTGAGCTTTGAGCGGTGAATAATGAGCTTTGAGCAATGAGCGACTAAACTTTGGCGGTTGGCTGTTTGCCTTTGGCTTTCGGCTGATGAGGTTTTATTTTTACCAAACACCTAAAAACCAAACGTTAAAGCTCGTTTTCGAATCCCTAAAAGTCGTATCAAAAAAATTCCGCTTGTTGGTACTGCCAATATCAGTAAGTGGTACTACCAGTACCAGTTAGCGATACTACCAGTACCAGTTAGTGATACTACCAGTACCAGTTAGTGATACTACCAGTATCAGTTAGCGATACTGCCAGTATCAATAAGGGAAACATTTTGCAAAACTTCCTTTGCGACTTTGCGAACTTTGCGAGAGGTAAACCGAACTTTGCGAGAGAAAATTTTGTCGGTATGAGAAAGTTTTATATCTTTGCAATCGGAAAGCGAAACAAGGCTTTCGAGTTTTTAACCTTTGAAAAGGAGGAACAAAAGGAGACAAAGAATAAATTACATTGAGACTTAGCAATTTAATTGCAACATATTAAAGCGTTTTTACTTATACTTAAAGGTCTGAAATCTGCAAAATTTCATGTCAAGTTTACCAAAAGTTAAGCCGAAAACGCTCACGATGATTTTCGTGGGCTTTTCTTATTTGGTAAACAGGTATTGCAGAACCTCAGACTTTGATAAGACAAAAGTTCCACGACTTTTTTATGTCCTTAAGTCAGGGTTCCTATTCCCAAAAACAGATTTCAGAATAACATATCGCCTTTGGAACTTGGGCAAAGTAACAATTAGCAAGTATTAAAAAATGAAAAAAAGTATTAAATCATTACTTATTGTATTTATGTTAATTACATCAATACAAGTATTAACTTCTTGTGGTGATAACAGTTCGCCTAATCCAATAATAAATGTAAATAGTGAAATTCGTCAGCAAGGCGCGTATTATGGAAGAGAGTTTAAGAAATTAAAAAATCTTGAGTTATCAGGTGTTTATAGTCCTCAAGATGCTGCTTCTGTCGGTTATGATTTAGGCGAAAAAATGGGAAGTTATTTATCTGATAAAACATATTCAGAAAGAGAAGTATTTTATAATTCTTTCATGGCTAATGCAGATAACTTTAACGACACTGAGAGAGAATTATACAAAGAGTTAATTCTTTATTAATAATAATAAATTATCAGTAAGTTTATTAAAAAAATAATTTAACACTTATGAAATCAGGAATAGCTATTTATGCGTTAATAAGAGCATTGTTTAATGACCCTGTAGGCTTGATTGGATTTATTATATGGGTAATTGCTGCAGCGATAGAGACCGCAATAATTTCTGCTGTTGTCGCTTTAATTGCAAAAGTTTTCTTTGAAAAAGATTTTGAAGAATTTTTCGGAGGGACTTTCGTAGTTGTAGGAATAATAGAGATAATATTAGGATTAATAAGTCTCTTTGCCTAAAATTATTCAAAAGGAAAACGAGTTTGAGCCCTGATCTTATTCTGATAAATGCTCGTTTTTCTTTTGTGTTTCTTCATTAAATGAAGACTTTTTTCAAAGATTTGATTACGAGAAAGAGAGATAGAATTAAAATAAAAACATTATGATAATGGAAAAATTGAATACCAAATCTATTTTTAAAGGATTGTTATTTGCAGGCTTTATATGGCTTTGCTCTTGTGGGGTTAAAGCACAATCAATCGTGTCTGAGGTATCTTGGAACGTTTATGGAACAAATTATAAAGGGCTTATAGTAATCTATCCCAATAATATGGGGTTCGTAAAAATTAAAACATATATTCCGGAAGTAGGCGGTAGGGTTTGGATACTTCAAGATGCAATGCTGACTAACCAATATGATATATATGGATATTGCACTTCGTATATTACATGTTCAAATCCTCGCACTGATCCTTATATTCTTTATGCTGCAGATAGTTTTGTGATATTTCCGAATGGAAGTATGTACACTCAAGATGCGGCAGGGACTTGGTCAACCTACATAGCGGCTTATGCTGTCCCTCCTTATCAATGGCAAAGTAAGTTTAGAGAATATGGCATAGAATAATTAAGTAAAAAAATCAAACTCAAAAAAGAATGAAACGAGGAATTATATTAGCGATGCTTGCATTCGTTTTCTTCGGATGCAACAAATCGGAGCAGGAAATCAACGAAGAATTTTCAAGCGGTGTGGTTCTGATTAAGAATACAGGGTATTATGAGATGAAACTCAGTGATGAGATTTCCATGTACTTCACAAATTATTCCGAAGAAAACGGTTTGGAAAATCTTACAACCGATAAAGATTCCATTATCGCTTCAACGTCTTTCGGAACCGGCTTTTTTATTTCCGAAAATGGTGAAATAGCAACAAACAATCACGTTGTGGGAATGATGATGACTGAAAAAGAAGCGTTGAAAATAAAGAACAAAGTGGTAAAGGAAGCCAAGAATGAAGTGAGAGATTTATACAATACTTACGATGAGGCTTTGACGGAAATAAATAATGCTTTATTAGCTTATCTGTTTGCGGATTATTATGATAGCGATTACTATAAATTGGAGCAAGCTCAAAAAACTTGTCAGGAATATATGTCTGTGTATTCTGCTTTGTTCGATTACTTTAATAGTGTCGACGTTAGCAATGTGGATTTCGGCTATATAAATGAAATAAGCGTTGCTTACAATGATGAATACGTTACTTCGACAACCGATTTCGTTCCTTGTGTTTTGAAAAAGGTCGATGCAGAAAATGATCTTGCGATAATACAATTAAAGAACAAAAAGACTCCTGAATCAAGGCATATCTTTGATATTCCGGAAGAGAATCCTATTGAAACCACTTCTTTGTTCTATCCCGACAAGAATGAGAAATTGTTTATGATAGGTTTCAATCTCGGTCCTATGTTGGCTTTGACGCAAGAGGGAGTCAAGTCTCAATGTACCACAGGTGCGATTACGCAAGACAGAGAAAACAGTTACATGTATTCAATCTCTTCTCTGCAGGGTTCAAGCGGTGCTCCGGTATTGAATCGTAAAGGAGAATTGGTTGCAATTAACTTTGCAGGTATCGGAAGCACTCAAAATTTCAACTACGGAATAAAAGTAAAATATTTAAGAGAGTTATTGAATAAGTAAACCTTTGTTTTACGAAATTCTTTCTTGAAAAGAAATTTCTAAAATCAAGTTTTAGTTTTCTCTTCTTATACATTATATATATAAGACAAAGAAAAACGAGCGTTCGACCTGCTTTTGCATTTGCGAACGCTCGTTTTGTTTTTGCGAAAAGACGATTGCGGACAATCAAAGGACGACGGACAACTGCCAAAAGCCAATAGCCGAAAGCCAAAGTAAAAAGAAAAACCGCCAAAGTAAAGAAAAACGAGCGTTCGACAAAGGTTTACTCCCTCGAACGCTCGTTTTGTTTTTCTAACTCTTGATTTCAAAAAAATAAAACTTGATTTCAGCCGAGCGAAACAAAGAATAAAAAAAACGAATCTTTGTTTGGAAAATTCGTAATTTATCTTGTCCGTTTTTGGTCGGCACAAGAATTTGTCGTACCTTTGCACCCTTATTTTTAATCAAAAAACAAAATTACAGATATGACACAACAACAAAACAAAGTAAAGGCTTGGTTAAGCCAACTTGTAGATCCGAATGAGAAAATCTTCTCTAAGGCTTGGTTTATCTCTTACGGATACATCGTATTCGGAACCTTGCTGTTTGTAATCGCCGACGTAACTTTTGCAATGCCTTATCACTTGGCACCGGGAGGGGTTTACGGTTTGGCAAACGTGCTTGCGACTTTGACAGAATCAACTATCACATGGTTTTTGATTGCAATGGAAGTGCCGTTGTTAATCATAGGAAGTATAATCCTCGGACCGAAATTCGGCGTCAAGACCATCGTTTCCGTAGTGTTAGGTTGGGTGTTTACTTATCTTATTGAAATAACTTGGGGATACACTCCTTTCATTCACGTAGGTGAGATTATAACCGACGCAAGCAAGGCAACAATGGACGCTCTTGCAATTCAAGGAACTTCAAACTTCTTTATGCCGGATTATTTGCTTAACACATTGTTGGCAGGTTTGCTTTACGGTATAGGAATCGGTATGATATTCAAATCAGGTGCGACTTCGGGAGGTAGCGACATTATTTCGATGATCATAAACAAATACACGGGAATTTCTCTCGGTACCATGGTTATCATTGTCGACGGTATAATCGCTTTATCCACTCTTTTGATTTCTCAGGACTTGCGTCTGCCTGCTTATTCCATCCTTTTGATTATCATAGAAGGCAAGATAATAGACGTAGTCGTCGATGGAATGAAGTCATACAAGACTTTGTTTATCGTAACCAACAAATACGACGAGGTAAGAAACGCCATATTGAACGATATCAACCGTGGCGGTACCTGCATCAAAGGTGTGGGAATGTATAAAGGGGTTGAAAGAGACGTAATCTACACTACGGTTTCTCGTTCCGAGTTCGTGAAGTTGCGTTCCGGCATAAGAAAAATCGATCCTGAAGCATTTATAAACGTAATCGACAGCAGCGAAATCTTGGGTCAAGGTTTCAAAGCATTACCTAAAAATTAAAAATATGACACTTAAACAATTAGGATATTTACTCGCCATTGTGGAGCATGGAAGCATGCTTAAGGCGTCTCGTGCCTTGAATGTAACTCAGCCGACTTTGTCTGCGATGTTGCGAAACTTGGAGGCAGAGTTGGAAGTCAGCATTTTCGAGCGTTCAAGTCAGAATCTGCAACTCACACAAATAGGACGGTGTATAGTGGATCAGGCTAAGGTCGTTTTGCGTACGGCTGAGAATTTGAAGGATCTTGTTTTAGAGAAACGCAACCTTGTCGGCGGAAAATTAAGACTTGCTGTCATTCCGTCGGTTGCAGCTTCTTTTGTTCCGAACTTTATTCACGATTTCCATTTTACTCATAAGGAGGTGGATTTGTCGGTGAATGAGATGAAGACAAGCGACATTATCGAGGCTCTTGCCAAGTCTGAAATCGATATGGCGGTGCTTGCGACTCCTTTGGAAAAGGATAATCTTTTGGAAATACCGTTGTATTATGAGCGTTTCTGGGCTTATGTTTCTCCAAACTTGAAAGAGGTGTATGAGAAAGAGAGTCTGACGGCTGCAGATTTGCCTATGGAATCGTTATGGGTGCTTTCGGAGGGTCATTGCCTGACAAAACAGATTTTTAACTTCTGCGGAGAGCAGGATAAGACCAAAGGAATTTACACTGCCGGCAATATAGCAACTTTGGTTCGCACTGTGGATAATGTCGGTGGCTGTACCATCGTTCCGGCTCTTGAGATAGAAATGTTGACAGAGGAACAAAAGAAGAATATACGCCCGATTGAAAATCCTGTTGCGGTGAGAGAAATTTCTCTCGTGGTGAAAGAGGATTTCATAAGGGAGAAATTGCTGAACGATGTCGTTAATTCGATAAAAAGGTTCGTGCCTTCGGATATGATAGACGAGCGTTTGAAAAAATATGCCGTTCGTTTGTAATCTTTATTCCATGGTATAGCGGGAGAAAATCTCGTCATCACTTATCGAAATGGGGTTCTTTTCAAACCAAGCAAGGAAAGAATCCCATTTTGCTTTGTTTGATTTTACCCATTGTGCAGTTTGTGCGGGATTTCCGTAGCCGAAGAGCCAGTAATTGTAGGCTTCAAAATGTCCGGACGAGATAAGCTTTTTGTGATATTTTGAAAGGACGTTCTCAAAGCTGCTACTGTTGCGTGAAAACTCGCTTGAGAAACGATGTCTTATGCGATTGAGCGATGCCAGGTCAAGGTGTCGCTCATTCTTTGCTGCGTTTGCGATTGCCATGCGAAAGTTCTCGGGAAACAGATTCGGTCTTACGGATGAGTTTGAGTAAGCTATGGTCGGCGAATCGAAGCCTGCTTCCACTTTTCCCCGATTGAATGTTATTTCTTGAAAGTATGTGTCGAATAGTTGCCTGCTTAGGAGTTTGCAACGCTCGCTGTCGCGTTCCAAAAGCATGAATAATTCCCCGTACATCACGCCCCAAACTTCTTCTGTGGAGGATAAGAATATCAATGCGGCTCTGTAGTAGTTTGAAGCAAAGTCCGGATCGTGCTCTATGCCTTTTTCATAATAATATAATGCGTTTTTGTAGTCCCCGTTCTTGTATTTCATGTTCCCCAATTCAAGATAAAGACATCCTGCATCTTCGAATTTGTCCAATCCTTCTTCGTATGTGCTTACTGCTTTGCCGCTTTGTCCTATTTCATCGTAGGCATTGCCAAGCAATTGATAGACATCGGCAACTACATCGGCTCTTGAAAGAAGTGCATTCAAGGTTGCGATGCTTTTTTTGTAGTCTTGCATCGAGTAATAGCACCATGCCAATTCGTAATGTAAGGAAAGAGAATCCACTCCTTGGTCAATGGCGGATTTCAAACAACGTTCCGCATCGTAAAACTGCTCATTGTCTATCAGTTTTATGGCTTTTTGCAGTATCGAGTCGCTGTTTTGGGATTTCAAAACAAGGTTAAAGGATAATGATATGCAAATCAGGCATAGTAATGTCTTTTTCATGATTTTTCAATTTATGTTTCAGAAAGCAAAGTTAATATTTAATTGACAATTGACAGCGTGTCGGAGTGATTTTGTTTTGATTTGTTTTTCTCTTTCTTTGATTTATGAATTTCTTTCTTTGATTTGGTGGCTTGTTTCTTTGTTTTATTTTCGTGAAGTCTGATTTTGAGAATGTTTTCTTGGGCTTGAATGTTCGTGTCTGTTTTTTTGAGTGCGTTGTATGCTAAAAAAATGGTTTTTTCATTGTTTTGAGAAAATTATTTGCTATATTTGCGTTTTCAAATTTTGAATGTATGAAGAGATTTTTATTCTTTTTTGTGCTTTGTTTTGCGATATGTTTCGGCAGATCTTATGCGAGTGAAAGCGAAGAGAAGTTTGATGCCGGTGAATTGATAATGGAGCATATCAGCGATGCGTATGAGTGGCATATTCTAACGTGGAAAGAAACTCATGTGTCGATTCCGTTGCCTGTGATTTTGATAAATGATGGCAAATTCGATGTTTTTATGTCTTCAAAGTTTAATCACGGACACGATTGCTACAAAGGATATAAGATAGCTTCAAAAGAAGATGATGCGAATGCCGCAGGCAAAATCGTGTGTGTTGATGAAAATGGTGTTTATACAGGAAAGAAACCTCTCGATTTTTCGATTACCAAAAACGTTCTTTCGATTTTCATCGTTTCGGGCTTCATTATATTTCTTGTCTTAAAGGGTGCGTCCATCGCAAAGAAGAGAAAAGGAAAAGAACCGAAGGGAGTACAAACTCTTGTGGAGTTTTTTATAATGTTCATCAGAGATGATATTGCCGTTCCTTCGATTGGAAAACATAAATACGAAAAATATCTTCCTTATTTGCTTACAGCGTTTTCGTTTATCTTCTTTTCGAATCTCATGGGTTTGCTTCCATGTTTTCCGGGAGGGGCGAATGTTACGGGAAATATAGCGGTAACATTATGCTTGGCAATATTCACTTTCGTGATTACAAATGTCAGCGGAAACAAACACTATTGGAAACACATGATTAACATGCCCGGCGTTCCTTGGTGGCTGAAATTTCCTCTTCCAATCATGCCTGTGGTTGAGATTTTGGGAATGTTTACCAAGCCTTTCTCGCTTACGGTGCGTTTGTTTGCCAACATAACTGCGGGACACGTCATCATATTGAGCTTTTTGTGCATTATATTCATATTCGGACAGCAAAGCATGGTGTTAGGTTACGGAACTGCCATAATACCTCTTTTCTTTTCGATATTCATGACTTTGTTGGAAATTCTTGTGGCTTTCATTCAGGCTTATGTATTCACACTTCTATCAGCTATATATATAGGAATGGCAACCGAAGACGAGCATGCTTAGCGATGAACTGGTAAGAAAGTTAGACGATTTCATTCGTAAATTTTATAGAACTTTAATGCTGAAAGGATTATTCCACACAATAATCCTTTTAGTCGTATTTTATCTTTTGCTCACTTTATTGGAATTTGTCGGATACAATGGTACGGTTGTCAGAACGGTATTGTTTTATCTTTATCTGGCTTTTGCATGTGTGCTTATCGTGATTTTCGTCTTGCGTCCTTTGACAAAGATGTGGCGACTTGGTAAAAGGATGGATTATTATCAGGCAGCAAAGATAATAGGTGCTTATTTCCCTGAGATATCCGATAAGTTGCTTAATTTATTACAACTGAACGAACAAACGAAAAGCAGTGAATCCGAACTTCTTTTGGCAAGTATAGAACAGAGAACAAAGCAACTTTCGCCTATTTCTTTCAATCATGCCATCGATAAAAAGAAATTGAAAAAAGCAGGGCTGATTGCGATTGCGGTTATTATGATATTGCTTTTGGTTGCTTTGATATTTCCGAATTTCATCAAGGATACGACTCATCGATATGTTAATCATTCGACTTATTTTGAGAAACCGGCTCTGTTTGTCTTTGAATTGCAAAATCGTAACTTGAAGGTGTTGCAACAAGATGATGTGGAGATTGTGGTGAAAACAAAAGGTAGGGCATTGCCTGACCAAGTTGAGATACGTATTGACGAACATATCTTCGCTATGAAGAAGGAAGACAAGAATCGTTTTTCATATAAAATCAAGCATGTCAACAAAGCTTGTTCGTTTTCCTTTGTTGCGGCAGGTCATGAAAGCAAACCATACGTTCTGAATGTCGTTCCGAAACCGGTATTGGTTGCTGTTGAGGCTAAGATTGTTTATCCCGGATACACCAATCTGCCTTCCGAATCGTTGAAAGGGGTAAATCAAATAAATGTTCCAAAGGGGACGACGGTCATTTGGTCGATAATGACAAAAGATTCAAAGAGTGTTCTGATAGGTTCGGAGAATAAATTCATTGAATTGAAACCCGACAAGAATGCAAAGGTGATTTATAATCATAGAGTGATGAATGATGCCGTGCTGACAATAAAAACGAAAAATGAACATACGGATTATTCCGATTCGTTGCAGTTTCAGATTGCATCAATCAATGATATGTTTCCGCAGATTGCAGTCATAGAACAAAAAGACAGCATTCTACCCGAACGGATATTGTTCAGAGGACAGATAAAAGATGATTATGGTTTTTCAGAACTTAAATTCCGTGTTTCCAAACGTGAAAAGGATTCTCTTGTTTTGCTGCATGAGGATAACCTGAACTTTACAAAAACAGAGAATGTTCAAGAGTTTTATCATTATTTCGATATCACAGAGCATGATTTGCCTAAGGGAACTGGTTTGGAATATTATTTCGAAGTGTGGGATAATGATGCTGTCAATGGCAGAAAAAGTTCCAAAAGCAAGGTGTTTGTGTTGAACATTCCGACTTTTGAAGAGCTGGAAGACAGAAGGGACAATAATTCGGAAGAACTCAAAAGTGAAACAGCCGATTTGTTGAAAGAGATAAAGGAATTGCAACGACAGATAGATGAGATTAACAAAAAACTTATCGAAAAGAAGGAATTGTCGTGGCAGGATAAAAAGCAATTGGCGGATCTGTCGGAAAAACAAAAGGATTTGCAGGAAAAGATAAATGAAATCAAAGAAAAACTGCAGGAAAACAATAAGTTGGATGAAGTAATGTCCGAAGAAGAACAAGAAATACTTGAAAAACAAAAAGAATTGGAGCGTTTGCTTGATGAGGTTCTTGATAAGGATATGAAGGAAATTCTGAAAGAAATAGAGAAACTGACTAAGGAGAATATTGATAAGCAGAAATTGAATGATGCTTTGCAAAACATAAAGATGAACAATCAAGACATAAGCAAGCAGTTGGATAGAAACATAGAAATGTATAAGCGTTTGGAAATAGAGAAAAAAACAAACGAATTGATAGATAAGCTTAACGATATTTCCAAAAAACAAAAGGATCTGGCGGATAAAGCAAAGAATGATGAGAAAGAAAGTCTTGGAGAAGAGCAACGGCAATTGAATGAAGAGTTTCAAAGACAGCAGGAAAAGCTTGGCGAGATCCAGAAGCAAATGAACGAATTGGAGGAGAATGATGTTTTGAAACGAAATAGCGAAAGGGAGAATGACATAAATCGTTTGCAGAAAGAGGCTCAAGAAAACTTGAATAGAAAAAAACGAAACAAAGCTTCAGAAAATATGCGTCAAGCTTCAGAGCAAATACAACAAATGGCAGATGATTTACAGCAACAACAAGACGAAAATGAAGAAGAACAACTTGCTGAAGACATAGAACAAGTCAGGGCGATGTTGAAAAACCTTGTCCGGTTATCTATGCAGGAAGAAGAACTTATAATAAAAACAAAAACAACCAAAGTTTCAGATGCGGAATATCAGAATATAATTCGTCAACAATATGTTGTGAAAGAAGATATGAAGATGATAAACGACAGTTTGTTCGCAATGAGCAAACGACAGCCGCAAGTAGGAAACGCAATCAATCAGGAATTGGGCAAAATCAGCAATCACTTGGACAAAGCTTTGGAAACAATTCTTCGATACAATCAAGTACATTATTCAAATTACAAAAACAATTCGGCATCTTCTTCACAGCAATATGCGATGACGTCAATGAATAATCTGGCTCTTATGTTGACAGAATCGATTGAAAACATGAAGCAGCAACAACAGCAAAAGAATAATAATAAAAGCAAGCAAAAAAGTCAGTGTAACAACCCTTCGCAGAGCAATCAGCCGTCTAAGCAAAGTATGAGGGAGTTACAGGAGTCGCTTAATAAAGAATTGGAAAGACTGCAAAAAGAACTGGAAAAACAAAAAAACAAAGGACAACAGAAAATAGGGGAGAATGCAAAACTCAATGAAGGATTGGCAAAAGCTGCTGCTCAACAAGAGATGATCAGAAAGATGATTCGCAAGGCTGCAGAGGAAGCAAAAAAGAACGGAAATAAGGGTGTTAATAAAAAATTGGAAGAAATACAGCGACAAATGGAACAAACCGAGAAAGAAATCGTAAACAAAACCATAGGTCGTCAAACGATAAATCGTCAAGCCAAGATTCTAACGAGAATGTTAGAGGCAGAAAAGGCGGAGAAACAGCAGGGCAAGGATTCGAAAAGAAAATCCGAGACCGGGAAAAACAAGTTTAACGAAACTACTGAAGGCTTTCAGGAATTTCAAAAGTTGAAAGAAAGGGAGTTGGAGTTGTTTCGACAAATTCCTCCAGTTTATTCTCCGTTTTATAAAAATAAAGTAAATGATTATTTCTATGGAACGACCATACGAACTGAATAAAGAGCAGATGAGATGAATAACAAAGCGTTTTGTAAGAAAGTAAGGGTGAAAAAGTCTGATGATCTGACGGAATTGTTGGAGCATATATGTCAAGAGAATAATATTTCAAATTATTTCGGGACTATTTCCGTGGCAGTGAGTCATGCATTGGATATTGTGAATGACGAAACGAATGAAGCTGAAGAGAAGATTGTGTTGTTTAAGTTCGAACAATGTGTTGGTGGAGTGGCGATTTCGATAGAATGCGACAAAGAAGTATTTAATCGATTGCTTGTTTCGCAAAAACAGATTGAGGGATTATCTGATACAGATGCTTATATAGTCAGCACGCTTGCCGATAATCTCAGAGTGTTTTCAAATGGTAAAGGACTCGAACTTGATTTCTTCGTAAGCGGTATAGAACCTGAGTTGCTATCCTCGCGTCGGGAGTTGATAAGTAGATATTTTGGAAATACAGTACTTAAAACAGAATATTAAGTATGGCGATCAGTTTTTCTGTAGAAACGAAATATAGCCTTAAATCTCGAAATCAGATCAAACAATGGCTGAAACAGCTGATAGAAAGCAAAGGTTATAAACTCGGGACTTTATCCTACATATTGTGTGATGATGATTATTTGTTGGAAATAAACAAACAATATCTTCAACATGAGTTTTACACAGATATAATTACGTTTGATTATGTCGAAGACGGCGTTATAAACGGAGATATCTTCATAAGCGTCGATAGAGTTAAAGAAAACGCGTCGTTATTTGGCGTATCCGAGAGAGAGGAATTGATGAGAGTGTTCGCTCATGGAGTGTTGCACCTGACCGGATTAAAAGATGAAAGTCCCGAAGAGGCATCGCAAATGCGTGAAGCCGAGAATGCAAGTTTGGAATTGCTGAGGGAAATAGAAAAACATAAGCAATAAATGTTTGAAAATTTTGATATAATCGTAGTAGGTGCAGGACACGCAGGCTGTGAGGCCGCTTACGTTTCTGCAACCTTAGGTTCCAAAGTTCTTTTAATTACACAGAATTTGAATAACATTGCACAATTGTCTTGCAACCCCGCAATGGGCGGAGTAGCCAAAGGACAAATAGTGCGAGAGATAGATGCATTGGGAGGATACAGCGGAATCGTTACTGATATGAACACACTGCAATTTCGTATGCTTAATCGAAGCAAAGGTTGTGCAATGTGGAGTCCGCGGGCTCAAGTTGACAATGTGATGTTCGGCATAACGTGGAGACAAGTACTTGAAAACACAGAGAATGTCCGACTTTGGCAAGATGAGGTTGTGGATTTGATAATAAACAACCATCAAATAGAAGGAGTAAGTACGATATTGGGTTTGCAATTCAAAGCAAAAGCAGTCATATTGACAAACGGCACATTTCTCAATGGAAGAATACATATAGGAGAAGTAAACTTTGAGGGAGGAAGAATAGGAGAGCAGTCAGCGAAATACTTGTCGGATAAGATGAAAGGAGAAGGATTTGAAACCGATAAGTTGAAGACCGGAACGCCTATGAGGGTCGAAGCGAGAAGTATTGATTTCTCAAAACTGCAAGAACAAAAGGGCGATGAGAATCCTGCACAGTTTTCATTCTTATATAAAAGAGAGCAACCGCTTGTTCAAAGCAGCTGTTTTCTTGCTTATACCAATTTGAAGGTTCACGACATTTTGCGAACGGGATTTGCATCCTCTCCGATGTTTAACGGAAGAATACAGGGTAAAGGGCCGAGATACTGTCCTTCGATAGAAGATAAAATTGAAAGATTCTCGGATAAGGAGCGTCATCAATTGTTTGTAGAACCGGAATCCAAATATACGGGACTTTATTACATAAACGGATTTTCGTCATCTTTGCCTTTGAATGTACAGTATGAAGCATTACACAACATAGAAGGCTTTGAGAACGCTGTGATTCAAAAACCCGGTTATGCCATAGAGTACGATTATTTTCCTCCTACGCAGTTAATTGATACCTTGGAGACCAAAATAGTCGGCCGATTGTACTTTGCAGGACAGATAAACGGCACAACAGGTTATGAAGAAGCCGCTTGCCAAGGATTGATAGCAGGAATAAACGCACATCTTAAGATAAGAGACCGGGAACCTTTTGTGATAAAACGCTCAGAAGGGTATATAGGAGTTTTGATTGATGATCTGATAACAAAAGGCGTTGATGAGCCATACAGAATGTTTACTTCGAGAGCCGAATATCGTATTTTGCTCCGACAAGACGATGCAGACAGAAGATTAACTCCGCGTTCGTTTGCAATAGGCTTGGCTTCTGAAGAGCGAATGAAGAAAGTGGAGAGGAAGAAAGAGCAAACAGACACACTTGTCAGCTTTATAAAATCTTGTTCTGTGCTTCCGAAACAAGTCAATCCTCTTTTTAATGAATTGGAAACCCCGGAGATAAATCAGAAAATGCGTCTTGCTCAGTTGTTGTTGCGTCCGCAAGTTGATTTTCAACATATGAAGGATTGCTGTCCTGATTTGCAGAAAGCAACTTCGGAAATCGACGAAGACATACGGGAAGAGGTGTGCGAGAGTGCGGAAATCCTTGTGAAATACGAAAGTTACATCAATAAGGAAGAAGAAATCGTCAATCGTTTGAGCAAGTATGAGAATTTTAAGATAAGGAATGATTTCGACTATTCTCAGATTAAGGCATTGTCGTTTGAAGCAAGAGAGAAACTAAATAGAATAAGACCGCAGACAATAGGGCAGGCAGGACGCATAAGTGGTGTTTCTCCTGCAGATATATCTGTTTTGATAATTTATCTTGCAAGATAAGAAAATTGAAATAGTAATAAAAGAGAGAGGACCTTCGCACCGAAAGTCCTCTCTCTTTGTTTCGCAAAAATAAATCTTGATTTCAAGAAAATAAAACAAAGAAACAATTTAGCGAATCTTTGTTTCAGGAAATTAAAACAAAGAATCAGTAAAGCGAAACGCTGTTTGGATATTAGTGTTTTTAGATTTAATTTTTCGGTTTCTTTTTGAGGATTATTTGTTTTTTGCCGATATTGATGGATTTCAAAGCATGGCATTGATCGAATGCGGTTTTGCCGAGTTCGATTTCGGTGTTTTCGATGTAAACCGAGTTCAGGGCAAAACATCTTGCAAAGGCATTGTCCTCTATTTTCTTTGTGTTTGCAGAGATTGTTACATTACGCAAAGAAGTGCAGTTCCAAAATCCTTGAGGTGCGATTTCTTCAACAGAAAGCGGTATAAAAATCTCTCTTAATGCAGAACAATTGCTGAAGGTTGCCCGTTCTATTTTCTTCAATCCGTCACTCAACTCAACCGAACTTAAAGCCGTGCAATCCAAAAAGGCTTCTTTGCCTATCGAAACAACGGAATTCGGAATTTTTATGAAGACCAATGATTTGCAACCCCAGAAAGCAGCTTCTCCTATCTCATTCAAGGTGTTTGAAAGTTTGATTGTCGTCATCGATGTGCAGAATTGGAATGCTCTTTCGCCGATTTTGACAACTGAATGCGGAAGGCTTATGTCTGTTATGCCGAAACAATTCAGAAATGCTTCGTTTCCGATTGTCCTTAGACCGTTAGGTAAGGTTATTTTTCTGATTCCGACACATTCTTTGAAGCCTCCGTCTTCGATTTTGCTTACAACGTAATAACAGCCTTTGTATTTGACGATTGTAGGTATGATAACATCGCCCTCAATCTTGTTGGAAACAGCTCGAACGCTTAATTCTTCGGTGCTATCTATGAAACTGTAAGAAAAATCTCCGTCAACAAATGTTTGTGCAAAGACTTGAGCAAAGCAAAATATTGAAACAAAAGCCGTAATTATCCTTTTCATACTCTGATTATTTGAATGCTTGAAATCAAACACAAAGATAGTTCAAAATATTCAAACCACAAAATTTTATTTCAATTAGAACGGATAACCGATTCCGAATTGCAATTGCAGATCTTTGAGTTTGTTGTGCGGTAATACGAATCTTTCGCTTTCAGGCTTTGCAGGGTCGAACACTTTTGCGGCAAGGTCGAGACGCAATAATAAAAATTCGATGTTGATTCTAAGACCTATTCCCGTGCCTACGGCAATCTCTTTGTAGAATGTGCTGATGTCGAAACTGCCTCCTTGATTGTTTGCCTGCTCTCTCCAATTCCAAATATTGCCTGCATCAATGAATGCCGCACCTTCAAGAACACTGAAAATAGGAAAACGATATTCTATGTTCATTCCGAGAGTCATGTCTCCGGTTTGAGTTTTGTCGTATTGGTTGTTTGATTGGTATCCGCCCGGTCCCAATTCTCTGAGTTGCCATGCACGAATGTTATTTGCCCCTCCTGCAAAGAAACTCTTCTCATAAGGCAAACTCTTTGCATTTCCATAATACCAACCCGCACCTGCAAATATTCTGCCGACCAATTTTGATTTCCTGCCTATGGAATGATAGTGAACAAAATCGAAATCGCCTCTCACGTATTGTGAATAAGGAATGCCGAGAACTTCATATTGATTTTGGGCGTTAGGTGTTTGTTTTATCAGATTGCTTATGAGGTATAGTAAATTGCCTGCCGTTTCCACGTTTGCCCGAAAGTAATTGAAATCTCTGGTTTTTGAAACTGCTTGTCCGTTATGAATAAAACTGAATCTGGTATCCATGACCAAGTGGTCGGACATTTGATATTGTATCCTCTTGTCAAGAGATGCAATCAGCGAAGCATATTCTGCATCGGTGATTTCCATGTCGACGAAATTGATTTCAATAGGGATGAGGAAGAAACTGTTAGCCGCTCCGCTCTGCCACGAATATTCATAATTGAGAGTTGAAATCCTTCGGTCGTAATAAGTTCTCTTTTGAATGTTGTAAGCAAGCTTTATCGAGGTATGCGGACGGAATCGCATGGAATACAAACGCGTCGAGAACGGAGCCAAGAAACGAGGCAGCTCTATTCCCATATCAAATCCCAATTCGAAAGCATTAAACCAATTCCACAGGTTTCCCTCTTTGTCGGATGCAAAAATGTCGCTCCTTACTTCAGCAGCTGTTTTTATGTTTGTTGAGAATATTTCAGCTCCTTTGAAGAGATTGTTGTGTGAAAAGCCGATGTTGATTTCAGAACCAAGACTTGAACTTTGTTGAAGATTGATGCTGTTGTTTACTGCTGAGAAGTTCATCTCGAAAGACGTAGTCAGATTTATCGGTTTTGCCATTGACAGTCGTATAAGGCAGTCGAGAGGAAGTGTGTCTGCGGTTGATTTGTCATCAGGTGTGAAAGAAATATCTATGAATTTGAAATTCTTCAATTGAGACAAAGCATTACGAGTATTTTGTGCAATAACCGGTGAAAACAAATCGCCATTCTGCAGAAGAATGCTTCGCATTATCGGTTTGGGTTTAATAGAGTTGTAATCGGAACAAATAAACTCGAAACGGGATAGCTTAACGTTTTTGTGGGGTTTGTGAAAGTGTCTTACGGTATCGGTAATCGGTTTGTGATAAGCAGATGTTACAGGATAGTAATCGGGATACACAAAAATATTTCTTATTTTGTATGGCTTGTGTGTCGATTTCACTATAGTGTCGTTTTGTTTCGAATAAGGGCTCGCAATTTGCAACTCTATGTTCAGTGAATTGGAGTTGAGGTTTGTATCGATCAAGAAACTGATGTACTTTTCGCTAAAAGCGTAATAGCCGTTTTGTCTCAGGTTGTTGTTGATTGTCGAACGCAATTGCCCTAATACTTCTTCGTCATAGTAATCGCCTGAAAGGATTGGAGAATCTGAAAGAATGTTTTCGACTTTCGCTTTTATGACACTGTCTTCCGACGAGATATTGAACTCATTTATTTTGTAGCGAGAAGGAATCTCCACTGTGTAAATTACTTTCTTTCTTCTTTTGTAAAAAGACCACGGTGCATAGCTTCGTCTTACGGGAGCGAGTGAGTCGGTTATTTTTGCGTTAAACACACCTTTCGTCTGCAAAAAAGTATTCATGTCTGCAATGCTTCGTTTGACGAGTTTGGTGTTTAATTCCACAGGCTTCGAACCAAGACGTCTGAAAACGTTGCGTGAAAAGAAATTAACGACAGAGTCATCGCCTCGTTCGCTTAGCGAATAGAAATACATTCCCCACTTGATTCCCAAAAAACTTCCATTGGGATCTTGTTTTATAAGGTTATTCAAGTCAGACGAATTGATGAGCTTGCTGTCGCAAACAAGTTTGTTATCCGACAAAAGATAGCCGTCTTTGCTCAGATGTTTGGTCGGACTGCAGGCACAAAAGAAAGATATGACAATTACAAAGAGTAAGTATTGTTTGAGTTTGGACATATTCGTATTGGTTATAGATGCAAATGATTAAATATTCGATCGCAAGCACCGGCTTTTTCTTCTATGTATTCGACAGATGCTTTTGTCGCATTATTGTAAAAAACATCATCTTTGCATAGTCGGTTCAATATTTCGGATAACTCTTTCGAGTTGTTGATTGCGAAAGCTGCTTTACGCTCCACAAGATCCACCGCTTCCTGAAAATGTTTGAAGTTTTTTCCGAAGCAAATCGGTTTTCCGAATGTTGCAGCTTCCAAAGTGTTGTGAATACCCGCTCCGAAGCCTCCGCCAATGTATGCTATATCACAATATTTGTAAAGACTGGAAAGAATACCTATGCAATCGATTATAAGAACGGAATGATTGCTTAGGTCAGCGGTTGCAACTTCTGAGTACAAGACGGAATCGGGAAAAAGATTCCGTATTCCGTTTATGTGATTCTTGTCCACAAGATGAGGAGCTATGATCAGTTTTAGGTCGTTCCTTTCTTTGGCGACAGATGCTATAATGCTTTCATCTGGTTCCCAACTGCTGCCTGCAAGAAGCGTTTTTTTGTCTTTTGAAAAGAATTTTTCGATTTCAGGAAAGGATTTGGTGTTTCTTGAAATCTGGATCACTCTGTCAAATCTCGTGTCTCCGCTTATGGTAATGTTGTTATAGCCTATTGAATTCAGCAAATCCTTTGTTTGTTCATTCTGCACGAAAAAGTGTTCAAATACATCGAGTCTTTTGGCGAACCACTTGCCATAAGGTTTGAAAAAATACTGACTTGGACGCATTATGAGTGAAACTTGAAAAACACGTCTGCCTTTCAAAGCAATGAGATAATTATACCAAAATTCGTATTTCACAAAGAATGTCATGTATGGATTAACCAATGACACGAATCTTTTTGCGTTGCTTTCACTATCGTCCGGTAAATATACAACCCAATCGGCAAAAGAATAGTTCTTTCTTATTTCAAATCCTGACGGAGAGTAAAAAGAAAGCAGTATCTTATATCCGGGATTGCTTTCTTTAAGTCTTTCGATTAAAGGTCTTCCTTGTTCGAATTCTCCGAGTGAAGCACAATGAAACCAGATTATTTTTTCATTCGATGGAATGGTCTTCAAAACCTCGAAACTTTGTTTTTGCCCTTTCAGCATTGTATCTATTTTAGGATTGAACAATGCTAAAAATCGCAGAACTATTCTGTAGAGTCCTATGAAAAGATTGTAAATGGTATGCATTTAATTCCGATTAAAAGTAAATTTTGTCTGCATCGCGTCCGAAGAATGGAAACATCCAACCAATCTTAAGCGTAAGCATTTGGTCAACATAAGTTTTGTCATCACCTCCTCTAAGATCGAATTGATAGTCTCTTGTCATTCGGGTCCATGCATTGTCAAATTGAACTCCTGCAAAGAAGTTCGCAAAACTGTTTTTGCTCATGTGGATATATCCTATGAAGGCTGAGACCATCGGTCCCCTCATTTGTCGATCGTAACCATAGGCATAATCATCTTGAATTTGAGGAGCCTGCTCCAAAGTGTTTTGATAAATTATTTGATGTTGAATAAATCCTACTCCGACAGTGATCATAAGTCCCGAATTCGGATTTGAAAACCATAAAGGCACCACTTTGCCACCGAAAAACGACAATGAAAGGTTTCTGTTATAAGCAACTAATCCGGCGTCTGTGCCAGCCTGTGAAATTATAAAAGGATCGGTTGCATTCGTCATCATGTTTGAAAGAATGTCGTTTTTGATTCGTACGTTGTCAGAGCCGAACTGGAATGCGAATTCCAAGGTCCAAATCCAATTCTTTTCGGTTTTCCAGCCCAAATCGGCATTTATGTTCATGAAAGACTCATATCGGTTTTGCATCTCCCCGAAAGGAAAAGTCCAACCTGCAGTTGCCGAAAAGTAAGGCGTGCTTACAGCTTTGTCTTCGCCGACAATGATGCTTCCATTAAGCAATTGTGCTTGTAGATTAAAACATATAATGGATAGGATGCTGAAGATAAATGCTTTTTTCATAGCTATGTTTATTCGTTTATTGTTTTACAAATGTTATTGTTTTATTCGGACATCGTCCGTTCTTTTTATAAAGTCGTATTATGTATGTTCCTGATTTTAGATTTGAAGTATTGATGGCGTCTTTCCCGGATTCAATATGTCCTTTCTGCCAAACAACTCCTTTGGTGTCGATTATGTCGAAATGAGAATAGAAACCGTTTTCTATAAACAAGAGACCATCTGTCGGATTAGGGTATATGGTATTCTCTGCGGAAGAAAAGCGATCATGGGAGAGAGATACATCAGATTTTTTCATCAATATAATTTCTTCTGTTGTACCATTGGCAGGAACGGAAAAAGAAACGTATTTGTCTTCATAGCCGTTTGCGGAAAATATTGCTTGATATGTTCCGGGTAATAACGCTCTGAAGTAACTGCCGTCGGGTTTGGAGTAAACGGAAAGTCCGTTCTCGTCGATGTTTTCAATTTTTATCTGTATGCTGTCCAATACACTTCCGTCAAGACTGTCTTTCACTATTCCTTTTATTCCTTTGGTTGAGTTGCTCACAAAATCGATGAGACCCTTACCAAGATACTGCCAATAGTAAGGCAATTGTGATGCTTGCGGAGTTTTGATCGAACTTATTTCCATTGTGATTTCTCTGCATCCGAGGAAGAAATTGTGGTAGTCTTGCCTGCTTCCGTTTATCACATACCAATCTCCTCCGTTTGTTATGCCGTTGTATGCGACGTCGGTAAAGTAATAAGACGGCGATTCTTCCCTTACGTCTTCCATAAACAAGTTGCAAATCTCTATAAACCAGTCTTTGTCGCAGTGTTCTCTCACATCGCTTCTCCAACAGTCCCAAGGATAATTGCAGACCTCGGCTCCGTCATGCAGATTGACTGATATGTCGAATCTTTCCTGCTTTGCGTAATTCATGAATGCCATTGTTTCTGCTTGGTATTGCTCTCCGTCGGAATGATTGCCGTAAACAGGGTCGGGAAAATTGCGATTCAGATCGACATAATTGGCATTGTATCTTCTGGCATTTGAAACTGTGTTGTTGCCTCCTGCATATGCTCCGTCGGGATTGGCAAGCGGACATATATATATGATAGACGATGAGAGCAAATCGGAAATCTCGGCATTGGTTTCAAAAGAAGTCAGCAGACTATCGCAAAGTCTTAGTAGCGTTACCATTCCCGTCAATTCGTCTCCGTGAATGCTCGAACTATAAAAAAATCTCGGCTTGGCGATTTCTGAATTGGAAAAATCACTTATTCGCAAACAGAGCAACAAACGGCCGTTTTCGCTCAGTCCTATGGTGTCCAAATGACATAGATCGGGAAATCTGTTTTGGAAATTCTGCATCATGTCGATATAAAGCCCGTAGGTGGGATAACGATTCCAATACTCCATTTGCGAGATGTTGCTTGCCATGCTTACGCTTTTTGTTTTGTCGGTTTCTTTCAAACGATAGTTTAACCCGAGTTTGAGAAAATCATCGAACTGTTTGCGATTTACGTAAGCAGACCATTCGTTTCCTTTTTTGCCATCAAGACTCACCAAACGGCTAAGTGTATCGAGTTGGTTTTGTTCGGCTTTTATCAAAATGATTGCTTCACCTTGTTTGTTCAATTCTGCTTCAACCAAGGCGCGTTCTTCGGTTTGACTTTTGCAGACAAAGGAAGAAACCATCAAAACAAAAAATAAGAGTAAGATTTTCATCTTTCTAATTTGTCGCAAAGGTAAGAAAAAAACGCGTATCTCATTTCCATATCATCGAAAATAAGACGCATATTGCCCAAATGTGCATTTTGTTGTGTGCTTTTTTGTTTGAATATAAAAGAAAATGTTTACATTTGCAGGTTGAAATGATTGAGAAAAACGAATCTTTGTTTCGCTGAAATGAATTCAAAAAACATTTTGCTGAAATCAAGTTTTATTTTTCTGAAATCAAGAATTGTAATTACTTAATATTTAATAGAATAATTGTAAGTTTTATGTTGAGAAAGAACAATTACATTTTTAATCTGTCGATTATAGGTTTGCTATATTTCGTTTTCGGATTTGTAACGTGGTTAAACAGTTTGCTTATACCGTTTCTTAAAACCGCTTGTCAGCTTCCTGATTCCCAGGCGTATTGGGTAACGTTTGCGTTTTACATTTCTTATTTCGTTATGTCTATTCCTTCGTCTGCGATTTTGAAACGTACAGGCTTTGCAAAGGGAATGAGTTTGGGATTGTTGGTAATGGCAATAGGTTCGATATTGTTTTTGCCTGCTGCTGCCAATCGAAGTTATATGTTGTTCCTTGTGGGTTTGTTTATTCAGGGAACGGGCTTGGCTTTGTTGCAAACGGCGGTTAATCCTTATGTAACCATATTAGGACCTATCGAATCTGCGGCTAAGCGTATGTCAATCATGGGTTTATTCAATAAATGTGCAGGAATGATCGGTATATTGTTGATAAGCTCGGTGTTGTTTTCTGGAATGGATGAATTGTCTGCCAAAATCGCTACATTGTCCGGGGCAGCTTTGGAAGCCGAATTGTCGATTCTTGCCGACAGAATCAGAATGCCTTATATTGTAATAACGGTTTTGCTTTGTTTGTTGGCGTTGATGATTTCTCTTGCACGTCTTCCCGAGGTTAAAAACGAAGATGAACAAGGTGAAAGCAAAAAAGGTAAATCAATATTCGGGATTCCATATCTTTGGTTGGGAGTTTTGACATTGTTTTTGTACGTCGGAGTGGAGGTGATTGCAATAGATACTTTGGGATTGTATGCAGAGACTCAAGGAATTTCGAAAGATTTGGCACCTATGCTTGGAACATTTAGTTTAATTGCGTTGACAGCAGGCTATGTTTTGGGAATATTCTTTGTTCCTAAGCGAGTGTCTCAATCACAAGCTTTATCCATATCGGCAATTCTTGGAATAGTATTTGCCATTGCCGCATTGCTTACCGAGGGAATGACCTCCATAGTATTTATTATCTTGTTGAGTTTTGCTCATGCCATGATGTGGCCCGGTATATGGCCGCTTGCAATCGAAAAGTTGGGTTCTCATACTGCTCTTGGCTCTGCTCTGTTGATTATGGCTATATCAGGCGGTGCTGTATTGCCGTTGCTTTATGGTTGGTTGGTCGATGTGCTTGGTGGAGACAGACATCTGCCTTACATAATAACGTTGCCTTGTTATCTGATGATACTTTATTACTCTATTTGGGGACATAAGATAGGAAAAAGCAAAGCGTAATATCATAAAAAGCAAATCGGTGCTTTGTAAATAAGCATCATTATAATAGGAAACTGAAAAATGAACGATAAAAAACAAAAAGCGTATTGCATATTTTGTGGTAGAGATGAAAGACAGGTGGAGTATCTTGTACATTCCGAATTAGGTTTGGGTGGAGTTTGTTCCGATTGTGCGGCATTGTTGAATCAGATGTTACAGGAGCAGAATCGCAAAAAGAGTGCAAAGGCTTTGGATGACTATAAATTGAAAACTCCGAGTCAGATAAAGAAATATTTGGATCAATATGTGATAGGGCAGGAGCGTGCAAAGAAGGTGCTTTCTGTCGCGGTGTATAACCATTACAAGAGATTGAGATACTTCCATACAGAAAAGAAAGAAGGTGATGTAGAGATTGATAAATCCAATATAATAATGGTTGGCGAAACCGGAACGGGAAAAACGCTTTTGGCAAAGACCATTGCACGATTGTTGGACGTGCCTTTCTGTATTGCGGATGCGACAGTGCTGACCGAAGCCGGCTATGTGGGAGAAGATGTTGAAACTATATTGACACGATTGTTGCAAGCATCTGACTATGATGTCGAAAAAGCCAAACGGGGTATTGTTTTCATTGATGAAATAGATAAAATAGCAAGGAAAAGCGACAATCCGTCAATCACAAGAGATGTAAGCGGGGAAGGTGTGCAGCAGGCATTGCTTAAATTATTGGAAGGAACCGTCGTGAACGTGCCGCCGCAGGGAGGAAGAAAACATCCGGATCAGAAATACATACAAGTGGATACCCGAAACATTCTTTTCATTGCTGCAGGTGCGTTTGACGGAATAGAACGCAAAATAGCATCAAGATTAAACAGCAATGCAATAGGATATTCTGCAAGAGAAGAACGAGAATCCGTGGATAAAGACAATCTGTTGAAGTATTTGCAACCACAAGATCTGAAATCGTTTGGTTTGATTCCCGAACTGATAGGGCGTTTTCCTGTTTTGACACACTTGGATAACCTTGATGCGAAAGCATTGAGGCTTATACTCACCGAACCTAAGAATTCCGTCATAAAACAATATGAACAATTGTTCGCAATCGATGGAGTGAAATTAACCTTTGAGGAAAAAGCTCTTGATTATTTTGTATCGCTTGCCATAGAATACAAACTTGGGGCGAGAGGTCTTAAAGGCATAATAGAAGCGGTTGTGATGGATTTGATGTTTTCTGTTCCGGATAAAAAAGATCTTGATTCGGTTAATATAACAGAGGAATACGCAAAAGAACAAATCGAAAAGAATGCAACG
Source organism: Candidatus Onthomorpha sp. (assembly GCA_045577535.1). GTDB lineage: Bacteria > Bacteroidota > Bacteroidia > Bacteroidales > P3 > Onthomorpha. The sequence continues at coordinate 2,534 of JAZNIO010000015.1, read as the reverse complement.
AATTTGTTGGTCGCAAAAAAATAAAAGAGTTTTATTATGAGGAAACTTCTGATAGTGGTGATATTTTTGTGCGGTTTTTGTGCAAAAGCTCAGAAACAAGATGGAATAGTTGTTTTTGGAACTATATATCAAGGAGACACTATTCCGATGCTTTATCTTGACGTGGTTAAAGTCAATGGTTATGTATGTCCTTTGACGGATGCGGAAAAGAGAAAGTACAGAAAATTGATAAAAAACGTGAAAGTGGTTTACCCTTATGCAAAACAAGCCGGCAAACTGCTTGATCGTTATACCATAGTCTTGAATCAGGCCAAGAATGATTCACAACGAAAGAAGATAATGAAGCAGGCTGAGAGTGAAATAGAAAATAAATTCGGTCCGTCATTAAAGAAACTTAATCGCTCTCAAGGAAAAATTTTATTGCGTTTGATTGACAGAGAGACAGGAAACGATTCCTATGCCTTGGTTAAAGAGTTGAGAGGAAGTTTCCGTGCCGCCTTTTATCAAACACTGGGAAAATTGTTCGGATATAACCTTCGCTCAAAGTACGATCCGACAAACAATGAAGAGGATCGAATAATAGAAAGAATCATCTTTGGAATAGAAACAAAGAAACTTTGATATGAGATATGGAATTTGCCTGTTGCCTATTGTGCCGATGAGAACAAGGCCGGCAGAAACGGAAGAGCAGTGCAGTCAGTTGATTTTTGGGGATGTGTTTTCCATAATCGACTTCAACGATTCAAGAGTTTTGGTTGAGGTTTTCAATGATTCTTACAGAGGTTGGGTGGATAAAAAACAATATGTGGAGATTGGAAAAGACGATTTCTATTTTCTGACTCACTCAAAGCCTCTTTATACATCCGAATGGGTGAATGAGATAAAAATCACAAATATACAAGATGGTATAACTCATATAGCCAGAGTTCCATTCGGAAGCCGTTTGTTTTCCAATAAATATAGAATAGGTGATTATTTGATAGAAGCTCCTGAAGCTAAATTGTTGAAGACAGAACCTTTCAGTGAGAAAAAATTATTGAAACATCTGGAAATGTATTACTATGCTCCATATTTGTGGGGAGGCAAAAGCAACTTCGCAACTGATTGTTCCGGTTTTACACAAAGCATCTTCAAATTATTCGATTGTGCTTTGAAGAGAGATGCTTCCTTGCAGGCTGAACAAGGAACTCCGGTTGAGAATATAGAATCGTCAAAGCCGGGCGACCTTGCTTTTTTCTCAAACAAAGAAGGCAGAATAGTGCATGTCGGAGTGATATTATCCGATAATCATATAGTGCATGCAAGCGGGTTCGTAAGGGTTGATAAAATCGATTCGAAAGGAATATTTTGTGAAAACAGCAATTCATATACTCATTTTTTGAAAGAAATACGGCGTTTCTTTGATTGATTTCTTTCTTTTTTGAAATAAATAATGTAAAAATAATGAGGTGATAATCAGGAGTATTGTTCCAATGAAGTGTATTTTTTTTGAGAATTATTTTGTGGAGTTGTAATTTATTCATAATTTTGCACTCCGTTTTGAACGGAAAGATTGAGAAAATAAACACAATTAAAACATGTACGCAATAGTTGAAATAGCAGGACAGCAGTTCAAGGTACAAAAAGATCAAAAGATCTTCGTTCATCGTTTGCAAAACGAAGAAAGTTCAGAAGTTGCTTTTGACACCGTGATGCTGAAAGAAGATGATGGAAACATCGTGGTAGGAGCACCTGTGATAGAAGGAGCAAGTGTAAGTGCCAAGGTTATTAAACACATCAAGGGTGAGAAAGTTTTGGTTTTCCACAAGAAAAGAAGAAAAGGTTACCAAAAGATGAATGGACATCGTCAATGTTTAACGCAAATATTGATCACGGATATCAAATAAAAGATTTGCGAAATTAGTAGTTGTTTTAATTAAAAGAAAAAAGTTGGAATATGGCTCACAAGAAAGGTGTCGGTAGTTCAAGTAACGGACGTGAATCGGAAAGTAAACGATTAGGCGTTAAGATTTTTGGCGGACAAAGATGTATAGCTGGAAATATAATAGTAAGACAAAGAGGAACAGTTCACAATCCTGGTGCTAACGTAGGAATGGGAAAAGATCACACGTTGTTCGCTTTGGTTGACGGAGTGGTTGAGTTTAAGAAGAAAAGGGATAATAAGTCTTACGTTTCTATAAAAACAGAGGCTTAATAAAAAGTCTTGTTTGCATCTCTGAATGCAAAAGCTAGATAGGAGTTTTCTCTTCTAAGATTAGAAGAACGAAATATAAAGTTTGTCTTTCTTTGATTAGATGGCAAACTTTCAAGAAAGGAAAGCGAGTTCGTGAGTACTAATATAGGTCTTTGACATATTGATACATACGAGATAATATAGATTATAGAGAAGTTAATAAGAGTACACGGGGGATGCCTAGGCTCTTGGAGGCGAAGAAGGACGTGACAAGCTGCGAAAATCCACGGGGATTGGCACATACGAATAGATCCGTGGGAATCCGAATGGGGTAACCCAATACGTAGGAGACGTATTACCG
>JAZNIO010000014.1:0-7633 GCA_045577535.1 Candidatus Onthomorpha sp. | reverse complement strand
AAAACTATCGCCAATTCCTGCGGATGAAATTTTGAACATAAAGTCTGATTACAATATTTTAAGCATTGAGGTGTTTGATGTTATGAATCGCTTTATCGAACGTAAAGAATCGAACTCAAAATCTCTTCAATTAAACATCAGCAAATATCAAGCCGGCACTTACTTTATAAGAATCAAAACCGACAAAGGCTTGGTTAAGAAAAAGTTTATCGTAAGTTAGGCTGACAAACAAAAGAAATAAAAAAGAAAACGCAGGGTGCAACACAACAAAACGCTCCTTGCGTTTTTCTCTTTCTTTGTTTTATTTTGCTGAAACAAAGATTCAAAGAATTAAAACAAAGATTTATTTTCTTATTTCTTAGAATTGATTGTGGTATGCCTTCGTTTTAGGTTTCCATAAGCCACAATGTTTTGTTGTGGCTTAATTTATAAAGAACAGGAATGAGATTACTGCAATCAATATCCAAAGCAAAACACCCAAAAGGAAAGATCTGACACCGGCTTTCTTCAGATCCTCGAACGAGAATCCGCATCCGATGAGAAACAAAGCCACAACCATGCCTCGTCTTCCCAAAAACGCCAAACCATTGTAAAGTTCATCAAATTGAGGCAATAAAAAGACAATCAGCATTGCAGCAACGAAATACAGAATAAACCAAGGGATTTTCACCTTTCCTTTGCCCGTGTTGTGCTTTCGGTTGATGAATAGAACCAAAAAAGACAAAGGAATAATCCAAAGCGTTCTTGCCAGTTTGACAGCAACGGCTGTTTGCAAGGCTTGGCTTCCGTACGCCGCACCTGCCCCGACCACGGAAGATGTATCGTGAATTGCAACAGCAGACCAATAACCGAATTGAATTTCATTCAAGCCTAAAGCATGTCCGATGGGAGGAAAGATAAACAAAGCAATGGCATTGAGTACGAAAACAACGGTCAAAGCAAACGAAATCTGTCCATCTTTTGCTCTTATAATGGGAGAAACCGCTGCAATGGCACTTCCGCCGCATATAGCGGTGCCGCAGCTGATTAACATAGAGGTATTTCTATCCACCTTCAACAATTTACCGAGCAACATACCGATTGCAAACACCAAAAGCACGGAACAAGCCGTCAGAATCAAGCCCTTGGACGACACTTCTATGACTTGTTGCAAGCTCATGCCGAAACCCATCAACACAACGCTGTATTGCAAAAGCGGAGACGAATATTTCTTAAACTCAAATGGCTTTTCGATTTTCAGAAACGCCAACAAAATTCCGCAAAACAAAGCCATTGGAGCAGAAACCCAGGAACACATGCACACCAAAGGCACAATCAAATAAAGAAAAGACAATTTTTTTCTCATAAGCCCAAACTTGATCTCATTCAACCTGCAAAATTAAAGATAATAAGCAAACAACATCGTTCTCACTCAAAAAAATAATTACCTTTGCATTTGAAAACAGACCTAAAAAACAAAGATACATCATGAAAATCATAATAATCGGTTACGGAAAGATGGGAAAGATGGTAGAGGAAAAAGCTCTCGAGAGAAACGATGAAATAATCTGCAAAATAGATTCAAGAGACGATTGGGCGAAACTTGATTCCATTTTGGCAGAACAAAGAAACAAAATCCCCGAATCAAAGAACGACATTGTCGCAATAGACTTTTCCATTCCCGATACGGTGCTTGACAACATCAGAGAATGCTTTAATCGGAACATACCTTTGGTTGTCGGAACCACAGGTTGGTATTCTGAGATTGAAACCATCAAATCAGAATGCGAATCCCGGAATCAGAGCCTTTTTTGGGCATCTAATTTTTCCATAGGCGTATATCTGTTCAATCAAATCAACATCAAACTTGCCCGACTGATGAATCAATACGAGCAATACACGCCTTCGATTTGTGAAACTCACCACATACATAAGGCAGACGCACCTTCGGGAACTGCAATCACATTGGCAGAAAACCTATTGCAAAACCAAACTCGCAAACAACAATGGCAGCTCGGAAAAAACAAAGATGAAAACATCTTGGACATAGAGGCTATTCGTCAAGGAGAAGTTTGCGGAATCCACGAGATTAAATACGACAGCCCTGTCGATGAGATAGTCATACGACACGAAGCCAAGAGCCGTTCAGGCTTTGCACTCGGAGCCGTAACCGCCGCACATTGGCTTGCAAACAAGAAAGGATTTTTCACAATGAGCGACATGATGGAAACAAAATAAAACAACAAAAAATCCAAACCGACTATGAACGCAATGAAACATATAATAGGAATAGACTTAGGAGGAACCAACACCCGAATAGGCTTGGTTGATTCAAACGGAACGATAGTTGAGACAATCCGATTCAACACAACGGATTACAAAGAGATAGAACTATTTGTTGAAACTCTGTGCAACGGCATCATAAACTTAGTTGAAAAGCACGGATTGCCCAAAGACAAAATCAGAGTAGGCATCGGAGCACCCAACGGCAACTACTACAACGGCTCGATCGAACTTGCACCAAATCTTCCCTTCAAAGGCATAATCCCGATCAAAGCAATGATAAAAGAAAACCTCAAATCGAAAACCTATTCTGCCGAAGTGGAAATCACAAACGACGCCAACGCATCCGCAATGGGAGAGAAGATATACGGAAACGCCAAAGACGTAAAAGATTTCATTATGATCACTCTCGGAACAGGCGTTGGGAGTGGAGTTTTCGTAGATAACAAATTGGTGTATGGAGAGTCGGGATTCGCAGGAGAAGCAGGGCATGCAATCGTTCAGCCCGAGGGCAGATTGTGTGGCTGTGGCAGAAAAGGCTGTCTTGAAACCTATTGTTCGGCAACAGGAATCGTACGAACGGCAAAAGAATTGCTACAAACCAAATCGGAAGATTCTGTATTGAGACAAATAAAGATTGATGATATAACGGCAAAAGACATAAGCGATGCGGCAGACCAAGGCGACGAACTTGCATTGCAATGTTTCGATATGACTGCAAAATATCTCGCAATCGGCCTGGCAAATGCCGCAGTCTTGACTTCACCCGAAAAAATCTTCATTTCAGGAGGCTTGAGCAATGCAGGAGAAAAACTATTCGAGCCTTTGAAAGAGTATTTTGAGCAATACCTTTACCCGGTCTTTCGAAACAGAATATCGATCGAGCCATCGGGATTGTCCGATAACGAAGTCGCAATACTCGGAGCCGCTTCCCTTGTCGCAGAATAAAGAAACCAACAAACGAACAGGCATTATGAAAAACACACTCTTATTAACAATCTGTCTTTTAACCTTTGCAGTCGCAGCAAAAGCACAAAACAACATTCAAGAGAAGATAACGCTCACCAAAGAAGGCGTTTTGATCTGCAATAACGACACCTTGCCGTTGCAGACAGGCAAATCGGACATTTATTCCCTTATGGCGGACAAAATGAACGCTGAGCCATATTATGGGGATAACGAATTAAAATTTCAATATTTGGACACATGCCGGCTAACCTATGTTTTCGATTTGTCTGTCGATGAAAAGCAGTTGTCATACCCTTATTGCGAACTTGAATTTGAGTGTTCCGATTTATCTTTCCGGGTTTTAGTAAATGGAATCGCTGTTCAACGCAAATACAACAACTCTTTACGATTCAAAGAAGACATAAGAAGTTTGCTTGTTAAAGGAGATAATAAAATAAAAATTGAAATCGAGCCTATAAAACCAAGATTCGATAAGGTTAAAACCGAAGAACACGATATTTTGATTTCGGAAAAACGAGCCGTATTCAGACATGCCGCTTTTCAATTCGGCTGGGATTGGGCTCCAAGGCAGCTTGCTGGCGAGGTATTTATGCCTTTGATGATTTCTTTCTCCAATCAGCCCTCTGTTGTTGAAAATATAAACATACAGACCACTAATATAGAGAAAGAAAAAGCCGAGATGTTGCTTTCTGTCCTGACTCCTGTCGATGGAAAAGAGATAACAAGTGCAGCGATAGAGGTTTTCGATAGTGAGAACAAAATGGTGTTGAGCGAAAAACTTGAATTGGATTTTTATTATAAAGATGGATACTTCTCAATCTGCAAATTCAATTTCTCAATTGCCAATCCACAGTTATGGTTTCCAAACGGCATGGGAACGCAACCTCTTTACAATGCGAAGATAGCTTTGTTTGACAGTGATGGAAAAAAGATTCATAATGAGGAAAAGCGATTCGGAATTCGCACAATCAGTCTTGTGCGTGAGAAAGACAAATATGGAGAAAGTTTCTACTTCGTTTGCAACGGCAGGAAGTTCTTTGCAAAGGGTGCAAACCTTGTTCCGACTGCAATGCATGGCGAAAAATACGAATCACTCGCCGAACACATACACCTTGTCAAAGACGCAAACATGAATATGCTTAGAACATGGGGCGGAGGCTTCTACATGGACGAAACAAGCCTTGATGCCTGCGATGAAAACGGCATTTTGATTTGGCAGGATTACCCTTTCGCATGCGCACTTTACCCTGCCGACAGTGCCTATCTTGAAGGCGTGAGAATAGACGCAACACTCAACACCTTTAGAATTGCATCTCACCCTTGCGTTGCTTTGTTCTGCGGAAACAATGAGGTGTTTGAAGGCTGGGAAAATTGGGGTTGGAAAAAGGAAGTAAGAGATACAGTCGTCGCATTGAAGAACTACGAGCGTCTGTTCAAGGATATGCTTCCCGAAATAGTAAGCACGACAGCCGAAACCTTCGATTACGTCCACACCTCACCGATTCACGGATGGGGAAAGCCGCAATCGATGACCGAAGGCGACTCTCACTACTGGGGAGTTTGGTGGGGCGATTCCGTATTCGAGACCTACACACGCAAAGTCCCACGTTTCATGAGCGAATACGGCTTTCAATCACCCGCAAAGCTCGAAACAGTAATGCAATACAGCCCCGAACCATATTTGGAAAGCAATCCGCAGTTTGCAATCCATCAAAAACACAACCGAGGCTTCGAACTGATACGCCACCGCCTCGAAGAAAGATTCCCAACCCCCGAAACAGGAGAGCAATGGCTTGAACGAGCAGCCCTAACCGCCTGCGACGCCTACAAAATCGCCATAGAAGCACACCGAAGAGCCATGCCATATTGCATGGGAAGCCTTTTGTGGCAACTGAACGAGCCTTACCCTGCCATATCTTGGAGCATCATCGACTCGGACTGGGAACCCAAAACCGTATATCAAACAATCAAACAATCATTCGAACCTTTAATAATATCGATCGACACCTACAGCTCGGCAGACAGCATACACGTATATTTCATCAACGACACCGAACAAGCCATACAGGCAGATTGGCAAATCGAAGTAAGGAATGACGAAGGCAGAACAAAGATGCAGCTTGCCAACTCAGAGAGACAGACATTCGGATGGGGAAGCCACAAGATAGCCTCTTTCTCCAAGACCGACATAAAAGACTTCGAACCGCCCAAAGATTACATCTGGGCTGAGCTGATAAGGAAAGACAACGCCGAAAGCAACACCCGGATCATGAACTACGCATTTTTTGTCTATCCGAAGCAGCTTGACAAGCCCGACTTCTACAAAGAAATACGTAAAATGTGGCTTGAATAAACCCGCACGAGAGTCGGAGACATCCGAAACAGAGAAAAAATACCCCAAAGCAAGGCAATGATTATCCGATCTATGAACCTATAAAAATAATCTTAGACTCAAATTCATTGCTCGTTGGGAAAAAGTATATAAATTTGCATAGTCGAACGACAAAACGAAAGAAAAAAAATAACAAACTTAAAAAACATACGACAATGGCAAAGAAATGGATTTGTACGGTTTGCGGATACGTACACGAAGGAGCGGAAGCACCCGCACAATGCCCGCAATGCAAACAACCTGCAGAGAAATTCAAAGAATTGGTTGAAGGAGCAGGACTCACATTCGCCGCAGAACACGAATTAGGCGTTGCAAAAGGAACCGGAGACGAGATGATAAAAGACCTGAACGCACACTTCATGGGCGAATGCACCGAAGTAGGAATGTATCTCGCCATGAGCAGACAAGCAGACAGGGAAGGCTATCCCGAAATCGCCGAAGCATTCAAACGCTACGCCTGGGAAGAAGCCGAACACGCCGCAAAATTCGCAGAACTCTTAGGAGAAGTAGTTTGGGACACCAAGACCAATCTCGAAAAGCGAATGAACGCAGAAGCAGGAGCTTGTGAAGACAAAGTCAGAGTTGCAACCAACGCAAAGAAAGCCAACTTGGACGCAATCCATGACACCGTTCACGAAATGGCACGCGACGAAGCAAGACATGGAAAAGGCTTTGAAGCACTTTACAACCGCTATTTCAAAAAATAAAACCTCAAATAAAAATAAGCAAACAACCAAAGAGGTGTGTTCAAATCAAGAAACACACCTCTTTTTCTTTGTTTCATTTTTTTCTTATCTTGTTCGGCATTTTTCTGATAAGCAACCAATTCGTCTGAAGATGAGTCGAACGATGATTAGTCCCCAACACCCTGAACCGACCCTGCTTATCCCGACACCAACCCTTACTCCAAGAACCCACATCCAAATAAATAGCATCACGAAAGCCCATCTTCGCAATGCAATCCGTGAAATCATCGATGTCCATCCTGTCGTCAGTCTCCACAATGCAACACACACTGTCATTTAACGCCAACGCACGTCTTGCAGTCGTCCTGTTACGAAACACATACGTAGGCACAGCCACTCCATCCTTCAACAAAAGCATCTGCTGAAAGTAATCCAAACCCTCACTCACCGCCCTGTCGATTGCAGCCTTGCCCCCATGCTCCAAGAAACCGATCTCCACAAAATCATTCCCCAACAAACAATAGCCCGTCTCACTCTCCGTGCTGTCAAACGAAGCCACACCCTTGCACACATTCGTTCCCACCACATGCTCAGGAGCTTTCGAAGTGAACGCCGCCACAATACACAAACCCACCTTACGATCCGAACTCGCAGGCTTTGTTCTGACAAACGAAAACCAAGACCCCTTATCCGGAGAATAAGTCCGCAGACAATAATCCGTAGTATCGATTCTGAAAACCACCGAATCCACAACCACCCGGCAAACATTCTGACCCATGCAGGCAAGAGCCGGACAAACCAAAAGCCATAAACAAACAAAAAATCTCATCTTCAAAAAAAATTAAAGCACGAAAACCATCTCTCAAGCCTGCAAAGATAAGAATAAAATCTTACTTTGGCTTTGAGCGGTGAGCTTTGAGCTTTTTCCGTTGTCCGTTGATTGTCGTCCGTCGTCTTTTCGCAAATTTCAAACTGCGTCAGCCGAAAGCCCCAAGCCCAAAGCTCACCGCCCCAAGCCGAAATGAAAAGATTCGTGTAAATCCGCGTGATACGTGGAAAGGCTTTGTGTTCTTTGCAATTTATTCTGTCGGTCTGCGACCTTTGCGAGAGGAAAGCCAAACGCCGATTCCCAACAGCCGAAGTAAGGAAAAAAATCCTCAAACGCAGTATCAAAAAAATTCAACTTATTGGTACTGCCCGTACCGGTAACTGGTACTACCAATACCGGTAATTGGTACTACCCGTACCAGTAAGCGGTACTACCAGTACCGGTAATTGGTACTACCTGTACCGGTAATTGGTACTGCCAATACCGGTAAGGGAA
>JAZNIO010000013.1:0-13506 GCA_045577535.1 Candidatus Onthomorpha sp. | reverse complement strand
ATTTTTGAAATTTGACTACGGACAACGGACAACAGACAACGGATTGCCCGAGCGAGGAAAGAAAAGATTCGTGTAAATTCGCGTGATACGTGGAAAAGAAAAGAGAAAATTTTGTCGGTTTATGAAAGTTTTATATCTTTGTGTGCAATTTATTAACCTTTAAAAAGGATGTTGAAAATGAATAAAACAAAGATTTTTAGTTTGATTGCAGTATTTACTGCGTTATTTACAGGTTGCGAAGAACCAAATGAAAATAATGGAAATACCTCCGACGGAAATAACAGTAAGTTTCAATGCCTTAAAACCTTGGAGGGACATTCAAAAGGAGTCAGTTCCGTAGCATATAGTCCCGATGGTACAAAAATTATCAGCGGTTCAGAGGATAAAACCATTAAGATATGGAATGCAAACACAGGACAATGCCTTAAAACCTTGGAGGGACATTCAGGAGATGTCGAATCCGTAGCATATAGTCCCGATGGCACAAAAATAATCAGCGGTTCAGGGGATAGAACCATTAAGATATGGGATGCAAACACAGGAAAATGCCTTCAAACCTTGGAGGGACATTCAAGTTGGGTCTTTTCCGTAGCATATAGTCCCTATGGCACAAAAATAATCAGTGGTTCAACTGATAAAACCATTAAGATATGGGATGCAAACACAGGACAATGCCTTAAAACCTTGGAGGGACATTCAGATGATGTCGAATCCGTAGCATATAGTCCCGATGGCACAAAAATAATCAGCGGTTCAAGTGATAAAACCATTAAGATATGGGATGCAAACAGCGGAGAAGAACTCCAAACCTTGTACGGACATTTATATAGTGTCAATTCCGTAGCATATAGTCCCGATGGCACAAAAATTATCAGCGGTTCATGGCATAAAATCATTAAGATATGGGATGCAAACACAGGACAATGTCTTGAAACCTTGGAGGGACATTCAGCAAGTGTACTCTCCGTAGCATTTAGTCCCGATGGCACAAAATTTATCAGTGGTTCAGAGGATGAAACCGTTAAGATATGGGGTGCAAACACAAGACAATGCCTTAAAACCTTGGAGGGACATTCATGGGATGTCAATTCCGTAGCATTTAGTCCCGATGGCACAAAAATTATCAGCGGTTCATTGGATGCAACCATTAAGATATGGGGAGAGAAGTAAGCTCTCTCTATATATAAGGTAAAGAAAAACGAGCGTTCGACTAAGGTTTATTCCTTCGAACGCTCGTTTTGTTTTTGTGAAACTTGATTTGCTATTTTCGTAGTCTGTTGTCCGTAGTCCGTTGTCAAAGAAAAAAACACTCACACCTCATAGCTCACAGCCCAAAGCAAGACAAACGAGCGTAACTCTTGATTTCGGTAAATTAAAACAAAGATTCGCCGGAGCGAAACAAAGAATCAGAAATCCGAATCGCCGTTTGGGAAAACAAAAATCCCGAACCGCAAGCACGATTCGGGACAAATGATTATGAAAACTTCAAATTATTTTCTTGGTGCTAAGCCTAAGATTTCTCTTGCTTCGGCTGAGGTTGCTATCTCTCTGCCTAATTCTTTTGCAATGCGAACTACTTTTTCTACAAGTTCACCATTTGATTTTGCTTTAACGCCTTTTGATAGGTAAATGTTGTCTTCAAATCCTACTCTTACGTTTCCGCCCATTGCTATTGCGGCTGCTGCCATTTGAAAGGCAGAACGTCCGACTCCTGTAACGGTCCAAGTTGAGTCGGCAGGGATATTGTTTACTAACCAAGCAAGATTGCTGACTGTTGCAGGGGTACAGCCCGGTACTCCTAAGACAAAATTGAATTGCATAGGGTGTCCCGGTACTTCTCCTTTGCGTGCCATTGTCAAAATGGTGTCAAGGTGTCCCATTTCAAAGCATTCGTATTCCGGTTTGATGCCTTTTTCTATCATTCTCTTACCAAACGCTCTCATTGTAGGCATTGTGTTGTCGAAAATCTCGTCTCCGAAGTTGCAAGTTCCGCAATCGAGTGTTGCCATTTCAGGTATTGGATTAGTATTTGTTGAATCTAATCTTTCATCCGGGCTCATTCCTACTGCTCCTCCTGTGGAAGGAATTATGATTACGTCAGGACAAACTTTGTAAATTGCTTCTTCGCATTCTTGAAATCTTGCATGATTTTGTGTAGGTGTGCCATCGTCTTCTCTAACGTGAAGGTGTACGATTGCAGCTCCTGCATCTACTGCCGATTTTGCTTCTCTTACGATTTCTTCAACAGTGTAAGGAACGGCAGGGTTTTGCTCCTTGGTTACTTCAGCACCGCAAATAGCGGCTGTGATTATCAATTTATCCATTTCTTTCTCGATTATTTGTTATTTCTTTGGCAATTCTTTGGAACGACACAAGTACCGCTTGCTCTGCAAACTACGATTGGTTCTGCCAAAACGTCTGCTGCAGATTCTGAAACGTCGGTTCTTGGTGCTATTACTTTTCTTGCTTCGAACACCATCTTGCGTGAAGTGTTTCCAACGTGAGTTATTTCTCCTACTGCTTCGATGTAGTCTCCTGCATACACAGGTGCAAGAAATTCTACGTTGTCATAAGCACAGAAAAGTCCCTCATCGCCGTCTTGAATTATCAAAAGCTCGGTTGCCACATCGCCAAACAAGTTCAACATTCTTGCTCCGTCTACAAGGTTTCCGCCATAGTGAGCGTCGTGTGCCGACATTCTCATTCTTATCATTGATTTTGCTGCCATATTTCTTTCGTTTTTTAGTTTTATACTTTATTTCGGTTTATTGTTTTCTTATCTTACAATGTAATCAACAAACAAATACGGAGTCTTTATTGCTTCCGGTGCAAGGCTTTCAACGCTCTCTGAAACCTCTGCAATAACCAAATCAGCTGCTGTTGCCATCAACGGATTGAAGTTTTGGCTTGTTCCTCTATAGATAAGGTTGCCGTGTTTGTCTGCAACAGATGCTCCTATCAATGCGACATCTGCTCTCAGAGGAAGCTCTAACAAATATTCTTTTCCGTCAACTTCTATTGTTCTTTTTCCTTCCGCTGCCAAGGTTCCAACTCCCGTTGCCGTCAAAAAGCCTCCTATTCCTGCTCCTCCTATTCTTACTCTCTCGGCTAAAGTTCCTTGCGGTACCAATTCAACTTCCATCGTTCCTTCTTTCATCTTTTGTTCGGTTATTGGATTGGTTCCGATGTGTGAAGCTATGACCTTCTTAACGCAACCTGAGGCTACCAACAATCCTGTTCCGATTTCGGGATATGAGGTGTCGTTACAAATCACCGTAAGGTCCTTTTTACCTGCTTTAACGATTGCTTCTATGATTTTGTTCGGACTTCCGACTGCAAGAAATCCACCGATCATCACGGACATTCCGTCTTTAATCATTTCGACAGCTTGGTCGATACTTATTTGCTTGCTCATGTTATATTTGTTTTTATGTTTTTTTTATTCCGATTAAATTTTCATTTCGCTTGCAAAGGTAATTGTTTTTTCGCAATCTGCAAAGCAATTGTTGCATTCTGTGAAAAAATGCGTTTTACAAAGCACCGAAGCTGTTTCTTTTGAATGACAAAAAATAAAACTTGAATTCGTCTGAATGGATCTTGATTTTAATTTTTTCTTTCTTGATTTCAGAAAATCCTTTCTTGATTCCGTTTTTTTGCTTATCTTTGCGACTTAAACAAAATTTAAGAATAAACTCATGTACACAGACAGCTTTATTGCCAATATTGAAACGGGAATACGAAACAACTGGGAACTTCCGGCTTTAAGCGATTACAAAAAAGGGTCTATTACATACAAAGAAGTAGCCGAAAGAATTGCTCAATTACATATTTTCTTCAAGAATGCAGGTATTGAAAGGGGCGACAAGATTGTGCTATGCGGTCGAAACTCAAGCATGTGGGCCATTTCGTTTTTTGCAACGATAACCTACGGAGCTGTTGCCGTGCCTTTGCTTCATGAATTCAAAAGTGAAGCTGTTACACACCTTGTAAATCATTCTGATAGTAAGTTAATGTTTGTTGGAGATGTGGTTTGGGAAGGATTGAATGCCGACGACATGCCTGAATTGAAGGCTGCGATTCAAATGCAGAATTTCGAATTGGTTAGTTGTAAAGATGATAAAATAGCAACAGCCTTCAACTCAATCAAGGAAAATTTCGATAAAGCTTATCCTGATGGATTTACTCCGCAAGATGTGGTTTATGAACGCGATAATCTCGATTCGCTTGCTTTGATTAACTATACTTCCGGCACAACTTCGCTCAGTAAAGGCGTGATGTTGTCTTATAGAGCGTTGCTTAGCAATTATATGTTTGCGTGTGAAGTTTTGCCGAATCTAACTCCGGGAATGAATGTCATATCCATGCTTCCGTCAGCTCATATGTACGGTTTGCAATTTGAAGTCATATTCGAATTCATCAGAGGAATCCACATACATTTTCTGACTCGCATTCCTTCTCCTAAAATCATTGCAGAAGCTTTTGCGGCTGTGAAACCAAACATCATTATTTCGGTTCCGCTCATCATTGAGAAGATTTACAAAACCAAGCTGAAACCGATTGCAGACAAAATGATAGTGAAGATGCTTTTGAAAACACCTATCATAGATGTGATGCTGAAGGAAAAAATCTTGTCGGCACTGACGGAATCTTTCGGAGGAAAATTTTACGAGATTATCATAGGCGGTGCAGCTTTGAACAAAGAGGTCGAAAGTTTCTTGAAAAAAATCGGATTTCCTTATACGGTCGGCTATGGTATGACAGAATGCGGACCTATCATTGGTTATGAGGATTGGACCAAGCACAAACTCGGCTCTTGCGGCAAGGCAGCTCCTCGAATGGAGATAAAAATCGATTCTCCTGATGAAACAAAAATCGTTGGAGAAATTTTGGTTCGCGGAGCCAACGTCATGATGGGATATTACAAAAATGAAGATGCAACGAATGCCGTATTGAAAGACGGTTGGTTAAGAACGGGAGATTTGGGCTTGAAAGACAAATACGGAAACGTATATATAAAAGGAAGAAGCAAAAACATGATTCTCGGACCAAGCGGACAGAATATTTATCCCGAAGAAATAGAAGACATTTTGAATAGTTTGGAATATGTGAATGAAAGTTTGGTGATTGAGAACAACGGAAAGCTTACCGCACTTGTTTATTTGGATCAAGACAGATTGGATTCCAAGCAAATCAATTCAAAAGATTACCCGAACATACTTGAACAGATGAGACAGCAAGCAAATTCCCAACTTGCCAACTACGAACAAATCAGTGCTATTTACATACACGAAGAAGAGTTTGAAAAGACTCCTAAACGCAGTATCAAGCGGTATTTATACACAACAAAAAGATAAAATCTCAAAATCAAGAAAGGTTAAATTGTTTTCAAGAAAGAAAAAGCCATGATAAAGATTGGAAAAATTGTATTCGGAACATTGTTTTTCCTTGTTTCAACACAAATCTTCGCACAAAAGAATCCTTGTAATTTTACCGAGGAAAGAAAAGGCGACACCGTGATTTACAAGGGTGAAATGAACTATTTGGGAACTACTCACGCAGAACTACGCATCAGTTTACAGTTTCAAATGATTGGAAACGAGCTCGGACTTGTTTTTGGCTTAAACAACATAGACGGAATAAGAATGGACTCTACCAATGTCGCATATATACAACTCGCAAACGATAAAGAATACATACTTACTCCGAAACAAATCTCACTTACCAAAGACAACAAACGTTTGGAATGCAGATATGTCGTCAGCGAACAAGATGAACAGGATTTTATATCATATGTCATCACAGGGATTTATATTTCGACAAACATCCATCCTCAGATAGACATAAGCGATTTCAACAGATATACCGCTCGAAGAATAAGTGAGAGGTTCAAATGTGCACACGATAAAATCAAAAACACTAAATAGAAAAATAAACAAATAACAGAAGAATATGAGTACAAAAGTAACCAAGCAATTGGTAAACCCTAAAAGCATAGTTGTTGTAGGAGCAAGCAACGACACTGCGAAACCGGGTGGTGCAATATTGAGAAACATCAAGGAAGGCGGATTCAAAGGCGACCTTTACGTTGTCAATCCGAAAGAAGACGAGATTCAAGGCATCAAATGCTGCAAAGACGTCAAAGATTTGCCCGAAGTGGATTTGGCAGTCATTGCAATAGCAGCAAAATTCACCGAAAACGCAATCAGTGTTCTTACAAAAGAAAAAAACACTAAAGCTTTCATAATCATATCTGCAGGATTCGGAGAAGAAAGTCATGAAGGAAAAGAATTGGAACAAAGAATCGTGAAATTGGTTGAAGATGCGGGAGCTTGTCTTATCGGACCTAATTGTACGGGAATCTTCACTCCTTATCACCATGCAATATTCTCAAAGCCTTTTCCAAAGTCTTCACCAAAAGGAGTTGACTTCATAACAGGTAGTGGTGCGACCGGTTGTTTTATAATGGACATCGGAATGCAACAAGGCTTGCACTTCAATCACTGTTGGGCTGTTGGAAACTCTGCTCAGTTGGGTATAGAAGACATATTGGAGTATCACGACGAATGTTTCGACGAAAACTCTTCAAGAGTCATCTTAATGTACATCGAAAACATTAAGAACCCACAAAAATTGTTGAGACACGCTCGCAGTTTGAGAGATAAAGGTTGCAGAATTGCAGCAATCAAGTCAGGTTCTTCCGAAGCCGGCTCAAGAGCTGCTTCATCTCACACAGGAGCCTTGGCAAGCCCAGACGTGGCTGTTGATGCCCTATTCAAGAAAGCAGGAATAGTAAGATGCTATGGAAGAGAAGAACTTTGCACTGTTGGAAACATCTTTACGTATCCTCAATTTGAAGGCAAGAATATTGCGATTATCACTCACGCAGGCGGCCCTGCAGTAATGTTGACCGACGCTTTGAGCAAGGCAGGTATGAACATACCACACATAGAAGGTGCAATGGCTGACGAGTTGTTGGGAAAATTATTCGCAGGCTCTGCTGTCGGAAACCCGATCGACTTCCTTGCAACAGGAACTCCTGAACAACTTGGAACAATCATCGATTACTGCGACACTAAATTTGACAATATAGATGCAATGTGCGTAATCTTCGGTACTCCTGGCTTGGCTCCGATAAACGAAGCTTACAGAGTGTTGTCTGAAAAGATGAAAACATCTAAAAAACCTATATTCCCTATCCTTCCTTCAACACTTGTTGCCGGTCAGGAAGTGAAAGAATTTGTCGATATGGGCAATACATACTTCGCAGACGAGACTGTATTCGGAAATGCCGTGGGAAGAATAGTTTCAACCCCAGAACCTGCCGATCAAGACGACACAATCAAGATCGACACTGCAAAAATCAGAGAAATCATTTCACGTTGTCCGGACGGATACCTTGATGTTAAGTTAATGAATGAATTACTTGACGCTGCGGGAATCAATCACGCAGTAGATATTTCAAGTGATAATGTAGAAGAAATAGTTGCTTTTGCTAACAAAACAGGCTATCCGCAAGTAATGAAAGTTGTAGGTCCTGTTCACAAATCAGATGTCGGCGGTGTGTCTCTTAATGTTAAAGATGAGGCTCACGTAAGAGCGGAATTCGAACGTTTGATAAAGATAAAAGATACTTATGCCGTTCAAGCTTATCCTATGTTGTTCGGAACTGAAATCTTCATCGGTTCAATGCGTACTCCGCTTTTCGGACACCAAGTTTTGTGCGGATTGGGTGGAATCTTCATCGAGGTATTGAAAGACGTGCAATCATCGCTTGCTCCTATAGGAATAAAAGAAGCAAAAGAAATGATAAAGAAACTGAGAGGCTATAAGATTATCCAAGGTGTAAGAGGTCAGGATCCGGTTAATGAAGACCTTTACGCAGATCAAATAGCGAGAGTTTCTGCATTGGTGCAAGCTGCTCCCGAAATTGCGGAAATGGACTTGAATCCTTTGTTGGGTTCACCTACTGCGGTTGTTGCGGTCGATGCACGTATCAGAATCGAAAAATAAATCGAAGTTTCAGCAAAACGAATCAAAGAAAGAATTTAACGAATTCAAGATTCATTTTAGCGAAACAAAGACTTATAAAAACAAAACGAGGTTTCCAAAATAGGAAGCCTCGTTTCTTTTTTGACAAATCAGTCGTTTATCGTTTTCTTACTTGATTTTAGCCATTGCTTGTCGCAAATCACCGATTATATCCTCAACATTTTCTATACCGACTGAGAATCTGACCAAGCCATCCGTTATTCCCGCTGCCAATCTTGCCTCTTGAGGAACTTTGGAGTGCGTCATCGAAGCCGGATGTTGAATAAGCGTTTCAACCCCTCCAAGACTTACGGCAAGGATTGCCATCTTTACATTATCCATAAGCGTACGTCCTGCTTCCAAACCACCTTTCAACGAGAAGCTTATCATAGTTCCCGGTCCGTTCATTTGTTTTTGAGCCAACGCATACTGAGGATGCGTTTCCAATCCCGGATATTTAACCCACTCAACTTGCTCGCAAGATGATAAATACTCAGCTACCTTGATTGCATTCTCTTGTGCACGATCTATTCTTATGCCTAAAGTTTTCAATCCGCGAATTACAAGATATGCCTGATGAGGATCCATGTTTCCTCCGAAGTTTACCATTGCGTTTCTAAGTTTTGCATAAACCTCAGGCTCTTTTGCGGCAACTATACCGCCGACAATATCTGCGTGTCCGTTGATGAATTTCGTTATTGAGTGAAGAACGACATCTGCTCCAAAGTCTATAGGATTTGAAAGATAAGGTGAACAGAATGTATTATCGACTACCAACAACGCACCTGCCTTATGTGCGATTTCTGCACAAGCCGCTATGTCGCTTATCTCCATTGTCGGATTTGCAGGTGTTTCCACATAAAGCATTTTGGTGTTCGGACGCATTGCAGCCTTGACTTCATCAAGGTTTGCAGTGTTCACATAAGTCGATTCCACACCGAAACGAGACATATGTTGCTCCATCAAAACTCTCGACGCACCATAAACCGCCGAAGAAGAGACAACATGATCTCCTGCATTGAGCAATCCCAAATAAACCGTACTTACCGCCGCCATTCCCGAAGCAACGGCAACCGAATCACAAGCATGCTCCAACAAAGCAACTTGTCTTTCGAGTGCCTTCACAGTCGGATTACCTATTCTTGTGTACATATAACCCGGTTTCACACCTGCAAAACAATCAGCCCCGTCTTGAGCCGACTCAAATGCGAAAGTCGAAGTTTGATAAATAGGAACGGTAGCCGCTCCGTAAGCGTCATGATGACCACTGTAATGAATCAATTGTGAATTGAAACCATAATCTTTTGGATTCTCCATAATATCTCTGTTTTTATTTGTTTCGTTTGGCAAAGGTACGACATTAAAACGAATTGTATTTGTTTCAAAAGTTCTTTTTCAAGAACAGCTCAAACGAAAAAAGCGGACAAAACTGCCCGCTTCTCGTAAAATTATTAATTATTAACAAATTTTGATTACCTATTCCTTTCTGACGGAAATATAATCAAAATACCTCTCATTCAAAGACGAATTTATTTTTTTCCTTTTAATTCCTCATCCTTTGCTTCAATTGCTGCTTTAACTCCTTCTTCTGCTTTTTCCAAGTCTTCTTTGTGTTCATTAGCCCACTCTTTGTTTTCTGCCTGCCATTGAGTCATTTTTCCTATACATTGCAACATAAGTGTGCCTGCTTCTTCTCTTGTTTCTGCTTTTTTGATTTGTTTTTCGCAATCATCGCAAATGTCTTGATATTCTCCCAACGGACCACTGCTACAAGCTGCAAATACAAAAGGCATAGCTGCCAAACATAAAATAATTCTCTTCATAATTAAACATCGGAGTGTTATAAAGCATTCTCCCTCCTCGCTTCTGATTAATACTAAACTAAGTTTTACGCTTGCAAATATATAAACAAAAATTCAAATAGCCAAATTTTTTACACATATATTTCAAAAAAAAATATTTCCACAAGCATTACATCATCTCAAACAGCAGAAAAAAAGCCGCAGATGTTTTTCTGCGGCTTGTGCTTTCAACCTTAAAACTTATTCGTTTTGTTCCGAATCAGTTTGTTCCAAGATATCAGCATCCTCATGAGCAACCTCATCTATCCTTGTTTCAACATCGACTTGTCTTGTTTCGATCGGCTGAGACGACTGTAAACCTTTTACAGACAAATCTTTGTGCTTAAACTTAACACCTTTAATCTTGTTGCTCAACCACGGAGATGGACGAAAATTGACATGAATGCCTTTAATCGTATCAACGGTAAGCTCATCCAATGTTGGAACAGCCTTTGCTCTGATAGTAGGAGAAAAAGTTCCCAACAGAGACAATCTAACAGATGCTCCACGCATAAGATGAAAACTCAAACGAACTTGCAGCTGTTGCAGCACGCCCATTACATCACCTTTACTCATTGTCGATGATTCTGCGATCTCTTCCGCAATCACATCCAAATCCACCGGTTCCTCTTTGAAAATCTTTATGAGGAACTTTTCACCAGGTTCCATTCCGACACTGATGGAACGCTTCACTTTAACATAAGGAATTGACATTACTTAAAATTTTTTTAATTAATAAATATTTTAACTTCCTGCATTTTCACCGAACGAATCACTTTTTAGATAAAAAAAACACCATATATTAGTTTTTTTTTCGTAATTTTGCCCAAATATTCGGTGTAAACACAGTGCAAAGACAGAGAACTTCTCCGATATAATCAAGTTTTTCGGAGAAATTTTATGATATTTATTGTTATTTTTTATAATATCGTGATTATGAATGTAAAAGAAAGACTGAAAGAATATATTAAATATAAGAATTTGACAGTTATTTCATTTGAAAGATCGATAAACAGATCAAACGGATACGTTTCTTCCATCTCAAAAAGCATACAACCGGAAACAATTTTGGCAATTTCTGAGAAATACCCAGACTTAAGCATAGAATGGTTGCTTATCGGCAAAGGTCGAATGATAAAACAATACAATGTATATATATCAAGAGAAAACAGCATACACGGAGCACTCACACCAACAACAAGAGCACAAAAAACACCAAATAAAAGAAGCCATTATCTACGCGTCAACACAGCATATACGCCACAAAACTCCAATGAAATAGAAACATTACTCAAACAACGCATCTCCGACCTTGAAAAAACAATACTCGACAAAGACAGAATCATTTCTTTGCTTGAAATGCGTATAATCAAGAAATAAATAATCGTAACCGCCGATAAAAACAGGTGGGTGTAGGGACAAAACATATAAGGCACACACCACTGATATATAGCATAGAAATGTATATCAAGTTCAAGATAAGGATGGAGAATCTTTAGAGTTTGATGCCCTGATGCAGAAAATGAGAGAGTTACAAGAAAGAGTGAGGATTATGTAAAGAATCAAACCACCGAACAATTCTGTGGCAAATTACCGAAAATGGTAGATTGGCGAATTGACAAACAAAAGCAGTTGCATACAAAAAGTGTACAAATACACAAAAAATATCTCAGACTCCGGACTTAATTTGTGATTAAAGCATTACATTTGCAGACAAAAACTGTGTAAATACACAAAAATTGTATCTGTATGAAATTCAAAAAAAAACATTACATTTAAAAATTGATAAGTAGCAAGCATAATCATTTGATAAAGATTGTTACCGGGCTACGACGTGTTGGCAAATCGTACTTGCTACTCAACCTTTACAAACAACATCTTTTAGACAACGGTGTTGATACCATTCATATCATCGAAATAAAACTTGACTAATTTGCTCATCGCAAATATCGCAAGGCAGAAACTTTATATGAATATGTCGAAAATCTGACAAAGCAAGATTCGCAGATGTATTATGTGATTATTGACGAAGTACAGATGCTGGAGGATTTCGTAGATGTACTCAATGGTTTTCTACATATTGATAACCTTGATATATATGTAACAGGAAGTAATGCAAAGTTCCTTTCTTCTGATATCGTTACCGAGTTTAGAGGACGCGGAGTTCAAATTCACCTTCAACCGCTATCGTTTAAGGAAATAAAAGAAACAACAAACGAAGACACATCTTCATTGTGGCGAGATTACATTTATTACGGAGGGCTGCCAATGGTTGTCATTGAGAAGGATAAAGCACGAAAAGCAGAAATACTTCAAGAGTTACTGTACGAGTCATAGCATTTCTTCTTTCTCGCTGAAAACAAACGATATACAGAATTAAATTTGCTACAGGTAACGATTTAGAAACGAGCTAAGTTCCCATATCTGTCTCATTCTGCATTGTTGAAAAGAACGCTTTTCTGAGTACAAAGGTAATGAATGTTTCTCAATTGGCAAAGTAGTTAAGGATAGAATGCAAGATGGTGCTCGGAGAAGACTCATACGGGCATAGCGGCGACAAATACTTCTGGCCATTATCCTATTCAAGTGCCAAGACCGCACAGAAACGAATGGATAAATTGGAGAAAGCCGGTATCCGCTGCAAACTCACGGGATACAATGGCGGTTGCATCGAGTTCCTCGGCTACACTCCCGAAATCGAAGCCTTACTTGAGAAAGAGAGGAAGAAGGTGATCATTGCTCATCAGGCATGGCAGGCAAAGCAAGTACAAACTGCAAAAAGAGATAATTATTTCACCGTTACATTTGGAATATCGCTCCACAATGTTGTATAGTGGGGCGATTGACTTTCGCTTGATGTCTTTATCTTTCCGCTTCCCTGAACAGCCAGCTTGATTGTACCTTTGCCAAAGGTAGAGTTGATGGCGTCTAATGCAGAGGTTATCTTGTGTTCGCGCTCGATAGCCTCTGTATCTTCAAACAGGGAGTGCATTACATTCTTCTCATCAATAATCTTGGTAGCGATAACGCCTGCCTTCTTATAGCCATAACCACTCTTGAATGACTTCTGCATAGCGTGCAATGCCTCAGTGATTATCGTTCGCTGGTCGGCAGTCGGCGTTACAAACGATACCAAAGCATTGGCGTATGTCTGTGGTGCATCCTCCTTGAAACGATTGGTGTACGCAAAGACTACTATCTCTGATGTAACGGAGTGCTGTTTACGCAACTTCTCAGCCATAGTAGAAGCAAAGTTTGCTATCTGCTCCTGCAGCTCCTTAATCTCATATATCTCGGATGAGAAACTACGAGAAACGCATATAGATTGCTTTGCTTCGAAGCCATCTTCAAACTCAATACAAGGAGTACCTTGCAACTCTTTCCATGTTCTCACACCCGTTATGCCAAACATATTCTGAACAACACCTTCGGGCAACTGGGTGAACTCGTATGCGGTATTTACTCCCTTTGCTTTCAGTTTAGGTACTGAGCGGCGGCCAATGCCCCAAACATCCTCTATCGGATATTTACGCAACACCTTCTCTATATCCTGCGGGCGATGCATATAGCAACCTCCACGCAATTTCGGATACTGTTTGCATAGTTTAGAGGCTATCTTTGCAAGCGTCTTGGTCGG
>JAZNIO010000012.1:0-45745 GCA_045577535.1 Candidatus Onthomorpha sp. | reverse complement strand
TCCAAAGATTTTGTCGCTTCGTAAGGAGTTGTTTGCAAATACTTGTTGTTTGTACTCTTAACGCTTGGAGTCTTTGACACAACTCTCCAAAAAACATCCGCTCCAGCAGGACGAGATTGCACATCCCAACGAACAATTGTATTTTCCAAAGCAGTATTGCCATATCCCTTAACTTCTTTGCTTTCTTGCTTTACTTGTTGTTTCGGTGCACTGCTTTCTTTCAAGAACGAAGCAATCTTATACCAATTTATCTTCTCTAAAGATTGTGTGTATGCTTCATTCAAACCTCTGAACACATTCCAACCACTTTTAAAAGGCATTATACAAGATTCTATCTCTTCTTGTTTATGTATTACTTCACCATCTCTGTTAGTCATTTCTACACTAAAATCAGCAGACGTAAAAAAATCTCCATCAGAATGTACAATTGCTTGTATCCCAGTAACATAAATGTTTAAAGTGTGCTCATTTTCTCCGGTATCATCAAATCCCATTGCTTTAATATAGTTTACTGTCGGCATAATAAAGCAGGAAGCATGTCCTAAATTAATAAAATCTCTATGGCTTCCAAGATATTCTCTTGGCACGATGTTAATATTTAATCCTTTTAAATTTTGAAATTTAAACTGTGGTGCACGTTGAATTGCAAACATTTGACAATGTCTATTTTTCAAATCGTCTAGAGCTTCAATTCCTCTTTCCTTTTTTTTCCTGTTTTCTTCAAATCTATTTAGGTCTTCTTGTGTTAACCAAATCGTATCTTGTGCAAAACAATCTACGGATAACATTGGCATTAAGATAGCCAATAAACAAAATAATTTCTTCATCTTTTTAAATTTTTTACTTTACTTTGCCCAAGTCCCAAATGGCGATTACTTAATTTCTATCTTTGACTTCAAGGCATAAAAAAAAACGTGGGACTTTTTTCTTATTACTATTTGAGGTCTTGGACTACCTAATATCCTAAATAAGAAAAGCCCACGATATTATTCGTGAGCGTTTTCTACTTATTTCTTAGGATATTATTTGAAAGTGTCCAAGTTTCAAATAGTAAAATATAAGCAAAAACGCTATTTTATGTCGTTAAAATTTAACTAAGTCTTAATATATTTCTTTCTGTTTGCCGTTTCCTCCTTTTTTAAGTTTGTTTCTAAATTCGGCGACAAAGATATAAAAACTTTCTGATTCCGCCAAAGATTTTCGGATAAAAGCAAAAGAGTCGCAGGGGTTAATCTGCGACTCTGCAAACTCTGAATGCGAATCGTTGTTATTCGGATTCTTGAGTTTTTGCGGTGGTTTTACGTCTCGAAGTCGTGCTTTCGGTGCTTGCAGGCTCTGCTTCCGATTCTTCCTGCATTGCTTCTCCGCCTCCGTCTTCGGATGCGGCGTTTGCGTTCTGCACTTGCAAGCCTTTGATTGTAGGATCGACAAGTCGGAAACCTACGTTCTTGACTTCTTTGTTTAACCACGTGGATGATCGAAAGTTGATGTACAATCCTTTGATCGACTGTACGGTTACTTCATCGACGGTATCCATTGCTCTCGCCCTGAGTGATGGCGAGAATGTGCCGAGCAAACCCAATTGTATCGTTGCTCCGCGAAGCAGATGGTAACTCATTTGCACTTGCAATTGTTGCAAAACGCCCATTACATCGGCTTTGCTCATTGTTGATGCTCCCGAGATTTGTTCTGCGATTAGATCCAAATCCACAGGTTGTTCTCTCACGATTTGTGCGAGAAACTTTTCGCCCGGATTTTCTCCGACTGCGATCGTTCTTTTTACTTTTACATAAGAAATTGCCATCGTTGTAAGATTTTAAGGTTAAACATTATTTTATTTAATCGAAGAGTGCGTTTATTTCCGAACTCTCTGCAATATCAACACAGTGGGTTTTGGTTTTGTTCAACAAGGATGAAGATTTTTTTGCAAAAATTTATTTTTCTCTCGCAAAGGTCGCAAAATCGCAAAGGCTGATTGAGAGAGGTTTAAGGTCAAAAGAGAATAGTTTAAGGCTTAAGGATTAAAGTTTAAGGTCGAAAGAGAATAGTTTAAAGTTGAAGGATTAAAGTTGAAAGGAGAAATACTTTTAACCATTCCTCCTTAAACCTTAACCATTCCTCCTTAAACCTTAACCATTCTTCCTTAAACCACACACACTCTTCTTTCGCGAGCTTTGCAATTTATTCTGTCGGTCTGCGACCTTTGCGAGAGCCCCCTGAATCTTACTATCGGAATTTCTCCACTTACCGGTACCGTCAATACCGCTTATTGGTACTACCAATACCAATTACCGGTACTACCTGTACCAGTTATCGGTACTACCAATACCAGTTACCGGTACTACCTGTACCAATTACCGGTACTACCTGTACCAAGAAGCGGAAAAAAATTGATACTTCTTTTGAACTTTTCAAGGCTTTGATTAGTTATCTTTTCAAAACGTTAAAATCACTGAAAAACAAAGCCTAACGATATGAAGAACATGTATTTTAATTTTGAAAAGAGACCTTTGGGTTATTTGAACTGCTTAAGTGATGATTGTCCGCTTGCCGAAAAATGTCTGCGTCGCATTTCGGCAGAGTACAGCAAAGAGAACGATGAGATTTTCAGGGTTGTGAATCATCGATTGCTTGACAAAACGAATTGCAAACATTATATAGAGGACAAAAAAGTTGATATGGCGTATGGTATGACAAAGTCTTTTGAGAATGTGATGGCGAAAGATATTTCTCAAATCAGGAAAAGACTGCAAAATTACTTCGGTCATACTGAATATTTCCGCAGAAGAAATGCGTCAAAGCCGATTACACCGACCGAACAAGAGTTTGTCAGAAAGGTTTTTGCAGAGTTCGGCTACGAAATCGCTTTTGATAAAATCGTGAAAGAGACTTTGTGGTAAAACGAAAGCAGGCTTCAGTGTTCGGAAACGATGGTGTCCGAGTCTGCTTTCTCTTTTATGACGTATATGTCTTCGTTTGCTTTTTTCATCATATACTTTTCTCTTCCGAATTTCTCGACGGTGCGTATGTCTTTTTGAAGTTCGCGTATTCGAAGGCTGTCTGCTTTGATTTCTTCTTTGATTGCGTCGCGTCGGGCTTCGAGTTCGTGGAGTTGTTTCCTGAGTTTGTAGTGATAAATGATGTTATGACCGGGATAAGACAGTATCAGAACGATGAAAATCGCTATCGTAATGAAATATTTGTTCTTTATGATTTTGAAGAACTTGGTCTGTGTGAATTCGGAAAGGGTCATGGTTTATATTATCTTCTTGTCGTATAAATCAATCAGGGTTTCGCCGTTTGTAAGCCAATAGGTGTGCAATCCTACCTTTGATGCTCCTTCGAGATGTTGCTTGCTGTCGTCTATAAACAAGGTTTCGTCGGCTTTTATGCCTGCTTGGGACAGGACATATTCAAAGCTTTCGGGATGTGGTTTGCGGTGATGGATTTCGTTTGAGAAGAATGCTTTGTCGAATACGCAATTGAAGATGTCGAAACCGAGTTGGCGTTCGAATTCTTTTTTGAGATATTCTATGTGAAGGACGTTGGTGTTTGAGAAAAGGAAGAGTCGATATTTCAACTTCAAGAGTCCGAGCAATTGAATGACGTCTCGGGGAATTTCGAGTATCATTGAAAACCATGCTTTGTCGATTTGTTCGTCGGTGAGTTCTTTTGCCAACAGTTTTCTGACGCCGTCTCTGAATTCTTCGGCTGTGCATTTGCCTTCTTCGAACAAATCGATTATTTCGACTTGCTTTGCCTGTGTGTAAACTTTGTCGAAGTTTTCTATTCCGAACGATTTGAATGTGTCTATCACTTTTTGGTAGCTTACGTTAAGGATTACGCCACCCATGTCCAACAATAAATTCTTTATCATGTCTTTCCCTTGTTTTTATTCTTCGTTTTTTTTGTAGTGATTCCAGCCTTGGGCTTTCAGTGCTATGGTTGTGTTTTGCGGAGTAACGAGATTGCAACCCATGGTTTTGTCTGTGATGTGTCCGATGATGTGTATGTTTTCGTTGTCTTTGATTTTGTCGTAGTCTGCTTGCGATATGGTGAAGAGCAATTCGTAATCTTCTCCGCCGTTCAATGCTCCGGTGTCTGCAAGTATCTTAAATTCTTCGTAAACTTTGGATGTCCTGCCATCAATCGGCAATCGGTCGATGTAAATCTCGCATCCGACGTCGGATTGTTTGCAGATGTGCAACATTTCCGAGGCGAGTCCGTCCGATATGTCTATCATTGAAGTCGGTACGATGCCGTTTTGTTCCAAGAAGTCGATGGTTCGCTTTCCTGCTTCGGGTTTTAATTGTCGTCCGACAACGTATTCGTAGTCTTGAAGTTCGGGTTGCATATTCGGATTTGCCAGCCATGCGGCTTTTTCTCTCTGCAAAACCAACAAACCTGCGTATGCCGCTCCCAAATCACCGCTGACACAAATCAAATCGTGAACTGCCGCTCCGCTTCTTTTGACTACTTTTTCTTTCTCGGCTTCTCCGATTACTGTGATTGAGATGAACATTCCGCCGGTGCTGCTTGTGGTGTCTCCGCCTACCAAATCGACTCCGTATTTCTGACATGCGAGGTTTATGCCTGCGTATAATTCTTCCAAGGCTTCGACTGAGTAGCGATTGCTCACGGCAAGACTGATGACAATCTGCCGAGGACGTCCGTTCATTGCGTAAATGTCGGAGAAATTCACCACACAAGCTTTGTAGCCTAAGTGTTTGAGTGGTGTATATACCATATCGAAATGCACGCCTTCAACCAAGGCATCGGTGGATACGAGAATGGTTTTGTCGCCATAGCTCATGCAGGCGGCGTCGTCGCCTATGGATAACAGCGTGCTTTTGTTTATGATTTCTCTTTCGGGATTCAGTCTTTCGATCAAGCCGAATTCTCCAAGTTCTTCCAATTCCGTTCGTTCGCTCATCGCATATAAATTTGATGATGCAAAGATAACAAGTTTTCATAAATCGACATATTGGTGCGAAACAAAGCTTTGGATTTTTCTTGCGAAGGTGTGATTTTTTGCGGCTTTGTGCGGGATTGCGGAATCTTTGTTTCAGAAAATTGTTTTCAAGAAAGAATTTCGCGAATCAAAGAAAGGTTTTTGCGAATCAAAGAAAGAATTCTCTCAAACAAAAAAAGCGGACGGTCATAATTGATTTCCGTCCGCTTGGTCATGAAAAACGTTTTCGTTTGTAAGCTTTATACGTCTATGACGTCCCAAAAGAATATTCTCAAACCCTGTTCGGGTGCTTGGTGATCGAGGGCTTGTATTCTTTTTTTCAGTATCGGTGCTATGTAATCATCGACTACGCACAGCGTTGCCATGTTTTTTGCCGGCCAGGCGTGAGTTCCCAAATGCGGTTCGCCGTTCTTGGTTCCTCTTCCTTGGATGTCCTGCCAGCGAGTGAAGCCTCGGATTGACAATTGGTGCAATATGTTCTCCACTTCTTCGACATGGGCTTGATTATATGCTATGAATGCTGCTTTCATCTTTATTTCTATGCTTTTATTGTACGTCTGTTAAATTTGAATGCTTGTTTCTTTCTGTATGATTTGACTTCTCGTGAAGCGAATACGCAGTAAACAACGGGTATAATCACCAATGTAACAAGCGTGGACACTGTAAGACCGCCGACAATTGCGACTCCCATCGGTTGCCACAACTCACTACCTTCTCCGATTCCAAGAC
Organism: Candidatus Onthomorpha sp.; assembly: GCA_045577535.1. Classification (GTDB taxonomy): domain Bacteria; phylum Bacteroidota; class Bacteroidia; order Bacteroidales; family P3; genus Onthomorpha. Next base: position 40,044 of record JAZNIO010000012.1, on the reverse strand, counting down.
TCATAGGCACCATACCAAGAATGGTTGTAAGCGATGTCATGAGTACTGGACGAAGTCTTGACTTTCCACCCAAGATAACTGCTTGCGAGATACCCATTCCTCTTTCGCGATTAAGGTTTATGTAGTCAACAAGCACAATACCGTTCTTAACCACTATACCTACAAGCATCACTCCTCCGATAAGGCTCATAAGGTTGATGGAAATGCCGGTCAGGAACAATGAAAGTATGAGTCCGACAAATGCAAACGGAATCGAGAACATTATGATGAACGGATAACGCAATGATTCGAATTGTGCCGCCATCACAATGTAAACAAGCATCAATATAAGTATCAACAACGTTCCCATGTCGGAGAATGATTCTTGTTGATCTTCGATCGAACCGCCTATCTTTGTACCTATTTCGGTTGGAATGTCCATTTTGTCGAGCTCGGCTTGAATATTGGTTGCCGCAACGTCAAGAGTTGTTCCGTAAAGTGTTGCAGTTACTTTTATGACTCTTTCTCTGTCTTGACGCTTGATTGAAGGCGGTGCTTCTCTTTCAACAACCTGTGCAACTTCTGAAAGTCTCACTGCTCTGCCTTGGTTGTTGTAGATAAGGATGTTTTCAATGTCTTCGATGGATTGACGATGGTCGATGTCGTTTCTTACTTTTATCTTGTATTCTTCTCCATCTTCTCTGAAGACTGAGGCAGTCATTCCGTTCATTCTGTTACGCACATAGGTCGAAGCAGTGGCTACGTTCAATCCGTTCAAGGCTAATTTCTCTCTATCGAAGTCTATTTGGAATTGAGGACGATAATCTTCTCTGTCAACAAGGACGTCTTTCAACCCTTCCATCTTTTCCATCTTATCTTTCAATGTATAAGCAAGACCTTCCGTTGTTTCAAAATCATATCCGAAGATTTCGACATTGATTGTACTTCCTGACGTCATTCCGCCTCCGCCTCCTGCAGAAACGGAATACTTTTTCACTTCGGTGTATGTGCCGATTTCCTGTCTTAATTCATCGGCTATTTGGAACATGTCTTTCTTTCTGTCTTCCAAATCTTTCAATCTGACACGGAAACTCATGTAGTTGCTTCCCGAAGTGTTCATCATGGCAAATGAGTTGTCGTCATCATCTCCCGGAACGCCGACTGTGTAGGTGAAAGTCTTGACTTCAGGAAAATCTTTCTTGATTTTGTTTTCCAATCTCTTTGCAATCTCTTTTGTCCTTTCAACATTCGCTCCGGCAGGTAGTTCCAAATTACCGGTGATTTGACCATTGTCCGATGCAGGTATGAATTCGCTTCCGATTGTTCCTGCAAGTAAAAGCGAGCCTACAAACATTACTACTGCAATACATATTGTTATGGCTTTATGTCTTACAGACCATGTGAGCAATTTTTCATATCCATCGTCCAACTTATCCAAACCTCTTTTGATCGGAAGATATATTGTGTTGAATACTTTACTGTGCTTTTTATCTTTTTCTCTCTTTAACAGCAATGAACACATCATAGGTGTCAATGAAAGAGCCGATACGGTGGATACTATCATTATGATACAGATCATCCAACCTAATTGCTTGAACATAATACCTGCCATACCGCCCATCATAGTGAATGGGAAGAATACGGCTAACAATGTAAGGGTCGTTGCGATTACGGCCACACCTACTTCATTCGTTCCGTAGATTGCGGCTTCTCTTGGTTTACTTCCCCGTTCGATATGGGTGGTTACGTTTTCCAAAACGACAATTGCATCATCGACCACCATACCGAGGGCAATGGATATGGACGAAAGCGAAATGATGTTTATCGTATTGCCGGTTATGAACAAGTATATAAAGGATGCTATCAATGCAACCGGAATTGTTACCATGATTATAATGGTTGCACGCCATTCTCCAAGGAAGAACAACACCACTATGACGACAAACAAACACGCCAATACGAATGTTTCAACCAAAGAGGCTATTGAGTTTTCTATATTGTCGGTTGTGTTCATCACCTCTTGAAGATGAATGTCTTTTGGCAGATTCTTCTGTATTTTTGGCAGTTCTGCACGGATTTTATTCATCACATCGACAGAATTGGCTCCTGTTTGCTTTTGCACAACGATGGTTGCACCTTTCTTACCGTTGACAAAACTTTCCTGAGCTTTCTCCTGGACGGAGTCTCTTACGGTTGCAACATCTTTCAAAAAGATTGTCTTGCCACCATAGTTTGCCACGACTATATCATTCAGCTCTTGACTTTCTTTCAATTCTCCTTCCATACGAAGGGAATAAGTTTGCGAGCCGACGTCTATGCTACCGCCCGGCGTGCTTACGTTTTCGTAGGCAATCATTGAGCCGATTTGCTCCACCGTAAGATTGTATGCTTCCAACTTTGTAGGATCACAGTTTATCACGATCTCTCTTTTAGGAGCTCCGGAAATGGAAACAGAACCTACTCCGTTGATACGATTCAGCGGATTTGCGACCGCATCGTCCAATATCTTGTATAAGGCTGCCGTGCTTTCGTCTGCGGTTGCCGAAATAATGGTTATCGGCATCATATCCGTAGATAGTTTCAATATCATTGGATTCGAACAACCGTCAGGTAAGAAACTCTTGATCATTTCTATCTTATCACGCATGTCATTCACAGCAGCATCCAAGTCGATTCCCCAATTGAATTCCACACTTACGATAGCAGTGTTTTCTTTCGAGGTTGAGGTCAATTTTTTCAAATCACTGACAGTACTTAATGCACTCTCCAACGGCTTGACCACGTTATTCTCAACATCTTCCGCACTTGCACCGGGATATGTTACCAAAACAATCGCAGTATTCATTTCTATCTCCGGCATTTGGTCGATAGAAAGTTTGCTTAACGAAAAGAGACCCAAGACGATTATCGCTATAAAGATCAGCGACGTCGTTATAGGTTTCTTTACCGATGATTCATACAATTTCATGTTTATTCTGCTTTAATGTCTTACTTTATTACCTTTACCTTTGAGCCATCCAACAATTTGGATTGACCTGTTATCACTACGTTATCTCCTTCGCTCACTCCCTTTATTATTTCGAATTTATCACCAAGACGTCTTCCTGTCTCAACTTTGCGATACTCCACAACGCCGTCTTTTTCGATATAAACGAATCTGTCATTGGAACCGGATTGTTTTATAACCGCTTTATCGGATACAAGAATCGTATTCGCTTTTCCAAGATTCAATTCAACCCTTCCAAACATTCCCGGTTTCAATTTGTTGTTTGCATTGTTTATCTTTATTTCACAAGTAAATGTTCTTGTGGCCGGATCGATTGTAGGATAGATAAGAGAAATTTTTCCGAAGAAATCTTCCCCTTCGAATATCTCTGTATTCAACTTAACCTGCATTCCGACTTTCACTTTCGTGTAAAAACTTTCCGAAACATTGATTTTAACTTTCACAGGATTGATTTTCATGACCTGTAATATAGGTTGAGTCGCAGCAACGTCTCCATTATCAAAATTTCTCATGGTTACCACACCATCTATCGGAGATGTAAGATAGATATTCTCTTTAAGATTATCAGCACTCTTCTTTGCAACGTCGTATTGTACTTGAAGCTGATCCAATTGTTGCTTACTAACACCACCGGATGCGTAAAGAGCTTTCATTCTGTCCAATTCGGTTTTCAGATTCTCCAATTGTGCCATTGTAGTCATGAGATTGGTGCTTTCCATCTTGACAAGTTGTTGTCCTTTTCTTACTCTGTCTCCCACTTCCACCATAATACGTTCGATACGTGTTCCTCCTGCTGAAGAGATATAGTTTTTCACTTCCGCATCAATTGTTGAGGAAAATTCGTACACTTGATCTATCTCACTGCTTGTTGCAACCTCTACTTTGACATTGCTTATTTCTTCTTTGTTTGCTGTGGCTGCGTCTTGTTTTTTTGAACATCCCAACATTATCATCGGAGCCAATACAGCCAAGTAAATCATTCTTTTCATATGTTCCTATGTTTATGTTTTTATTCTTCTGTTTATTGTTTATTCTTTACCTAAGACTTTTTCCAAATTGGTTTGTGCTGTCAGAAAATCATACAACGATTGTTGGTAATTAAGATTCGCTTGAGTCATCGACAATTCGCTGTCATTTAATTCAAGAATCGTTCCCGAACCTGTTTGATATCTTACTTTTGCAATCTCATATCCTCTTTCTGCCTGGCTTATCGCATCTTTATTAACCAATAATTGTTCTTGTGCCGCTTTCATGCTGTTTATTGCAGCTTGTATTTGCAACTCTATGCCGTCGGAAGCATATTGTTTTTGCAACTCCAATTCTTGTAAACTGATTTTTAATTGTTTTGCTTTGTTGACAACCGTTCTTCCATTAAAAATCGGTATGCTTAATTGCAATCCTACAGCAGCACTTCCCACCCAATTATAATCTGCAAACTTGAAGTCCTCTGCCTGAGTTTGGTAAGTATATTGACCAAAAGCCGACAAAGACGGAAGGTGTTGACTGTTTACCATTCTGAGACTATGTTGCAAACTTGCTATATTCAAATCCAATTGTCTGATATCGGAGTTGTTGTTTGCAGCTCTTTCACTTTCTGCTGCCGATACGGAGATTATTCTACCGGAAAAGTCTTCCAAATTCTCAAGAAAAACAATCTCTTGATCTTGTGGCAAAGACAGAATCATCTTTAACTGAAGTATCGCAAGCTCTAAGCCATTCTTTGCGGAAATGTAGGTAGGGTTCAAATTACTTACTTGAACTTTGGCACGGATAAGGTCATACTCTGACACAACTCCTTGTTCGAAACTTGTTTCTGTTGTTTTCAAGGTTTCTTTTGCATTGTTTATGCTTCTTTCTAAAACTTTCAAACTATTCTTTGCCAAAAGCACTGCAAAATAAGCGTCTTTCACTTGTTTTGTCATGTCGATTTTGCTCGCTCTTGCTTTTTCCAAAATCAAGTCAATCTCATTTTGTTTGGATTTTATTTGCTCCCAAAGTGAGAAATTGACTAATGGCAAGGCTGCAGACACAGTTCCTGTATATGAATTTTTATAACCTATCTCCATATACTTTTGCCCGCCCATCATTGCAGAGAAACTCTCCGGCATAAACATGACCGATTTCATTATGCTGTTGGTATATTGTCCCGAAGCAGACAATGACGGCAACAGATTCCCCATAGCTTCTTTCTTGCTGTAGTCGACTCTTTGTATTTCCAACTCTGCAATTTTTATTGTCGGATTGTTGTCGTGAGCAATCTTGAGAGCAGTGGTCAAATCCAAGTTCAGTGGCTCCTGATTGGCTTGTTGGGAGTACCCTGTCTGAAAAACTCCTAACAAACAAACAAGAACAGACACTCTTTTAATCTTTGAAAAAACATTCTTTCTCATTTTGCTGTAAATTATTTGTATTCTGTAATTCTTTATTTTTAATCACCTCATCTACATACTCGACCCCTTTAACGGAAGAGATACCTCGTATTATTGTGTAGAAGACTTTGATTTTTATGTTGTCTTCTCCGAAATTTCTATTTTTGTTCAAAAACTCCGAATCGGAAGAATGAACCATGTTCATCTCCATCATGCTGATGAAAAACTGTTCATCAATATCATCTCTTATGAATCCATCTTGCTTAGCCTTGTTAAAGAAGAATGTTGTATTGGTTTTAGCAAATATAACGTGCGAAGAAACTATTTGTTTGAATATTTCGGGATACACTTTTTTGATTTCATTCGCCAATATTGCAACTTCTTTAAGTCCGGATTGTATTACACCTATGCTTCTGAAGAAATAATCGAATGCATGTTTCGATTCACTCTTCATCTCTTCGCATTTGTGGTACACATCATTTGTAGCCAGATTCATACATTCCAAAATCAATGCTTTCTTATTTTCAAAGTGTTCATACAATGTTCGTTTAGAAATAGCCAATTCAGAAGCGATCTCATCCATTGTAACATTCTTGCAAGACCTTTTTGCAAGAAACAAATCCAAAGCACTCTTTATTATATCCTCTCTAACCATTTGCTTTTCAATTATTTGAAGATGCTATTCTCTTTCTTTGTTTTATTTTTTTCTTCCTTTGTTTCAGAAAATTCTTTTCAAGAAAGAAAAAAATGAATTCAAGATTCGCTTTACACCTTTTTTGAGAAAAAACGGGTGCAAAAGTACACAAAACTTTTGAAACAAAAAAAGTTTTCTGCGTTTTTAAGAATAATTAAATCCGTGATTTAACATATTTTGTGCTTTTGCAGAGACAAAACAGCGTTTTTTCAAAATAAGAGTGTGTTTTCTACATAAAAATCGTACCTTTGCAGGTGATTATTTGAAATTGTGACTTTTATTGCCGTCTTATCATAATAAACAGGGTGGTGATTGAGTTTAATGGTTGACAAATAAGGATTAAAACAAATGAACGAAGAAATTAAGAAACCAAGTCTTACTAAGTTTGCATTCTATTGGGGCTCCATTTTCGGTAGCGTGGTGTTCCTTTATCAGGTATTGAGCCAATGGTTGCATTTTTCGGGCAATTTCTTTCAAACACTTTTGTATTCGTTTTTCGTAGTCTTTGCTTTGATGTACGCATTGACCAAATACAAACGAAATATTGCCACCTCATCGGTTACCTTCGGCAAAGCATTGGGATTATTGACCATAATATCATTGGTAATGTCCGCATTCTTTGCATTGTTTTATTTTGTCCTTATTACTAAACTCGATCCGACACTCTTACAAGATGCAGTTAACCAAATGGCAACGATGATGGAACAAAGCGGAATGGAAACAGAGTTTCTTACAAACGAGAAAGTGTATTCCGTCATTCAGATCTCTTTCTTGTTTACCAACTTTATATTTGATTTTATAGGAAACTTCTTTTACGCACTCTTCATCAGTTTTGTTTTTACAAGAAACAACGGACCGCAACTGAACATAAACAAGAACGAAAACACAGATGAGGAAAACCAAAACTCTTAGCATAATCGTCATTCATCTGAATAAAACATAAAAAGAACATTATGGATATATCTGTCATAGTACCACTATTCAACGAAGAAGAATCGCTTGCGAAGTTATCCGAATGGATAGACCGAGTTATGAAAGAAAATTCTCTGTCATATGAAATAATCATGGTTGATGACGGAAGCAAAGACGATTCTTGGAAAGTTATAGAGGGATTATCTGAAAACAATCCTTGCATACGAGGAATCAAGTTTCGCCGTAACTATGGCAAATCGGCAGCTCTTAATGTCGGATTTGAGCATGCAGAAGGTGATGTGGTGATTACAATGGATGCCGATTTACAAGACAGTCCGGACGAATTGCCTGAGTTGTTTCGCATGATAAAGCAAGATGGTTATGATTTGGTCTCAGGTTGGAAGAAAGTAAGATATGATTCGACAATAGCCAAAAACATACCGTCAAAGTTGTATAACGCAACGACAAGATGGTTATCAGGAATCAAATTGCACGACTTCAACTGCGGATTGAAAGCATACAGAAAAGATGTGGTGAAATCCATAGAAGTGTATGGCGAAATGCACAGATATATTCCGATAATAGCCAAATGGGCAGGCTTCTCAAAGATAGGCGAAAAGGTTGTAAAGCATAGAAAAAGAGAATTCGGGGTTTCAAAATTCGGAATGAATCGTTTCGTGAACGGATACTTGGATTTGATGTCGATAATGTTTGTATCCAAATTCGGTAAAAAGCCGATGCATTTTTTCGGATTGCTGGGTAGCCTCATGTTTATAGTCGGAATAATCTCGGCAATTGTGTTGGGAGTTCAAAAACTCATTGCTGTATCAAACGGAGAGTTCATGAGATTGGTAACCGATTCGCCATATTTCTATTTGTCTTTGTGCACCATCATATTAGGAACCCAATTATTTTTAACGGGCTTTGTTGCTGAATTGATAGGACGCAATTCTCCGACAAGAAATACCTATTTAATCGAAAAAGAACTAAACTTTGATTTGAATAATGACCATAGAGAACATAATTAAATCAAGTATCGATGTCAAGGAACGCATATTGAATGATGCGGATTTGCTTTCCAAGATTTCAGATGTTGTAAACATGATTGTCGAATCATACAAAAAAGGCGGCAAAGTTTTCTTTTGCGGAAACGGAGGCAGTGCTGCAGACGCTCAACACTTGGCTGCAGAACTTTCAGGCAGGTTTTATTTTGATCGTCCGCCTTTGGCAGCCGAGGCTTTGCACGTAAACACGTCGTATATCACAGCTGTGGCAAACGATTATGCTTATGACATGATTTTTTCCCGAGAAGTGGATGCTTTTTGTAAAGAAGGAGATGTTTTAATCGGCATATCGACCTCCGGAAACTCGGCAAACGTTCTCAAAGCCTTTGAAACAGCAAGAAAGAAAAAAGTTTCTATTGTGGCAATGACTGGAAAAGGCGGAGGAAAGATGGCATCGTTGAGCGACATATTGATAGACGTTCCGTCAAACGACACTCCGAGAATACAAGAATCACACATAATGATAGGACATATTATTTGTCAGTTTGTGGAAGAAGAGTTATTTCAATCATTTAAGAAAGCATGAGAACAATCCGACAAGCTAAGACTTTGTTTTTAGACAGAGATGGAGTGATTAACGTTCGCAAAATAGGCGGATATGTTGGCAGTTTGGAGGAATTTGTGTTCATCGACGGTGTTCTTGAAGCGTTCAAAATCTTTTCTCGTTTGTTTGACACAATTGTTGTAGTTACAAATCAGCAAGGCATAGGCAAGGGAATCATGAGTGAAGATGAATTTGCCATTATTTCAAAACACATGACTGAAAAAATAATTCAATTCGGCGGAAAGTTGGATGCAATTTATCATTGCCCATCGTTGAACAAGGATAAGCCATTTGACAGGAAGCCTTCTGTGGGAATGGGATTGAAAGCAAAGAAACAGTTTAAGCAAATATGTTTCAAAGACAGTATAATGGTGGGAGATTCTCTCAGTGATTTGATTTTCGGAAAGCGATTGGAAATGCACACAGTCCATATCGCAGATACAAATACCGAAGCAAGGAATCACCCGAAAAGAATAGACTTCAGATTTAATAATCTTTTGGAATTTGCAAAATTTATAGAATATGAAAAAAATAACACGAATAAGTAGTTTGGTATTGCTTATAAGCATGATTGCGAGTCTTGGACTTAATGCACAGAATCAGACAGACAAAAATGGGAAAAGACAAGGAAAATGGTCAAAAACCTATTCCAATGGTCAAAAACAATATGAAGGAACTTTCAAAGACGATTGTGAACAAGGAACTTTCAAATACTATAATAAGGATGGAAGTTTGAAACAGACCATAGACTATAAGGGAGATTGCAAAACAGGATATGCAAAAATATATTATCGAAAAGGACAAGTTATGAGTGAAGGCTCTTATCTGAACAAAAAAAAGGAGGGTCTTTGGTCTTACTATTCCGTAGATGGAAAGAAACTCAGCGAAGAAATGTACAAAAATGGGAAAAAGGAAGGCATGGAAACTATTTGGGATACCAAAGGCAATGTTCTGGAAACCATAATGTATAAAAACGGAAAGAAAAATGGCGAGAATTACAACTTCCTTTACCAAGACGGATTTCAAACTTTCACCTACAAAAACGACAAACGAGACGGAGAATATAAAAATTACTATGCCGATAAGAAGATAAAAATCAAAGGACAGTTTATTAAAGACAAGAAAGAAGGCGAATGGTTTTATTATAATCAGGCAGGAGATGAACTACGAGTGCAGACATGGAAAGCAAACGAACTTGTATCGGATCAGATATTGATAAAAAACCGTCAAGGGGAAGTAAAAATCCATAGTAAAGACATTGCGTATTTCTATCCTTTGGGAAAACAAACCTGTATCGTTATGTCCGATGGCACAAAGCATACTTGCTTTAATTATTTCGAACAAATATTGGATTGCATCGAGCTTGACACGTTCGTAAGACTTAATCAGAAAAACAATCTCTATGCGAACGTCGATGCCATCAAAAATGTGATGAATCCTAATGCAGAAGAATCACAAGTAATTCTTGTTCCGGATACTGGAATCAAAATGATGGCTGACAAAGAAGGCATGAAGGTAATCAGAAACGTGCTTTCCGACAGACAAAAAAAGAAATAAGCATCTTTTTATATGAAAGAACGGATTTTAGTCGCACTCAGCGGAGGTGTCGACAGCCTTTCGACTGCCGTTTATTTGCAAAAAGATTATCAGGTCATCGGTTTGCATTTGCAGATGAACGATACGGAAGACAATCTCGAAGAGATGAGACTCATCTGCAAAAATCTCGACATTCCGTTCTTTGTGAAAAACATACAAAAAGAGTTTCGGCAAAACGTGATTGAGACTTTCAAGAAAGAATATCTCAATGCACGAACACCGAATATTTGTACGCATTGCAATCATTGCATGAAGATTCCTGCCTTACTTGATTTTGCGAATTCAGAAGGAATAAACAAAATTGCAACAGGGCATTATGCTGAAATCATTCAAAAAAACGGTAGCTACCTTTTGCGTATGGCAAAAGACCGTTGGAAGGATCAATCGTATATGCTTTATCGTCTGAATCAGCAACAACTATCTCGGCTCGTTCTTCCTTTGGGTGAGATAAATAAATCTGCAGTTAAAGAATTTATTTCAAAGAAAGGTTTCGATAAAACAGCAAAACAGAGGGAGAGTTACAGTCTTTGTTTCACTCAAGGAAAAAGCTACAAAGATTTCTTGTTGGAAGAGTGTCCCGAATTAAAATCTCTCGAAAATGGAATGGTGATAAATTCATACGGAGAACGAATCGGAACTCACAAAGGCTATCCTTTCTATACCATAGGGCAGTATAAAGGACTCGAAACCAAAGAAAAGGTCTACGTAACGGCTGTCAACCACCTGAATAACCTCATCACAGCAGGACAAAAGTCGGATTGCTATCATTCAAGTGTCAAAATAGGTAATTTGCATGTGCATCAATTTGAACGTATCGGCAAAAACGAGAAGCTTTTGATAAAGATACGCGGTAAAGACGAAGGTACATCAGGCTCTATAAAGCTTATACATCGAGACTTCCAAGAATCATCTTTTGCAAACGACACGCCCTTTAACGCAATCATAACTTTCGACAACGCAGTTTTTGCTCCAATGAGAGGACAAGACGTTGTAGCTTACGCAGATGACGACACCATAGTTTTAGGTGGTGTGATAATCTGACAAAAAGAAAAGATAACGGAATTATTTTGAGCGTCTGAATGCTCCCGATGTTGCTGCAGGTGTCCAATTTCTCAAAACACCCATCACTTTCTTTTTATCATAACCCTCTCCCTGCTCAAGAAGATCGGTACTCTGAGTATGCAGACGCTGTCCCTTATTATCATAAATCAGAAGTACGGGGAAACCGAATCTGTCTGCATAATCGGTAAAGCGAAGCAAGTCTTCATTCTTCTTATAGTCCAAATGCAAAACCACAAAGTTGCTATCAATCAATTGTTTCAAGTCTTTGTCGGATTGAACGAAAGAATCGAACATCTTACACCAACGACACCAATTTCCGCCGAACTGAATCAATACATGTTTATCTTCTTTCGCCGCCTTTGCAACAGCATCCTTTATTTGTATTTTCCAATCGGCTTTTTCATCATAAAGTTTCTGAGCATTGGCAAACGAGATGCTGAAAACAAAAGCCAAAAGCAATAAAATCTTTCTCATATTCTCAATTTTTATAGCTTGCAAAAATAAGTTTTTTTTAATAAATGACAATAAAACAATAAAAAATCGTATTTTTGTCTCTGATTTACAAAATAATTGGATATGAATATGAGAACACAAAACAAAGTAAGAAGAAAATCAATCGCAGTTTTCACAATGCTTTTATGCTTATTTATCGGCATAAATGCCAATTCCCAAGAAACGAAACGCATACTATTCATAGGTAACAGCTACACTCACACAAATGATTTGCCGACCATGCTCAAGACTTTCTCCGATTCTCAAGGCAAATCAATATATTGCGAATCCAAAACACCGGGAGGAGCATGGTTTTCCAATCATTATAATGACGAATCTACGAGAAATAAAATTGCTCAGGGCGATTGGGATATAGTAGTATTGCAAGGACAAAGCCAAGAGGTTGCTTTTCCGGACGGACAGTATGATTTTCAAGTTTATCCTTACGCAAGAGCTCTTGATTCCTTGGCAAAAGCACACAACCCTGAAGTAAGAGTGATTTTTTACATGACTTGGGGTTATCGCTATGGAGATCCGTTGAATTGCCCTTACTTCGAACCGTTCTGTACCTTTGAAGGAATGGGAAATCGTTTGAAAGACAACTACCTGAAGTTTGCTCGTGATTTTTCTTCAGAAGTTTCGCCAATCGGTGTTGCTTGGATGGAGTCGATAGCAACAGATTCCACAATAGTGCTTCACTCTTCCGATAATTCACATCCAAGCATTAACGGAACTTATTTGGCAACATGCTGCTTTTATGAGACTATTTTCAAAGAACGAATCGAAAATGCATGGAAGCCAAATAGTATTTCATCGGAAACAGCTCAACATTTGCAGCAAATAGCAAACGAAGTGGTTTTCGACAGACTTGAAGAATGGGATTTTTCTCAAAACACCTCATCGCTCGAAACCGAAAAAGCAAATTCTGAAGAAGATTTCGGTGCTTTCATTCAAAACAATGATATTGTAATCAACACTCGCAACATATCGGGACAAACAAGCATTGAACTTATTTCAAGCGATGGAAGAATATTGTCAAAAGAAACGTATTCTTTAAGCAAAAACGAACAAATAAAATTAAGACTTCCTGACAATCTATCGGGCGTTTGTCTTGTCAGACTTTGTTATGATTCGGATTGTATCGGCAAGAAAATAATTGTTGTTAGATAAAGATTTTTCGAAATCAAGAAAGAATATATTGTTTCTTGATTTCAGAAATTTGTTTCTTCATTTCAAGAAGACAAAACAGTCATGCGTAACATGCTTTTTTTTTTTCAATATTTCCAATCAGATCCACAGACTGTAAAAATAAGAAAGCCGTCATGCTTTTTTGCATGACGGCTTTCTATGTATTGAATATTTCGAATTATTATGCCTTTTGATTTGAACCTAATACGTTTACGATTTTGTGTTCGTACATAAGCTTCAAATTATCTCTTGCAGGACCGAGGTATTTTCTTGGATCGAATTCCGCAGGCTTTTCTGCCATTATCTGTCTTATCGTTGCAGTCATAACCAAACGACCATCTGAATCGATGTTTACCTTACAAACGGCTGATTTTGCTGCTTGACGCAATTGCTCTTCAGGAATTCCGATAGCATCTTTCAAAGCTCCGCCGAATTTGTTTATGATTGCAACTTGATCTTGTGGCACTGAAGACGAACCATGCAAAACAATAGGGAAACCGGGTATTCTTTTCTCGATTTCAGCTAAAATATCAAATCGCAAAGGTGGCGGAATAAGAATTCCATCTGCGTTTCTCGTGCATTGTTCAGGGCGGAATTTATTTGCTCCGTGCGAAGTTCCTATTGATATTGCCAAAGAATCAACTCCCGTTTTCTTAACAAAATCTTCCACATCCTCAGCACGTGTGTATGTGCTATGCTCTGCGGCAACCTCATCTTCAACTCCTGCCAATACACCTAACTCTCCTTCTACGGTTACATCGTATTGATGAGCGTAATCAACGACTTTCTTTGTCAATGCAACGTTTTCATCGTATGGAAGGCTTGATCCGTCTATCATGACTGAAGAAAAGCCATACTCTATACATGATTTGCATATCTCAAAGCTGTCTCCATGATCCAAATGCAGTACAATAGGAATTTCATAACCTAATTCTCTTGCATATTCAACAGCACCTTGTGCCATGTAACGCAAAAGTGTTTGATTTGCATACTTTCTTGCTCCTGCTGATACTTGCAAAATCACAGGGCTTTTCTGTGCAACGCATGCTTGGATTATTGCTTGCATTTGCTCCATGTTGTTAAAGTTGAACGCAGGTACTGCATAACCACCCTGCATGGCCTTGGCAAATATTTCTCTTGAGTTTACCAATCCTAAATCTTTATAATTAACCATAATTGATTTGTATTTAATGTTGTTTAATCTAAGTTCGCCATCATTGTTTGCAACTTTGAATACAATTGTTTACTGCTTTTTATCAACGGATATCTGAGATTGTTTTGGCAGATTCCCATTATCTCCAATGCAGCCTTTATTCCGGTCGGATTACCTTCGTCAAAAATAGCATTTGAGAAAGGCAATAACTTTTCGTGAACAGCTCTTGCTTTTTTCATATTTGACTTCAATGAATGGGTTACAAGTTCGCTCATGATGTTCGGGTAAGCGTTGGCAGCGACAGAAATAACGCCTTGAGCACCTAAGGCAATCATCGGCAGTACTAAGGCATCTTCGCCGGATACAACCGTGAATCCTTGCGGTTTATTAGCCAATATTTCCATACATTGAGCCATATTACCGGATGCCTCCTTGATTCCGATTATATTAGAAAAGTCATTGGCTAATTGAAGCGTTGTTTCAGCCGTCATATTTACGCCACAGCGTCCGGGAACATTGTACAATATCACAGGAATATTTGACGCTTCGGCAACAGCTTTGAAATGTGCATAAAGACCTTTTTGATTTGGTTTATTGTAATATGGAGCCACCGACAAGATTGCTGCAATCGAACTCATGTCTGTTTGTCTTATTTTATCAACCAAGCTACGCGTATCATTACCACCCATACCCAAAACAATCGAAACTCGATTTTCAACTTTTTCTATGGTGAATTCGATGACTGCAAGTTGCTCTTGAGGACTTAGTGTAGGATACTCGCTTGTCGTTCCCAAACAAACCACATAATCGACGCCACCTTCTATGGTGTGATCAATCAATCTGCCAAGCGAAGTAAAATCAATAGTACCTTGTTTGTGGAAAGGGGTTACCAAAGCAACGCCCGTTCCTTGTAAATCAAATTTTTTCATATATTATACTTTGGTCTTGAAACTGGAAAGGTAGAAAAGAGTTTGCTCTATAAACAAACGCAAATCTGCTTCTTCCATTTTAATTAACAAGTCGAAATGTTTTCTGTTTTTTTCGGTGTCTGCAGCCACTCTGAACCCTGCATTGGAAAGCATTGACAGATAATCGGTCGTAAAATGTTCAGAAAGATCGCAATTTATCAAAATATCAAAACGCTCATTCAAAAAATCATCTATTTTCTGTCCCTTAGGTATTCCCGTAAGTCCGAATTCCGACAAACTACACATAAGAGTATTCATTGTCTCAACGTACCATAATGGTTTTACTTTGCCGGGATATATACCTAACACCATGACCTTTGCTCCCAAATTCTGAAATATCTGCACTGCAGGCTGAATCGTCTTCCATTGATCTTCCTCTTCAAAATAGCAAACAAAACCAACAGACTTCGCTTCAGCCATATTGCAGACTTTTTTAAGCCGTTGATTCTTCTTTACCTTTGCTTTTAAGGTAAGTGATTGAAGAGTACTTTTTATAGACATTGGTTCAAAAATTCGAATTTCAAAATTACAAAAAAAAACAATAGATTCAACTATTTGGAGATAAAATTTGTGTGATTCTCAATCTTTAGGTATTTTTGCAGTTCATTATTGTAATATCCTCGTATGAAATATTCTTTGAAAAATCCCAAATTACGATGGGCATTTCTCATAGTTGGATTTGCCATTGTTTTGTATTTTTTCATTCAAATCAACAAAATAATAACACAACTTCGAAAAGAAGAACAGATAAAAATCGAATTGTGGGCAAACGCTGTCAGTCGTAAGGCACGCTTTGTTGATCACACAGCCAAGTTTTTCAACTCTCTGGCACAGGAAGAGAAGATTCGTTTGCAGCAATTCATAACTGCCCATCAGATAATCTTGTCTCAGCCGCTTGATGCCGAGCTTAACTTTTACTACGACTTTATTGTAAACAACAGAAGCATACCTGTAATCATCACAGATGAGTTTAACAACATTCAGTTATCTCAAAACGTCGAAATACCTGAAGGACAAAGAGTGTTGGTAGGAAGTTTGATGAAACGCTTTTCTCAAAATCCGCCATTCGAATACAATGTCAGCGGAATGAAGTTCAAACTCTATTACAGCGAAAGCAATGTTTACAAGAACATGAAAGAGACTCTGACATATTTTACAAAGACCTTTCTCGATGATCTTGTGAATAACTCGGTCTTTTTGCCGGTTGTGATAACCGATAGTACGGAAACGGAAGTCATTGCTTCGGGAAACATCGATGCTTCTCAGATAGATGCCGAAAATTTAGCTGAAACTATTCAGGAAATGAAAGATGAAAATGGTGTATGGACGATTAATCTTCCCGACAAGCCTAATGCCCGCATTTTCTACAAACATTCACAATTCATAACCGCATTGCAATACTACCCCGTTGTGTATTTGCTGGTTACAGTCTTCTTTGTGTGGCTTATCTTCAGATTGTTCAAAGCCATGAAGAAGAGCGAGGAAGACATGCTTTGGATAGGAATGAACAAAGAAACGGCTCACCAACTCGGAACTCCGATTTCTGCACTTGTTGCTTGGGTTGAATATCTGCGATTGCAACCTGAAAATGAAACAGTCTGCAATGAGCTAACCAAAGACATAAACCGCTTAGACATGATAACAAAACGCTTTTCTCAAATAGGAACAAGTCCGGAACTGATTCAAGCAAACATAATCCCAATCATTCAAGACGCAATGAATTATCTGTCTTCAAGAAGTTCAAAGAAGATAACATACAACATAAACTTGCCGGCAAATGAAGAAATCAAACTTCCGATAAATCAATGTTTGCTTGAATGGGTATTGGAAAACCTTTCCAAAAACGCAATCGATGCAATGAGTGGAATAGGTACGCTATCGCTCGAACTGACTCAAGACACCAAACGCGTGATTATCGACATCAGCGACACAGGAAAAGGATTGCCTAAGAAGCAATTCAAAAAGATTTTCGAGGCCGGCTACACCACCAAAGAGAGAGGCTGGGGTATGGGATTATCTCTTGCAAAGCGTATCATAGAAGAGTATCATCACGGTAAGATTTTCGTAAAACAATCCGTCATAGGCAAAGGAACGACATTCAGAATCATATTGAAAAAAGTTTAACCAATGTCCGGATTGTACATTCACATACCTTATTGCACTCAAAAGTGCATCTACTGCGATTTCTTTTCGATTGCAACTCGCAAAAGCAAGAAAGAATATCTGCAAGCTCTTGCAATGGAAATGCAAAATCGAAAAAGCTATCTTTCAACCCCGATAAGGACTTTATACTTTGGCGGAGGCACTCCGACGAATCTTGATTTCGATGAAATGACTCTTGTTTTCGATTCGCTAAAATCAAGTTTCGATTTAACCAAATGCGAAGAGATTACAATGGAAGCAAATCCCGAACATCTGAATACGGATTACCTTGATTTCTTACGAAGAAAAGGCGTCAATCGATTGAGTATGGGTATTCAGAGTTTTAAGGACAGTGATTTGAAAACCTTATGCCGCAGACACGATTCCACACAAGCGATAAAGGCTTTTCACGATGCACGAAAGGCAGGCTTTGAGAACATATCCATAGACCTGATGTTCAATCTGCCAAATCAAACAACACAAGCTTGGGATAAAAACTTGAAGAAAGCTATGGAGCTTTCACCCGAGCATATCTCTTGTTACTCACTGACAATCGAAGAAGGGACAATTTTGGATAAGTTAGTAAAGAAAGGAAAGTTAAGTTTGCCGGATGAAGACGAAATGTTAAGGCAGTTCGATTTGACTATGCAGGTCTTGAAACAAGAAGGATATGAGCACTACGAAGTATCGAACTATTGCAAACCAAATATGCGTTCTCAACACAACACTTCGTATTGGAAAGGCGAAGAATATCTCGGCTTAGGTGCCTCTGCACATTCGTTCAATTGCAAAAGCCGTTCTTGGAATCCTGCAAACATAGAAACATATATAAGGAATATTTCTTTGAAAATTGAATCCGAATCGGAAACTCTAAGCATTGAAGACCGTTATAACGAATACATAATGCTCTCTCTCAGAACGGTAAAAGGAATTGAAAGAGAGTATATAGCAAAACACTTTCCTCAATTTTTGCCTCACTATGACAAACAATTAAGGAAAGTGTCTGATTTATTGCCTCAAAGATGGCACTTAGTCAATCAAATAGCCATCGAATTGATGCTTTGATCAATCTTCCAAATAATAGGTTATAGTACTGACAACCCTGCATTTCTTGATATGTGGAGTTGTTTCGTCTAAGTTTTCTATTGAAATCTGTCCTTGCCATGCAGTTTTCATTTTTCCTAACTTGCTTTCGGCATCTTTTGCAAATTGTTCTCCTGCTTTTTTCGCATTAGCCATACTTTCGGTTATTAGTTTTGGCTTAAATACATTAACATCTGATATTTCATACCTTGCTCCATCGTCCCAATAGTCTTGGTCTATCACAACGCCTCTTTCATACAATTCGGTAACTCTTTTTTCCAAAGTTTGCACTTTTTCAATTGCTTTACTCTTTACAAAAAGGCGTATATTACCTCTTACGTATTTTGTTTTATCATTTGTATATTCATCATAACTAACTTTGCCCACGAAAATTTCATCATCGGTAAAGCCAATTTCTTTCAAGAAATCAACCACTATCGTTTCTTTTTCCTTTGATACTCTCAAAGCATCTTGAAGCGTATTTTGAAGAATAGAGAAGCGAATCGACTTACTGCCAACGTCTGCTTTGACTTCAAGTTCCGCAGCACCTTTTACAGTTACTACTCTTTCGCCCATAGAAACTGCTTTCAAGCCTTGATAAACCGAAAAGCCGATTGCACAAGAAGCAATCAAAATAACCGCTGCCATAATCCAAACAGCACTCTTGTTTTGTTTTCTTTCTTTTTCCATAATACAGATATGATTAAATTAAACGTTGCGATAATATAGAACGCAAAGATACAAAAAAACCATCATCGCCATTCAAAAAAACAACAAAAAAAAGTTAAAGTTCGAAATTTTATATCGTCTCAAATGAAACAAAGAAACAATTTTCTAAAATCAAGATTCAGCAGACTGAAATCAAGAAAGAATTTACTGAAATCAAGAAAGAAAAAAACATAACAAAGGCTCAATCCGAAATTATTTCATACCTTTGCACCTTAATTAGAGAAAATTAAAACACATTTTAGTTATGACAAGAGATACACAAATCTTTGACCTTATACAAAAGGAAAGAGAAAGACAAACAAAAGGAATCGAATTGATTGCTTCTGAAAACTTTGTTTCTGATCAGGTAATGGAAGCAATGGGTAGCGTAATGACAAACAAATATGCAGAAGGCTATCCGGGAAAAAGATATTACGGTGGTTGCCAAATAGTAGACCAATCAGAACAACTTGCAATCGATAGAGCAAAAGAATTGTTCGGTGCTTGCTGGGCAAACGTTCAACCCCACTCTGGTGCACAAGCAAACATGGCAGTTTTCTTTGCTTGCTTAAATCCCGGCGATACTTTCATGGGATTAGACCTTAATCACGGTGGACACCTTTCTCACGGATCTCCTGTAAACATTTCAGGAACTTATTTCAACCAAGTTTCATACGGAGTAAAAGAAGAAACCGGTACCATCGACTATGATATGATGGAAAAAGTGGCAAGAGAACACAAACCAAAATTAATCATCGGCGGAGCTTCTGCTTATTCAAGAGATTTCGATTGGAAAAGAATGAGAGCTTTGGCTGACGAAATTGGAGCAATACTTATGGGAGATATTTCTCACCCAAGTGGTTTGATTGCTAAGGGAGAATTGAACAATGCAGTTGAATATTGCCACATTGTTACAACTACAACTCACAAAACTTTAAGAGGACCAAGAGGTGGTTTGATTTTAATGGGACAAGACTTCCCTAACCCAATGGGAAAAACTACTCCAAAGGGAGAAATCAAAATGATGAGTGCTGTTTTAGACTCAGCCGTATTCCCAGGTTGCCAAGGTGGTCCATTGGAACACGTAATTGCTGCTAAGGCTGTTGCATTCGGCGAAGCATTATCAGAAGATTACGCAAAATATATTAAACAAGTTAAGAAAAATGCAGCTGCTATGGCAGAGGCTTTTGTTAAGAGAGGTTACAAAGTTATCTCTAACGGTACAGATAACCACTTAATGTTGATAGACCTTAGAACAAAATTCCCTGAACTTACAGGAAAAGTTGCAGAAAACACATTGGTTAAAGCAGATATTACAATCAACAAAAATATGGTTCCATTCGACTCACGCTCTCCTTTCCAAACATCAGGTATTCGTGTAGGTACTCCTGCAATCACAACAAGAGGATTGAAGGAAGACGAAATGGAAGCTATCGTTGAAATGATTGACGCAGTACTTTCTGACGTTAACAACGAAGAACTAATAGCTGAAACTCGTAAGAAAGTAAATGCAATGATGGAAAACAGACCATTATTCGCTTGGTAGTCGAAAACATATTTCAAAACAAAAAGCCGAATGTCAAAAAAAGCATTCGGCTTTTTTATTCTTAGAAATAAGATACTAAATCAAAAAAATATCTCTACCTTTGCAAAAAATAAGAATGTAAAATAGTACAAAAAATGGACAGAATTAAAGTATTGATGTTTGCGATTCTTGCAACTATGTTTGCAGCTTGCGAAGATAATCCGGGCAGTGGCGAAGATGGAGATGATATGTTTTCGATCAAGTGTACCCAAACCTTGGAAGGACATACGGACTGGGTATATTCTGTTTGTTGGAGTCCCGATGGAACAAAATTAGCAAGCGGTGCGTGGGATAATACCGTTATTATATGGGACGCAAACACAGGAGCAAAACTAAAAACCTTGGAAGGACACAGATGGTACGTTATCTCGGTTTGCTGGAGTCCCGATGGAAATTATTTGGCCAGCTGTTCAGAGGATAAAACCGTTATTGTGTGGGACGCAAACACAGGAGAACAAGTGCGAACCCTTGAAAGAGGAGATAATCGAGTTTTGTCGGTTAGTTGGAGTCCCGATGGAAATTATTTGGCAGGCGGTTCGGTCGAAAATGACATCGTTATATGGGACGCAAACAACGGTCAGGAAATAAAAACCTTGGAAGGACATTCCGATCGCGTTATTACAGTAAGTTGGAGTCCGGACGGAAAATATTTAGCCAGTGGTTCAAAGGATAAAAACGTCATTATTTGGGATGTAAACGCAGGAACCGAACTCCTAACCTTGGAAGGACACACCAATACTCTCAATTCGGTATGTTGGAGTCCCGATGGAAAACACTTGGCAAGTGGAGCATACGACGCAAACGTTATAGTATGGGACGCAAAAACAGGAGCGAAAACACAGATCTTGGACGGACATAACTATTCTGTATATTCAGTAAGTTGGAATGCCGATGGAAAACACTTGGCAGTTGCAACAACCGATCCGGAAGTTATTCTAAGAGACGTAAACAATAGAGAGAGCATTCAAAAAGTAAAAGGGCATTTTGGAACTACAAGAAGTGTGAGTTGGAGTCCTGATGGGAAAAAATTAGCAAGCGGTGCGTGTGATAATACAGTTAAGATCTGGGTCGTAAAGTAAGCATTACATATATTAAATCAAGGAATAACGCTCGTGAGTCTTGGAGTTAATCTGACAAACGAGCGTTTTCTTTTTCTCTTTCTTTGACTTTTACTTCCACAAAGTCTCTTCTCTGATTTCATCGAAAGCAATTTCGTAGCCATAAGACTTAAAAAGTTCTGCAATAAACTCTTGTTCTTCCGGTGAAATCGGAATGTTTCCTTTCCTTCTCTCATAGTAATACGTCTGTCCGAAGTATTGAATCAGCCGTTTTCTGATTTGAGCAATGTCTTTCGCCTTCACATCTTCAAAAGACTTTGTCATGCCGTATGCAATCTTCACCGTCTTATTCTCCAAGAAGTATTCGCAATTGTTTTCATTGAACTTCATTGCATTAACTGCAGGCATTACACTGAATTCTTCATTTTTCTCAAAACTGACGGCTCGTCTCAAACACTTATCTCCAAGCAAACAGTTCGAATTATAGCAGATTACGAAGTTTTTAGGCTTGTTTTCAAAATTAATTTTCATGATTCGGGTTTTGTTTTCTTTGTGTTAAACGTACAAAAGCCTTGTTTTATTTTTTTACGAAGGCTTCGTAATGATATTTCGACAGTGTCGTAATAGTATTTCGACAGTATCGTAATGGTATTACGAAGCCTTCGAAATAAAATTACGAAATAGTTTGAAAAATCTCGAAATCCAAGAAATCGGACTCCGAAACTCGCTTTCAAGAGCATTTCCCTTGCTTTGGCTATACCGATTATTACATAATATATGGTAAAAAAATACCGCAAAAATGGTGTGAAAGTATTTCAGACGTTCTGCAATGGCTGAATCTCTTATGGGTAAAAAGCAATAATTTTTTTCGAAAACAATTTTTTTCAGCGCAAGATCTGTTCTCAGTGTCTATTATTTTGCGAATGCTTATACCTATTATATATGATATATGGTAAAAAAATACCGCAAAAAAGGGTATTAAAGTATTTCGGACGTTCTGCAAGGGCTGAATCTCTTATGGGTAAAAAGCAATAATTTTTTTCGAAAACAATTTTTTTCAGCGCAAGATCTGTTCTCGGAATTTGAAAGAACACGAATATTTTGTTTTTTGAGAGTGTGAATATTTCCGCTCTCTTGTTTAATTCATTTTTTTATAAATTTAATTTTTTTTAATTATGGCAATAAATTATGCCAAAGTAAAAAGGACAATTAATGTCGGAAACAATCCGGGCGAAAAGTTCATCGCGAGAATTGTTAAAGAACAAGCAGTTGATTTAGATCAAATTGCGGAAGAAATTGCAGGTGCTTCAACAATGAGCAAAGCTGATGTGTTGGGTGTTTTGCAACAGTTGCAGGTTCAAATGAAGTATCATCTGCTTCGTGGAGCAGCGGTAAAGTTGGAATTACTTGGTTCTTTCACTCCGTCGCTCAGAGCGAAAGCCGTTGCTTCGCCCGATGAAGTCAACGTTCAAGCGATCAAAGGAGTTCACATCAACTTCAAACCATCGAAATGGTTGAACAAAGAGGTAAAAGATGTAAGTTTCCGACTTGTAGATCCAACAATCAAAGGCTTGGTGCAGGAGGAATAAGCTCAGCTTTCGTACAAAGGCAGTTTGCCTCTTCGAAAAAACGATGAACAAATCGAGCATTCACGCTCAGCAAGTATTGTCCACTTGCCATAATGCAGCATTTGTGAATCCTAAGAAAACAGATTCTCTGATGCTTACTATCGAGTCGCAGATTAACCTCTGCGACTTTTTTTCTTATACATTATATATATATAAGGTAAAAGAAAAACGAGCGTTCGACTTGCAAGAACAAGACAAACGCTCGTTTGTTTTTTTATTTGTTTGGCTGAATCATTGTTCCGATTGTCTCTATTGAACAATCAAACTTTGATTCTCGCAATTAGTCACCAAGAGTTGCAACCATCACAGCCTTGATTGTGTGCATACGGTTTTCTGCTTCGTCAAACACTATCGATGCTTCTGATTCGAATACTTCTTCTGTAACTTCTATGCCGTCCAAACCAAATTGTGCGTGAACGTCTCTTCCGACTTGTGTTTCCAAGTTGTGATATGCAGGCAAGCAGTGCATGAATTTACATTTTGGATTGCCTGTCATTTCCATCATTTCTTTGTTTACTTGGTAAGGTTTCAACAATGCGATTCTTTCTGCCCAAACTTCAGCAGGTTCTCCCATTGACACCCAAACATCTGTGTACAAGAAATCGCAACCTTTTACGCCTTCTGCCACATTATCTGTAACAGTTACTTTCGCACCTGTTTCTTTTGCTATTTCTTGACAAGTCTTTACCAATTCAGCATCCGGTTGCAAGCCTTTAGGAGCAACGATTCTTACATCCATTCCCATCTTGGCTCCACCAACCATAAGAGAGTTACCCATGTTGTAACGAGCATCTCCTATGTAAGCATAACTTACTTGGTTCAATGGCTTATCTACGTGTTCGCTCATAGTCAAGAAGTCTGCCAAGATTTGAGTTGGGTGGAATTCATTCGTCAAACCGTTCCATACAGGTACGCCTGCGTGTCTTGCCAATTCTTCAACTGTGTCTTGCTTAAAGCCTCTGTACTCGATGCCATCAAACATTCTTCCAAGCACTCTTGCAGTGTCTGCCATCGATTCTTTAACACCGATTTGAGATCCTGAAGGTCCCAAATAAGTTACGTGAGCTCCTTGATCGTAAGCTGCAACTTCGAATGCACATCTTGTACGTGTAGAAGTTTTTTCGAATATCAAGGCAATGTTTTTACCTTTCAATCTTGGTTGTTCTGTTCCTGCATACTTTGCTCTTTTCAAATCGCGAGCCAAGTCCAACATGTATTGAATTTCTTTTGGAGTGAAATCCAACAACTTCAAAAAGTTTCTGTTTCTTAAATTAAATCCCATGATTCACTTATTTTTTGGTTCAAAAAATTCTTGTTTTCACTATTACCAAACTATGCGTGTACCGCAGTTTGCATTACCTAATTGTCCTGCTTCGGTGATTATACACTCTTTTCCTCCGTTTTTAACGAAATGAAGTGCCGCTCTGACTTTCGGAGCCATTGATCCCTCACCGAATTGTCCTTGTTCAAGATACTCTTCTGCTTGTTTAACGGTAATCACGTCAAGAGCCAACTCTCCCGGTTTGCGGAAATTGATATAAACTTTTGGAACGTCTGTCAAGATGTAAAATTCATCTGCACCGATTTCAACAGCTGTCAAAGCAGAAGCCAAATCCTTGTCGATTACTGCCTCAACTCCTTTCACTCCATTCTCTTCCACAACAGGTATTCCGCCACCTCCGACGGTTACAACAATGTTTCCTTCCAATGCCAACTGCTTTACGATTTCTATATTAGTTACTTTAAGCGGCTTTGGTGAAGCAACAACTTTACGATACTTATCACTCTTCGAGTCTTTTGCGTATGTGCAACCGTTTTCCTTTGCAAAAGCCTCTGCTTCTTCCTTTGTATAGTAAGGACCCACCGGTTTGACAGGATTATTGAAAGCAGGATCGTTCTTATCCACGACAACCTGAGTCAGAAGCGTCAAAACATTTCTGTCCAATCCTTCTCTGGCAAACACGTTTCTGAATCCCTGTTCGATAAGGTAACCAATAGAACCTTGTGTTTCGGCAACACAAAAATCCATCGGCATTGCTTCTATGTTGAATTTGTTTTTGCCAGCCTCATGTTGCAACATGACATTTCCGACTTGAGGACCGTTTCCATGTCCTATGACAAGATTGTAATCTTGTTTCAGAAGACTTACCAAAGAGTCGCAAGTCTCCGTTACGTTCTTTATCTGCTCACTGTATGTTCCCTTTTGACCGCTTCTCAACAAAGCATTGCCGCCAAAAGCCACAACTGCCAATTTTTTCATCTTATCCTTAATTTGTTTATTCTTTGAAATAAGTGGCAAAGATAGACATTTTTTTTGATTTACACCACATTTGATTCACTTCAACAAACATTCCCCAATCGCAGAGTCAAGCTATGATTTGCTCAAATCAAGATTCAGAAAAATAAAACAAAGAATCATTTTACTGAATCTTGATTTCGCCACAACGAATCTTTGTTTCATAATTCTCTGATACACAGTTGCAAAATTCAGCCCTTATTTTACGATATTTTATTCTCTATTCGAGGGTTTGTTACAATAAATTCATGATTTTTGAGTTTGAAAAGTATGCTGAAAAAGTATGCAAACGAATATGTGGATTTCGCAATCATCTTGCTTGCTCTTGCAGGCATGGTGTTTTCTCACGCTTTGATGTCGTTTGCTTTGGCATTTATGGCTTTGAGAACTTTGTTTGCCGACAAGCAAAGACTGAAACAAAGTCGTAAAGATGTGCTGTGGGTTTCGCTTTCTTACTTTGCACTGATTCTTGTGGGAATGCTTTGGAGCGAGAACAAGCAAGAAGCTTTGCAACAGCTGAACAAAAACCTGCCTTTTCTCATCGTGCCGCTTTATTTTTTCTCCATACCACTGCCAAACAAAAAACAACTTCACTCTCTTGCCTTCGCATTTGTGGCGATGTTGATTACATCGAGTGCGATCGCTCTTTCAAGACTCACTTTCTTCGGATTTGATGATGTACGCAACGCTTTGCCGTTCGGATCTCACATTCGATTTTCTCTTTTCGTTTGTTGTGCAATAGCGTTCATTGGTATCTATGTTTCGAATCATCGAAAGCAGTTAAGCAAATCAAGTCGTATTGTTGCAACGCTTTGCCTGATTTATTTCGTTGCCTATCTCGTTTTGTCGGGTTCACTTACCGGAATTGCGGTTCTTATTCTTATTCTTCTGCCTGCAAGTCTGATATTTATCAAAAAGCATTTCTCCAAATCGTTTTTTTGCATCACGATTGCTTTTATCTGCATTTCAGTGTCGGGACTTGCGTTCTATGTTTTCAAATGTGCTGAGGATTATTTCGTTCCCAAAGAGCAGTTGTGCGAAGATTGTTTCATAGAAAACGGATACTACTGCTACGGAATCGATGAAAAGAAACAAGAAAACGAAAACAGAGAAATGGCAAAGGGAATGCAACAACATCTCGGCATAAGTGCCGATAGTCTTTTCCATGACAAAGAATACAGATACTCTTATTTGGACATAGCAATCAGATACTTCAATTCAAAAGGCTTGAAACGTAATGCAGAAAATTGGAATCTGCTTAGCGACAAAGATAAAGAAAACATACGCAACGGAATTCCCAATTATGTGTATGCAAGTGGCAATCCGTTCAAGGCAAGGTTGTACAAAACATTTTTCGAGTTGGAATCATATCGCAAGAGAGGTAAAATAAAAGGCTCTTCCATAGTTCAGAAATTAGAATTGTGGCACAAGAGTATTTTGCTTTCAAAAGATGATTGCAACATTCTTTGCGGCGTCGGCACCGGAGACTTGAAAGACGAACTTGAACGCAAACTCTGTCAAACCGAATCGCAGATGGCAGACAGCGGACTTAAGCCTCACAATCAGTATTTGAGCACTTTGGTAACTTTCGGCTTGATCGGATTTATGGTATTCTGTCTTTGGTTGATTTATCCTGCCCTCGCAAGCGGAGCGTTCAAAGATTCGTATTATCTGTGTTTCTTTGCGATAATGGCAATTTCGATGTTGAGCGAAGATAGTTTGGATAATCAGCAAGGAATCATGTTTTTCTGCGTTTTGAATTCACTTTTGATAAATCGCTGTGCCGCAAGAAACAAAAAAGACTTACCTTTGCAGGCATGAATTTTGAATTTTTCACGGCCAGACGGCTTCTAAAACAAGATAAACACACTTATTCCAAACCTATAGTAAGGATTGCCACTATCAGCATAGCCTTGTCGATTGCTGTTATGATAGTTTCGATAGCCGTATTGGGAGGATTCAAAAACGGAATCAAGGAAAAAATCACCGGATTCACCTCTCACATACATATATTGCCGTATGCAATAAACGAAAACGAGACCGGAGAGGCCTTTACCTTATCTGAAAAAGACATAGAGCATATTTCGAATCACGAGAACACCATTGAAATCAATCCATACATACTTCAAGCCGGAGCAATCAAAACAAAAGACAGTTTTCAGGGTATTGTGATTAAAGGAGTCGAAGACGGATACGACAGTACTTTCTTCAAAGAAAATCTTTGCGAGGGTCGTCTGCCGGATTTCAAGAAAACGAACTCCACAGAGGTGCTTGTGTCGAAGACGATAGCCGATAAGATGAATATATCTTTGGGGGACAAAATCAGAGTCTATTTTTTCATAGAGCAATCTTACAGAGCGAGACCGTTTATCGTTGTCGGCACTTATGAAACGGGGCTTGGCGACTATGATGACAGATTTATTCTATCTTCGGTCAGACCTTTGCAAAAACTAAACAAATGGACAGAAAACCAATACAGCGGTTATGAAGTCCTATTGAAAGATTTCTCTACATTGAACCAAACTGCAGAAGAATTATATGCCACTCTGCCACACGATACCACCCTTTCGACAATCGAAGAGATTGAACCGGGATTGTTTTCCTGGCTTGAACTTCTTGATTCCAACGTTATATTGATCATAATCGTCATGACGCTCGTTACAATCACAGCAACGGGTTCGACTCTCTTGATTATGGTATTCGAACAAAAGAGTTACATCGGATTATTCAAAAGCTTTGGAGCAACGAATCGCAGCATAATGAAGATATATCTTTATAAAGCAGCATACATAGTAGGGAAAGCAGCACTTTATGGCAATATCATTGCGATAGTTCTCAGCCTTATACAAAGCAAATTCAAACTGATAAAACTCGATCAAGAGAGTTATTATCTCGATTGCGTTCCCATGGAACTCGATGCCCTAAGCATAATTATCGTAAACCTTGTTGTGATTGCTGTATCTTTGATTGCATTGCTTATTCCTGCACGCAGCATCAGCCGAATCGAACCTGTGAAAAATATAAAATTCAACTAAAAAAAGAAACGAAGAGAACATCTTCTGCCCTCTTCGTTTGGTTGTCTCAATATTGCAATATGTGTTTTTCTTTCTTCTTTTGAAATTTACACATTGAAACGGAAATGCATTATATCGCCGTCTTGAACGAGATATTCTTTGCCTTCGACGCTCATTTTGCCGGCTTCTTTACATGCAGCTTCGCTTTTGAGGTTTACATAGTCATCGTATTTTATTACTTCGGCTCTAATGAATCCTTTTTCGAAGTCTGTGTGAATCACTCCCGCACATTGTGGTGCTTTCCAGCCTTTTGTGAATGTCCAAGCTCTGACTTCTTGCGGTCCTGCGGTAAGGAAAGTTTGTAAATCCAACAAATGATATGCCGATTTGATTAGTCGGGAAACTCCTGATTCGCTTAAGCCTAATTCTTCAAGGAATACTTGTTTTTCTTCCAAAGTTTCAAATTCCGCGATGTCGGATTCTATTTTTGCGGCTACAACAAGTATTTCAGCACCTTCTTCTTCGGCTACTTTTGCTACTTGTTCCGTATATTTGTTTCCACTTTTCGCACTTGCTTCATCAACATTGCAAACATAAAGAACAGGTTTGGCGGTAAGCAAACATAGCTCTTTTGCAAGCTTTGCTTCATCTTTGCTTTCGAAACTTACCGTTCTTGCACTCTTGCCTTGTTCCAATGCGGCTTTATAACTTTTTAGGATTTCGAACATCAGTTTTGCGTCTCTGTCTCCTCCTGTCTTCGCTGCTTTTTCAACCTTTGCGTATCGTGATTCTATTGTTTCGAGATCTTTTAGTTGCAATTCCATGTCTATGATCTCTTTGTCGCGAATCGGATCAACGGTTCCATCAACGTGAACGACATTATCATCGTCGAAACAACGCAAAACGTGAAGTATTGCATCGCATTCTCTTATGTTTGCAAGGAATTTGTTTCCCAATCCTTCGCCTTTGCTCGCTCCTTTTACCAATCCTGCGATGTCAACTATCTCTACGGTTGTCGGAACTATCCTTTCGGGATTGATGAGTCCGGCTAATACATTAAGCCTTTCGTCGGGTACGGTGATAACTCCTAAATTCGGCTCGATCGTACAAAAAGGAAAGTTTGCCGCCTGTGCTTTCGCATTCGACAAACAATTAAACAAAGTTGATTTGCCCACATTGGGCAAACCAACTATTCCACATTTTAATGCCATTCTTTACT
The DNA here is from genome assembly GCA_045577535.1 of Candidatus Onthomorpha sp. GTDB lineage: Bacteria > Bacteroidota > Bacteroidia > Bacteroidales > P3 > Onthomorpha. Next base: position 10,283 of record JAZNIO010000012.1, on the reverse strand, counting down.
TGGTGATTAATTTCGCAAATTCGTCTATCGTAACACTTTTGTTTGCATGTTTCATTTCTGCTTTCAAAGTGTTGGTTAGCTTTTGTTCGAACAAGAATTCGTAAACTTGTCTGCTTTGTTCTTTGTTCTCAAGCATGTTATTTGCGATTTTTTCAACTGCAGCTTCGCTCTCTTTTATTTGTTCTTCGGTTGCGTCTGCAGGAATAGGGAAGTAATTGCTTATTAAGGCAGTCTTGTAGTATTCTTTCAACTCTTCGCTGCTTACATCCAACTTATATGTATCTATAAGCTTGCCTTCGATCAGTTGCCATTTGATAGAATCTCTGTAAGTCGCATAGTTGTCAATTATTTCTTGCTCTGCGATTTTTCCTTGATTGGTTTCTATCAACCAACGTTGCAAGAATTCATCAGGAAGTTCGATCGATGTGTTTTCAACCAAGGCTTTGCTTGCTTGATCCATAAAATAACGATCTGCTTGATTGGTGTATGTTCCGCAAAGGTCTTCCTTGGCAGCTTTTCTAAAGTCTTCCTCGGTCGTTATACCTTTTCCTTTGTACGCCATCTCAAACAATTCCTCGTTTATTTCGTGTTTTGTTACTCGACTTATGGAAGAAACCTTGAAATTAACGTCCGACTTGAATGTTTTCGCAGCTTCTTTATCTATACGCAACATTGCAGCCAACTCAGTGGTGTTTTTGAACGCTTTTGCAATGTTGAAAGTTATTACATCTTCTTTTTTGGCTCCTATAAACTTCTTTCTGATGGTTGCCATAGAAATCAAATCCACTGACAACGAAGTTGAAGTTTTTACTCCGCCTTCTTTCACGTTTCCTTCTTCGTCCAATTCTTCTATTTCACCATAAACCATATCAGTCTCGCCGATTGTCTCAGGTGATTCGAATTTTCCGAAACGTCTTTGTATGTCTTCGATGAATTTATCCAACATCTCATCAGTCGGAGTAATCTCGTAATAAGTTACATCTTGAGAAGTCAAGTTTAATTCAAACTCCGGTTGAGTTGCAATATCGAAATAGAAAGTGAAATCTTTTTGAGTGTTCCAATCAATGCTTGGAGTCTTTTCGTTATTTGCGATAGGACTTCCGAGGATTGACAGTTTGTTGTCGTCGATGTACTTGTACAAAGCGTCAGACATTATTCTCTGAACCTGATCTGCAATTACGGATTTTTCATACATCTTTTTGATCATTCCCATTGGGACTTGACCTGGTCTGAATCCCGGAATATTTGCTTTCTTTCTGTAATCTTTCAATTCTTTGTTTACTGCATCTGTATAATCCGCAGCAAGAACATCAATTTTCAAAACAGCTGTCAAATTACCTGTTGTTTCCTTTGTTACATTCATCTCTTTATCCTTATCTTTTTTGTTTTTTTCTTAAAAATTCAATTTGCAAAGTTACTAATTTATTGTTAAACACACAGCTTTTGAGAAATAAAACATTAAAAGCCGTAATTCAATCCCTTGATTGCAACAAGCAATTTTTCATCTTCAACAGAGAATACTCTTTTTATAAAGTTTCTTTTTGCCGCAAACAAACCATAGCCATTTACTACATTGGTGTAAATTGGTTTATCCGTCAAAGCATTGCCGTTTTGCAAACTATTGGAATAATATTCATACATTTCCGATGAACAAGAATTGACATAAAACTCAAAAGCATTGACTCTGTTTGTCCAAGAGCATTGTCCTTTGTGTTGAGCCAGGTTTTTCTTCAACCCTTTCACCAAATCATCCATATCCATGTTGTATTTGAACTCATAACCCGGAATATCTCTTGTGTTCAACATCGTTCCAAACTCCACATCCGTGAAAGTCTCAACTTCGTTTACACGATAATAAAACCGTATCACAGGTTGATAAACTTTGGCTATCATTCCCATATGATTGGTCGCCACTCCGGAATTTATGTTGTACCAACTGCAAGACATAATGTTTTTTCCGTTTTTATACAAGAAAGACATAATGTGTCCGGGTGAAGTAATATCGTAATCTCCTATCAATCGGGTGGAAGCAGTTGTTTGTTCGTTTGTTTTAGTATTTGTTATGATGATTTTGTATTCTCGTTTCAAAGCCTCCTCATAGTTCAATCGTCCTCTCGTTACACAATAATATATAGGTACATTCTGATTGTAAAAATCTCCTTCTTCTTTTGAGGTGTACTCCTTGTACTCGAACAAAAACGTATCGCAGACAACATCAGGCGACCATGGATAATAAGAAACCATCTTAACGTCTATCTCATCTTGTCTGTAGTAAATCGAATCTCTTTCTTTGGCAAAATCCAGATAGTTCCCATTTCCGAGAAAGCCTTTCTGCACACGCACAAACGTAGTATCGCTATCCTGATCCAAAACTCCGTAAACGATCGTCGTTGCTTTCCAATTCTCATTCGGATCAAAGTTTACTTCACACGAAACAAAGATACACGCCATCAAAATCAAGAAACAAAATTCTCTAACTTTAATTCTCATATTCCATTGTTTTATAACACTTCAGCCTGCAAAGATATGGATAAATCCTGACAATTGAATAATTTCTTGTATTTTTGTAAACTCGAAATCTTATTTTAACATAGTACATTGAAACGTTATGAAATATTGCAGTGATTTTATTGTAGAAGAAAATATTCAATTGAATACCTTCTACTTCAAGCTCATATTGAAATCAGATGAAGAACTGCCTTGCATAAAGCCCGGACAATTTGTCGAATTGCAGGTTCAACAACCATCCAATGTGCTTTTGAGACGTCCCATTTCAATTCACGATGTCGATGAAGCAAGAAACGAGATAACATTGCTTATACAGATTGCAGGCAAAGGCACAAAACAACTCTCCACATTGAAGAAAGGAGAAAGTGTAAGCATGATATATCCGCTCGGAAATGGTTTCGAATTGCTCGGAAACAAAGTTTTGCTTGTCGGAGGTGGCGTTGGTGTTGCACCATTGCTCCATTTGGCAAAACAATTCAACGAAATCGGAATCCGACCTAAGATATTGTTGGGTTACAGAGGCAAGGAACAAATCTTCGACAACGAAACATATTCACGATATGGCGAATTGCACATCAGCACTCAAGATGGAAGCTTTGGAGAAAAAGGATTGGTAACCGAACACAGCGTTTTCTCAAATCAATTCGACGCAGTATATACCTGCGGACCAACTCCCATGATGCGGGCTGTTGCAGAGAATTGCGAGAAACGAGGAATCAAATGTTTCGTATCTTTGGAAAACAAAATGGCTTGCGGAATCGGAGTCTGTCTGTGCTGCGTTCAGCAAACCACAAGCGGACATAAATGCACCTGCACCGAAGGACCGGTGTTCGACTCCAAAGAAATAGTATGGTAAAACCGTAAATGATAATGATATGGATAAGTTGGAAATAAACATAGGCTCATTGAAATTGAAGAATCCGGTGATGACAGCTTCCGGAACTTTCGGTTACGGCGAAGAATACATGGATTTTTACGACGTTCAAAAACTTGGAGGAATCATAGTCAAGGGAACGACAGGCGAACACAGAGAAGGAAATCCCGCAATCAGAATGTGCGAAACGCCAATGGGCATGATAAATGCCGTAGGCTTGCAAAACAAAGGCGTAGATTACTTTTGCAAAACCATATATCCAAGAATAAAAGACTACAAAACAAATGTCATAGTAAATGTTTCAGGTTCGAGCATAGAGGAATACTGCACCGTTGCCGAGAAAGTAGCAATGCTTGAAAATATTCCTGCAATAGAATTGAACATTTCTTGTCCCAACGTGAAGAAAGGAGGAATGGGATTCGGCACAAATCCATCCATGGCTGCGGAAGTTGTTTCCCAAGTTCGCAAAGTTTATCCCAAACATCTGATAGTAAAACTCACGCCAAACGTAAGCTCGATTGCAGAAATAGCACAAGCAGTCGAAGGAGCGGGAGCAGATTCCCTATCGATGATAAACACAGTGCTTGCAATGGCTGTTGATGCCGAGAAACGCAAAGCTGTTTTATCAACCGTTACAGCAGGCTTATCAGGACCTGCAATCAAACCTATAGGCTTGCGATGCGTATATCAAGCCTCCAAAGTGGTGAAAATACCGATTATAGGCTTGGGAGGAATCACCAATGCGACCGATGCGATAGAGTATATCTTGGCAGGAGCAAGTGCAATTCAGATAGGAACTCAGAACTTCGTCAATCCATTTGTCGGAAAAGAAGTTATAGAAGGAATGAAAGAATATTTGGATCGCCACAACTTGAAACACATACACGAAATCAAAGGCGTAATTTAGTGAACAGCCATAATTTATAAACTGAAAAGCCACATCGTTAAATTGAAATTTGAATCCAAAACGCTGTGGCTTTGTTTTATGAAAACAGAACTTGAAATAAAAAAATCCGAGAAAAATTTGGCTGATTCGAAAATAAGTAGTACTTTTGCAAAACGAAAACAGAGTGCGGGGTAGAGCAGAGGTAGCTCGTCGGGCTCATAACCCGGAGGTCGTAGGTTCGAGTCCTGCCCCCGCTACCAAAGGAACGAGAAATCGCATATGCGATTTCTGGTTTTTCTTTTTTTACCTCCATAACACGCAAAGCTACATTCAAAACATTAAACCCTTATAGACAAACCGCCATACCTTGTTAACTTCCCACCCGACTTCTTCGCCGACTGAGAAAAACAAACTTCGGCTGTTGTTTTCTTTACTTTGGCGTTGAGCATTGAGCTTTGAGCATTGAGTTTTTAGATTTGGCAAATTCTACCAATACTCTACGGTGCGGGTAGTAATGGTTTTGTTTCCTTGATCGTCGGTTCCCGTTCTTTTCTTCCAGTCCTGGCTCATTACATCGTAGGTATAAGTTATTGTTCCTTTCCAATCGTTACTTACTCTTTTTATCAACAATCCATTTTCGTTGTATTCATACGATGTAACAAAAGTTCCTTCTTCGAACGTTGTCTCTGTAATCTTTTTTATACCGAATTCAGTAAACTCAATAACTACTGAAGCATTACAATCATAAGTTACAGTATTTTTATTCTTATCTATAGAAAGTAGATAACAAAGTCCGTCAAATTTTGTCGCAGAGATAATTTTTCCATCCTTAAAATTAAATTCGCGAGCTTTGCAATTGGGACAACCAATCTTTGTCATTTTAATAAGTTTTCCTTGTTGGTCGTATTCTTTAATAAGGATTTCTTCCTCAGTTTTCTCAATTGATTTTTTGATAACTTTCTTTGCAGGTTCTTCAATTTGAACTTGCTCCGTTTCAACGCCGGTTTCGGGTTTGTTTTCGGTGGTTACTATATCTCTTTCAGGTTTTCTGTCCGGCAACGGCACCTCTCTATAAATGTATTCGGTTTCTTCGCTCCAGATTCTGACGGTTTGATCTCCTGCTCCGCTTATCAGATACTTGCTGTCGGGAGTCCAACAAAGTGATTCGACGCTAAAGCTATGTCCTTTCAAGGTTTGGAGATTTCTTCCGTTGTTCGGATTCCATAGAACTATGCTCATATCCCATGCGGCACTTGCCAAATAGTTTCCATCGGGACTCCAGCTTACGCAATTGACGCCAAAAGTGTGTCCTTTCATAGTTTGGAGTATCGCTCCGCTGTTTGCATCCCATACGATAACGGTTTTATCTCTTGAACCGCTCGCCAAATATTTTCCGTCGGGACTCCAACAAACCGAATTGACGTTTTTCGTATGTCCTTGCAAGGTTTTGACTTTCTGTCCGCTGTTCACATCCCATATAACAATGGTTTTGTCCTTTGAAGCACTTGCCAAATATTGTCCGTCGGGACTCCAACTAACTGAAGTAACGGTTTTTTCATGTCCTTCCAAGATTCTGTGTTTTGCTCCGCTATTTACATCCCATATAACAATGGTTTCGTCCGATGCTCCGCTTGCTAAATATTTTCCGTCGGGGCTCCAACAAATGGATTCAACGCCGAAGGTATGTCCTTTCAAGGTTCGAACTCTTAAAAGACTGTTTGCATCCCATATAATAACGCCTCCGTTCAATGAACCACTCGCAAAATATCTTCCGTCGGGACTCCAGCTGACACATTCGACGAAAGAATTATGTCCTTTCAAGGGATTGAGTCTTGCACCGCTCTTCGGATTCCATATAATAAGAGTTGAATCGGTCGAACCGCTCAATACATATTTTCCGTCGGGACTGCAACTGACCGAAGTAACGTCTTTGTGATGTCCTTTCGTCATTTTAATTTGTTTGAAATCCGTTTTAATTTTTACTAAAATCGAGTCGCTTTGAGCGGAAATCGAGTCGCTTTGAGCAAAAAGCGTTCCGCAATTCATAAACAAAGTCGCAAAAACAGCCGTCAAGGCTAAAAATTTGTTTATTTTCATTTCTATTATTTTTCACTTTCTTTTGCCCCGTCCCAAAGGCGTTTAATTACTTTTTTTTCTTTGTTTTGAGACAAAATAAAAACGTGGGACATATTTCTTATCACTATTTGAGGTTCCGCAATTACCTTTTCGTCAAATAAGAAAAGCCCACGATATTACTCGTGAGCGTGTCAACTTATCTTACTGACGAATTTTTTGAAATTTTGCGGATCTCAAATAGTCTAATCTAAGCAAAAACGCTTTTATCTGTCTTTGTAATTTTCTAAATCGTTATAATAATCTTTCTGTTTGCCGTTTCCTCCTTTTTTTATTTGGTTTCCAATTCAATTGACAAAGGTACAAAAACTTTCTTATACGACAAAATTTTCTTTTTTCTTTTCCACGTATCACGAGTATTTACACGAATCTTTTCTTTCTTCGTTTATAAAATCCGTAGTCTGTTGTCCGTAGTCCGTTGTTAAGTTAAAAAGATACGTGTCGATACGTGAGATTCGTGGAGCCTCTTTTGCGGAATGTTTCCCTTATTGATACCGGCAGTATCGCTAACTGGTACTGGTAGTATCACTAACTGGTACTGGTAGTATCGCTAACCGGTACTGGTAGTATCGCTAACTGGTACTGGTAGTATCGCTAACTGATACTGTCAGTATCAATAAGCGGACTTTTTTTGATACTGCGTTTGAGAATTTTTTGCTTTACTTCGGCTGTTGGGAATCGGCGTTTGGTAAAAATAAAACTGCGTAAGCCGAAAGCCAAACGTCGATTTGATTTTTCTCCGATTAAGAACTGTTAAAACAACTCTTGATTTCGCTCGGCTGATTCTTTGTTTCAGAAAATTGTTTCTTGATCTCAGAAAATTGTTTTCAAGAAAGAATTTCTCAAAATAAAGTTTCGTTTTCCTAAAACAAAAAGACAAAAAAATAAAACGCTCGCAAGTCAAAATAAAACCAAGACTCACGAGCGTTTTTTGTTTGAATTATTCTTTTGATGTCATTGAACCGACTACATCAACTGTTGCATCGTTGAAAGTAATCATTATTTCAGTATTATTTTCTGCATGTTGAAGAATGTAAGCGTTTTCTGCAGGAGTGTCTTGTAAAGCATAACCGTTCTTGGTCAAAGATTCAGATAATGCTTTTGCCACTTGAGCATAGATTTCCTCTGCATTGTCTTTGTGAGACAATCTGAGATTTAACTTAAACCCGTTAACCAATGCGTTAGGGTTGTATTCGTACATCCAAGAGTTGTTCATAACAGCGACTTGCTCATTGCTGAGAAGATAACATGACATACTTGTTTTGTAGAATGGCTTTACCTCTATTCCAACTCCTTGATAGTTTTGATAACCGTTTGCATTAGATGTTGTATATTCTGTTATGTTCTTGCCAAATTTAGGAATATATTCTTTAACAATAAGGTCTGATAGTTTTTGTCCTACTTCTGCCGCGTTGAAATAGTCGGAGCAAACCTTATACTTTTGATCTAAATCTAAAATATATTCATTGTTGGAAATCTTTTCTCCTTTGAAATCAAGGAATGTAAACAATTTGTCATCAACTTCTGCGACTAAACAATTCCAATTAGGAAGTATTGGACGACGTGTAGAAATAATTAAGTTCAAAGGAAGCATTTGTGCATAATCATCGCCGAATGATTTTATAACCTCTTCTTTCTGATTTATCAAACTTACTTTATCACCTCTGCTTGCAAGGAATAAATTATCTTCAACAGGGACTAACACATCGTATTTGGCACGTATGATAATTTCATCATTATCTCTGTTTCTTATTCCGTGCTTTCCGTCATCATAATAAGTATAATAGTCGTCGAATATCATTGTCGGCTCAGACTTCTTAGCAGAATATTTTTTCAATTCTTTGCCTGCTTTATCCATCAAGTAGAGTGTCTTTTCTCCTTCGTCATTGTGAGAAGACATAACAAAGGTTCCATCTATGAAAGAATAATTATTTGCAGGCACTGCTCTGTCTTTGAATGTTTTTACTTCCTTTCCGCTATTGTCCAAGAGGATTATGTTTGTTTGTTTTTTATTTTCCTCTGTTTCCTCATAATTCATGGCGAGTATAAAGCCATCTCTGATTTCCACGGCATCGTATTTAGGCTCAATAATCACTTTTCCGGAAGAATTGATCGCTCCTTGCTTGTTATCTTCTGTTTTTATAACGGCTTTACCGTAAGTAAAAGAAGGCATAACCTCAATAATTTCTTTTCCGTTATGAGGCATCAGGGTGAATTTCTCTTTTCCTGATTTGTCCACGTATGTGATTCTTGAATTTTCTTTAACGATAGGAATAACGCCTTCGCTCATTACTCCTGCGTAAAGCAAATCATCGCAACCTGCAATCACGCTTGGCTTTTCTTCTGCTTTGTATAAAGCATATCCGGATTCGGTTTCAACTCTGAAAACTCCGTCGTATGCAGGAGAAATCTTACCTTCAAACTCATCAGAGAACAAAGGCTTGAAATTTTTGTCCATTAAACCCCAATTATCTTCCTTATCCATTTTGAAAGGTATGTAATCGGCTGTTAATCCTTTTTGATTGCTTCCGCCACCGCAGGAAGTCATCATAACCATAGCGGAAACCAATAATCCGCAAATCAATGTTAATTTTTTCATATAAGTGTTTTTTAATGTTATTACTTAATTTCCTAAATTCAAATTCTTAGTCTTCAGACCAAATACAGATGCTTCCATCACTCGAACCGCTGAGCAAATACTTTCCGTTCGGACTCCAAGATAATGACAAGATACCATAGCCATCGGTTACTTCTAATTCTTGAAGATTTTCTCCTGTGTCAGAGTCCCACAATGTAATTATACTATTACTACAACCGCTTGCCAAATATTTGCCGTCGGGACTCCATGCCACTGAGTTAACGTCGTTATAAGAACCATGGCTCATTATTTGCTCTCTTTCTCCATTGTTTACATTCCATATAATAACGGTTGCGTCACCCGAACCGCTTGCCAAATATCTTCCGTCGGGACTCCAACAAACCGAATTAACGACATACGAATGTCCTTTCAATGTTTTGAGTTTTTGTCCGCTGTTTACATCCCATACAACGACATCATGCCCTAAACCGCTTGCCAAATATCTTCCGTCTGGGCTCCACGCAAGCGAATAGATGGAAGACTCTCCTTCCAAGGTTTTAACTTTTTCTTTTGTGTCCGGATTCCACAGAACGATATGTCCGGCAAGATCACCGCTTGCCAAATATTCTCCGTCAGGACTCCACGCAAGCGAACATACGGAATGGCCATCTCCTTTCAAGGTATCGAGTAATGTTCCGTTGTTCGGATTATACAGAATAATGTTTTTGTTACCATAATAGCCATCATAACGGCATGCGAGATAATTTCCGTCGGGACTCCACGCAACATCAGTAACACTTTCATAATATTCATACAAGGTTCGAACTTTCTGACCTGTGTTTGCATTCCATATAACAATATCTTTGTCAGACGAACCGCTTGCTATATACTTTCCGTCGGGACTCCAACAAACGGAATTGACACTGCCACGGTGTCCTTCCAAAACATCTACACATTGAAAGTCGGTTATCAACTCATCGAACGTATCTTCGCAAGATGCGAACAAGATTGCAGTCATCGCAATCATTGCTAAATTTTTTAATCTCTTCATACTAATTTTTTTAATATTTGATTTCTAAAAATGATAACCTAATCTGATGGTGAACATTGCAGGATTTATCGTTCTGAGAGTAAACTTCTCGTCTTCGAAATAGTCGTCTCCGTATTCGTAAATCTCTTCAAAACTTGCCTCACCCTTTACTTTCTGAGAACCTAATGCGTAATAATGCAATCCGATACTGAATTGATTGGCAAGCATTATGCCGGCTCCGAATTGATAAGCAAAGCTTGTGTTTGTTTCATAG
>JAZNIO010000011.1:0-94133 GCA_045577535.1 Candidatus Onthomorpha sp. | reverse complement strand
CATGTGTTAAGCCTGCCGCTAGCGTTCATCCTGAGCCAGGATCAAACTCTTCATTGTATTATTATCTCTAAATATCTATCCCGATATCTATCTAATTATCTTTTTTAATTGACGTTTCTCCTTACTCCGGTCGATAAACTTATTCGTTTATCTCCGCTACCTCGGTTCATTATTTTCAAAGACCTAATCCCTCACAACTCCCCTCTGTCTCTCGCATCTTTTCCTCGTCGTTTGGGATTGCAAAAGTAATACCTTTTTCTAAACCCACCAAATATTTTACAATCTTTTTTTATCCCACAACTCTTAACTCGCTGTTTTACACTATGAAAAAATTTTAAGAAATTCTATTGCCCATCGCTCTTTTTACCGATCTTTTGGCATCTTATATGCGTTCATAATGCATTCTCATGGGTTTCTTAAAGGTATTTATTGAGAATAACACTACAAAAAAACAAGAAGATTCTCAAAAAAAAACGAGCGTTCGTTTGGGGCTTATCCCTATTCGAACGCTCGACATCTTTATTCCTTATATATTATATACCTTATTATATATATACTCTTTGAGGACTCTTATCTCCTATTCCTTATTATATATATGTATATATACGCGGTATTTTCTGAAATCTATTCTTTGATTACTTTTCTTGTCGTTGTTTTATCTTCGATTGTCATTCGTAAATGATAAACTCCCGAAGGCAAAGTCTCGATGTTGATTTCGTTTGCGTTTTCGTAAGTTTGAAGAGTCTTTCCTATAATATCGATAACGTCTATTCTTTCTATCGTTTGATTGAATGTTATTTTGCCTTTGCTTGGATTTGGATAAAAAGAAAGTTCTTCAAAGGTTACTTCTTCGATTCCTGCCTGCACACTGCAATCTTCTTCGATTCTGTTTTCAAAATAGAAGTTCCAATCGGAAGAAGCATAAGCATTTGATGTCTCACAAGGAACTGTTAAAGTTGCATTGTTCGGATAAGGGAAAACATAATTAGTTATAGAAGGAGAAACATCTCCATCTGCATCATAATAATCATTAAGAGTTGGCGGTACTGTTGCTCGGCAAATGACAGAAGTCAACTCGGAACAGCCTCTGAATGCATTCGTTCCTATGGAAGTAACAGTGCTTGGAATTGTGATAGAGGTTAAACTTCTGCAATTATGGAACGCATCCATACCAATAGAAGTAACGCTTTTAGGAATGCTGACAAGTTGTAAATTAACGCAATTATTAAAAGCATAGTCTCCTATTTCGGTTACGCCTTTCGAAATACTGATAAAAGTCAAATTGAAACAATCGGAAAATGTACTTTCTTCAATGGTAGCAACACTGTTTGGAATAGAAATGGACGTTAAACCGGTACAATTAAAGAAGGTCTCTGCTCCAATGTAAGCAACACTATTGGGAATAGTAATAGAATTCAAACTTATACAGAAATAGAATCCTTGTCCACCAATAGAGGTAATACTATTGGGAATAGTAATTGTAGTCAAACTATTGCACCAAGCAAACGCTCCATATCCGATGGATGTAACATCGTAAGTTTGTCCTTCATTTGTTATTGTTGAGGGAATAACCACAGAGGTCGCACTTTCGTTACAATCTGCTACCGCAACTTCATTTCCATTAGTTATTTCGTAGGTTAAATCTCCTACAACAAAGGTTGTTTGTGCGAAAAGCACGTTTGCACATAAAAGAGTGCAGACTAAAAATAATAATCTTTTCATTTCTATTTATTTTAAGTTCGTTTCTAAATTCGGCTACAAAAGTATAGGATTTTTCTCCATTAAACAAAAATATTTTGATTATTATTTGGTTCTTTTCGCATAAGGTTAGATAAATCTCTGATTTGCTTTGAGATACAAAAGGCTTAGTTTTATGATTTTCTTTTTCTAATTACATAAATATCTCGCAAAGTTCGCGAAGACGCAAAGGCTGATTTCAAAGGATAACAAGTCAACAAGACAACGAGACAACAAGATTTACGAGATTTGTAAAGACGTTTCCGAGTGTTTTTCCTTACTCTTGGAATTTATCCACTTACTGATACAAACCGTATCATTTGGTGATACTATCATTACGACAGTGTCGTAATACTATTTCGACAGTGTCGTAATACCATTACGAAGCCGTCGTAATACTATTACGAAACTTTTGTAAAATCTTCGAAATGGCGTTTGGTGATTAAATATCGAGCTTTAGGCGTTGAACTTCAGGCTTTAATCAGCAATAAAACTGCGTCAGCCGAAAGCCAAAAACCACGGGCTGAAAACCAAAAATAAATAAGCGAAAAATAAGTCTTGGTTTCAATTTTCTGACTCTTCGTTTTAATTTTCTGAAACGAAGAGTTATTTTTCTAAAACGAAGTTTGTGCAATCTGAATTTTGGTTGTACTTTTGCAAAACGTTATATGTATAATAAGGAATAAAAGAACGAAAGAACGATGACAAGATTAAGCGTAAACATAAACAAAGTCGCTACGATAAGAAACGCTCGCGGTGGCAACGTTCCAAATGTATTTCAAGTAGCTTTGGACTGCGAAAGATTCGGTGCAGAAGGCATCACGGTACATCCGCGTCCCGACGAAAGACATATAAGATACAGTGATGTGAGAGAATTAAAGCCTGCTTTGAAAGAAGAATTCAACATTGAGGGTTACCCTTCAGAGTCTTTCATGTCTTTAATCGAAGAAATCAAGCCTGCACAAGTTACTTTGGTTCCCGATGCACCCGATGTACTTACTTCAAACGCGGGTTGGGACACAGTAAAACGAGAAGCGGAACTAAGCAAGATTGTTGCGAGACTTCGTAAGACTTGCAGGGTTTCGATTTTTGTTGAGGCAGATTGTCGAATGGTTGAAGGTGCAAAAGCGTGCGGAGCCGACAGAGTCGAACTTTACACCGAAAGTTACGCAGCTAATTATAATAAAAACAAGCAAGAGGCAATTGCGAAATTCGTTACAGCCGCAAAAAAAGCCGAAGAAGTTGGTTTGGGTTTGAATGCAGGACACGACCTCAGCCTTGAGAACTTGCAATACTTTAACAGCATGATTCCAAACCTGCTTGAAGTTTCGATAGGACATGCTTTAATCAGCGACGCCTTGTATTTCGGTTTGGAAAACACCATACAAATGTACAAACGCTTGCTTTTGAGATAACAAATCATGGTTTCAGTCGGTTAATTCTTGATTTTATGGATTGGTTTCTTGATTTGATTTCAGGCAATTCAATTGCTTCATCAATCATTCTGCTCTCTTTCACCATTGCAGTGGGAATTGCTTTAGGTAAGATAAAGGTTTTCGGAATCAGTTTGGGAATTACGTGGATTTTATTCGTAGGTATAATTCTCGGACACTTTGGTTTTGTTATCGATAAGGAGATTTCCGGATTTGTAAAAGACTTCGGATTGATTCTATTCGTCTATTCGATAGGATTGCAATTAGGTCCGGGATTCTTTTCCTCACTGAGACAAGGAGGACTTAAACTAAACATGCTTGCAAGTGCCGCTGTGATATTATCCGTTTTGGTTACATATGTCATACATCTTATTTCGGGAGAAGAACTCAGCACAATGACAGGCGTTATGTCCGGAGCCATAACAAACACTCCTGCTTTGGGAGCTGCGGAACAAACTTTCAGCGATACTATGTCTTCTTCCAATGAGAACATTGCTTTAGGTTATGCCGTTGCTTACCCTTTGGGCGTTCTTGGAATCATACTTACTCCTTATATCATAAGATTTCTATGTAATATAAAGTTGGATAAGGAAGTGGCAGAGGAAGATCCAAACAGCCACAATCATCAAATGACAAAGCTGAACATCGTTATAGAGAATCAAGGTGTGGTTGGAAAGCATCTATCTGAGGTTTTGAATCATTTTAAGTCGATGGTGGTTGTGTCAAGAATCAAACACACAGACGGAAAGGTTGAAGTGGCAAACGATGATCTCGTTTTACAATTGGGAGATACACTTAGAGTGATTACACATCAAGATAACGAAGAAGCAGTTGTGATTCTGCTCGGAAGAAAAGCCGACACATGCGAACAAGATTGGGAAACACCCGACCATACCCTTATTTCAAGACGTGCAGTGGTAACAAAATCGGAACTAAACGGCAAAAAGATAGGTTCACTCAACATTAGAGCATTGTATAAAGTTACTATCACGAGAATAAATCGAAATGGTATAGATTTGATTGCTCAAAAGGATTTGATATTACAAACAGGCGACAGAGTAACCATTGTTGGCGAGGAAGCAAATGTTGAAAAGGTTACATCTCTTTTAGGAAATTCGATGAAGCGACTCAACACTCCGAATCTTATTCCTATATTCTTGGGAATTGTTTTAGGTGTTATCTTCGGTTCGATTCCCATTGCATTTCCATTTTTACCTCAAAGCGTAAAGTTAGGTCTTGCAGGCGGTCCGTTGATTGTTGCAATCCTTATGGGAAGATTTGGTCCCTATTATAAGATTGTTACTTTCACAACGACATCTGCAAACATGATGATAAGGGAAATAGGAATCTCTTTATTTCTTGCTTCGGTCGGTTTGTCTGCGGGCGGGAAATTCTTCTCTGCAATAATGAATGGAGGTTATGTTTGGGTGCTTTACGGTCTTATAATAACGATTCTGCCACTTCTTATCGTAGGTTTGTTTGCTCGATTGAAGTGGAAGATGAATTATTTCACACTTTGCGGTCTTCTTGCAGGCTGTACGACCGACCCTCCTGCACTTGCATTTGCCAATGAGCAGTCTCCAAACGATGCTCCTGCTGTTGCGTATGCTTCAGTCTATCCTTTGACTATGTTTCTCAGAGTTTTATCGGCTCAGATTCTCATTGTGATTGCGTTATCTTAAAAACCCGGAAAAATGCAACAAACTGCTCTTGAATTACTTGCTCCTGCAAGAAACAAGGAAACGGCTTTTGCCGCAATCGATTGCGGTGCGGATGCCGTTTATATGGGATTCGAAAAATTCGGAGCAAGGGTTGCGGCAGGTAATTCTTTGAATGACATAAAGCAAGTTGTGGATTACGCACATCTTTTCGGCGTAAAAGTTTACGTTACTTTGAACACAATCATCTTCGACAATGAAATCGAACAAGCAAGGCAAGCAGTAAAAGATTTATATCAAGCGGGCGTCGATGCAATCATCGTTCAAGACATGGCATATCTCCAAATGAATGAATGCAATATGACGATTCACGCTTCTACTCAGGCTAATAATTTCACCAAAGAAAAGGTTAAGTGGTTTGAAAACGCCGGAATAGAACGCGTAGTGCTTGCAAGAGAATTGTCAATCGAGGATATTAAAGAGATACATTCCCATTGTCCTGATATCGAATTGGAGTTTTTCATTCACGGAGCTTTGTGTTGCTCTGTCAGCGGCAGATGTTATTTGAGCCACTACCAGACAGGGAGAAGTGCAAACAGAGGTGAGTGTTGCCAATCTTGCAGAAGCAGTTACGATTTGCTGAATGAAAATGGCGAAGTCTTGATGAAAGATTCCTATCTTTTGAGTACAAAGGATTTTAACGTAGCTTCAAAATTAGAAGACTTGATTAAAGCAGGCGTTGTCAGCTTTAAGATTGAAGGACGCTTGAAAGACATTAACTATGTTCGAAATGTAACGGCTTATTACAGCGAATTGATGAATGATTTCTGCAAAAAGAATCCCCAATACAAGCGTTCATCTTATGGAAATGTCGATTTGAATTTTTCTCCCGATGTTTCGAAAAGTTTCAATCGGGGATTCACAATTTTCAATCTTGAAGGCAAAAGCGAAAAAACAGGAAATCTCAAATCAACAAAAAGCCTCGGCAAAGTATTCGGAAGAGTGATTGAGTGCAAAAACGGTTTTATCAAAACAGATTCGAAAGAGCAGGCACACAATGGCGACGGCATTGTTTTCTTTGACCAAAAGGGGGATTTGAATGGGCTTTTGGTTAATGCTGTAACAGCAAATGGTTTTAGTGCAAACAAAAAAATAAGTATTCCAAAAGGAACTGTATTACATAGGAATAAAGATGTAGCTTTCGAAAAACAACTTTCCGGCAATTCTGCTTCAAGAAGCATTTGGATAGATGCTTGTTTGAGTGATAATGAATTGAGGTTTCAGACAGAAAACAATGTGATTGCGAGCGTTTATTTTGAACATGGGAAAGAGGCTGTCAAAAATACAAATGCTTATGAGGAGAATCTACGAAAGCAAATCGGGAAATTGGGAGATACGGTCTTTGCCTTGAGGAACTTTTCCTATGATTGCTCAGAGAGATTCTTCTTTCCAAATTCTTTACTTGCCGATTTGAGACGCAGATGTTGCGAATTGCTGACTGAAAAACTGAAAGAAGCGAACCGAGCCTTGCATTCGCAAGTCTTGAACAAAAACACAAACTACATAAGTCAAGAGGTGGATTATCAAGAAAATGTTTCAAACGATTTGAGCAAAGAATTCTATGAACAAATGGGCGTAAGAGTTTACGAAAGTGCCGTCGAGATAAATCCAAACAAAAGAAATCACGAACTGATGCGCTCGAAGAATTGTTTGAGATTTAACCTTGGTCAATGCTTGCGAAGAGATAAGCTGTCAAAAGGCTTTGAAGGAGATTTATTCCTTAAAGATAATCAACATACTTACCGTTTGAGTTTTGATTGTTCAAAGTGCATGATGAGCGTTTGGGCTTACAAATAATCACCCCTAAAAAAGGTAAAAATAAACCTTTGTTTCAGAAAATTGTTTCTTGATTTCAGGAATCTGTTTCTTTGTTTTAGAAAATTGTTTCTTGATTTCGGTAAAACCAAATCAAAAGCTGTTTTTTTGCATTCCGAAACAAAAAAACAGTTCTAAGATTATTATTTCTCATATAAATGTTGTAATTTTGCAAGCAAGAAAACGTTTGAATGGTATATGAACTCAAAACTATTCTTTCTTATCATCTACAGAACCTTCCTTAATATCAAGGAAAGGGATTGCTTTATTGCTCTGTAACGAGTTCGTTATAATTACGTTTGTATTTTATTTTCAATTTTTTATATTTTTAATCATTAAAATTTAATCAGTTATGGAATTACCTTTTGCAGAATCGTGGAAGATTAAAATGGTAGAACCAATCAGAAAATCCACACGCGAAGAACGTGAAAAATGGCTTGCAGAAGCTAAAAACAATGTTTTCATGCTTAAGTCTGAACATGTGTACATCGATTGTATCACCGACTCCGGTACAGGCTCAATGTCTGACCGTCAATGGGCAGCAATGATGATGGGAGATGAGTCTTACGCAGGAGCAAGCAGCTTCTTCCGTTTGAAAGACACTATTACAGCAATCACAGGATTTGAATACGTTATCCCAACTCACCAAGGTCGTGCAGCAGAAAACGTTTTGTTCTCTCACTTAGTTAAACAAGGCGACATCATTCCGGGCAACTCACACTTCGATACAACAAAAGGACATATCGAAAGCCGTAAAGCAACTGCTTTAGACTGCACAATAGATGAAGCAAAGAACACTCAATTGGAAATACCTTTCAAAGGAAACGTTGATCCTAAGAAATTGGAAAAAGCTTTGGCTGAAAACGCTGATAAGATTCCTTTCATCATCGTAACGGTAACAAATAACACTGCAGGAGGACAGCCTGTTTCTATGCAGAATCTTAGAGAAGTAAGAGCTGTTGCAGACAAATACAACAAGCCTGTTGTACTTGACTCAGCTCGTTTTGCAGAAAACGCTTACTTTATCAAGACTCGTGAAGAAGGATACGCTGATAAAACCATCAAAGAAATTGCAAAGGAAATGTTCTCTTACGCTGACGGTATGACAATGTCTGCAAAGAAAGACGGTATCGTTAACATGGGTGGATTCATTGCAACTCGCAAGAAAGAATGGTATGAAGGTGCTAAATTGTTCTGCATTCCTTTCGAAGGCTTCCTTACTTATGGTGGTATGAACGGAAGAGATATGGACGCTTTGGCAGTAGGTTTGGACGAGAATACTGAATTTGACAACCTTGATACTCGTATTCGTCAAGTACAATACTTGGCAGCAAAATTAGATGAGTACGGAATACCTTACCAAAGACCTGTTGGAGGACACGCAATCTTCGTTGACGCCGACAAGATTCTTACAAACGTTCCAAAAGAAGAGTTTCCTGCTCAAACATTGACTTGTGAACTTTATTTGGAAGCAGGTATCCGTGGTTGCGAAATAGGTTACATCTTGGCAGATAGAGATCCTGTTACAAGAGAAAACCGTTTCGGTGGATTGGATTTTGTTCGCTTGTGCATACCAAGAAGAGTTTACACAAACAATCACATGGACGTTATCGCAGCTGCTTTGAAGAATGTTTACGATAGAAGAAACGAAATCACAAGAGGAGTAAAAATCACTTGGGAAGCTGAATTGATGCGTCACTTTACAGTACAATTGGAAAGATTAGGCTAATATCCTGATTTCTTAATCGGACTCTTTGTTTTACGGGCAGGAAAACCTGCCCGTTTTTTTGTATTTCTATGTCCGACTATTGCAAACGGTATCCTACTTTTTCGGAAGATTTTCCTGAAACCGAAACACGGTCTTTTCTAACTCCGCTTTTGATGATATATTCGGCTATGTATTCAGCTTGATTCTTTGGTGCAAATATTTCTATTCTAAAACGATTACTCTTCAAATAAAGAACGAATTCATTCAATATTTCAAGGCTTTCTTCCATAAGTTCACCTGAAGAATCAAAAACAATGTTCGGAAGTTCGTAAGTCTCCCCTCCTATCAATTGACGCAAAGTAAAGACAAGCGGATTCACCGTATCGTTAACATCGATAAAGCCTGCACTGAAGGCATAACCCTCTTTCTCAATTTTCATCAAGTATCTCTCATTATCAACCAAAGAAAGGACAAATTCTCCGTCGTAAGGATTACTATTGTAAGTTACACTTGTTTTGCTCTTCTTTGCATACAATCTTATATCACACACATTATCGATTCCATTTTCAACAATAACCTTTCCTCTGACAAGCCCTACGGCTTCGGCTTTCACGTTTTCAGGAATCGGAAACAAACAAATATCGTAATTATTTGCCAATTCATCATAGACCGTTCCATAAGCCGTTTGTCCGTCAGGCAGGATTCCTATGTTCGATTCATCGTTTTCCGTATTTATATCTGAGCCTATGTTGAGCGGTTTCTTCATTTTAACATCGTCCAAATCGATATAGAAGAAATCCTTTTCTCCAATGGTTTTCCAGCCATCGGAAGAAAAATAAAAGCTATGGTTGTCTGCATGAATGAATGGATTGATTTCATCGCCCGGAGTATTGATTCGTTTTCCCATGTTAACGGCTTCTTCCCACAAACCGTCTTTTCCCTTACGCGAAACATAAATATCATAACCGCCATAACCACCTTGTCTATTCGAGGCAAAGTATAATGTGTTTCCATCGGGTGAAACGGAGGGATAAACATCGTTTGCATCCACACTATTTACTTTTTCACTCAAACGTTTTGGCTCACTCCAATTATCTTCTATGCTTTCACAAACGAACAAATCCAATCCTACCTTCTCTCCATCTTTGAATGCTTGTGCGAAATAAAGTTTTTTGTTGTCGGTTGTAAGACTCACCTTTCCGATTGGACCATCTGTTTTTATATAACGGTCGATTGAAAAACCCAAATCAAATTCGCCTTCTTCATTTTCGTCAGCCCTGCACAGCAACTCCATTTCCTTGAATTCGGTTTTTCGATAGAAACTTTCATCGCTTTCTAATTTCACCATGTCTTTGCGAATGAAGTATATCTGTTTTTGATCATGGGAAATAAATGCACAAGTCTCATCTTTTTTTGTTGAAATGCCATCTATCTTTCTCGGAGTGAACGGAAAGTGTTTCTCGGTTGTCTCAAACAAAAACTCACACCATTGAATATAATTTATGGCTTCTGTCTGCAAATCTTCGTATTGCTCTTGCTCATTCAGTTCAAAGAATTTCTCAAAGTAAGGAATGGCCTTGGAAAAGTTGTTGTTGCTGTATTCAATCACACCAAGATAGTAATGCAACAAAGGATGACTGTATTCGGGACAGATTCTGATTACTTCAGGCATGTATTTCTCAATCATTTCCGGCTTATCGGCAGACACACCTATGATTCCAAGCAAGAAAAACGGAGAAGCAAAATCAGATTGTTCGTCAATAATTTCTCGCAACAAAGAAACACTCTTGTTAAACTCACCTTTTTTGTACGCATTGAAAGCCTTATTGAAATCTTGTTTCGCACTCTTGGATACAAATTCTGAACATGGGTCGTAGGAGAGCAAATCGTTTTTCTGAGAATTTGCAGGCAAGGCTGTAAAGCAAAGCAAAACAACAACAAATGCACGTTTCAATTTTCCGAACAAAACAAAGATTGGAGCAGATTCAAAATAGCCCTTAATTAAACAAAGAATCATTTTTTTCTTTCTTTGTTTGGGCAAACTGAAACAAAGATTCGGCAAATTAAAACAAAGATTCATTTTAAGCAATCAAAAAAGCCTGAAAATCAAATATTGACTGAGAATTTTCAAACACTAATACAACTTTTTTTCTTTGCCAAAATCGTAATTTCCATTATCGACTTCGTTCTTTTTCTTTTCGTTTCGAGGAACCAAATTCTCTATCTTACGCCACTTTCCACGCTCAAAACTTAACCCTTCAACCTTTCCGCTCGGTACATTCAACTGACTGAATCCCACAACGCCGTCTGATTTCGATTCTAACTCGTCATACAAAATCACCCACGTGCGTTCAATTTTCTTATCTTCGACTTCAAATGCACGATTCTTACGTCCGGGACGTTTCTTTGCCTTTTTGACTCCTCCCAATTCAAAAAACTGATTATCGTAAATAAGATTGAATGCGACATCAGGGGCATATTCGAAAATCATTCTTCTGATTCCTTTCTGCTTGTAAAACACCGGTGCTCCGAATGAAGGTCTGCCACTGTTGTGTTTGAAAGTTACCGGCTCGATTACTTTTCTTCGTGAATAGATATCTTTACCGTCCCAGCCCAAAAGGGTATAGTATGTTATGTTTTCATGTTTTGTTGTTATCAATTCATAATAAACCGCACCAAACCAACAAGTGTCGGAAAGTTTTTGCTCCTGCGGTGAATATATATCGTCGTTTCGTGCCATCAACTTATAGACTTCATACTCTCCACTCGCCTCATTTTCGGCTTGAACAAAGCCGTAGTTAAAGAATTCTCCCTCTGAGGAAACTATTGCCCAAGTAAAAATCTTAAAACGCTTGTCTTTCGAAGTCAATATGCTGATTCTGTCTAACAAAGCAAAATCATAACGAAAACTATTCTGCATTTCGAGACAATTTTCCAACTTTTCAATAAATCGTTCGTTGGCATTGAATCTCTCATTGTCGCTTACTGCCTGAAACATGCTGTCTTGCAAAGCAGCCATTTCTGATTCCGCATTTTGCATTACAACGGAATTTTGTGCCGTTGCAAAGATGCAACCTAAGCACATAGTGATAAATATTACCGATACCTTATTCATAAATGCAAAAATACAAAAAAGACACACGCAAAACAAAGATTGAAACAAAAAAAGAGCGAAAACAATGTTTTCGCCCTTGAATACGTACGTTTGTTTCTGTTTATCTCAAAATTTCAACCGAGCCTTTGAATTCCACATCTCTGATCGGTCCTCTTCCTATGAAACGATAGAAATACGTTCCGGTCGG
The DNA here is from genome assembly GCA_045577535.1 of Candidatus Onthomorpha sp. Lineage (GTDB taxonomy): Bacteria > Bacteroidota > Bacteroidia > Bacteroidales > P3 > Onthomorpha. The sequence goes on along the minus strand of JAZNIO010000011.1, from coordinate 82,420 downwards.
AGTGTTCGTCGCAGCAGGATCCCAGAAATCTGATTCATGCCTCAAATCTTGTACGAAGAAGATCCGCTTTCCGTATCTGTTGTAAATAGCCAACTCATTATCAGGAAAGGCTTGTCCATCTATAAGATTATGTATCACAAATACGTCATTTATACCATCACCATTTGGAGTTACTACCGTCGGGAACAACAAATTGTCGTTTATAATGGTAATTACTCTCGATATTGTGTCATGACATTCGTACACATAGCCGCTTGGTGCATTGTTTACTGTATATGCGTCAAGTGTTACATTATAATCACCTGCCACATTCTGACCTGATTGCGGAGACCATGTGTATGACGGATTCGGACCGAAGACATTCTCGATGTCATTAGCGTTATTTCTGTTTGTTTGAATGGTCCAATGATATTGATTCGTGGCATCATCAGGCTGTGTCAAGTTCACAAAATTCGCAGTAGGATTTGATGAATATGGATTTGCAGGTTCCCATCCGAAATCAGCCACAGGATTTTTGAAAACATTTATCATGGCCGGATAATGTACAGAGTCCTGACAACCATATTCAGAAGTAACTTTCAACTTCACGTCATAAGTTCCGTAAGGGAAAGTAAACGATGGATTAGTCTCGGTTGTTTGAATTTCTCCCACAGTCCACTCGTATTGAGTTGCGTTTGTAGATGTGCTTTGTAACTGGAACGAGAACGGTTCACAGCCTTCCAACGGATAGGTATCGGAAGTAAAGGCTGCATTTGCCGCAGGACGAACAATCAAATTGATTTCGTCTTCTCCATAACAATATATCGAACCATTGTACTCTGTAACCAAAACCTTGTGTGTAACAAGTGCAGGAGAGTTTTCTTGAGCCTCGGCAACGATTACTCGTGTCGTTTCTCCCGTTGGCGACCATATATAGCTTGCTGTTGGACTTTCATTTCCTGCATCAAGAGTTACGTCTGTCATTTCGCAAAGTGCAATATCTTCTCCAAGATCTACAACAGGGGTTTGCACAACCGTCAATGGCGATACTGTATCCCATTCACAGCCAAACTCATCTATAATCTTGATGTCAAACACGAATACGCCGACGCTATCGATCGGTGGAGCTATTACGGCAGTCGTTGAGGAGGTTGGAGAATAGAATGTAGGGCCTGACCAAATCACTGTATCGATTGGCACTTGATAATCCCAGTTTGCTGAGCTTGATTGCCCCAATTCCATGTCCCACCAGAATACATAGCCGTTGTCAGCTCCCCAGTCATCACAAATTCTCAATCGCCACTCACCATTAAGCGGACAACCAACCAACGATTGAAATCCTGTCAAATCTGCTGTGTCCGCTTGATTCGATGTATTTGCCACCCCTTGAATCGGAGTTTGAAAATAACCAATCGTATCAACTGTATTGGTAGAATCCACCTGCGAACCATTAAGTCCGTTTATCACACCTTGCTGACCGGTCAAGTATTGATTGGAAAAACAATACGTCCAACCAATTCCCGGAGGATTGTTCGCAGAATCGCAACCACCACCTTCAGATGTAGCTTGTCCCATGTTGGCTCCTCCTTCGTGAGTGTTGTATTTCAAAGTTACACTCTGACCATTAGGACATATAACTTGGAATCCCAAGTCCCCAATGAAAGTATGCTCCATATTGATACAAATCGCCATGATATCATCTGCACTTCCAACCGTTGCACCTGCAGGGAACTGGTCAAAGGTTACAGGAGCATCGAAACAAATCGAACCATCGGGAGCAGGACAGTTAGGTCCGTCCGGAATAAACACCGTTTCTTCATAACGTTCCTTTGCCTGACGTCCGAAATCCAATGAATCGACTATGATTTGTGAGTTTTCACCATAACCAACCGCAAATCCCATTTCCGTTCCCGAACACATATCAGGCAGTTGTTGCACTGTCTTGATCGGATTCGTTGCTATACGCAAACGAGTATCAATAGTATTTTTACTTCTGCAGCCTCCGTTAGCAGTGTCTTCAACAACCAAGAAAAGATCATAGCCGGTTACATCAACCCATGAGTGACCTACCTCAACGTTATACTCAACCGTATCTTTTTGTCCGTCTCCGAACGTCCACTCATAAATACAATGTTCAGGCTCTTGGTGATATACGTTATCGTTTTCAGGGAATAAAGGTTTTGCAACCAAGACTACCGAGTCTCCAAAGCAAATATCAACGCTCTTAAACTTGACAATCGTAGTATCACCTTCTTCATTTATCAAAGTATCTACGCCATCTCGCACCGGATGAGCAGTTCTTGAGCCGTCTTCATGCACCTTGTAGAAAATTGAATCCAAGCCTGCCTCGGGGTGTTGGCACATTGAAGCGCACTCAATCTTCGCTTTGAACCCGAGAGGTTCGGAATGCGGCAGTTCCTGATCATCGGTTTTCAATCTTAGTGTCAAGCATCCTGATGGCTCCATCAAACTTGGCATGATTGTTTTGCCTTGCAAATAATTTGCTTGAAAGTAAGGTGTATTGTCTGCGGTCGTCATGATGGACGAATTTATGCTTGTACCTTGGTAAACAAAGAAAGTATCCGTTGCATCTATCATAAATTCTTCGAAAGTCAACGAAATTCGTCCTGTATTACCGGTTGACGCCGGCGGACAAATGGTTATCCATCTGTCTAAGTTGTCTCCGTAATCTCCATTCACGTTATCGTCATACACATAGCCACTACACGAGTGTTTTGTCGTGTTATGGTTTGCATTACTCATTGGATACAACTGAGCAACCGCCATTTGAGATGACACGAGCAAGAAAACGCCCACAATTAATAAAACTATCCTTTTCATACTATAAGAATTTTAGGTTACAAAATTAAACTATTTTTTTCTGACTACCAAATTTCAACTTCACTTTCTTTAATCAGATATAACATTTTTTATTTCGCTTTCGTTTTTTCCCTCATCACACTTACCGATTCTTTGTTTCATTTTTTTAATTCTTTATTTCAGAAAATTCTTTCTTGAATTCAATTTTTCGAAACAAAGAAACAACGACATGATTCGCAAAAACACATCTGTCAAACCCCTTTCAAAAAATTTCATCTGCATATATAGACTCAAAAAATCGGAAAAAGTAAACAGAAAGTATCAAAAAAATTCAAAAAAACTTTACTTTTGCACTTTGAATTAGGTTTTCACAGATAAAAAATACGATATGAATTACAAGGTTGTAAAAGGCACGAGAGACTTTTTGCCGATTCAAATGCAGAAACGCAACTACATTTTCAATACAATCAAAAACATCTACGGCAAACACGGATTTCAGCAGATAGAAACCCCTGCTTTAGAAAATTTGGACACGCTCATGGGAAAATACGGTGAAGAGGGAGACAAACTTCTCTTCAAGATATTAAACTCGGGCGACTTTACCGAAAACAAAGACCTCAGTTCGGGAAATTACAAACAAATAACGAAAGAGATTTGCGAAAAAGGACTGCGGTACGACCTTACCGTACCATTTGCAAGATTTGTCGTAAACCACTTGAACGAGATAACATTTCCGTTCAAACGCTATCAGATTCAACCCGTATGGCGTGCCGACAGACCGCAAAAAGGAAGATACAGAGAGTTTTACCAATGTGATGCCGATATTATAGGAAGCGAAAGTCTTATGAACGAAGTTGAATTGATGGAAATCATATCCGAAGTTTTCATTGCTTTCAATCTGAGGACACGAATCAAATTCAACAATCGCAAAATCCTGCTTGCAATCGCACAACACATAGGAAAAGAAAATCAACTCACCGACATAACCGTCGCAATCGACAAATTAGATAAAGTGGGTTATGAAAACGTCATCAAAGAACTTGAAGAAACAAAAGGCTTTTCAAAAGAAGACACAGCCAAAATAGCACCGATCCTCAATCTTTCGGGAAGCAATGAAGAGAAAATCGCACAATTAAAAAACATATTGAGCGGAGAGGTTGCTGAAAAGGGAATCGAAGAAACAGAATATGTGCTTTCACGCTGCAAACAGCTTGGAATAGAAAATTTGGATTTGGATTTGACACTTGCAAGAGGGCTAAACTATTACACAGGTGCGATTGTGGAGGTCAAAGCCGAAGACGTAGCTATCGGAAGTATCTGCGGAGGCGGACGATATGACAATCTGACCGGAATTTTCGGCAAATCAGGTTTATCAGGCGTTGGAATATCATTCGGAGCCGACAGAATATACGATTGTCTCGAACAATTGAACCTCTATCCCGAAGAATTGAAATCCCAGACCGATGTTTTATTTGTTAATTTCGGCGAAAGCGAAAGTCTCTTTGCACAAAAGATTGCCAAGCAATTAAGAAATGGCGGATTCAAAACCGAAGTCTATCCCGACAATGCAAAGCTTAAAAAGCAGATGAACTACGCAAACGACAAGCAAATCAAGTTTGTGATTCTTGCCGGCGAAGAAGAGATAAAACAAAATAAAGTTACGCTTAAGAATATGCAAAGCGGAGAACAATCAATGCTTAGCGTTGAGGAAATCGTTCCCCATATTTCTTAAACATGGCTTTAGCCCAATTTCTGTTTTCGGGCTTATACCAAAAGAAAATCCTGTTCTGCATAGCTTTTGCAGCAGGATTTTTTTCTGTAAACACCTTTTCTTTGGTGTAGATGTCCATTCCGGTGTAATAAGTCTCGGTTGCGATAGTCATAGGTGTTGGAGTGAAGTCCTGCACTTGTTGCAATCGATAACCCAAATCTGCGGTTCGTGCCGCTAAATTCACCATATCTTTCATCTCACACGCAGGATGGGAAGAAATGAAATAAGGAATCAATTGCTGATTCAAGCCATATCGAACATTGATTTTCTCAAATCGTTTCTTCAAATCGACGAACCGTGAAAATGACATCTTACGCATCTGTTTCAGAACCCTGTCCGATGAGTGCTCAGGAGCCACTTTCAAACGTCCGCTTACGTGATGACGACAAAGAATCTCGAAATAATCGCTCTCATCAAACAAATCATATCTCACACCGCTGCCAACAAAGGCTTTTTTTATGAATGGCAAAGCCCGAACCGAAGAATAAAGTTCCAGAAGTGGCTTATGGCTGTTATCCATATTCTTACAGAGAGATGGAAACAGGCATGAAGGACGACTGCACTTGCGACACAATCCCTCGTTTTTTCCTTTCATTTTGTACATATTTGCAGACGGACCACCCAAATCAGACAAATAGCCTTTGAAATCTTTGTCTTGTGCAATCGTTTCTATCTCCTGCATTATCGATTCTTTGCTTCGGGAAATAATTCTTTTGCCTTGATGAGCCGCAATGGTACAAAAAGCACACCCTCCAAAGCAACCGCGATGTATGTTCACAGAATATTTAATCATTTCAAAAGCCGGAACCGCTCCTCTCTTTGCATACTTGGGATGAGGCTTGCGTTCAAACGGCAGAGAATAGACTTCGTCCAAATCTTTTCCCGAATAAGTCCTATCGAAAGGGTTGATTACGACAAATGATTTTTGTTTTTCGTATTTTTGAATCAAACGTTCGTCATCCGATTTATTGCTGTGCTTTTCGAAAATGCAGATCGATTCGGCTTGAGCTTTCTTATCTCGCTTGCATTGCTCGAATGAGGGCACATAAACATCGTTCCAATCTTTCGAAACTTCACAAGGTTTTGAGCATACATAGGCTGTCTGCTCCATATCTGTGATTTGATTTATCTTTTCGCCATTTTGCAACCTTTCGCATAGTTTCCAAACCACCCTTTCCCCCATTCCGTAAATCAACATATCGGCTTGAGAATCCAAAAGCAAAGACGGCATAAGTGAATCTTCCCAATAGTCGTAGTGAGCAAGCCTTCGCATCGATGCTTCAATGCCTCCGATCAATACAGGCGTGTTTGGATAGAGTTCTTTCAAGATTTTGGAATAAACAAGCGTTGCTCTATCGGGACGAAAGCCGGATTGACCGCCCGGAGTGTAAGCATCGTCGCTTCTCTTTCTTTTAGCCGCCGTATAGTGATTTACCATCGAATCCATACAACCTGAACTTACACAAAAGCAAAGGCGAGGTTCTCCCAACTTTTTGAAGTCTCGCAAATCGTCTTTCCAATTCGGCTGAGCCAAAACTGCGACTCGATAACCTTTACTCTCCAAAAAACGGCAAATAACCGCACATCCGAAGGAAGGATGATCAACATAGGCATCGCCCGATACAAAAATCACATCGACCCAATCCCAACCTCTTTGTTCCAATTCTTTAACGGTGGTAGGCAAAAAAGACATAAACATATTCCATTTGATATGCAAAGGTAAGAAATTTAGACTTATCGCAACGGATTGAAAGAAGGATAAAATGATTCTTTGTTTCAGAAAATTGTTTCTTGATTTGAGCGGAATGAATCTTGAAAACAAAAAATTGTTTCTTTGTTTCATAAAACTCTGATAGCCAAATATGATAATCAGTCCATTGTTCGACAAATCAAAAACTTGTTTACAAGTCTTTTTTCACAGTTTACGTACTTTGATATGAAGAAAATGAAATAAAAGTCTTATCTTTGTGCCACTGAAACGAATTTACAATTTAATACGAAGAGAATATGAAAAGAAACCTTTTGCTTATAAGCAATTCAACCAATGCAGGAGAAAAATATTTGGACTGGTGCAAAGACATGATCAAAGACTTCTGCAACGAAAGCGGTGTTAAGAATGTGTTGTTTATTCCTTACGCAGGCGTATCTATGGGATATGACAATTACGAAACAAAAGTCAAGACGGTGTTTGAAGGATTGGGCTTGAATCTTTACAGCATTCACAAAGAACAAGACGCAAAAAAAGCCGTTGAACAGGCGGAATGCATTGCTGTCGGTGGAGGAAACACTTTCCATTTGGTGTATGAGCTTTACAGAAACGGTATAATGAGTTTGATTTCTCAAAGAGTCATGGACGGTGTTGCTTACATGGGTTGGTCGGCAGGAAGTAACGTTGCCGGTCTTAGCTTGAAAACAACAAACGATATGCCGATTATCGAGCCTGCAAGCTTTGATTGCATGAAGCTTGTGCCGTTCCAAATCAATCCTCACTACACAGACTTTTTCGATCCTAAGCATGGAGGAGAGACAAGAGACGATAGATTGAACGAATTCACCAAAGTAAATCCGGATATTAAGATTGCAGCAATCAGAGAAGCCACTGCATTGCGTTTGAAAGAAGGAAAATTGAGTTTGATTGGAAGAAACAATAAGATGAAATTTTTCCACGGAGCAAACGAACCAAAAGAGTTCGATTTGAATGCAGACATTAACTTCTTGATGCAATAAAAGCATTTGACAAATGAAAGAAACAGAGGTTTTGAAAGTCGGTGGGGTAATTCTTTATCCCACCGATACTGTTTGGGGACTTGGTTGTGATGCGACAAATGCCGAAGCCATAGAAAAAATCGTAAGCATCAAAGGTAGGGATTCGGGAAAAAATCTTTTGATATTGGTGAAAGACGAAGACATGCTCAAGGATTATGTGGAGCAGATTCCCGAGAAGGCTCTCGATGTTTTAAGAACAGCCATCCAACCTACGACTATAATATATCCTAAAGCAAAGAATCTGCCGATACATCTTCTTTCCGGCAATGAGAGTATAGGAATCAGGATTCCGAATCACGAGTTTTGTCAAAACCTTTTAAGCGAATACGGAAAGCCTATAGTGAGTACGTCAGCCAATATCAGCGGAGAGCCGACTCCTTTGTGCTTTTCGCAAATCGACAATCGGATTTTGGAAGCGGTGGATTATGTTTCGCTTTGCGGACGTGAAGAATGCACCGAGCAGAAAGCCTCTTCGATAATCTTGATAGACGAAAACAACAATCTGAAACAAATACGCTGACAAGGCTACAAAGAAAAAACAAAGTTCCGTCGAAGATATGATTTGACGGAACTTTGTTTCATTTTATCGAATCAAGGATTCGGAAAATCAAATCCTTGTTTCACGAATTTGTTTCTTCGTTTCGATTATTTCTTCCAATAAGACTTGTTACCGAATCGCCAACTCAAGCCGAAGAATACCGAGAATCCACTCATGTCTGCAACATTGAACGATGTCATTCCTGCCGTGCGGAACGACGCTCCAAGATGCAACGACGGGCCTCCTGCTGTTATCGTCATCAAAGCAGAAGGATTGAAAACAGATGAAGACATTATCGTATTACCCACAGATATTGAGAACGGCTTTGTTCGCAACGCATAAAACAAAGAAAGACGCGTATCCATCATATTGCCGTTCCAAAACTTCGTATTGGCAAGAACGTGCAAGTAATTGACGCCTGCGAATCTCAAAGTGTAGGAAGCCTTGATTTTCATCGGCAATACGGTGCTGTAACTGCCTATATCGACGGAGTGAATGTCGAATGCAGCTTTCAGACTATCGACAACAGTTTCCAAATATCCCGATAAGGAACTTCCAAGTGAGTCCAACGGAGCCTCAACTCCCTCAAAGCTGACGTCCATTCCCGGATTCATTGTTTTTATTCCCTCACAATTCGCATCCCAATTCACCATTCCGATGTCGCTCACAGAGATTCCTGCTTCCATATGGTCGTTAAAACGATACGTAGCACCTACATCGAACGCCATACCAAGGTTTGACGTCATATCATTGAGAATCTGATCAACCGAATTAAGCTCGAAATTTTGTGTCGCACCGTTTGCAAACAATGAAGTAATCTCATAGAATCCGAAAATATTGGATGTCTGCAAGTCAATCTCGCCTCGTGCCATTATCTCATTGTTCTCGTTGAAGTGAAGGCTGAGCGAAGTGTTTTTTGTGTGCACATTGGCAAGTCCCTTCAAGAGTTTTGCTCTCACACCAATGGTCAGTTTGTCGTTAATCTCTCTTGCGTAGCCCACTGCTGCGGAAAGATATGCGTTAAGCTCCAACAAATCTCCGTCGAACAACTTTGCCTCTCCGGAAGAGACGTCTGTGCCAAACACAACCAAGTCGAAGGCTCCACGAGAGAAAGAAAATCTTGTGTCAACGGTCAATGCCGTTTCGAAACTGAAGTAATTTTTTCCTGCTTTGAAGCCGAAGCCCAACAAATTCTGCTCATAATCGAACGCAACGTAGTTATTGCGTTTCAACTTGTTCATAAAACCGTCTATATCAATCCTTAAAGAATCCGGATACTCGGGATGGCGGTTTATAACGTCATGATAGCAAAATCCGGAGGTGTTAAATTCCAACGAAGGCATGCCTATGGTTATGAAAAAGTTGGAATTAGGCGACATTGCGGGGTTCAAATGCGACAACTGCGGGATTTCTTTGAAGAAATAGGAGATTTCTTCTTTTTGAGCAAAGGAAGAATACGAGCCGAAGCCGATCGCAAAAAATACAATCAAGATCAAATATCTTTTCATACCACTTTTTTGTTTCATATCTTTAATTACATTCATTACACCTTAAAATCTTATGTCTGCAACAGCCTTCACTGAAGCTTTAACCCTGATTCCGGCATCCTTCTTGAACCTTATGAAAGGTCGATTGCCGTTTTCTTCCGTCGAAGTGTTGAGCAAAACAGTGAATTTCACCTTTGCCGCTTCCATGAGCCTGTCATATTTTTCCGCAGTCAGCTCTGCAACCACGTTTTCGGCTTTCGGAGCCAACACATTGCCGTCCGCATCTACCGGAGCACCACTCATCTTCACCGGATTAGCGAGCAAGGTATCGAAAACAACGCCTGACGAATCCGCAAGCAAGAAATTAACTTCCACAGATGCAGGAAACTCGTTCTCGATCAGCAGATCCAAACTTGCAGACTTAACAAAATCGACTTTCTCAACAAAGCTTAAATCTGTTATCTCTTCCTCATAGTGCAGATTTGTGAGCTTTGCTTTTATCGGCATGGTGGTTTTGGTGCTTAACATGACGAACGCATCATACGGCTGCACGAATGCAGGGAACGAACCTGAGTATAAATGATCTTGAAAGTGCATATCAAGATTGTAAACGACCTTTGTCGGCAATACTTCGACGGCTGCTGCATCCGTTTCAAGGAAATCGGTCGATGTACCAAGCGTTCCGGGACGCTCAGCCCTGTTTATGTGAAGCGTATCGGTGTTTGAGAAAAAGTCTGTTCTGATTCCGTCCGATGTAAGGCTGTAAACTTTCGGTGCGATAAAGGCTCCGATTCCCACATTGGTCTCCGAATAAATTTCAAACTTGAGTCGTTCGAAGTCGATGCTGTTCTCGTCCATGAATTCGCGGAGTTTTGAATCTGCAAAGTAAGACAAATCCACCGAATCGAGGATAGGAACGACCACATCGCCGACCCTGCCGTATGCAATGTCGATATGCAAAGGCAGAACTTCGAGATTGACTCCCAAAGCAAAGGTTCCGCCCGTGAAACCGGTGTTTGAAGAGTATTCGACAACGATACGATAACGCAAATCGATAAAATGCTTTCCTGCAACTTCGGCACTGTCTTTCAAAAAGATGCTGTAGCCCGACAAATCAAGGGTTTGTTCAGGCAAAACGCCGGTTGCGGAAGTCAGTTGCAAGCGTTGAGAATACAACTCGCCCGTTGCGTTGTTTCTAAGGCTGCTCGAAGACAAATCGATGAAGACTTCGAAAGGCAGAAGCGTGTTTGAACTTATCACAATCCCGCCCGAAAGCAACCGAATGCTGTCCAAAGCAACTTCTCCTTCAAATTCCGGAACTTCGACGCTTATATCTTCCATCGGCAAATCAAGAGCCGGAATCGTAAGATTTTGATCAGGAATCGTCGCTCCCGGAGGTATCAATCCGGAAATGTCGGGTATGTGAATCTCCGGCAGAGTTATCTCTACGTCTTGCACGGAATCGATCACCGACATGAAGTCTGCAATATCAAAAGTGTCGAGACGAGAATACGAAAGCTCCATGTAATCGCCCCGTTCGTCATATACGTTTGTCAATTCAAGCCCTTCGACACCATCAACCAAAGTATCGAAATCCAAAAAGTCGCTCAGACGAACCTCTGTCTCAAACAGCTTCAAACCAAACGAAGGATTCAAAGTCGTCTGCGACAATCTGCTGAAGTCAAAGTCCTCTTCATCGACGCAGGACGAAAATAAAAAAATGCCCGAAAGCATTACAAAAACCGCAATCAATTTTTTCATACTACAATACTTTATTAAAATAAAGTTGCAAAGGTAATACTTTTTTTCCAAATCATGACAAAAAGAACGCAAATTAAGCCTGACGAATGTCTAAAGACTACAAGACAACAAGTCAACGAGACTATAAGAATTTAAGACTGCGAGACAACGAGACAACAAGACGAGGGTTTGACTTGTAGTCTTGCTGTCTCGTAGTCTTGTGGTCTTTCAAAAACTCATTGTCTTATTGTCTCATAGTCTCGTAGTCCTTTCCCAACAGCTAAAGTAAGGAAAAAAATCCTCAAACGCAGTATCAAAAAAAATCCGCTTATTGATACTGACAGTATCAGTTAGCGATACTACCAGTACCAGTTAGCGATACTACCAGTACCAGTTAGCGATACTACCAGTATCAGTTAGCGATACTGCCGGTATCAGTAAGCGGAAAAATTCCGATAGTAAGATTCAGGGGGCTCTCGCAAAGGTCGCAGACCGACAGAATAAATTGCAAAGCACGCAAAAGAGGCTCCACGAATCTCACGTATCGACACGTATCTTTTTAACTTGACAACGGACTATGGACAACAGACAACGGATTTTATAAGCGAAGAAAGAAAAGATTCGTGTAAATTCGCGTGATACGTGGAACTTCCTTTGCGACTTTGCAATTTATTCTGTCGGTCTGCGAACTTTGCGAGAGAAAAAATACTCGTGATTCGCGTGATTCGTGGAAAAGGAAAGAAAAAATTTTGTCGTATAAGAAAGTTTTTATATCTTTGTTGCCGAATTTAGAAACAAACTTAAAAAAGGAGGAAACGGCAAACAGAAGATTTATTATAACGACTTAGTATTTTAATACGACATATTAAAGCGTTTTTACTTATTTTTGAATGTACGAAATCCGCAAAATTTCATACAAATCATTGAGAAGATAAGCTGAAAACGCTCACGATGATTTTCGTGGGCTTTTCTTATTTCAATGATTAGGTAATTGCGGAACCTCGTACATCGATAAGACAAAAGTTCCACGACTTTTTTATGCCTTGAAGTCAGGGTTCCTATTCCCTTAAATCAAATCTCAAAAAATTGTATCGCCTTTGGGACTTGGGCAAAGTAAATTAAACGGATTATTAAAGTTAAATTAAAATTATTAAAGAGATGAAAAAATTTTTCTTAATGGCTTTGTCGGTATTTTTATTCTCGACAACAGCAAGTTTTGCAGGCAATGACGATAATTCAAACAAGGTTGCCAATAATGAAAATAACGAAATAGAAGTTTTAGTAGAGAGTTCAGACTATCCATATTGGCAAGGATTGGCTGTAGCCGGTAGTGGCGTTTATGCTAAATCTGTGTATTTGAAAGTTTATAACTCTAACAACACATGCAACTCTTATGTTGCAGATATTTATAGCGATTCTTCTTGTAGCAAAAAGTTAGGTGGGGCAACGGTAAGAGAGAATCCAGATTATAACCCTAATTCTAATAGGAGTGAAAGAATGTATCATAGTAAATATTACATCACTTATGGAGGTTCTACTTATTACTTTAATATGGGATCTTGATTGATTAGAATAACAAAAACAGCCTTCATAATATAATAAGGTAAAGGAAACCGAGCGTTCGACCTGCTTTTGCATTTGCGAACGCTCGTTTTGTTTTTTATTTCCTTTGTTCCCGTATGCTCTCGATAAGCATCATAAGTCTGTTCTCTACATTGACGGGACTGACTCCCGAATCGAAATCGAGGGAAAGCAGTGTGAGATCGGGGAAGAGTTGTTTTATTTTGTTTTCCACTCCTTTGCTGATTACGTGATTGGCTATACATCCGAATGGTTGCAGGCTTATGACTCCGTCGGCTTTGTTTCGTGCGAGTGAAACGATTTCGGCAGGTAACGCCCAGCCTTCTCCGAATTGTGCAATCAAGGGTACTATGTCTTTTATGTGCTTTGCCAATTCGAAGATGTCGTCAAACGGGGTGTAATACCTGAATGAAGACATTATCTCGTTGTATCGTTTTATTTCTTTGTTCACAAGATGATACAAAAAGTCGATTATAAAGTTCGGAATGCTGCTTTTCTCTACGTCGAAGTCTGCCTTTGCACGTCTGTTTACAAAGTATTGCGTCATGAAAGGAGTGAGTTGCGGCGGTATGACTTCGATTCGCTCCTGCATAAGGCGGTTTATGATGTTTTGATTGGCGTAAGGATGAAATTTAAGGAAGATTTCCCCGACGATTCCGACTTTCGGACGCTCTATGTGTTGCTTCGGAAGTATGGAATTGAAGTCTTGGACGGCTTGACTCAGCTGTCGGGCGAGTGCTTTGCGGTCTTTTCGCAATATATGTTGCTTTGCTTGTTGCAGATGTTTGTCTCGGAGTTCCAAGGCTTTGTCCGGGTTTTCTGTTCTGACGGCGGAGCTGTGATACATCTTTGAAAGGCTGTCGCCAAAGAGCATGGCGTCGAACGCAATCGGTGCAATGGATTTGTAATCCAAAGAAAAACCGGGTTGATGATTTCGAATGCTGTCGGACATGCTTACAGATATGACGGGAACTCTTGAGAAACCTGCATCGACAAGTGCTTTGCGTATGATAGGATAGTAGTTTGATGCTCTGCATTGCCCTCCTGTCTGTGTGATTCCTACGGCTGTGCTGTCTAAATCGTATTTGCCCGATTGCAAGGCTTTGATCATATCGCCGACAATAAGGGTTGCCGGATAGCAAACTTCGTTGTTGGAATATTGCAAGCCGAGTTCGGCAGAGCGTGCGTCGCTTAATGGTAACACTTCGAGTTTGTAGCCGCATAAAGCGAAGACTTCCGGCAACAAAGGTGAAGCATAGTCCGTGAAAAAAGGAGCAAGGATTGTTCGTTCCTTGTCATGGTGTTCAAAAGTCTTGGTATCGATGAACGCTTGTACGGCTTTGTCGGTTTGTTGTTTCTGTTTCAGACTTTCCAACAAGCTTCGGATTCTCAAACGCATGGAACCGATGTTGTTAATGTCATCTACTTTGATTATGGTGCAAGGTTTGCCATGTCTTTTGAGAAGATTGCTTACTTCGTCGAGAAGAAAGGCGTCCGGACCACAGCCAAAGGAAGTCAGCTGAACATAGTTGAGTTTGTTATCTTGTTGTGCCGACCATTTCGCCGCTCGCACTATTCTGTTCATATAAGACCATTGTGAAAGCATATAGGTGTCTGACATATCGGATTCTTCGTTTCTTCTTACTATGTCGTCGCTTATGACGCTTGCTCCCAAAGATGAGATGATGTCGCTCAACTTATGTTGTATCAAAGCGTCGCTATGGTATGGTCTTGCTGCGAGTAATATGACGGGAATGTCGTTTTCTCGAGCTGTCTTCAATATTGATTCGGCTTTGTCTTTGATGTCTTTTTCGTAATCCAAGACTGCTTGTTTGGCTTGTGCGAATGCTTGTTTCATTTTGGCTTTGGAGTATGTCAAAGCTTCGTTTCCGTTGCACAAAGTCTTGATATAATTTTCGCAATTCTTGAAAAGAAGTTTTTCTTCTTTGAAAGTAAATACGGGATTATCGACAGGAATATTCGCAGACTTGTTTTTGAAAGTTTGGTTCTTTATCAGAATGCTGTAAGATGAAACAATAGGACAATTATATGAGTTTGCGGCATTACTGCTTTCCTTCTTTTCGAATACCACATAAGGGAAAAATATTCTCTCTACTCCTTTTGTTGCAAGATTTGCAATATGCGAATGTACGAGTTTTGCAGGGAAGCAGATGTTTTCGCTCATCACTTCTTTCAAACCTTTTTCGTAATTTTCGAAAGTGGACAAATCGCTCAATACAACTTCGATGTCAAATGCTGAAAACAACGCTTGCCAAAATGGAAAGTCTTCAAACATATTCAAAATGCGGGGAATACCTAATCGCATCTTGGGTTGGGAAATCGGAGGGTTGGAAAAAACTCTCTCTACTTTATATGTGTATATGTTTTCTCCCTTGGCACTTTCGGCTTTTGAGGAGAAGATTTTCTCACACTTGTTTCCGGAGTGATAAGTATTGTTGTTGGCGAACGTATATTTGGTTACAAGACATTGGTTCTCGCATCCTTTGCAATATATTTCTTTTGTGGTGAATTTATCCAAGGCAATGCTCAGTGTGGATGTGGTTTTTGTTCGTTCGTATTCTTCTTTTGCATGAATTGCACAGCCGTATGCTCCCATCAATTCAGGATTACTGCTTCGGTAAACTTCTTTGCCGATTATGTTTTCAAATGCTCGGACTATACTATCGTTTCTCATCGTTCCTCCTTGCACGACTATGTTTTCTCCAACTTCGAGAGATGTCAGCTTTAGCACTTTGTAGAGACAGTTTTTAACGACTGAGTAAGATAAACCTGCGGAAATATCTGCCACTGTCGCACCTTCGCGAAGATATTGCTTGACTTTGGAGTTCATAAACACTGTGCAACGAGTCCCCAAATCGCAAGGGCTCTTTGCCAAACAAGCTATATCGGCAAAATCGCTTACTTTGAATGAAAGGGAATTGGCAAAGGTTTCGATGAAAGAGCCGCAACCTGATGAGCAGGCTTCATTTAATTCAATTTTATTCAACACTCCGTTTTCCACGAACAAGGCTTTCATGTCCTGACCGCCGATGTCGAGTATGAAATCTACGTTCAGACACATCATTTTGGCTGCTTTGTAATGTGCCATCGTTTCCACAATCGAATAATCCATTGAAAAAGCCGCTTTTATCAGGTCTTCACCGTATCCGGTTGAGCATGTGGAAAGAATTTTGATGCTCGCATTGTTCTCACGACAAGCCACAGTCATTCTTTCCAAGGACTTGGCAACCGCCTGCAACGGATCGCCTTCGTTTCTGCTGTAGTCGGAGTAGAGTATGTTGCTTTCGGTATCGGTCAAGACGAGTTTGGTTGTAGTCGAGCCTGAGTCGATGCCGAGAAAGCAATTGCCGGAAAAGCCGTTCAATGATTTGATTTTTTCGTTCTTTGATTTATTTTCTCTCCATTTGATAAGTTCTTCTTTGTTTTTGAATATGGGTTCCAGACGATTGCTTTCGTTAGTCGCAGTCGAAGTGTCGGACTGTTCAAGCCTCGTTATAAGATCGTCTATGTTGATTCGGAGTTGTTTTTCCTTGTCTGCAAAAGCACATCCCAAAGCAGGAATGAGGTTTGAGTGAGAAAACGAAACGAATGAACTTGAATCCAATTCCAAGACTCTTGCGAAAGCTTCTCTTAAAGACTTGATGTAGGTCAATGGACCGCCGCATAAAAGTATTCTCGGCTCTATATCCATTCCTTTTGACAAAGATGAAACGACTTGTAAGGCGATTGCGTTGAATACGGATAAGGCAATGTCTTCTTTGGATACGCCTTTGGCAGAAAGGTTTTGCACGTCTGTCTTTGAGAAAACGCCACAACGGGACGCTATAGGATAGATATGCTTTGCTTTTTGTGCGAGATCATCGAGTTGTTGCACATCAACGCCCAACACCATCGCCATTTGATCGATGAAAGAACCTGTTCCACCTGCACAATTCCCATTCATACGCATCACAGGCAAGGTTGAATTTTTATTAAAGAAGATTATCTTGGAATCTTCCCCGCCTATATCTATTATTGTGTTGATTTGTTCGGAGCTGTGTTTTACATAATTTGAAGCAGCCATCACTTCTTGAATGAAAGGCAAGCCAATACGTTCGGCGATTCCCAATCCGGCGGAGCCTGTTATCGTTACATTTAGTTCTATTCCGGAGCCTGTCGTTTGTTTTACTTGTTGAAGAATCTTCAAAAGCGTTCCCTTGATGTCTGCATTGTGTCTTAGATAATCGGAATAAAGTATTGTTTTTTCATTGTTTACAACGATTGCTTTCGCTGTTGTGGAACCTATATCGATTCCTAACTTATACATATTCATATTATTATTTTATGCTTGCCAATATTACTTTCTTGATATGTTCTTTTCGTTTTTCCAAAAATGTATTTTGTTCTTGAGGGTTCATTCCCCAAACCTTTAAGAAGAATGATTGTGTCATTATCGGAAACATGTTTAATGATAAAATATCTACGAGTAAGTCTTCGACTATCACTTCTTGCAATTCGCCCTTGCTTTGTTTCATTTTGATAAATGTTCGCATCTTTCCCAATATTTCATTGGAGTAGTAGGAGTAATTCTCTGGAAGCAATTCCAAAATCTCGGAGTTGTTCCTCAATTCGCCCAACAAAAACAATGGTACGTCTTTATTCTCTTTCATAAACTCAAGTTGGGTGTCTATAACTTTGCTTATGAACTCTTCTATCGAAATATCATCTTGCGGAATCTCTATAAGACGTTTGAACATCTTTTCTATCTCTTCTTGAAATATTATCTTGAACAGATTCTGTTTTGTTCTGTAATAGTAATGTACCAATGCTTGATTGCAACCTGCTTTTTTGGCAACCTGTGTTGTTGAAACGGCATCATAACCGTTCAAAAGAAAAAGTTCTTTTGCAGCAAGCAGGATTTGCTTTTCCATATTGTCTTCTTTCATCAAAGATTTGTTATTTGGTTTATTTAATAGACTTATTAAAACAGCGTGCAAAAATAAGCCGTTTTCATGAATTGACAAAATTTTTATTCATAAAAACGACTTAAGTCTTTGTTCTAATTTTTTAAATCTTGATTTCGTTTTACTGAAACAAAGAAACAATTTACTGAAACAAAGAAATAATTTACTCAATCAAAGAGTTGTTTTTCTTTTATTTCTTTTCCCAGACTTCGAATCGAAACTTGATTTTTTCTTTCTCGTCATGTAGCATTGGCGATAGGCGTTTGATTTCCCAAATATCTGAATCTACTTCGGGAAAATCAACATCACCTTCGTAGTTTTCAAACAATTGTGTTATATAAAGCTTGTTACATTTCGGCAGAAGCAGTTTGTAGATACTTGCTCCGCCTATGCAGAACACCTCTTCGCCTTTTGTTGCTTCCAAAGCTGAGTCTAAATCGGCGTAAACCTCGGCTCCGTCTGCCACATAGTCTTTTTGAGAACTTATAACTATGTTTCGACGATTCTTTAAGGGCTTAAACGGAAGACTGTCCCATGTTTTGCGTCCCATAAGCACGGTTTTACCCGATGTTGTCTGCTTAAAATACTTCAAATCTTCACTTAGATGCCACAAAAGGTCATTATCCTTACCTATTACATTGTTTGCGGCCTTTGCAACTATGATACTGATCATACGGCGACTGATGCTTTTATGTGCGGATGCGATTCGTAATTCTCGATTCTTATATCTTCGTATTTGAAATCATTGATGCATTTTATCGATTCGTTGAGTTTCAAAGTCGGAAGTTGATATGGTGTGCGTGTTAGTTGTAATTTGGCTTGCTCAATGTGGTTTAGATACAAGTGAGTGTCGCCTGTGGTATGCACAAACTCGCCTACGCCCAAGCCACACACTTGTGCAATCATGTGTGTCAGCAAAGCGTAAGAGGCAATGTTGAAGGGAACACCGAGAAACACGTCTGCACTGCGTTGATACAACTGACAAGACAAGCGGTTGTTTGCAACGTAAAACTGAAATATTATATGACAAGGCGGTAAAGCCATTTTATCCAAATCTCCCACGTTCCAAGCACTGACCAAAAGGCGTCTTGAATCCGGCGTTTTCTTGATTTGTTCTATCAATTCACCTATTTGGTCTATCACTCTGCCGTCTTTGGCCTCCCAAGCCCTCCATTGTTTGCCGTAAATAGGACCTAAATCTCCGTTTTCGTCAGCCCACTCGTCCCAAATCGACACTTTGTTATCATGAAGGTAAGCAATATTGGTATCACCCTTGAGAAACCACAACAGTTCGTGGATTATGCTTCGTGTGTGTAGCTTTTTGGTGGTCAGCAATGGGAATCCGTCCTGCAGATTGAACCTCATCTGATGTGCAAACACCGAAAGAGTTCCCGTTCCAGTGCGATCCTCTTTGCGAACTCCTGTATCCAATATGCGTTGCAACAATTCTTGATATTGTTTCATACTTTCAGATTATTTATTTTAACAAATTTATCAAGTCCTTGCCTATATCACGTCTTAAAGTCTTGCCTTCAAAGTCTATTTTCTCTGCTTGACGATAGCAATTCTCCAAAGCCTCTTCCATGGTTTTGCCAAAAGAAGTTACAGCTAAGACTCTGCCACCTGCAGTCAAAATTCTACCTTCCTCATCAGCCTTTGTACCTGCATGGAACAAGAAACAATTTTCGCAATTCTTCATTCCGCTCATTTCTTTTCCCTTTTCGTAAGATTCGGGATAGCCTTTGCTGACAAGCATCACCGTTGCACAATAATCAGGATTGATTTTTAGTTGGTATTTATCGAGTTCGCCTTTACCAATCAAGTCAAAGGCTTCAACCAAATCACTTTCTATTCTCGGCATTACGCTTTCCGTTTCCGGATCTCCCATTCTCACGTTGTATTCTATCACATAAGGATCTCCTGCAACGTTCATTAAACCGATGAATATAAAACCTTTGTAGTCTAAATTGTCTTTTTGCAATCCCTCTATCGTTGGACGGATTATTCTATCTTCGACTTTCTGCATAAATTCTTTATCTGCAAACACAACTGGTGAGATACTGCCCATTCCTCCTGTGTTCAAACCTGTGTCTCCTTCGCCTATGCGTTTGTAATCCTTAGCCTCAGGCAATATTTTGTAGTTCTTGCCATCTGTCAACACGAATACACTGCACTCGATTCCGCTTAAAAATTCTTCAATCACAACCTTTGCAGATGCGTCTCCAAATTTGGCTTGCGATAACATAGCGTCTAATTCGGCTTCTGCTTCTTCTAACGTTGGTAATATAACGACTCCTTTTCCTGCTGCCAAACCATCGGCTTTTAATACATAAGGAGGATTCATTGTCTTCAAGAATTGTTTTGCCTCGTTCAAGTCTTCTTTTCCGAAAGTGCGATAACGTGCCGTCGGAATATTGTTTTTGAACATAAATTCTTTGGCAAAATCCTTGCTTCCCTCCAACATGGCTGCCGCTTTCTTTGGTCCGATTACATTGATATGACGAGTGCGTTCATCGGAAGCAAAACTGTCTGCAATGCCATCAACAAGCGGTTGCTCATTTCCTACAACCAATAAATCTATTCCTTTTTCTATTGCAAATGCTTTAATGTCTCCGAAATCGCTTCCTAAATTAACACACTCTCCTTCGCTAATCATACCAGCATTTGCAGGTGATATGTATAATTCTTTACAAAGTTTACTTTCTCTTATCTTCTTTGCAATCGCATGTTCTCTTGCTCCAGAGCCTAATAACAATATTTTCATGACTTGAATCTTTATTTCTTTTTAATGATGTTTTTATTCGTGGGTTGTATTCTTGACAAATAGAAAATTCATCTGCTTTTTGAATAAATTGACTTTGTCAACTTTTATGCTGACCGGCATTCCCAATTGATATATTTTGTTTGTGGTTTTACCTATCAAACGGAAATTTTCTTCATCCAAAATATAGAAGTCATCGTTTATTTCTTTCATTGGAACCAACCCTTCACATTTGCTTTCGTTTAGCAGAACAAATACTCCCCATTTGCTGATTCCGGAAATTGTCCCTTCGAATATTTGACCTATTTTATCGGAAAGATATTCTGCTTGTTTGAATTTAACAGAGGCTCTTTCTGCATCGCCGGCTTTTTTCTCCATATTGGAACAATGTTCGCATTTTTGCTCAAACTCATCTTTGTCAACCGATGATTTGTTTTCAAGGTAACGCTCCAAAAGACGATGAACCATTATGTCGGGATAGCGTCTGATTGGAGATGTAAAGTGAGTATAATATGGAAATCCCAAACCGTAGTGTCCTATGTTATCACATGAATAATAGGCTTTGCTCATTGTTCGCAGTGCAATCATGTTTATCATAGTTTCTTCTCCTTTTCCGATTATTTGTTCGAAGAGTTTGTTGAAACTTTTGGTCAAAGAACTCCTCGTTTTGTCGTTTATTTCATATCCTAATTTGGCTACAAATTCTTTGAATGTGTGAAGTTTCTCCTTATTCGGCTCATCATGGACTCTGTAAACAAATGTTTTGGCTTTGTTTTTTTGTTTGATTTTACCGATTGAAGATGCAACTTGTTTATTTGCCAAAAGCATGAATTCTTCTATCAACCAATTGGCTTCTTTTGACTCTTTCATGTAAACCCCTATTGGTTTGGCATTCTCGTCTAAGCGAAATTTCACTTCGAGACTTTCAAAATTTATGGCTCCTGCCCGAAAACGTTTCTTTCTCATTTGTTCTGCCAATGCCCATAGAGACAATATTTCATCGGAATATTCTCCGGCTTGAGTATCTATCACTTTCTGAGCTTCCTCGTATGTAAAACGTCGATTTGAACGAATAACCGTTTTGCCAAACCATTCATTGACAACTTCGGCTTTTTCATTCATTTCAAAAACTGCCGAAAAGGTGAGTTTGTCTTCATCTTGTCGAAGAGAGCAAACGCCGTTGCAAAGTTTTTCCGGCAACATTGGGATTGTTCTATCTACCAAATAAACCGATGTTCCTCTGAGAAATGCTTCTTCGTTCAAAGCCGTATTGTCTTTAACGTAATAAGAAACATCCGCAATGTGTACTCCAACTTCTATATTTCCGTTTTCCAGACGTTTGAATGATAAAGCGTCATCAAAATCTTTTGCATCCTCAGGGTCAATGGTGAATGTGGTTATCTGTCTGAAGTCTCTACGCTTGGCAATCTCATCTTGAGGTAATTCGAGGGGTATCTTATCTGCTTCTTTTTCGACTGAATCTGGGAAAAACAAAGGAAAGTCATATTCAGACAAAATAGATTGCATTTCAACATCGTTTTCGCCCGGACGTCCTAAAACTTTGATGACTTTTCCAAAAGGATTGTGTGCATTTTCCGGCCAATCGGTTATCTCTACCAAGGCTTTGTCGCCGTCTCTTCCTCCTTTCAATTCGTTTATATCAAGAAAAATATCCACAGGCATTGAACTGCTGTCGCAAATAAGAAAGGTATGACGTCCTTGTTTTTGAATCACTCCGACAAAAGTCGTTTTTGCTCTTTGTAAAATCTCTACAATCTGACCTTCTCTCTTGCGTTTCTTCCGTTGAGGGAACAGATAAACCTTCACCTTATCGCCATCTAAAGCATGGTTTGTGTTATTCATGTTGATGTATATGTCTTCGCCCCCATTCTCGCACAGAACATATGCTTTGCCTGTTTGTTTCATGTCGACGATTCCCACAATGTAGTGCTCCGGAACAATTTCGCTTGTCAGATATTTGGGATTCAATTTATATTTTCCTCGATCTGTTTCCTCTATTATCTCATCTTCGAACATCTGTTGCAGATGATTTTGTATCATTTCTTTGCTTCCCTTGTCCGTAATGCCCAAACGTGAAGCGATTTGTTTGTAATTTAGAGGTGATAACGGATTTGCCGCAAATACTTTAAGAATTGAGGTGGCAAATGCCGACATATCTTTTTTTGATTTCATATTCGGATGTTTTTCTTATTGTAAAGATTGTGCAAAGATAGCAAATTATTAAAATTAATGTGAGATTCGTTTGCGAAGATTTGCATTATCGGACAATCTTCCTTTTAAGGATATAAATGAATCAGTGTTTGAAAATGTTCATTCTTTATTCCAAAAAAGCAGAACGGCGTTTCGAAAAAATTAAACGCCGTTCTGCTTTTCTGTATTATATTGTTGATTTTGCGTAGTTTAATATTGCTCTTGCGAATTTGGAAAATCTCGTTCTTTCACATCTTTAACGTATTGTCCTATGGCTTGTGTGATTTGTTCTCCAAGGTTTAGGTAACGTCTTAGGAAGCGTGGTGTGAATTCTTGTGTGATTCCGAGCATGTCATGCAAGACCAAGACTTGTCCATCGACATCTCCACCTGCTCCGATTCCCACAACAGGAATTCTGAGTTCCAATGCAACTTGAGCAGCAAGCGATGCAGGTACTTTTTCTAAAACGATGGCAAAACAGCCTGCGTCTTCCAACAAATGGGCGTCGCGAATCAATTTGTCAGCTTCGGCTTGTGATGTCGCTCTTACTGCGTATGAACCGAATTTATTTATGGATTGAGGAGTCAATCCTAAGTGTCCCATAACCGGAACGCCTGCTGAGATGATACGTTTGACTGATTCCAATATTTCTTCTCCGCCTTCGATTTTTACGGCATTGGCTTCAGTTTCTTTCATTATCCTTATGGCTGAGCAAAGAGCCTCTTTGGAGTTCCCTTGGTAAGTTCCGAAAGGTAGATCCACTACAACCAAAGCTCTTTGACAAGCTCTCACGACGCTCGAAGCATGATATATCATTTCGTTAAGTGTAATCGGTAATGTGCTTGAGTATCCTGCCATCACGTTTGCAGCAGAGTCTCCGACCAATACAATATCCACTCCGGACATATCAACCAAAGTTGCCATGGAATAATCGTATGCAGTTATCATTGCAATCTTTTCGCCTTTGTCTGCCATTGATTGCAGGGTTTTAACCGTTATTTTTTTTGTGTCTTTCTTTGCTACGGACATTTTATTCGTGTTAAATGGTTCCTATTTTGAAAGGCAAAATTAGCAATGTTTTTTCTTTTGGATTGGTTTTTGGCTATTTATTTTTGAGTTTGGGAGAGTAGAGTCCCCGATTATTTGTAATTTTGTGGCAAATTTGATTCTATGTTTGAGTTTGTTGAAGGCCTTTTTGAAGAAATCAATCCCTCGTACATTGTTGTCAATTGTTCGGGAATCGGATTCAAAATAGAAATTCCTCTGAGTTCATATGCTTGTTTCAAAAACAAAGAAAGAGGCAAAGTTTTTGTGCATCAAATAATTCGGGAAGACGCTCATCTTATGTTCGGTTTTGCATCCAAAAAGGATAGAACGTTGTTCAGAGAATTGATTTCCGTGAATGGAGTTGGTGCAAATACGGCTCGTATGATGCTGTCTTCGTTGGAGGCGGATGAATTGATTCGTGCCGTTGTCAAAGAGGATATTGCAACTATCAAATCCATAAAAGGGATTGGTCTTAAAACAGCCCAAAGATTGATAATAGAGTTGAAGGATAGTTTGTCTAAATTTGAAATTTCCGAAACGGGTATTCCAAATAACAATAAAAACAGAGACGAAGCGTTATTAGCTTTACAGACACTTGGGTTTAATAAACTGCTGATAGAAAAGGCTCTTGACAAAATCTTAAAGAATGGTTCAGATTATGGCGTTGAAGATTTAATCAGATTGGCGTTGAAAGTTTTGTAATATTGTTTGAGTGGCTGATTATAAATATGGGGTTGAGGTTTAGTTTGCTGAAAAAAATATCCGTGTTTGGGTTGTTGTTTGCAATGTTATTTGCATGTGATGCTTTCGCACAAAGTGATGACCTCATATACTCCATAGATGATTCGACACAAAGTCCTTTGTATTTAACCCCTCCTCAAAATATCAAAACATCTGTTGAATACGATCCAGAGACAAATGAATATGTATTGCTGAAAAAGGTTGGTGATATAGTCATTGAAAGAAAAATTCTCTCCTTTGCCGAATATCAGGATTATGATATGGACAAAATGATCAATGATTATTGGCAAAGCAGGTCTCAGTCTTCAAAGTTGGTAAGTTCTTCCAATGATGGTATGCTTGGAAATTTGATACCTCAATTGAAAATCAATAGTGAATTGTTTGAAACCATATTCGGAGGGCAGACAATTGATATTCGAACAAGCGGAAATGCGGAAATAAAATTCGGACTTGTAAACAATCGTAATGAAAATCTTGCTTTGAGTGAGAATCAACGAAGTAATACAAGCTTGGATTTTGATATGAATTTCCAAGTAAACGTAATGGCTCAAATCGGAACTGCAATCAATTTTAATTTTAACTACAATACAGAAGCTACTTTCGATTTTGAGAATGACAAGAAACTAAAATATGAAGGAAAAGAAGATGATATAATTCAGTTGCTTGAGGGAGGGGATGTGAGTTTTCCTCTACCGTTGAGTTTGATTCAAGGAAGCCAGTCATTGTTTGGGGCAAAGACAAAATTGAAATTTGGAAATCTTACGTTAGATGCTGTTTTCTCCCAACAAAAATCAGAATCCAGTTCTGTAACCATGCAAGGTGGAGCTCAGATACAAGAGTTTAATTTCAAGGCTGATAATTACGATGAGAACAGACACTTTTTCCTATCGCAATATTTTTATGACAATTATAACAATGCAATGAGTACATTGCCGATTATAAATTCCAACATAGTCATTACCAAAATAGAAGTTTGGAGAACAAATATAGGAGCCGCTGTAACCAATAACAGAAATCTCGTTGCCTTTGCAGATTTAGGTGAATCAGAGCCTTATGGTCAAAATCCATCGATTGATATACCGGGAGCGAGAAATCTGCCTGACCAATATCTGTCAAACAGACTGCTAAACGTTGTCGATGTTAATACAATCAGAAATATAAATGCCATAAGCTCATATCTACAAGGTTTAGGTTTTGTTTCGGGGCAGAATTACGAGAAAATAGAAAGTGCAAGAAAACTTCAGACATCTGAATATACCTTGAACCCTCGTTTAGGCTTTATTTCGCTTTCTCAACCTTTATCGGCAGATCAAGTATTGGCTGTAGCATTTCGTTATCAGATAGTGGGAGATACTGCAACCTATCAAGTCGGTGAGTTTTCCGATGAAGGAGTCAGCGATCCTAATACTTTGGTTGTTAAATTGCTTAAAAGCTCTTCATTAAACGTCAGAAATCCTATTTGGAAATTGATGATGAAAAACGTATATCGGATTCCCGAAGCTTACCAATTGTCAGAAGAGGATTTTCGTTTAAATATATTGTATCAAGCCGACGAAGACGGTATTCAAACAGGGTATTTCCGAGAGGGCGAATGGAATGGCATCCCTTTGCTACAGGTTTTCGGCTTAGATAGAATGGATAATCAGCAAAACATGTTCCCCGATGGAGTTTTTGACTTTATAGATAATGCTGCTGCAAACGGAGGAACGATGCAAAAAGATAAGGCATTGGTTTTCTTTCCTACAGTTGAGCCATTTGGAAAGGATCTGAGGGATAGATTGAATGATGCGGAATTAGCCGACAAGTATTGTTTCGATTCTTTATATACGTTGACCAAATCCCAGGCAGAACAATATCCGAATCAAAATAAATTCTATTTGGAAGGAAGATACAAATCATCGTCCGGGGCAGAGATTTCACTGAATTCAGTAAACGTTCCTCAAGGATCTGTAAAGGTTATGGCAGGAGGAATAACCCTTACAGAAGGTGTTGATTATACTGTTGATTATGCAATGGGAAGAGTCCGCATAATCAACCAAGGCTATCTCAACTCAGGCACTCCGATAACCGTTTCCACAGAAGCAAATTCGGTTTTCAGTTCTGTCACCAAACGAATGATGGGTTTGAGAGCGAATTATGAAGTAAACAAGGATTTTACCTTGGGAGCGACACTGATGAACTTGCACGAAAGTCCAATAACGCAAAAAGTAAATTATGATGACGAACCATCGAGCAACACGATTTGGGGATTGGATATGAATCTCCGCAAAGAATTGCCATGGCTTACGAAATTGGTCGATCTACTTCCTTTTTACCAAACCAAAGCCCCATCGATACTGAATTTTAGTGGTGAATTTGCTCATTTTTTGCCGGGAAACCCGAATGTAATCGGTAAGACGGGAACAGCATACATTGATGACTTCGAGACAGCCAAACGTTCATTTGACATAAAAGCCATAAGCTCGTGGTTTCTCGCCTCAACACCACAAGATTATAATACAAGCAACCCTCTTTTCCCTGAAACAGCACAAGATCTCGGACTTACATACGGATTTAATAGAGCAAAAATAGCATGGTACTACATAGACGATAATTTTTACGTTTCACCACCGGCAAACATTAGTGCGGACGATCGTTCAAAGCCTTATTCACGAAGAATATTTGAGACAGAATTTCATCCGAACAAAGAAATACCCCAACAAATGCAAGCTTTGACCGTGCGTGAATTCAATATAGCATTCTATCCTTCGGAAAGAGGACCATACAATTTCGACACCACTTCAGCTTATTCTGCGGGATTGTCTGACGATGGTTCGCTTCGTTCACCCGAAACAAGGTGGGGAGGAATCATGAGGAAGTTGGAAAGAACCGATTTCGAAGAGGCAAACATCGAATACATTGAATTCTGGATGATGGATCCCTTTATAGACAATCCTCAACATAAAGGAGGAAAACTATACTTCAATTTGGGTGATATTTCCGAAGATATATTGAGAGACGGTCGAAAAAGTTTTGAAAACGGCTTACCAACGACAGCACAAGTTGTTGATGTGGACACCACCATTTGGGGAAGAGTGCCACGCTTACAATCAATAGTGAACGCATTCAGCAATGATCCGACGGCACGTCAGTATCAAGATGTGGGATATGATGGATTGTCGACTGAAAACGAAGAAACATTTTACTCGAGATTTCTAACCATCGCACAGCAACAACTGAATCAGGACGCGTATAATGCACTTGTCACAGACCCTTCTGCAGACAATTTCATGTATTTCAGAAGCCAACATTACGATGATACAGATGCAAAAATACTTGAACGTTACAAGAAATACAATAATCCAGAAGGAAATTCATCTGTTGTTTCCGACGACTCCGAATACTCATCGCAATCAAGTTCTCTTCCAAACGTCGAGGATATAAACCAAGACAATACACTCTCTGAAGCAGAAAATTATTACGAATATGTATTGGAGTTGACGCCTGAAAACATGGTGATAGGTAAAAACTATATCACTGACATACATGAGGCAAGAAATGTTGAATTACAAAATGGTGGCAGAACTGATTGCAAGTGGTATCAATTCAAAATACCGATACGGGAACCAGATCGCACGGTTGGTAGTATCAGTGGCTTTCAATCCATTCGTTTTATGCGACTTTTCTTAAGAGAGTTTGAAGAGCCGATAGTGCTTCGTTTGGGAACGTTCGAACTTGTCAGCGGAGAGTGGCGAAAATATACAGATAATCTGCTCACTCCCGGTGTTTACCCGAGTGGAAACCAAAGTGAAAATACCACATTCACCGTTGCATCTGTCAACATAGAAGAAAACGGTAAACGACTCCCTATCCCGTACGTATTGCCTCCGGGAATAGAACAAGAAAAAATGTATTCCACCACAACCGTAACAAATCTTAACGAACAAGCACAAAGTCTCAAGATAAAAGATCTTGGAGATGGAGATGCGAGAGCAATCTACAAAACTACCGAATACGATTTAAGACAATACAAACACCTCAAAATGTTTGTGCATGCCGAGAAGATGTTTGAATTTGACGAATACGAAACAGGAGATCTTTCATTGTTCGTTCGATTAGGTACAGATTTCACGAACAATTACTACGAGTATGAATTACCTCTTACATTCACTCCATGGTATATAGGAGCGAGCAATCAGGAAACAATATGGCCTGAGGCAAATGAGTTAGACATCGATCTCGAAAAACTTGTTAAGGTTAAAGAAAACAGGAATGCGAAAATCCGTTCCAACGATAACTCAGTCAGTTCGGTGATTCCATACTATGAAAACGTAGATGGTCGAAGAATAACGGTGCTTGGAACACCGAATATCGCAGGAGTGAAAGTCATAATGATAGGAGTGCGAAATCCAAAGAAGCAAAGCGTTTACGACAATGACGACATGCAACCGAAATCTGCCGAAATATGGATAAACGAATTGCGTCTGACCGACTTCAATCGCTCAAGTGGTTGGGCTGCAACAGGTTTTGCACGGGCCAATCTCGCAGATTTGGGAGACGTATCTTTGTCTGCCACCTATCGTTCCGCTGGATTTGGAGGATTGGATCAAAAAGTTTCAGACATATCTCAAGACAATATCGGAACGGTTGACGTTGCCACAAACATAGAACTAGGAAAGCTCTTTCCGGAAGACTTGGGCATAAGACTACCTGTTCACTTTGACTATTCGCAATCAGTAAGCAACCCTAAATATAACCCACTCGATCCTGATGTAAAGTTGGAAAATGACCTTATGAGCTACAGAAGCGAAAGGGAAAAGGACTCCATACGTCATCTTGTGCAGGATTATGTCAGCAGAACCAACCTTAATTTCATGAACATAAGGAAAGATCGATTGGGAGACAGAGCATTGGAAAGGCACTTCTATGACATAGAAAACTGGAATGCCTCTTACTCATATTCTTCCACGTATGCAAGAAACGTCGATATTGATCACAATACGAAGAATCAACATCGAGGTTCACTCTCTTATCAATATGACATGAATAAGAAAGGATGGAAGCCATTCAATAAAATACCGCTTTTCCGTAAAAAAGCTTTTGCAATTTTGAGAGACTTAACGCTTAACTACGCACCAAAATCCTTCTCATTCAGAACTGAAATAGTAAGAGACTTTGAAGAAACATTGTTACGCCCTAAAAGCAAGGGGGTAATAATCATGCAACCATATCATTTCAAACAATTCTACATGAATCGTGCTTACACATTCAAGTACGACCTTACTTCAAACATAAAAATAGAATACGATGCCACGGTGAACGCTCTTATAGAAGAACCTCGCGGACGAATAGATACACAAGAGAAACGAGATTCTGTTTGGGCATCTGTAATGGAACTCGGCAGGGCTCAGCAATTCACGCAGAATTATAAGGTAAACGTAAACGTTCCAATCAACAAACTGCCTTTCCTTGACTGGATCAGAACCAACGCTTCTTACAGTGGTACCTATAAATTCATATCCTCAACCGAGGCAACGCGTTCTTTGGGTAACGATATTGAAAATTCGAGACGTATAACCGCAACAGCGAGTTTCTCATTGATGAATCTGTACAACAAAGTGCCGTTTATCAAAAAAGCATACGAGAGTCAGAAGAGTAACAATTCGTTTGGATTGCCAAGCAGACCGAACAGACAAGGTCTTAGTCGGAATCAGCAAGACACGACAAAGACCGAACAAGATTCAATCCCTGCCGTTCAAAAGTTCTTGAAGAAAGCACTTGACTACAGCATAAGATTCGTAACCGGAGTCAAGACTCTGTCTATAAACTACAACCTTAGTCAAGGTACACTCATACCCGGATTCATGCCGACAGCCAAGTGGCTCGGTACAACGCCGAATGAAAAATTCGCACCGGGTTTTGCATTCGTCTTTGGCTCGCAAGACCTTTCCATAATAGACAAAGCGATCGAGAACTCTTGGTTAAGTACCGATAGTATGCTCAATGCCGCACTCAATCAGAAGACCACGGAAAATTTGAACGCCCAAATAAAAATCGAACCCTTCAAAGAATTCAACATAGACCTCAGTTTCAAACGCAACAAGAGCGATATGTATTCCGCATATTACAAGTTTGATCCGTTGCAAAGCGACATAGACGGACCACTCTCCCCGATGAGAACCGGAAGATACAGCATCTCGATCGTAGCCTTTGGAACGCTCTTCTCAGGCGTTGACGATGATAACGTGAGCGAAGTATTCCAAACATTCCTCGCCAACAGAGAAGAAATAGCTCGAAGATTGGCGGCAAGCAACGCCGCTGCAAATCCCGACTACAGCGGAATGATGATTCAAGACACCAACAACGGAAAACTATATCCCGACGGCTACGGAGCGTTAAGTCAACAGGTTTTGATACCTGCCTTTTTGGCGGCATACACAGGTACATCTCCAAGTGAGCAAAGTTTGAATCCGTTCCTCAAGATGCCGATGCCAAATTGGAAAATCAGCTATACCGGACTCGGAAAGACGAAATGGGCACAGAAATGGGCAAATTCGATTACCCTCTCTTCGAATTACTCTTGCGACTACAACATTGGGGCATTCACGACTGACAATCGCGTTCCACAAGACGACTCCTACGACTATGGAACGGAGTGGGTGAGAAATCAATTGAGCAATAACTTCATTGCAAAGGACATTATAGATCAGGTAACGATAGTTGAGCAGCTCAGCCCTTTGATCAAAGTCGATATAAACCTGAAGAATAGTTTTCAAACGAACTTTGAGATACGTCGCGACCGCAACTTGTCGCTTTCATTCGCTAATTCGCAACTGACCGAAGTCAATCGGACATCCTTTGTCGTCGGAGCAGGCTATCGATTCAAAGACGTGGAACTCAACATCCGCATGGGAGGAGGCTCAAGCAGGCAGTTCAAAAGCGACATCCTGCTCAAGGCGGATTTATCTCTCAACATAAATCGAACAACCCTTAGAAAGATAGATCAGAACGTCAATCTCGTATCCTCGGGAGCCAAAGTCTTTACGCTGAACCTCTCCGGAGAATACTCATTGACCGAAAAAATAGTCTTGAGAGCCTATTTCGAAATGACATCCAACACTCCGTATGTCTCAAACGCCTATCCGAATTCCACAACCCAGGGAGGATTTGCCGTGCGTCTGACTCTGTGATAATCAAACCAAGAAATATAAAAACCAAACGAGCGTTCGCGAATGCAAAAGCAAGTCGAACGCTCGTTTTTCTTTACCTTATTATATATATCCCTATACCTTATTATATATAGGCGGAGTTTAGTGTCCGATAGTCGTGCACTGATTTGTTCTCGAATGCTTATTTGTTACTTTCTTCGAAAGGATTCCCAATGATTTGCTTTCGTTATCTATTCTTTTTAAGTCAAGAACATTAGGGCAACCTGCCGAACCATTAAACGTAGCATTACCCACAACAGACGTCGTGTCATCTAAAAGCCATACTCTGAAAACGTCTGTTCTTACAAGAGAATTATCTTCTGCCTTGTAGGTTGATTTTGTAAGATTCAACTCCAAGCCATCATAACTTCCCGAATAAGTAATTTAAAGTTCAGTGCCGTCATAATCATAAGCAGATACGGTTGTGTTAGGTATTTGATAATCTCCGTCAAGAGGCAAGTCTAATGTAAAAGTACACAAATAAGTATTTGCCCAATCGCACCTTATTCCGGCACTCCAAGTTTTAGTAGCTCCGCATTTATTAAAATAATGAAAATCATATTTACCATACATTTGAGCACAGAAAGTTATTGTTTCACTACAATTTAAGTACGATGTTATTCTGCCTACCAAATTTACGCCTCCCTCTGCAACATTTATCCAAAACAATGCCTTCTTGGCAACGCTCGCAAACTCGAATATTTTCAGTGGTTTCTTAAGATAAGGTTTGTCAAAATGATTTTTCACTACTTCCAAAGTAACATCTAAAGCAATCGGCAAAGCTGCATTCAATAATGTTTCCCAATTATCACCCGGATTAACTAACGAAATTCCATTTTGCATAAGAGCTCCCTCTATCGAAATAGCGACGGATTCGACAAGAGTTAAATCTTCCCAAACTCCAATCATCTGTAAAATACATCCGGCTAACTGAGCAAACAGATCAAATCCGGATTTATCAAACACAAACGTTTTATTTCTCCCCTCATTAAAAGTATAAACAGCTTCTTCCCCATAAACAAGATCACTTTGTCCAAAGAAACATAAACCTAAATCCCACACTCCATAATTTCCTCGTGCAGGAACCCAAAAGTTTCCTTCGAGATTATTTTCTTCATCGTACACTTTGCATGAGTAAGTAGGGAATAATCCCGGTATTCTGAACTTCAAAGTTTTTCCATCTTCTTGGACATCTATCGGCCAGCAATCAAATATATCCGTTAAACGAGAAGTTACTTTCTGATTCGTAGCCGACTTGAATCCGAAACTTGAGGTATCGACTACCAAATCTTCGAAAAACGCTTGTGCGGCGTTCATAAGCTCAGTGTTTGTCGTATCGTAAATTGCTCTGTTCTGAGCTATAGAGTTTTCAATCGCAGTCAGAAAGTTGTCAAAACTTGGTTTGGACGTAAACAAGTCTATCATTTCCTGATAATCGCTTCCGTTCACAGAAGCCAAAGCGGGGTGGAAAGTCAGAGAAGCAAGGGCAGTCGAAAGAGCATTGATTTCCACGTTTCCATTATCGGGGATAATGCCACGATAAAGCATGACAACCTCATCGTTTGCGTTAGTTACCATCAACAATTGCGGAGTTCCCGAATCCATTGTCTCAATCGTAAAGTTCCCACCGTTCAAAGGCGTCTCCTCAAGCAAAGACACAACTTGAAAACCCGCAGTGTTAAGACCACCCGCATTAACAGTACCATTGCAAACCTTTGTTTCAAACTCATTTACCTCAGGCGGATCAGGTTCACAAGATGCAAATAACAAAACCGCCAACAACCCTAATATTATTTTATTCAACTTCATGATCTCTATGTATTTGATTCCTTGATTTTATTCCTTGACTATTTTTCTTACAACCGTTTCATCGCCACATTGCAGTTCGAGATGATAAACCCCGGCAGGCAGATGAGAAATGTTTATTTGATTTGCATCGAAGAAAGACTCGATTCGTCTTCCCGAAATATCGATTACCGCAACCTTATCGATTCTTTGCCCGAATTCGATCAAACCCTTTGTCGGATTAGGCTTAAGGCTGAGCGATTCGAGAGAGGTCTGCGACAAAGAAGAGTAATCCGCACCGATGTTATCGCTCGCAATAACGTCGAGGACAAGCGTAAGATTGATTTCACAACCTGCTTCCGAAAGCACATTCGCAGTGTAAACGTCCGATTGACTCAACTCATAACCATTAAAACTATAAGTCTCGCCTTCCATAATCGTTGCATAAATCGTTGTATCCATAACAATACAATCAAACCAATCTTTCCAATCGGAATTTTTATAGAAATAAGAATAGCCATAAGGAGGGTAAAGAGTACTTGGAGAACCTATATCATAAAAAGCAAACTCTCCAAGAGCAGGAGGATTATTTGCGAAAGAAGTAACAGAAGTCAAACTATCGCAATAAGCAAACGCAGCATATCCTATAGAAGAAACATTATTACCAATGGTAACGTCAGATAGATTTTTGCAACCCATAAAAGCCCATCCTCTTATACTATTAATATTATTAGGGATAGTGACAGACGTTAAAGAAGTACAATATCTAAAAACAGAAGTATCTATAACACTTAAACTTGTAGGGATATTTACATTCGTTAAGTTAATACAACTATCAAAACAGTTTCTTCCGATATAAGCAATGTTGTCAGAAAGATTTATTGACTCTAAAGATGTACAATAATAAAATGCTTGTGCTCCAATCGAAGAAACACTGTTAGGAATAGTAATAGAAGATAAACTACTGCAAACACTAAACGCAAATTTTCCAATCGAAATAACACTGTTAGGAATAGTAACAAAAGTTAAACTATAGCAATGAGAGAATGTAGAATATCCAATAGCGGTAACACTATTAGGAATAGTAACAGAAATTAAACTCTCGCAAAGGTTGAACGCATAATCTCCAATAGCGGTAACACTGTTAGGAATATTAATAGAAGTTAAACTTTCGCAAGAGCTGAATGCCCAATCCCCAATGTAAGTAACACTGTTAGGAATGGAAATAGAAATTAAATTACTGCAAAACTCAAACGTTGCTTCTCCAATTGAAGTAACACTATTAGGAATAGAAACAGAAGTTATACTCTCGCAAAAGCTGAACGCATAATCTCCAATCGAAGTAACACTGTTTGGAATATTAACAGAATTCAAACTACTACAATTAGCAAATGCAGCATATCCAATATAGGTAATACTATTAGGAATAGTAACAGAAGTTAAACCACTACAAGAATTAAATGCATGATTTCCAATAGCGGTAACATTGTAAGTTACAATTGAATCTGTAACTATTTCATCCTCTTCTTCATCATAATGTTCCCAAGCATGAGTTACGCTTGAAGGAATATTAACGGATGTAGCACTTCGATTGCAATAGTAAACATATACATTTCGCCCTCCTATTACACAGTATTCTAAATCCCCCTCCCAAAATGATTGTGCCGAGAGAACGTTTACAAACAGCAGGGTGCAGACAAAAAATAATAATCGTTTCATTTCTTTTTGTTTTTTTACCTTTTTAATTCATTTATACCTTTTCAAAAAAGCAATAAAAAAAGTCGTGAACTTCTCCTATTGATTCTTGAGGTTCGGGAATAACCTTATCAGTTGAATAAGAAAAGCCCACGATATACTCGCAGGCGTTTTCCACTTATTTATCAACTGACTTATTTGAAATTTTCCCGATTTCAAGAAATCAATAATAAGCAAAAACGCTTTTTTATAATCGCTAAAATTCTGACTGCAAAGGTATAAAAACTTTCTGATACCGACAAAGATTTTCTTGCAAAGGTCGGTTTTCCTCTCGCAAAGTTCGCAAAGTCGCAAAGTAAGTTTTGCAAAATGTTTCCCTTATTGATACCGGCAGTATCGCTAACTGGTACTGGTAGTATCACTAACTGGTACTGGTAGTATCGCTAACTGATACCGGCAGTATCAATAAGCGGATTTTTTTTGATACTTCTTTTGAACTTTTCAAGGCTTTGATTAGTTATCTTTTCAAAACGTTAAAATCACTAAAAAACAAAGCCTGACGATATGAAGACCACGTATTTTAATTTTGAAAAGAGACCTTCGGGTTATTTGAACTGCTTAAGTGATGATTGTCCGCTTGCCGAAAAGTGTCTGCGTCGAATCTCGGCAGAGTACAGCAAAGAGAACGACGAGTTTTTCAGGGTTGTGAATCATAGATTGATTGACAAAACGAATTGCAAACACTATGTTGAGAACAAGAAAGTGGATATGGCGTATGGTATGACTAAGTCTTTTGAGAATGTGAAGGCGAAAGACATCGCTCAAATCAGGAAAAGGCTGCAAAATTACTTCGGGTATGCAGAATATTTCCGCAGAAGAAATGCTTCAAAGCAGATTACGCCGACAGAACAAGTGTTTATCAGGAAAGTTTTTGCGGACTTCGGCTACGAAATCGCTTTTGATAAAATTGTGAAAGAGACTTTGTGGTAAAACGAAAGCAGGCTTTGGGTGCCTGCTTCTTTGTTTATGTGGATTGAATATTGCTTTGCTTGCTTTCGCTCTTTGTCTATACGAATCGCTTTCCTTGTTTCTATTTCATGGCGATTGTTTTGATTATCGACCTTAGTTGTTTCTCTGTCTTGGCTGCTCCTTCGCCGAGTATGAATCCTATCTGCTGAACTTGCAAAAGGGTTTCCTTTATCACCTCATTGACTCTGTGGATGATCTCTTCGGGACGTTCCTCTTCCGCATACAGGTTTCGGAAAATCATACATACGCTTTTTTGCGGTATAAGGGTGAAAATAGACACGTTTATCAAATGTCCGTTGTATTCGATGTCTTTGTTGAGAATATCTTCTGAGGTTTTGAGAACGTATTCCACCTGATTGTATAATTCTTGCGGAAGAAGACTCTTTATGCTTGCTCCTATCAATCCGGGGATTATTTCATCTATTTCTTTGGCTTCATCTCCGAGAATCTCGATAAAGCCGTTGTTCGATTCGGTTACTTTCATTTTAGAATCGACAATTGCGATTCCGGGATAGATATGATGGATTATCAAAGAGAGTGAGCGGACTAATTCTCCGTTACCGAGTTTATGCGAATTCAGTTCTTCTTTCAAATCATTGCATTCGTTTTGCAAATCGACGAGTTCGGTTTTTGTGTTTCTCAATCTGTTGTCTGCGTCTCTGCTTCCTTTTTGTGTGTAAGCGAAACACATTTCGGGTGTTGCTATTCCTTGAGCCATGGCGATGGCAAGCTCGGTGCAGGTGTCATATCCGCAGGAGCGACAATTGGTATGTTTTCCGTCGGCTTGTTTTCCAAGTTTGGCAAATGCTGCTTCTATTTCTTCTTTTGTTGGATTAGGCAATGTTTTGTCATCAGCCTTATAGAAGGCAACCAAATCCGATTTGTTCGCATATTTATCTATGTTCTCCTGCCATTTTTCTTTGTCGAGAGTTTCTATTTTCTTCTTTGCGTATTCGGTTACAAGGTTATGACGCACGAATTTCTGCCCTTTGGTGCATCCGGGACCCATCAGACAGCCCTTACAGAAGTAAAGATTGAAGTGTGTGTTGAACTCATTGCTGTGTTTCGAGAATTGTTTCAAAACATCCGGCACATCATTTTTGCCTTCCACGTTAAGGAAATGTCTGTCCAACATTTCGTTATTCATTCCGCAAGCTTCAACAAATCCTTCCGCAATGGGATATAACGAACCCTTGTATCCTGTCGGCTCATCAAAGTCGGAAAATTCTGCGATTTCTTCTTTTATTTCATATTTCTCAAATAAGCGTCTGAGTTCCACAAAAGTCAAGAAAGCGTCTATTTGTAAATTCTTTTCGTATCGTGAATTATCTTTTTTGATTCCAAGACATGGAGTTATGTTTACTACCTTTGTTTCTTCGCCATAGTGTTTGCGAATGACAGATACCATGGCTACTGATGCAGGTACTATAGGGGAAAGACTGCTGACAAGAGACGGCTGATATTTTTCAACATACATATTCGCAACAGGGCAATGCGAACTGATGAAACTGCGTCCTTGAAACTTCTCACAAAGTGTTGCTTGTTTGTTTGCAATCAAATCTACTCCGAAACTTACTTCGCAAACATAGTCAAAGCCGATTCGTCTTATCATTGTAACGAATTTGCGATAGTCTCTTATGTCATCGAACTCTCCGGCTATGCTTGGGTCGCATATTGCCGCAACCTTGTTCTCGGGTCGTAACAATCGCTCGACTTGTTCTATGTTGCTAACTGCTTTAATTGCCGAATAAGAACAAGCAGACAAGCAATTCCCGCAAGCAATGCACCTATCATCGACAATGGTCGGCTTAGAACTTTCTTTGCATACTTGAATTGCTTTCACAGGACAAGACCTCACACAGGCATAACACTTTACGCACTTACTTTCATCTAAAAACAATACACTCTCTCCCATAACTAACTCTTTATTTCAGTTTTCAAAGATAGGCTTTTTTCTTTTCATATCGAACTTTTCAAAATAAAAATTGTTCTTTCCTTGTTTTATAACTGAATTATCGGTATCTTTGCACTCTCAATCAAAGGTTGGAGATATTGATTTTAAGAAACGAGTCGTTTATGACTTTGAGTGAGATTTGAAAATGTTTGAATGATGATTTTTGGAAGACGTTTCATTTATCGTTTGCTTGCTTTGGTTGCGTTGCTGCTTTGTTCGCAGGGCGTGAGCGACGTTCGCATGCAAAGGATTTCAAAATCTTCTTACGGCATTTCAATATCCGTTCTCTCCGATGCAAAACAACAAAAAAATCACCTCAACGAAAAAGAATCACAAAACAAGAATAGAACCGAAATTGCACTATCGGAAACCCGGCACTTGGTCTTTCAGCAAAACGAAGACTTTAATTACAGCAGTGTTTCCGATTTCGAATATCGCTATTCTTGCAATTTGAATATTCGCTTAAATAATCAAAAAGCGGATTTATTACTCCGAAAAGATTTATCCCAATTGCAGGTTTTGCTGATATAGTTCAGACAAATCATTTCTTAAATCGGGTTCAACGAATCTTGATTTGGTTTTACCGAATCTTGATTTCAGAAAATTAATTCTTTGTTTTAACAAATTGTTTCTTGCATTCGACAATTCTTTGTTTTAACACCATAAATTATTTACAGATGCAGGAACAATCAAATTGGGACTTTGATACTTTTTTCAAACATAGAGAAATTGATAATTTGATAATACAAAAAGGAGACTTTGAAATGGTCTCCTTTTTCTTTTTCTCAATCTTTTCGAATACAAATTCGTTTTTTTCATCACCATATTTCCTTACATTAGAAATAAATATAGTAACTTTGCTGCTTGTTTTCAAACAAATAAATTATGGGAAAGATAAAACAATGTTTTTCTTCGTGGAAAGCGTTCGGCAAATTGTGCTACAACGTTCTTCTTTATGGTTTTGCCCTTGCAGGAGTGGCTATAATAGGAGCTTGGGGCGTTTATCAGTTAGGCTGGACTAAAAACAAGGGAGCAGTGGATCAAAACAACCGATACTTGGCTCAAGTTTCCGAGATCGGGATTCAAAACAAAAAATCCAAGACAATAGACCACAAAAAGCTGTCTGAGGATTTTATAAAGCTGTCTGCAATCGCTAAACTCTATCCGCAAAATGCGGATATGATAATGCAGGCAATCAAAACTACGGAAGGCGGTGTGGATATTTCGCAAATGATTGCCGCTTGTGAGTTGTATGTTAACAATGACCCGGCTTACACATCTTTTGTAAAAAAACAAAAACAGATTCTCGCATCTTCAAACGCTGCACCTGAGAATAAACACGCCATTCTTTGGATGAATACTCCTGAATGGGAGGCTCTGAAGGTTGCAATAGTGAAAGACAAAGATAAAATAGACAGTGCGGCTATGGTAACGGGAGTTGAACCGAGAATGATAGTGAGTTGCCTTATCGGAGAGCAGATTCGTTTGTTCAATTCCAAACGTGAGACTTACAAAAAGTATCTCGGACCTGTTAAAGTTTTATCGGTGCAAAGTCAATTCTCATTCGGCGTGAACGGAATCAAAGATTTCACTGCCGCATGGGTGGAAAGAAATCTGAAAAACGACACTTCTGTTTTCTACATGGGCGAAAAATACGAGCATATTCTTGATTTCAAGACTGCCGATCACGAAACCGAAAGAATAAACCGCTTGGTTGATTATCGCGATCACTATTATTCTTATGTATATACTGGTTGCATTCTTCACCAAACAAAAAAGCAATGGGAAAGAGCCGGTTTTGACATAAGCAATCGTCCGGAGATTTTGTTCACTCTTTTCAATATAGGATTTTCAGAAAGCCATCCGAGTGCAAATCCTCAATGCGGCGGTTCTCATATCACGGTTGCAGATAAGATTTACACATTCGGAGCAATCGGATTCGACTTTTATTATTCAGGAGAGTTGGTTGATGAATTTCCTTATCAGAAGAAACGATTCGAAGATTGAGGATAATATATCGTTATGAAATAAAAATGGAGACGTTCTTTTGATTGATACGTCTCCGTTTTTGTTTTGGTTTATTCGTTACAATGATGTATTTTGAAGACAAACTGTTTGTGAAGACTATTCTTTCGTTTGAATAGAATAAAGTAATATATTCCCATTACCGATATTGCAATCAAACATGACAATGCTTCAGATAAATCGAACACTTTAAGGCTTAGGACAATTGCAATCATCAAAAAGACGAACGGAAGCACGAATGCAATAAACACAGCCTTCATTCCGAGTTTTGTACTTATGCTTACCTTTACCTTATCTCCTATTTTATAATCCGCAGCCTTGTCTGTAACAACTTCTATCTCCTTATCCTTTTTATCAAAACTTGTGCAAGCTCCCCGCGAATGGCAATTGGCACAAGTCGATTTTTGTTCTATCTTGACAACCACCTCTTTCGGTTTCACATCTACCACAATCCCTACTTGCTCACTGCAATTCTCTACCATATCTCTTAATCCTTATTTATATAATCTTTATGTAGTCTTTGTCCAACCAACCTTCTTTACCGTCTTCCGTCCTTACAAACACTTCTTCTCCCGTTGTGTCTTTGATTTTCACCTTCTGACCTTTGAATAACTTGGTTTGCTGAGAATCACTTTTCTCTCTGCTTTCGACAAGCACGACGTCGGAAGAGAAGATTATTGCCTCATTTTTTGCATGTACCATATTCTGTCGATAAAGTCCCAATCCGAAACTTCCGAGACATAGAACGAAGGCAGA
This sequence comes from Candidatus Onthomorpha sp., assembly GCA_045577535.1. Classification (GTDB taxonomy): domain Bacteria; phylum Bacteroidota; class Bacteroidia; order Bacteroidales; family P3; genus Onthomorpha. Next base: position 41,583 of record JAZNIO010000011.1, on the reverse strand, counting down.
AAGACAAAGATAAAAGAACATGACTTTATTATCACTATTGAAATAATAAACAAAGAACAGAACGCATGCTAAAATAAACAGCAACACAAACAAGATTGCCCAAGCCAAAGGCGACATCCAATTTGCCATTGCTTTTGTCCAACGCAACAAAAAGAAATCCGGAACGACATAAACCTCACCCATAAGACGGCTTCTGCAAACTTTGTGATTTTGAATCAGGGTTTCATCATTAGGCGTAAGGCGTAATGCTCTTTCGTAATAAAGAATGCCATTTGCGAAATCACTCATTCGAAAATATGTGTTTGCAATACAATGATACAATTCCGCATTCGGTGCTGTTTTTTCTGCTTTCAAATAGATTTCAAGTGCTTTTTCGTAGTCTTTTGCTTTGTATGCCTGATTTGCTTCTTGAAGATTTTGAGCAAAAAGTCCACTTGAAAGCAGACACATAAGAAGTAAACATACGGTTTTATTGTTTTTGCGATTTTGTTTCTTCAATTTAACCATAGAAGTCTCTATATCAGTTATCGTTTTCATTGTTTGTTCATACAATTCTCTGTGTTTGTCGTTTTCCTTGCTTTGAGAGAATCGTATGAATTCGCAATCGTTCAATGTCTTAATGGTGTTTTGCTTTATCACATCTTCCAATCCGTTGTCCGACATGACCTTTTCTATGTTTTCCAAACTCAAATCAGAAACCGCGATTTTGAATTTGTCGGACAAATAACTCCATAGAGCCTGTCCGATTTCTGTTTCAAATTCGTCCTTGCGGTTTTCTCGCAAATACATCGCTGCCTTCTTCAATCGTTTCATTGCAACCTTGTTGGCTTTTTTAAGTTTCAAACCTACCACGTCTTCTTTTTGTTTCAGCTGTTTTGTGGTCATGCGTATCAAAACAAAGAGTGCAAGCAATAAAACAAAGATTGAAATATATAATCCAAAGGAAGAAAATACCGGAATCAAGACTCCGTCTTTCTTGTTTTTTGAAACAAATACATCGGTTATGGACATATTCCTATATTTCTCCCTTTCTGACATTTGCTCCATGAACTTATTATCGTTCTTTCCTTTTTCTATTTTCAGTTCGTAGCTTTGTGTCGTAACGGTTTTATATTCGCCTGATTCGGGATCAAAATAGGTGAAATTCAATGCAGGTATGGAATAATTCCCTTCAACTCTCGGAATGATTATGTATTGAAATGTTCGACTGCCGCTTTGACCTGCCGCCGTCCTACTTATATCGTCGGTTATGTTAGGCTCATACACTTCAAATTCATCAGGTAAGGCCAATTTCAAATTTTCAATCAAAGTGAGATTTCCTTTTCCCGATATAGTGTACGAAAGAGTTATTGCTTCATTTGTTCGACAGAATGACGTATCTATTGAGGATGAGATTTCAAACTGTCCAACTGCTCCAAGGAAACTTTCATCGGATTGCGGCAATTCTTCAACCTGTATGCTCAAAGCATTGGTTTTAAGTTTTTTATTCACCCTTTCGAAAACCGGTGTCGTGTGGGAAAAGAACGGATCATTGAAAAAAGCATCGAAAAACGGATCTCCTGTCGATACTCTTTGACGACGGCTTGTTCCTGTCTGCAAATGTGCAACCACTTCCAAGCCCATAGGATTTATATGTAAGGTTCCCGACTTTTGAGGATAAACTAAAACTTTTCGAAGCGTGGCCACTTGATACACTTTACCGTCTATGACTTCTTTCTCCAAAGTCGGCGTGAGTTGATTATCCAATTCTTCCACCCAAAAGCCTTGTGAAGACGGAAATTTATCGACTTGATACTCCGAAACGGGAACAAGGGTGTATATTTTGTAGGAAATAACAATCTCTTCTCCTTTTACGACTTTGCTTTTACTTGGAATGGCTCTGACGAAAACAGCTTTGTCGTCTATGACTTTCACTGTCGGTTGTTGTGTTTGACGAGTGGAATTAGGATTATTCGCAGATCGCTGACTCATTGTGGGATTATCCTCTACCGAGATTGTGATCGGTTTTGTTGTATAAAGTTTTCCATCAACTTTAACGCGGGCCGAAGGTATTGTTATTTTACCTGTGTTAAGGCTTTGCAACCAAAAAACGAATGAAGTGGAGCTGTTATCTGTGCGTTTACCGTTTATAATGCTTATTGACGAGCTTCTTGAAGTTGAAGGTCCACCCAAAATATTTACATTTTGAAAAGTCGGAGCCTTAAACTCAGAAGGATTTGAAGAGTTCACCGTAAAACTAACTCTGAATCTTTCATGCAGTCCGACAACTTTTGGAGCTTCGCATTTGAACACAATATCTTGAGCAGATAATTCAAATACGGAAAACACAATGGCAAATATCAATAAAACTATTCTTTTCATAACTACCAGTCTTTTTCGATTGAGCGTTTTTGTGCGTTGTCCTCTTCTTTTCTTTTGACTTTATTCAATGTCTGTTTTTCGCTGTTTTTCAATGCTTCCAACATTCGCTCCATCTGTTTCTTGTTTTTATCACTACTTTCTTTGATTTGGTTGTTATCAGACTTCTTATCTGATTTCTCATTCTGCGTTCCGGAGCTGTTTTTTTGATTATTGTTCTGTTGCTGCTGGTTATTGTTGTTTTGTTGTTGTGATTGCTGATTTTGCTGTTGCTGTTGTTGGTCTTGTTGTTGCTGTTGTTTATCTTTGTTTTCTTGTTTGTCTTCTTTCAATAAATGCATGGTCAGGGCAAGATTGTGCTTGGCACTGCTGTCTTGAGGATTCAACCTCAACGTTTGTTTGTAGTATTCTTTGGCTTTTTCAAGATAAAATCTGCACTGTGGTGTTTCTTTAACCGTATCCAATTGGGAAATTTTGAAAAAGCTGTTTCCGAGATTGTAACTTATGTTTGCATTAGCCAATGTGTCGTTTTCGCCCAATGATTCTTGGTAAGCGTCGTAGTATCTTACAGCTGTCTGTAATTTATCTCCTTTTCCTTGTTTGTAAGACGCAGATGCAAAATTGTATTCTGCTTTTACATAAGAAGAATCCGCGATGAGTGATTCTCTGTATAATTGTTCGGATTCTGCAAATTTGCCTTCATTATACTGTTTATTACCATCTCGGAGCTTGTTCTTCTCTTTGTCACAAGAAATCAACAAACAAAAAACTGCAAACAAATATATAAAGTGTCTTTTCATGTATTTACGATTATTTACCGAAGAAAAATTTTCTGTTTATGTACTTATTTTTTCTTTCAAATATAAAATATTCGACTAAAAGCAAAATCAAAGCCAACGAAGCCGGGATATAAAAACGGCTTTCATAGTTTTTGTACGCCAATGCTTCGTATTCGTTCTTTTCCATTTTGTTTATTCTCGCCAAAATATGCTCCAAGCCAATGGAAGAGTTATTTGCTTTGATGTATATGCCATTTCCATTATCTGCTATCTGTTTAAGCAAATCTTCGTTCAACTTTGTAAGAACTATATTCCCCAATCGATCTCTTTTATATTCGGTTTGCCCATTTCTGTTTTTAACCGGTATCGGACTTCCTTCACCTAATCCGAGCCCAATTGTGTTTATCACAACTCCTTCCGCCGCAATATCTTTCGCTATCTTAAGAGCATCTTCCTCATTGTCCTCTCCATCAGATATAAGTACAATACTGCGAGAGCGTTTTGCATTTTCATCTTGACCAAATGCAGCAAAAGCGGTTTGTAAGCTTTCTCCGATCGCCGTTCCTTGCGTTTCAATCATTTCCGGACTGATTACATCGATAAAGGTCTTTGCTGCAGAGTAATCGGACGTTATCGGAAGTTGGACAAATGAAGTTCCGGCAAATACGACCAAGCCTATCCTATCCCCTTTCAATTGATTGATGAGCTGATTTATTGATTGCTTGGCACGACTTATTCGATTGGGTTTCAAATCTTCGGCAAGCATACTGTTGGATATGTCTAAGCATATTATCAAATCAGTTCCTTTTCTTTCCTTTTTTCCGATCGATGTCCCATACTGAGGATTTGCCGCTGCCAATATAAGCAATGCAAAAACTATATTGAGCAATACAAATTTCAATCTTTGTTTTCCAATTGATAAACCGGGCATTATGACTTCTTGAACCCTGTCTGAAGCCAATTCTTTCAGTTTTTTCTTCTTTGAACGCAAGTAAAAATGATGTGCAACAAAGAAAAATGGTATTAGTATTAAAAGATATAAAAATTCAGGCGTTTCTAATTTCAACATAACAAAGTTATTATGGATTGGTTCTGAAATATGTTTTTCTCAACAGCAATTCCAACATCAATACAATGAGGGATAAAAGCACTATCTTTTGACCTACGTCAGTGTACTCTTTATAATAAGCCACATCTATCTTTGTTTTCTCCATTTGATCTATCTCTTCAAAAATCTTGTTCAAAGAAGAATTCTGAGTACTTCTGAAATATTTTCCTCCTGTCTCACTTGCAATTTCTTTCAACAAAGATTCATCGATTTTAACCTCAACATTTTGATATTGTTTTCCAAACGGAGTTTGATAAGGGTAAGGTGCATATCCCATTTTTCCCACTCCTATGGTGTAAACTCTTATTCCATATTCTTTAGCTATGCTTGCAGCTGTCAGAGGGTCGATTGCACCCATGTTATTCACACCATCGGTAACAAGGATTATGACTTTACTTTTGCTTTTCGAGTCTTTGATTCTGTTTATTGCCGTTGCAAGCCCATCTCCTATTGCAGTACCGTCATCGATTTCTCCACTTGCCGTAGAGGATAAAAGTTTCTGCAAAATATCATGGTCAATGGTCGAAGGACATTTTGTATAGGCTTCTCCCGCAAAAACAACTATTCCCATATTATCGCTTTTACGTGCATCGATAAAAGTATTTATAACATTCTTTGCCGATTCCAATCGATTTGGTTTGAAGTCTTCGGCAAGCATTGATGTGGAAACGTCTAACGCAAATACAATATCAATTCCCTCAACACTCTTTTCATCTTTAGAGTAGTGCGTTTGCGGTCGTGCAATTGCAATTATCAATAAAGCAACAGCCAAATAACGCAACCAATCCGGCAATTTGCGAAATCGCAACTTGAAAGTTTTTCTCGCACCCTTGAATTGTTCTAAATCGGAATAAAGAATATCTGCTTTGCTTCTTTGATCGAAAAATTTATTGTAAAGAAACAACAACGGGATTGCAAGAAGCAAAAAAAGCAAATAAGGATATTGAAAACTAATCTGACTCATCATTCTTGTGTTGTGTATTTTGTTCAACTGTTGTGTTGTTCACAAATTCTTTTGACGAATTCCACGCATTCTTATCTGCGAAATCATCTGATTCATACTTTGCAAACTTCACCAAATCCGCTGTTGCAAAAACTTTCTTCAAGTTTTCGAAGTCTGAATTTGAGATTTCCGAGCATCCTTTCATTTGTTCAATAATTTCTTCCGTTGTCATCTCACAAGCAGTTATGGAAAAGCGTTCTTCCAAGTAAATCCAAACAATTTCACTCAGCTCACTGTAATATTGTTTTTTCAATCCTTGTTCGCTCAATCTTTTCATTCGCAAATCTTCCAATGATTGTAAAGCCTTGATGTGAGGAGGTATCGAAATCTTTTTCACATTCTGTGATTTGGTCTCTTGAGGGCGATTTTTAAGATACTTTATCAGAAAATACAATCCGACGATAAGTACTGCAATTCCTCCGAATAAATATATCAAAGGCAAGATTTCCTTGATGTGAAACGGCTCTTCCATCAAAGGTTTTATGTCTTTAATCTCTGCCTTTACGGTATCTATCGGATATTGTAAAATTTCCACTTCCGCAGGTTGTATTCTGACAAATGTTTCGTTGCTGTCGGCAGAATATCTCACCAATACACTATCCCCAAGTGCAACTATTCCCGGAACGAAACCCATGTAAGTTTGTCTGCATTGCAGAAAGGATTTTCCTGCATCATGAATCGTATCTACATTTGTCGAGCGTAATTCCAATGTATCGTTGTTTGACCTATTGTAAATCAAATCTACACGCTGACCTTTTTGGAAAGGGATAGAAAAAGTCAATTCCATGACATCTCCTATATTGTATTGTTTTTTGTCGCTTTTGCCTTGAATATCCTGAGCCATTGATTCGTTCGACAAAAACATAAGCGTGATAAGCAAAAACAATATTTTGTCTATTTTCATCCAATCACCTCCTTTCTCGTTTTGCAAACAATTTTACGAGTTGCCTTATATAATCTTCACCGCACAACATTTGAACATTGTCAATTCCGTATTTATTCAACTCATTCATGTTTTCGTTCTGCTGTTGTATGCGATAATTTCTGAAATTTTCCCGAGTCAATTTGTCCGATGTATCAATCCAACGGCTGTTTCCGGTTTCCGCATCGGTAAATTGCACCAATCCCATATTAGAAATTTGAAATTCTCTTTTGTCATTGACAACCAAACAACTCAGATCATGCTTTCTTGCCGCTATATGCAAACTATCATCAAATCTTCCAAAGCCATCGGTTATCAAAAATGCGGTTGAATGCTTCTTTATCACATTGCTCAAAAACATAAAGGCAGACGAAAAATCTGTTTTGCTGTTTGAGCGTTTGAATGTCAACAATTCTCTTATCACCATCAAGATATGAGAAAGCCCTTTCTTTGGAGGGATATATTTTTCCACTTTATCAGAGAAAAGGATTGCCCCAACCTTGTCATTGTTGTGAACGGCTGAGAACGCCAATACCGCAGCTATTTCCGTTATTACCTCAGATTTGAGATTATCTTCAGAACCGAACAAGGTACTTCCGCTGACATCTATCATCAATACAACAGTCAATTCTCTCTCTTCTTCGAATATCTTGACGTAAGGGTGATTGTTTCTTGCCGTAACGTTCCAATCTATGTTTCTTATGTCGTCTCCGTAAGTGTATTCGCGAACCTCGCTGAACGTCATGCCTTTCCCCTTGAACGCACTATGATATTGTCCCGCAAAAACATTCTGCGAAAGCCTCTTTGCTTTGATCTCTATTCTGTGAACTTTCTTTAATAAGTCCTCTGTGTTCATTTCAAAATCAAGGAACGTCTATCTTGTTTACTATTTCGGTCGCTATGTCTTCCTGTTTTATGTTTTCCGCCTCTGCTTCATAAGTCAACCCTATTCTATGCCTCAATACATCTAAGCAAACTTCTCTCACATCTTCCGGAATCACATATCCCCTTCTTTTTATAAAGGCTAAAGCACGTGATGCCAAAGCGAGATTAATCGTTGCACGAGGAGAAGCTCCGTATGCAATGAATGGTTTCAAATCATTCATGCCATATTCCTCAGGAAAACGAGTTGCAAAAACTATGTCTGTGATATAATTTTCTATTTTGGAATCTATGTAAACCTCTTTCACTACTTCACGAGCATGAATTATGTCTTTGGGTTTTATAACAGGTGAAATGCTTTGTTTGTTCGGCGATATTTGTCCTCTCAATATTTCTTTTTCTTCCTCTTTATTCGGATAAGAAATAACCACCTTCATCATAAATCGGTCCATTTGTGCCTCCGGCAAAGGATAAGTTCCCTCTTGCTCAATCGGATTCTGGGTTGCAAGAACGAGAAACGGCTCTTCAAGTTTGTAAGTCGTTTCCCCAATGGTCACTTGTCTTTCCTGCATGGCCTCCAACAAAGCCGCTTGAACTTTTGCCGGTGCTCTGTTTATCTCATCTGCTAACACAAAGTTCGAAAACACAGGTCCTTTTTTTACAGAGAACGTTTCGTCCTTCGGAGAGTAAATCATGGTTCCGGTAACATCGGCAGGCAACAAGTCCGGTGTAAATTGTATTCTACTGAATTTTGCATCAATACTTTTGGCAAGAGCAGTGATGGCTTGAGTTTTTGCAAGTCCGGGAACACCTTCCAACAATATGTGTCCGTTTGCAAGCAGTCCCATAATCAAACGCCTGACCATTGTTTTCTGTCCAACAATCACTTTTGATATTTCAGATGTTATTACATCCACAAAAGCACTTTCTTGTTCTATCTTTTTATTCAATTCCATTATATCCATGATACAATATATTATATGGTATTACGCTTATAGGGAACGCAGATACGTCCTTTTTATTATCCATCTTCCCAATTCCTATCATAATATTGCAAAAATTGAAACTTGATTTCACAAAAATCAAATCAAGTTTCAGTAAAATAAAACAAAGAATCATCACAACGAAATCAAGAGTTATTACATCCTAACAATCAAGCAAATAACAAACAACAAAATCAAATATTTTCTCACTTCAAAAAGTCAATGCGAAACGTTTTTTTGAAAACATATTTGGCAGTCTTATCTTTTTTTTGTATTTTTGCCGACTTAAAGATAAAGAATTTAATATCAGAAATTAACAAGAATAAATTATGAAAAGCAGAAAGTTACTCTTAAGTTTAGCAGTTTTCTTTCTTGTTGGAGCATTCGCACCAACGAAAGCTTCTCCTATCATGTCGACAGAAGGAGAGGGAGATAGCGAACAGCCTGAAGCAAGAGGCTGGGTTTCGGTTGGACCGAACAACATTGCAGGACGTGTTCGTACAATCATGTTTGACAAATTCAATGATGGCGTAATGTTTGCCGGAAGTGCCGGTGGAGGGTTGTTCATCAGCGTAAACAACGGCAACAATTGGAAAGAAATAGATTTTTCCAATGGAGAATGTTATGCAGTTACAGCTATTGCTCAGGGAGATGACGGAGCAATTTACGTAGGTACCGGAGAAGGTTTTTATAACAATATGTTCGCAGCTCAAAGCAACAGAAAAACCGGTGCTATGGGTAATGGAGTTTACAAAGTTACGTTTGCAAATTCTAATTGGGCTGAAGGTCTTGGCTCAGATGAAGAAAAGTATGCTTATGTCTTAGAAAACTTCACCTCAACTTTGATAAGCGGAACACAACCTGCAAAATACGACTTATCAGATGAATTTGCATTCGTAAACGATTTGGCATTTTCTGCCGGCAAATTGTATATCGCAACAGTAAACGGAGGTTTGAAGATTTTGGAAGGCGACAATTTGTCAAATGCAACAATAAACGGCAACATTTCTGTAAATGTTACAGACATCAAAATAAACAATGACGGTAAGATTGCAATTGCTTTTGATGGTGATACCGGATTTGAAGTTGCCATTAACACATCTGACAACTCTTTTTCTTCAATTGACTTCTCTACAAAAGGAAGCGAGGAAAGTTTTGGAAGAATAGAATTATCTTATGCGGTGAAGAACAACAACATGCTTTATGCTTTGGTTGCCGATAGTTATGGTTACGTACAAGGAGTTTACAAAGCAGATGTAAATTCTGAGAACCTGCAATTCGGAAACAAAATGATATCAGGTTCTGTATTTTTGGGCTACTCGATGGATGAGGCAATGGCTATAGCCGTTAATGATATCGAGCAAGAGTATATTTACATTGCAAGCAACGACATGCATAGATTGTTTGATGCAAACGGAACTGATGTTTTCTATGCTGAGGCTCAAACATACTACACTGTACCTCGCATCTCCGGAAGTTATGTTGCACCGGGAATACACTCAATTTTGTTCAAAGAAAATCCTCAAACACTTGAAGATTCTGTAAACATGTATTTGGCGACTGATGCCGGAATTTATTTATTCTCAAAAGACATGACTCAAACTTACTCTTGGCAACCAATAAACAAAGGTTTGCAATCTGCACAATACTATAACGTTGCGGCAGGTCCTGATGGCTCGATAATGGGTGCTGCACAAAGCAACGCCATTACCTACATTGCAACTCCTTCTTTGGAAGAGCAAAAATCTGCAGACGTTATTTGGTCTCCAAACAGTTTAAATTACACGAATTTCGATATTCAAACTGATAGAGAAGGAACGCCTTACGATTTTAGAATTGAGTCACAGACAGGTGCTAATGTTGCAAGTTCTGCAATTTTCAGAAGCAAGCCTAACATTCGTAAGCCATTCATTTTGATGCGTCCTTACAACGGTTTGACCAGAACTTATAGTGATGGCAACGATTACACAGAAATAAATGACCAAACTTGGCATTTCGGCAATGGAGACAGAATGTTAATGAGTCAACAATTGGTTTTGAATATGGATGTTGCTCCTTTCATAGCGCCTATGGCTTATTGGGAATCATTCAATGCTGATAACAATGACTCTGTTGAAGCAAAATTAGTTGTAAGCGACCAAAACAATTCAATAGGTGCAACAAGAGTTTTCAGAGGAGAAGAACAATTCAGATTGATTGCCGGAACAGAATTAAGAGATGGCGATAAGATTTTGGTTGAAAGCAATAGTTTGGATTATCCTTTCTTCTACGAATTGACTGAAGAGAGATTTGGAGCAACTGAAGGCGTGTTAAACATAACTCTTGAGCAAGATACAACAATACTTGTTCCTTCACCTATCAATTCAAGATTATTTGTTGCTACAGCCAATGGCGTATTCGTATGTAATGAAATAATGAACTTCTCGAAGACTTTCGACAACTCAGCAAACGGACTTCCTTGGGTGAGAATTTACAATGTAAATGGAGGAGTAGGTGATGCAAGTGCATTGTATATGAATCCTGTTCACACTTTAGCAGCCTCACCTGACGGAAATTCCATCTTGATTGCAGTTGACCACCTACAAGACGGCACGACTGATTTGATAAGAGTACAGGGACTTAATGCAGACTCTATCAATTTGAGTGGAGTTGGACCAGGAAAATTCAACGCTTCATATACAGATGCTCGTAAATTCAAAACAGACACCGTAGGAACATTCAATAGAAACATTTCTTCAATAGCATATGAAGCAAATTCAGATGTCGCATTCATTACATTCTCAGGCTTGAATGCAAATGAAGCAAACATAAAGAAAATAAGCGGATTGAATGGTGAACTTTCATCAATTCAAATCGAAGACATGAATCTTCAAGAACAAACTAAACCTGTTTACACAATGCTTTTGGACGCATTCTCCCAAAAAGCATACTTAGGAACCGATGATGGACTTTACTCTACAAACAATAGAAATGCAAGTACCATCGAATGGACAAAAGTTGCTAACGTTCCAAGTGTACCGGTTTATGATTTGTATCAACAAACCACTAACTTACCACAAATAACTTATACAACATACTTGAACAACAACGCTACAGAAAACGTATTTGAAGGAACACAATACGTAGGAGCTGTTTACGCTGCAACTTATGGCAAAGGCTTGTTTATGTATCGTGATGAGCTTCAAGAAGGTTTGGAACCAATCAATGTAGGTCTTGAAGACGTTGTCAGTGATGCAAAAGTTCAATTGAACCTATTCCCTAACCCTGCTGCCAACACAACTGTTTTGAACTATTCTTTGGCTACTTCTTCAAATGTTGTGATGAATATCTACGACATAAACGGAAGATTGATTTCATCTTTGAACAAAGGCTCTCAATCAAGCGGTGTTCACAGCCAGGTAATCGATGTTCGCTCAATGCAAGACGGCGTTTACATGATTCAATTGATTACAAACAATGCAGTAAGCACAGCAAAATTGATTGTAAAGTAAGAATCTAACAGTCAGAACAAACATAAGGGAAATCCGAATAGGGTTTCCCTTTTTTGTTTCTTGATTACAGGAAAATGATTCTTTGATTCGATTATTTTTTTCTTGAATCCATTTTCACAGATTAAAGATTCATCATGACATTTTTCAGAAACAGACTTACAAATCCTATCAAAAACACTTTTTTATGGTCTTTCGACTGCAACTTCTTTGATTTTTATGTACTTTTGCTATATGAAAGAATTGCAGAAAAGGTATTTAACTTCGCATGAATCAGATTCATTTGCGAAAGATTTGTCATTGCCCGGGAAAAAACTTGCTTTGAGTGGTCTGAGAGCATCTTCTCTCAGTCTGTTTGCCGCATCCTGCATAGAAAAGCAAGAAAATCTTACCCATCTGTTTTTGTTTGCCGACAAACAAAGAGCCGTTTACTTTTATAACGACTTGGAAACATTATTCGGACAAACAGAGCTGCCACAGGAAGACAAAGACATAATCTTCCATCCTGCCTCTTACACTCACCAAAAAGATGTTGCAAAAGTGGAAAATGCAAATGTCGTTTTAAGGAATATGACATTGCAGAAATTGATTTCAAACAAGGCTCGAATCATTGTTTCATATCCACAAGCCATAAGCGAAAAAGTGATTTCTTCCGTCAAATTACACTCTAATACAATCCGAATCAAGAAAAATGATGAAGTGGACTTAGACGACTTTATTGAGAAATTAGATGATTTGGGCTTTGAAAGAGTATCCCAAGTTTACGATGCGGGACAATTTTCTTTAAGAGGCGGTATTGTAGATGTCTATTCCTTGTCTTCACAACACCCTTTCCGCATTGAATTTTTCGGAGATTGTGTTGATAGCATAAGAACATTCGACATCGTTTCGCAATTATCCTTGGAACAAAAAGAAGAAATAGATATTTTTGCTTGCAATTCGGAAACTAAAACCTTTCAAAAACAAGTTTTCATAGGCGATTATCTCCCTCAGAACGCTGTTTTCTGGATAGAAGACAAGAAAGCGTGTTTATCGAACATAAAAAATCTGGAGCAATTCAACACTTCTGAAAAGCAACTCTTTACAACAAGTGCAGAATTTGCCGAATGGATTGCACAAAAAACAAGTATCGATATTCTTACGACAAATCCGGGGGACATAAACCTTTATGATAATGTTCTGAACCTTAAATGCGAAGGACAGATGTCGTTCAATGCGAATTTCGATTTGCTTGTCTGTGAATTGGAAAAATGGTTCGAACAATCATATCAATGTTTCATAAGCGTTTGTGATGAGAAACAACGAAACAGAATAGAGAAAATATTGGATGAATTCAAACCCAAGGGACATATCTTGGACATACATTTCATCAATGCTGGTTTTTATGGAGGCTTTATCGACCATTCGAACAAGACTTTGCTGTTTACAGATCATCAACTCTTCAATCGATTTCATGCAAGTCGTTTAGATGACAATTCATCTCAAAGAGAACGTCTGACGATGGAAGATTTGATGACACTAAAACCGGGAGACTACGTTACGCATATTGATTACGGAGTCGGCAGATTCGGAGGTCTGGAAAAGACTGTAATAAACGGGAAAACACAAGAAAAAATCCGTTTGGTTTATAAGGATAACGATACGTTGTATGTGTCGATTCATGCACTGCATAAAGTAAGCCGTTATTGCGGAAAGGAAGGCACCGAGCCGAAACTTCACAGGCTTGGTTCAACTGCTTGGCAGAAATTAAAGAATAAAACAAAAAGCAAAGTAAAAGACATTGCCAAAGAATTGATTTCCCTATATGCTCAACGAAAGATGAGTAAAGGATTTGCCTTTTCGGCAGACAGTTATCTGCAAAATGAATTGGAAGCATCGTTTCTTTATGAAGACACCCCGGATCAATACAAAGCCACTCGCGATGTAAAGAAAGACATGGAATCTTCCTATCCCATGGATAGGTTGATTTGTGGCGATGTAGGCTTTGGCAAAACCGAAGTTGCAATGCGGGCAGCATTCAAAGCAGTATGCGATGGGAAACAAGTTGTTGTCCTTGTTCCTACAACTATTTTAGCATTTCAACACTACAAATCTTTCTCTGAAAGATTGGAACACTTCGCATGCAAGGTCGATTATTTGAATCGCTTTCGCTCTCGTAAAGAAATAAAAGAAGTATTGCAAAATTTGAAATCAGGCAAAACAGACATCCTTATAGGCACTCACAGAATACTGAGCAAAGATGTTCAGTTTAAGGATTTGGGATTACTGATTATCGATGAGGAACATAAATTCGGAGTAAGCGTAAAAGAAAAGCTGAAAACACTTAAAGTAAATCTCGACACTCTTACTCTGACTGCGACACCTATTCCGCGAACTCTGCAATTTTCTTTAATGGGTGCGCGAGATCTGTCCATAATCAACACACCTCCTGCAAACCGACAACCTGTCAATACCGAAATCATATCATTTGATCAAGAGAAAATAAGAGATGCAATAATGTTCGAGTTGTCGCGAGGTGGACAAGTGTATTTTGTTCACAACAGAGTACAAAGCATAAATGCAGTTGCAGATTTACTACGCAAACTTGTGCCTATGGCAAAGGTGATTGTAGGACACGGACAAATGACAGGAGAACAATTAGAAGGGATCATGATGGATTTTATCGAAGGAAGATATGACATTTTGGTCTCTACGACAATTGTGGAAAATGGTTTGGATATTCCTAATGCAAACACCATGATTATCGATCAAGCACAAAATTATGGTTTAAGTGATTTACATCAACTCAGAGGAAGAGTTGGGCGAAGCAACAAGAAGGCTTTCTGTTATCTTATCGCACCCGACGAATGTGCATTGAGCGAAGAATCCTCCAAACGCTTGAGAGCTATAGAGGAATTTTCTGCAATAGGTAGCGGATTTGCCATTGCAATGAGAGATTTGGATATAAGGGGAGCCGGAAACATTCTCGGTGCAGAACAAAGCGGCTTTATATCCGAGATAGGCTTTGATGCATATCACAAAATTTTGAATGAAGCAATCCACGAGTTGAAGACAACAGAATTCAAAGAGCTTTTCGTGGCAGAAGCCCAAAAAGACGGCTGTTGGATTGATAATTGCGTCATAGAAACCGACCTTGAAATTTTCATTCCCGACACTTACGTAAGCGATATCGTGGAAAGATTGAAGATTTACAAAAGATTGGATAGTATGGAAAATGATTCCGAAACAGAGAAACTCAAAAAAGAATTATTGGATCGCTTCGGCAAATTACCAAAACAAACAGAAGAATTATTCGAAATAGTCAAGCTAAGACGCATGGCAAAAAAACTTGCCATCGAAAAACTGACCATAAAACGTGAAAAAATGATTGCCAATTTTATTTCGGACAAAGACAGCGATTTCTTCAAAGGAGAGGAATTCGGAAAGATTATTCATTATGTTCAATGTTATCCTCGACAATGCAAACTGCAAGAAAGCAACGACAAACTTTCTCTTACAATAGACGAGATCTCAAATATTCACAGTGTTGTCAAAATTATGCAATCCATGACTGCATAAAAGAAAATCAATAAGCGGAAAAACCTCATCGGCTCTTCCGCTTATCATTTTCATTCAAAATATCGTCTCAAACAATTATCGTACAATAATTTTCTTAACAAACGTTCCTTGCTCACTTCTAAAAGAAAGGATGTAGTTTCCACTTTCCAATCCGCTGACATCAATAGTCTGTGAGCCTTCTGAAGGATTTAACACCATGACTTCTCTTCCCATCATATCGAAAATAGAAATTCTATCGGCATTCACTTGATTGTCTATTGTCAATATTCCATTTGTAGGATTCGGATAAACATTCAAATCATTCATCGCTACACTTCCTATGCCTACATTGCCTTTATCTCCTGCTGCAATGGCTTTTCCCGGAGTGGTTTCTATGGCATATTCATACACAACAAAGGTTTTGTTTGGTTGAATTGAGAGTTTAACCCAACCATAGTAAGTATCGTTCCCATGTTTTGCTTTTACACCTACATATCCTGTGGTTCCAACCCAATCTGTATAAAGTTCGCCATCATGCAACACAGGAAACATCTCTGTTGACCAAGACGAATTGCCGCCTATCATTGTTCCGGCACTTAGATTCTTAACCAGACCTGCACTAAACACAGAATTCGGTTCAACAACCACACCTGCACCATCACCAAACACAGCAAAATAAGAAGAAGCCGGAAAATCATCAAACCAATAGTTTTGAACATAAAATTGAGGTTCGATTTGAGTGTTCATACTCTCCAAGATATTCAACGGATATCCCATTTCATCTTGCGTGGTTACCACTGCATCGGGATTGATGTCGATATAAACAATCTGTCCTTTCAATAAATTTGTGCACAACAGCACTGCCAAAATTGCGAATACTTTTTTCATATTTTTTTGTTTTAGTTACATCACATAGACACTGTGAATCGTAATTTTGTTTCTTGAAAACATTTTTCCCTTTTCAAGATCTATTTTCATGATTTCAAGATTTATTTTGTACTTTTGCATAACAATTAAATCATATCAACATGAAAAAGCCGTATCTTTTATTAACAGTCCTGTTTTTATTGACATGCACATCGTTTGCTCAGAAAACAGAATATTGGAGTGGAGAATTAAATTCAGGAGTTTCCAAACTACCGATTACGTTGGAGCTAAAGTTTGACAAAGATACTGTTGCATTTATGGGGTCTCCTGCTCAAACAAAAGAAACCTTTAAGGCAGACAAAGTGGTCTTAAGAAACGATTCTATCATGTGGAGACTCAAATTAGGCTTTTCAAAAGTGGTTTTCAAAGGAGCTTATTTGACTCCCGACAGTATTTGTGGCACATTCACACAAAGCGGAGCAAGTTTTCCCCTATGCCTTTCCAAAAGCGTCAATAAAGCAACTGTGAATCGCCCTCAAACACCGAAAAACATAGATTACATCTGTGAGGAAGTGAGTTTTAATGTCGATGGAGTTGATTATGAATTCCACGGCACCCTAACCTATCCTAAAGAAGGTGAAAACTTTCCTGCGATAATCATGTTAAGCGGTTCCGGGCTTCAAGACAGAAATGAAGAAATATTTCAGCACAAACCATTTGAAGTAATCGCCGATTATATGGCAAGAAACGGCATTGCTGTTTTGAGATTCGACGACAGAGGCTGGGGAACGAACAATCCGGATTTGTTGAATGCCACTACACTCGATTATGCAAATGATGCAGAAGGAGCATTTCGATTTTTGTCGTCCCATCCTAAAATAAACCATAAACGAATCGGTTTTGCAGGACATAGCGAAGGAGGATTGATTGCACCTATTGCAGCTTCAAGAAACAAAGATGTTGCTTTCATAATAATGCTTGCAGGTCCCGGCGTAAACGGAATGGAAGTTCTGATTGAGCAAAACAAGGTCATATTAAGCAAAATGGGATACAGCCAAGACGAGATAAACACTCAAATCGAGAAAATCAGAAAACGAGATGCATTTTTGCAATTAACGACTCCTTGGTTCAAATGTTTCTTGGATTTGGAGCCAAAAGAATTTCTCGGCAAATTGACAATACCCGTATTGGCCTTGAACGGAGAAAAAGATTCTCAAGTTTTAGCTTCTCAGAACCTTAATGCAATCGAACAGATCTTGAAAACAGCCGGCAACACCAATTACAAGATAGTCTCTCTTCCCAACTTGAACCACTTATTCCAAGAATGCGAGACAGGATTACCTGATGAATATTATTCCATCGAACAAACGATTTCTCCTAATGTTTTAGAGATAATGAGAGATTTTGTAGAGAAATATGTTCCTTAACTTTCTGTTTCCCAAACGCTGCATCATTTGCAATTCGATTTTGGTTGGAGGAGAGAAAGACTTGTGTCTGTCTTGTTTGTACGTCAGTCCGTATATTGGAAAACCTAACAAAAAATACAAAGACAGAATAACCGCCAAACCATTTGAGCAAATCGACGTTTTCCTTGCTTATGATTATTGTAAGATTGCCTTATGGGATTTCAAATATCGGGCAAACATTCACAAAGGTCGTTGGTTGGGGAAATTATGGGCAGAACACCTCAGCGGATTTGAATGGATAAATGAGATAGATTACATAATTCCGGTCCCGCTCCATTGGAGAAAACTACGTGAACGAGGATTCAACCAAAGCGAGTTTCTTGGCAGAATTCTCTCAAAAAGATTAAACATACCCTTACGAACTCATGATCTGAAAAGACAAGTAAACAATAAATCACAAGTCAATTCCGATGATCGCTGGAAAAATGTCAGAAAAATATTCCGTTTAAGGAAATTGCAAAAATCTCAATGCTTAAATGGTAAAAGCCTGCTTATAATTGATGATGTGATAACAAGTTCAGCCACAGTCAACGAAGTGCTTGATGCACTCCGTCCTCTCAACGTCAAAATCTATCTTGCTTTTCTTACATCTCACTAAGAATCATATTCGAAAAACTTTCTCGATACCATCTATGGCTTTGATATTGTCGATCAGCTTGTTCAGATTGTCAGCATCGGAAATGTAAACCATCAAGCTACCCTCAAACACTCCCTCACTGCTTTCCATCACAAGACCTCTCATGTTTATGTTCCAAACTTCAGATATCACTCGGGTTATTTCTTGCAACAAACCTTTTCTATCAATACCTATGATTTTGATTCCTGCCAAGAAAGTAATCTTTTCGTTCTCTCTCCATTTGGCTTTTATTATATGATTGCCATACTTGCTCATTTCATCAACGGCATGCATACAATTGGTTCTATGAACCTCGATACAATCTTTACGAATCAAACCGACAATATCATCACCCGGCAAAGGCGTGCAACAACTTGCAGTTTTATACGGAAGTTTGTCCGCATCCTTTCCAATCAAAAGCATTTCCGGATTATTCTTTATCTGTTCGGATATTTCCTCTTTCAGCGATTTAACTTCCTTGTTTCGTTTTCTTGGTGTGAACGGGTTACGCAACAACAGCCATGTGGAATTCTTTTCAGGCTTTGCAAAACAACGTCTCACCTCTGCTTCATCTATCTCTCCACTATAAACTTTGTAAAATAAATCTGAAAGATTGGTTTGTTTCGCATATTGTCTTAGCTTCTCGATTTTGCCTTCATTGAATTCTATATGCAACAAAGCGTAAATTTCTTTCAATTTTCGACGTCCTGCTTCTTGAAAAGCATTTCTGAATTCCCTGATGTATTTTTTTATTTCAGAAGAAGCCTTAGAAGTCTTCACAAATGACAACCATTCTTCTTGTGGTTCGATTATCTTTGAAGTGATAATCTCAACTTGATCGCTTGCTCTCAGTTGATGACTTATGGGAACGACTTTATAGTTCACTTTTGCACCCATGCAATGATTTCCAAGCTCGGTGTGAACATTGTATGCAAAATCCAAAACCGTGGCTCCGACAGGAAGACTTATCGATTTACCTTTTGGGGTAAACACATTGATTCTATCCGTTACCACCTCCAATTTGAAATCATTGACAAAATCGACCGCCGTCGAAGAATCATTGTCTGTATCCAATAATTCACGAATCTGAGATAACCAATCATCAAGATTTTCATCCAATTCACCTTCCTTAACCTCCTTATACTTGTAATGAGCCGCCAATCCCTTCTCAGCAACTTCATCCATTCTTTGACTTCTTATTTGAACCTCAACCCACTTTCCTTGGTTACTCATGACCGTACAATGCAAAGCTTCATAGCCATTGCTTTTCGGGCTTGTCAACCAGTCTCTAAACCTATCCATTCTTTGTTTGTACATGGAAGATATTATAGAGTAAATCGCAAAACAAGCTTCCTTCTCAACCGCTTGCGGAACTTCCAAAATGATTCTTATCGCAAATATATCGTATATGTCTTCGAATTTAACCCCTTTATTTTCTATCTTTCCCAATATGGAAGTTATTGATTTCACTCTTCCTGACAAAGTAAACTTAAAGCCTCTCTGATACAACTTTTCTTTAATCGGTTCGACAAATTCCTGAATAAACTCATTTCTTTGCTGCTCCGTGTCTTTCAGTCTTAAACTAATATCCTCATAAGCCTTCGGATTGATATATTTGGTTGCAAGATCCTCCAATTCACTTTTTATCTTATACAATCCCAATCTATGAGCAAGCGGGACATACAACTGTTGAGTTTCCGAAGCTATCTTAAGCTGTTTATGATTCGGCATACTATCCAACGTTCTCATGTTATGCAACCTATCACACAACTTAAGAAGGATAACCCTTACGTCATCCCCCATGGCAATAAGAAGTTTCTTGAAGTTTTCGCTTTGTATCGAATTTGTCGTATAATCAAATACACCTTCTATTTTTGTCAAACCATCAATGATTTGAGCGACCTTGGCATCAAAAATATGTTCTATGTCCTCCAACGTATATTCAGTATCCTCAACCACATCATGCAAGAAAGCACAAACAACAGCAGTCGCACCCAATCCCAAATCCTCCGCGGCTATTCTTGCAACCTCCAAAGGATGATAAATATAAGGCTCACCGGTTTTTCGTCTTACCCCGGAATGAGCGTTCATCGCAACAGTAAAAGCCTTTCTTATCAATCTTTTCTCAATATTGGTAGCATGATTAGACACAATCTTGATTATATGTTTGTATCTTCTCAAAATCTCTGTCCTTTCGGCTTGCTCATCTATAACATACATATTCACAACCTTTTTTCGTTAAAAAAATCTTTTAAGATTTCGGCACACTCTTTCTCCATTACACCGCCGACAATCTTTGTTTTAGGATGATAGATTCGTTGTCCGATTGAAGATGCCCCTCTTTTCGGATCAGCAGCTCCATACACTACTCGTCCGATTTGCGACCAAAACAAAGCCCCGGCACACATCACGCACGGCTCTAAGGTAACATAAAGCGTACAATCAGCCAAATAGCGACTGCCAATATAATCTGAAGCACATGTAATCAACTGCATCTCAACGTGAGCTGTAGGATCATTCAACCGAATCACCAAATTATGTCCCCGTGCAATCACATCATTTCCAGAAACAATCACACCACCTACCGGCACCTCACCATCATCACGAGCCATCAAAGCTTCCTCCAATGCGATCCTCATAAAATATTCATCATCATACCCCAAAACACCCATAATATTTCGATTTTACTCCGTCTTTGCAAAATTACAATAAATTCATGTATCGAAAAACCACCTCAGTTCAAAATAATATTCAGAAAACACAAAAAAATCAAGATTTCGAATCAAAAGACAGATTATCAAAATAAGGAAATAGAAAAATAAAGCATTATTCAGAGTCTAAAAAATAAAATACTGATACACAGAAACATAATTTCACACCCGAAAAATATCCGATAAATATAGCTTTGTAATAGATCAAAAATATGTATATTCGCAGACTGATTTTTATTAAAACGAACGCACAAATGAGTAATGTAATCAGCAGAGGTAGAATTTCACAAATAATCGGTGCGGTAATAGATGTAAACTTTCCAACCGACCAAACACTACCTAATATATATGATGCTCTCAGAGTCATAAAAAATGACGGAAGCGAATTGATATTGGAATGTCAACAAGACATTGGAGAAAACACCGTAAGGACGATTGCCATGGATTCAACCGACGGTCTGCAAAGAGGATTGGTCGTTGAAAATCTTGGCAAGCCTATTTCTATGCCGGTAGGTGAAGACATCAACGGTCGTTTGTTCAACGTAATCGGACAAACCATCGATGGAATCACACCGGTTAAAGCGGAGAAATCCTATCCTATACACAGAGAGCCACCTAAATTCGAGAATTTATCTTCTTCAACAGAAATACTTTACACCGGTGTGAAAGTAATTGACTTGATTGAACCTTACGCAAAAGGAGGTAAAATCGGGTTGTTCGGAGGAGCCGGAGTAGGAAAAACGGTCTTCATTCAGGAAATGATAAACAACATCG
The DNA here is from genome assembly GCA_045577535.1 of Candidatus Onthomorpha sp. Classification (GTDB taxonomy): domain Bacteria; phylum Bacteroidota; class Bacteroidia; order Bacteroidales; family P3; genus Onthomorpha. Next base: position 20,089 of record JAZNIO010000011.1, on the reverse strand, counting down.
CAAAACAATACTCAGGACAATCGGTTTTTGCGGGTGTTGGAGAAAGAACTCGTGAAGGAAACGACCTTTTGAGGGAAATGATAGAGAGCGGTGTCATTTCTTATGGAGAAGAATTCAAAGAAGACATGCTCAAAGGCGGTTGGGATTTATCCAAAGTAGATACCGAGGCTCTTAAAAACAGTAAATGTACTCTCGTTTTCGGACAAATGAACGAACCACCGGGAGCAAGAGCAAGAGTTGCATTGTCCGGATTGACAGTGGCAGAATACTATAGAGATGGAGACGAAAACTCTGGCGGTAAAGACATATTGTTATTCATTGACAACATTTTCCGTTTCACACAAGCAGGAAGTGAAGTATCTGCATTGTTGGGCCGTATGCCTTCAGCCGTAGGTTACCAACCAACATTGGCATCAGAAATGGGTGTCATGCAAGAGCGAATCACCTCAACCAATCGTGGTTCAATCACATCCGTACAGGCGGTTTACGTACCTGCAGACGACTTGACAGACCCTGCACCGGCAACAACATTTGCACACTTGGACGCACAGACAGTATTAAGTCGTAAAATATCCGAATTAGGTATCTATCCCGCAGTTGATCCTTTGGAATCCAATTCACGAATCCTTACACCTGAAATCGTCGGAGAAGAACACTACAACACAGCTCAAAGAGTAAAAGCATTGTTGCAGAGATACGCAGAGTTGCAAGACATCATAGCAATATTGGGTATGGAAGAGCTCTCTGAAGAAGACAAACTCGTAGTATCGAGAGCCAGACGAGTACAAAGATTCCTTTCTCAACCATTCCACGTTGCGGAGCAATTCACAGGCATACCTGGAGCGTTTGTATCGATTGAAGATACCATCAAGGGATTCAACATGATCATGGATGGAGAAGTAGATCAATATCCAGAAGCTGCCTTTATGTTGGTAGGAACAATCGAAGAAGCCATCGAAAAGGGTAAGAAACTGATAGCACAAGCCAATAAAGAATAACAGGACGAAGAAAGCATAGCAATGAAACTGAATATCATAACTCCCGAAGACACACTATATGAAGGTGATGTAAAATCCGTGCAGTTGCAAGGCACAGACGGCAAATTTCAATTGCTGAACAATCACGCACCCATCATATCCGCATTGTCAAAAGGGAAAGTAAAAATAACAGACATGAACGACCAAACCATCGAATACGAAATCAATGGAGGCTTGATTGAAATGTCTAAGAACAAGATTCAGATTTTGGCACAATAGTCTCGGCAAACAGTCGCAGACAATCCTCACAAAGACATTCGCTCCATTTGGAACGGATGTCTTTTTTTGCTGTTTCGCTCAAACGATACTTAACACAAAAACACGAAACATCATGTTTGCACACAAAAACCTTGCCACAACGAGGGCACTTGACCGTTCGCATCTTTACGCCTCCTCCTCTTGCAAAAGTCTATAAATCTTACTTCTACTTATATCAAGCACCTCAGACACCAAACGCACCTTTCCGTCGTACTTATCAAGAAAATACCTTATTATTTCAGCCTCATACTCCGCCAACGTACGCTCCACATCCAACAAATCTCTCTTAACCACCTCCTCATTTCTTAAAGAAAGATCCGCGACCTTAATCACGTTCGAATCGCACAACACAACAGCAAGTTCCATCATAGCCTTCAGTTCCCTTATATTACCGGGAAAAGAATATGTCCGCAATGCATCTTTCGCACCCTTACTCAAATAGCACAAAGCCTTCTTGTTTTTCGAACAATAAGACTTAATGAAATATTCTGCCAACAGCAACACATCCTCTTTTCTTTCACACAAACGAGGCAATCGGATATTCAGTCCCATCAAACGATAAAACAAATCCTCCCTGAACGTACCCTCCTTAACAGACTTATGCAAATCCACATGCGTAGCCGTGATAATCCTCACATCGATCTTCACCTCACGAGTTCCACCCACACGAGTAATCACTCCCTCCTGCAAAGCTCTCAACAACTTCTTCTGCATCTTCAAATCCATCTCCCCAATCTCATCAAGAAATAACGTTCCACCCGTTGCAGCCTCAAAAAAGCCGATATTTCTCTGAATAGCACCCGTAAACGCCCCTTTCTCATGACCGAAGAACGCACTCTCAATCAAATCATCCGGCACAGCCGACACATTAACCGCAACAAAAGGGCCATTCGAACGAGCAGACAACGCATGAATCCTTTGAGCCACCACTTCCTTACCCGTACCCGTTTCACCAAAAATAGCAACATTGATTTCCGAATCCGCAGCCTTCCTCAGCATTTCCTTAGGACGTGCCATCACAGGGTCATTCGACAAAAAGATACCATTCTCCCATTGAGACAAAGAATTCAAACGCGACTGCAACTTCATTTCCGAAACAATCGCACGCACATGATTCCTTATCATCGCAAAAAGAATCACATCATTATCCCGCACCACATCGACAACCTCAACATCCAAAAGAAAATTTTTCAATATCGCCACAACATCCTCCGGCACAATAGCCAAATATTTGGCATCAGGATAATTAGACTTAAGCTTTTCCAGCACAACATCCGGAGCAAGTCTCACAAAATCGTAAACAATTATCACTACCGCCAAGTTCTCATCCTTATTATCCAACTCCTTCTCAACCCCACTCCTTATCGAACATTTCCAATTGGTACCATTAGATAATTCAAATTCCAATTTACTTGCGATAAACCTATCATCAGAAAGGATTCTTATCTCCGGATATTTCTGCATAACCAATAAAATAAATAATTAACGACTGCAAAGATAAGAAAAAGTTCAAAAAAAAATCGACATTCAAAAAAAGAATGCCGATTTAAATGTTTTCACAACGGAATAATCCTTATTGTGAATTGCTTCAATTTAGTTTTGCAAAAGTACAATATTTTTTCAAATTACAACGATTTTACGAATATTTTCATAACTTTGTGGCAATATAAATTGAAAAAATAACAATAATGAAAAAGATATTAGGCTTAGATTTAGGAACAAATAGCATAGGTTGGGCAGTAGTAAACGAAGCAGAATCAACAGAAGAAAAGTCTTCAATAATTAAATTAGGCGTAAGAGTAAATCCATTAACAACAGATGAATTAGGAAATTTTGAAAAAGGTAAGAGTATTACTACTAATTCTGTTAGAACAGAAAAACGTTCTGCAAGAAGAAACTTACAACGCTATAAATTGAGAAAAGAAGCGTTGATTAAAATATTAAAAAATAACAATTTCATTACTGATGATACAATCCTATCAGAGCAAGGAAATAAAACAACCTTTGAAACATATTCATTAAGAGCAAAGGCAGTTGAGGAAGAAATTACATTAACCGAATTTGCACGAGTATTACTAATGCTAAACAAAAAGAGAGGTTATAAAAGCAGTAGAAAAGCGAAATCAACAGATGAAGGACAACTCATAGATGGAATGAGTATTGCAAAAAAATTATATGATAGAGATTTAACACCGGGGCAATATGTTTTAGAACTTTTGAAAAATAAAGTAAAACATACTCCTGATTTTTATCGTTCTGATTTACAAAACGAATTTGATAAGATATGGGAGTTTCAAAAACAATATTACTCTGAATTGTTTACAGATGAATTAAAAGAACAATTAAAAGGGAAAAATAAAGGACAAACATGGACAATTTGTCAAAAAGCATTTAATATTGAAGGTGTACAAAGGTCGGTAAAAGGTTTTGAACAGAAAATAGAGAACTATCAATGGCGTGCTAATAGTCTAAAAGAACAAATGAGTTTGGAACAATTAACAATTGTTTTTCAAGAAATAAATAATCAGTTAAATTCATCAAGTAATTATTTAGGTAATATAAGCGATAGGAGTAAAGAACTATATTTTAATCATCAAACAGTAGGACAATATCTTTATGAAAAACTATCACAAAATTCTCATTATAGTACAAAAAATAAAGTGTTTTATCGCCAAGATTATTTAGATGAATTTGAAGCTCTTTGGGAAGTACAATCAAAATACCATAAAGAACTAACAGATGATTTGAAAAAAGATATAAGAGATGTAATAATCTTTTATCAACGACCATTAAAATCACAAAAGGGACTATTAAGTATTTGTGAATTAGAAGGAAGAGAAATAGGAATTGAGAAAAATGGTAAAAAAATAACAAAAACAATCGGTCCTCGTGTAGCTCCAAAATCTTCTCCAATATTCCAAGAATCAAAAATTTGGCAAATACTTAATAATGTTCAAATAGAGGGAAATGTTATACCAAATGTTCAGCAAGATTTATTTGGAGAAGCAACAGAGTTTAAATATGGCAAACGCTCATTAACACAAGAAGAAAAACAAACCCTATTTTCAGAACTAAATATAAAAGAAAAACTAACAAGCACACAAGCGGTACAACTACTTGGGTTAAAAGACGATTATAAACTTAACTACAAGGAAATAGACGGCAATAGAACACGAGCAACATTCATTAAAGCCTTCCAAGAAATCATAGAACTATCAGGACACGAAATAGAATTTTCAAAAAAGAAAGCAAAGGAAATAGAAACCGAATTAAAAGAACTTTTTGAGGCCTTAGAATTTAATACAAATATACTTTCGTTTACAACAGATTTAACTAAGGAAGAAATAAAAAATCAACAAATAGAAAAACAAGATTACTATAAATTATGGCATTTACTCTATTCATTTGAAGGAGATAGTTCAAAATTAGGAAACGAAAAGTTAATTCAAAATGTAATGGAACTATGTCAAATGCCAAAAGAATATGCAACTATTTTATCTAATATTACTTTTCCATTGGATTATAGTAGTCTTAGTACAAGAGCAACATTAAAAATACTTCCATTCCTAAAACAAGGATTTATATATAGTGATGCTTGTGAAAAAGCAGGCTATAAACATTCAAAAAAATCACTGACAAAAGAAGAAATAGAAAACAAAATATTAAAAGACTCATTACCTCAACTACCTAAAAACAGTTTAAGAAATCCTGTTGTAGAGAAAATTCTTAATCAAATGGTAAACGTTGTTAATTCTCTTATAGAGGAATATGGTAAACCGGATGAAATACGCATAGAATTAGCAAGAGAATTAAAGAAAAGTGCAAAGGAAAGAGAAGAGTTAACAACCGCCATAAACAAATCAAATAAAGAGCACGAGCAAATAATAAAAGAACTACAGAAAGAACCATTCCTTATATCTAATCCAAGTCGAAATGATATTATTCGCTACAAATTATATAAAGAATTAGAGCCTAATGGTTACCATACTTTATATACGAATACATATATACCACAAGAGAAATTATTTAGTAAAGAATTTGATATAGAACATATAATACCACAAGCCTTATTATTTGATGACTCATTTTCTAACAAAACATTAGAAAAAAGAGATGCGAATATAGAAAAAGGAAGAATGACAGCGTACGATTACGTTTTAGAAAAACGAGGAGAAAAAGGTATTGAAGATTATAAATCAAAAATAGATAGTATTGCGATAAGTTCTTCAAAACGTAAAAAATTATTGATGCGTCAATCAGATATTCCAGACGGATTTATAGATAGAGATTTAAGAAATTCACAATACATAGCTAAAAAATCAAGAGAAATATTAGAGCAAATAGTAAAAGTTGTTAATACAACAACAGGCTCTGTTACCGATAGGCTTAGAGAAGATTGGCAATTGGTTGATGTAATGAAAGAATTAAATTGGGATAAGTATGACAAATGTGGACAAACAGAATCCTATACTAATAGAGACGGTAATGTAATTCGTAAAATAAAAGATTGGACAAAGAGAAACGATCATAGGCATCACGCAATGGACGCACTTACTATTGCTTTTACAAAACCAAGTTACATACAATATTTAAATAACCTAAATGCTCGTGTAGAAAAATCAGTAGAAGAACACCTTGATTTAGATAATGTAGAAATTAGACTATTAGATAAAGATAAAAGAAGTTCTGCTGTTTACGGAATAGAAACAAAAGAATTGTATAGAGATAAGAATGGTAAGTTGAGATTTAATCCGCCAATGCCTTTGGATGAATTACGCAAAGAGGCTAAAAGACATCTTGAAGATACATTGGTTTCAATTAAAGCAAAAAATAAAGTTGTAACACGAAACACTAGTACTATCAGGACAAAGAATGGTCAAAAACAAGTTGTTCAACAAACTCCAAGAGGACAACTTCACTTGGAAACTATATATGGAAAAATTAAACAGTACGAAACAAAATATGAATCTGTAAATGCTTCGTTTAATGTAGAGAAAATACAAACCGTAGCAAACAAACAATACAGAGAAGCATTGGAAAAACGTTTGCAAGAGTTTCAAAACGACCCTAAAAAAGCATTTACAGGAAAAAACACCTTAGAAAAAAATCCAATATGGTTAAATGAATTGCATACACTGCAAGTACCAACAAAAGTAAAAACAGTAACCTTTGTAGATGTTTACACAATCAGAAAAGCAATTGATAAAGATTTGAAAACAGACAAGGTAATAGACCCTAAAATAAGAGAAATATTAGCAGCACGCTTAAAAGAATACAATGGAGATAGCACCAAAGCATTTTCAAATCTTGATGAAAATCCAATTTGGCTTAACAAAGAAAAAGGAATAGCAATAAAAAGAGTTACTATAACAGGAATTAGCAATGCGATAGCTTTACACTCCAAAAAAGATAAAGATGGAAACTTTATATTAAACGAAGATGGAACAAAGCAAGCAGTTGATTTTGTAAATACTGGTAATAATCATCACGTTGCAATCTACAAAAAACCTATAATAGACAAAAAGACGCAACAACCTGTTTTAGATGAAAAAGGAAATGTAAAATATGAATTAGAGGAAGTAGTAGTTTCGTTCTTTGAAGCAACAATTAAGGCTAATAATGGAGAGCCTATAATTGATAAAACATATAATCAAGATAAAGGTTGGCAATTCTTGTTCTCTATGAAACAGAATGAATATTTCGTTTTTCCAAGATATGAAACAACAAAAGATGTAAATGGCAACGAGGTAACAATAAAGACATTTGATCCAAAAGACATTGATTTACTAAATCCAAACAACTACTCAATAATTTCTCCAAATTTATTTAGAGTACAAAAACTTAGTTATAAGAATTATGTTTTTAGACATCATTTAGAAACTAAAGTTGATGATACGTCATCTGAATTAAAAGGAATAATTTGGAGAGACTTTAGAAGTACAAAAGGGTTAGATGAAATTGTTAAAGTTAGAGTAAATCATATAGGGCAAGTAGTTGAAGTAGGAGAATATTAAAAATAGCAACTCTTATGATTAAACGCACGCTTTGTTTTACCAATCCTGCATATTTGTCTTTGAAGAATAATCAATTAGTAATAAAACTTCCGGAAGTGGAAACAAATCCTTCGCTTCCGGAGAGTTTTAAGACAGAAACAACAAAGACAATACCTATTGAGGATATTGGAATAGTGGTTTTAGACAATAAACGCATAACAATCACGCAAGGGGTTATGGAAGCCTTGTTGGAAAATAATGCAGCAATTGTAACTTGCAACGAAAGCCATCTCCCAATCGGAATGCATCTTCCATTAGTTGGCAACACCACACAAACCGAGCGAATGCGTCATCAAATAGAAGCCTCCCTCCCACTCAAAAAACAACTTTGGCAACAAACAATTTCAGCAAAAATACAAAATCAAGCAGCGATTTTGAAACAGATTCGTGGAACAGAAATTCGTAACATGCTCAAATGGGCAAGCGAAGTAAAGAGTGGAGACAGCGAAAACCTTGAAGCAAGAGCAGCTGTCTATTATTGGCAAAATGCTTTCCCTATGATTGAAAATTTCACACGCTCACGAGAAGGCGAAATCCCAAATAACCTATTGAATTACGGCTATGCAATTCTCAGAGCAATCGTTGCAAGAGCTTTGGTCTCGAGTGGTTTGCTTACAACATTGGGTATTCATCACCGAAACAAATACAACGCCTTTTGTTTGGCAGATGACATCATGGAACCTTATCGTCCGTATGTCGATCGTTTGGTCATGCAACTTTATGACAAATATCCCGACTGCGAAGAACTGACAAAAGAGCTCAAAACCGAACTTCTGCAAATTCCTGTCTTGGATGTAATCATTTCAAACAAGCGAAGCCCGCTTATGCTTGCAGTAAGCACAACAACCTCATCGCTACAAAAATGCTATGCAGGCGAAAGCCGAAAAATCATATACCCGATAATAAACCAATAACAAGTGCAACGATTCAGCGAATATAGAATTATGTGGGTGATGGTTCTATTCGATTTGCCGACAGAAACAAAGAAAGACCGCAAAGAGCACGCCAAATTTCGCAAACGGCTTTTGGAAGACGGCTTTACCATGTTTCAATTTTCGATTTACATACGTCATTGTGCCAGTCGCGAGAATGCCGATGTGCATATCAAACGAGTGAAAAACAGTTTGCCGGAATACGGAAGTGTAGGGATAATCTGCATAACCGACAAACAATTTGGCGAGATCGAACTCTTTCATTGTGGCAAACAAGCCAAAGCCCAAGTCGGCGGACAGCAGTTGGAATTATTTTAATGTTTTAATCCTTTCAAATAAAACAAAGAAATAGGAAAATATTTCTTTGTTTTATTTCAACACTTTCAAAGCACTACAATTCAGTATATTATAACAGGGATTTTGAAAACAAATTTCCATAAATCTGTATTTTGAAAAATCATATCGAAAAGCTATGAGCGAGAAATCAACTGTTCTTTTTTTTTAATTCTACCACATAATACAAACAACAGAACCCGAGTCAATTACACAGATTCTGTTGTTTATGCAAATGCAAAGATACTAAATTGAAAGCAATTCACAACTATGAACGAGATATGCTCGACAATTACCTGTTGTTTATGCAAATGCAAAGATACTAAATTGAAAGCAATTCACAACCGTTTTTTTGCCGACTATCGTTCAAGGATGGTTGTTTATGCAAATGCAAAGATACTAAATTGAAAGCAATTCACAACACATTTTTGTTGATAACTATTTTGGCGGTGTTGTTTATGCAAATGCAAAGATACTAAATTGAAAGCAATTCACAACCGATTTCAGCCGATGGCATTCCCAGTTCAAGTTGTTTATGCAAATGCAAAGATACTAAATTGAAAGCAATTCACAACCTTTGGCGTTCACGTTTCATACGAAGAACTGTTGTTTATGCAAATGCAAAGATACTAAATTGAAAGCAATTCACAACCCTTTCCCATTAAATGGAGTTACCGAACTAGTTGTTTATGCAAATGCAAAGATACTAAATTGAAAGCAATTCACAACTTTTCCCCAATATATACAGCAGTCAAATTTGTTGTTTATGCAAATGCAAAGATACTAAATTGAAAGCAATTCACAACTCCCTTATTTTGGTGTCCCAAGGATTGTTTGTTGTTTATGCAAATGCAAAGATACTAAATTGAAAGCAATTCACAACTGCCCCTTTTTTTTTACACGAACGAGCCTGGTTGTTTATGCAAATGCAAAGATACTAAATTGAAAGCAATTCACAACGAACCTATTGGTGGGGGTGACTTAGTTGATGTTGTTTATGCAAATGCAAAGATACTAAATTGAAAGCAATTCACAACACAGGATTGAACAACGACTTGGTCCCGAGAGTTGTTTATGCAAATGCAAAGATACTAAATTGAAAGCAATTCACAACAGTTTATCATGCCAATATTGTCTAACCAAGTTGTTTATGCAAATGCAAAGATACTAAATTGAAAGCAATTCACAACCACAAGTGTTTGACCCTGACGTAACGCCAAGTTGTTTATGCAAATGCAAAGATACTAAATTGAAAGCAATTCACAACACATTCGTGTTAACAACTTTTGTTCGGGGCGTTGTTTATGCAAATGCAAAGATACTAAATTGAAAGCAATTCACAACTATCTTGAGCTTTATAATCTTTATAGCAAGTTGTTTATGCAAATGCAAAGATACTAAATTGAAAGCAATTCACAACAATGGAGAGTCAAACAGAAGGCATTCCGTGTTGTTTATGCAAATGCAAAGATACTAAATTGAAAGCAATTCACAACCGACGAACACGGATTTATTATGGCAATTATGTTGTTTATGCAAATGCAAAGATACTAAATTGAAAGCAATTCACAACCCCTACCTTAAACTTTTTGTTTTTGATTAGTTGTTTATGCAAATGCAAAGATACTAAATTGAAAGCAATTCACAACTTGGATGAAACACGATTATCAATCTTATTGTTGTTTATGCAAATGCAAAGATACTAAATTGAAAGCAATTCACAACGTAATCGTGTTGCTTACTGCAATTGGTGGCGTTGTTTATGCAAATGCAAAGATACTAAATTGAAAGCAATTCACAACTTACCGAGATTTTGAGGCGTTGGAAATTGGTTGTTTATGCAAATGCAAAGATACTAAATTGAAAGCAATTCACAACACCATACATCGTTGACATCTACACCTCTGCGTTGTTTATGCAAATGCAAAGATACTAAATTGAAAGCAATTCACAACGGTGTTCAAAACCTACACTGCTTAGGAGTGTTTGTATGGCTTTTACTTTGTATGTTTTTTATTTGGCGTATGATTAAAAGGATAAAGCGAAAATAAAGAGAAAATAAGCCACGTTTTAGAAATATGAAAAAGATACAAGATTTTAATTTCGGGTATTTGGTAGATGCAACAGCTTTTTTAGCAGCTGTCTTGATTGTAAGTTCAATGATTACAGGTAATAAAAATACCTTGTTATTTGGATTGATATTTGGACTACTTTGCATTATGTTTATTGCATTATACTTCTTCTATCAGGATACAAAAATAATAAACGAAAGTGAGATTAAGGCGTTCATCAAGTCAGAGCAGGGAGATAATATAGACGAATTATTGCCAAAATCGACAAAATACGGAATAGACGGAGTTAAAATAAACGGTGTTGTCTATAAAACTCCCGACGGAACACACGCAAAAATTACCAAAGAAAACAAAATTAAAATCGATTCTGTATTTGGGTGGCTTGTGTATGCTGTGCGAGGTGGGGTTATGTCAGATGCTCCGATTGATTGGAAACCATTATTTGATGTAAAGTAAGTATGATTGTCTCTCATCGGAGCCAACCATACTCATTTGTTACCAATTTTGCAATGTTTCTATTGCTCTTTCAGACATCAAGACGAAAGAGGGAGAAAGAATAGAGAAATTACCTCAAAATACTACTAAATACGGTCCCGATGGAGTAAAAATAAATGAGAATATATACAGACTCCCGACGAAACACAAGCAGTAATAACCGAGAATGGGAAAATAAGCCTCGCAGGCGAGTCCATGGACAGCATACTTGCGAGGCGTTCTTCATCTCTTTAACCTTTAACCCTTAAACTTTCAACCTTAAACTTGTAGTCTTGTTGTCTTGTAGTCTCGTAGTCTCGTAGTCTTATTGTCTCATAGTCTCTCACTCTTCCTCATCATTCTTATCCCAATATTCGATTTTCGCCTATCTTTATTTGTTTTTTCATGCTATGCAAGAAGTACGAAAGAATCTGAAATTTATTTTTATTCATTGCAATTTCATTGGAAATATCTTTTTCAAAAGTCGATTTTTCGGGAGTTTAAGGCTCTGAGAATCGCGAAAATGAAGCCAAACTCATCTTTTGACCAAATTTCGCCGAAATTTCGGCTTTAACGCAATTTGCATTTAATCAAGCAATTGCAAAATTCGTATCCAAAATTTGGACAATTAAAGTTGGTTTTGAACGAAAAATCTTGAAACGAAAGCACGTTTTGTTGATATAAAAGCACGTTTTATACCCTACAAAAGCTTGTTTTCGGGGGTACAAAACGTGCTTTCGTTTTAACAAAACGAGCTTTCGTTTCAACAAACTCATTTTTTGTTGCAAAAAGTCTTGAAAACGATTATTTTTTAACGAATTTTAGGAATATTTTTTCACCATTTTGAAAACACGAAACTTCAATTCAGAATAATCTTTATTCCCCATTTTTAACGTAAAGCAAAAACATGGATTTTTCAGTCGTTTTTCACTTTTTTCGATTCGATTCGAACATTCTTTTTTTTCGCTTGTTGTTTTTGCGTATTAACCATTAAAATTAAAAGAATATGTTTTGTTTTCAATGTCAAGAGACCGCAGAAGGGAAAGCATGCACCAAGGTTGGTGTTTGTGGCAAAGACAAAAAACTGGCTAACGAATTGGATATGCTGATTTTTGAAACAATTGAATTGGCAACCCTGAATCACAGATTGCGACAATATAAACAAGATGACATTGCCGCAAGTCGAATGATCACAGATGCTTTATTTGTCAGCATAACAAACGCCGATTTCGATGTGGAATCTGTAAAAAACAAGATCAAGCTGATCAGGGAGAAAAAAACCGAGTTGAAAGAGACGGCGCATCGTCAATCGATTGCTTTAGATGACTTACGACTTTCGTTTTTGTCGCCTGTTTTCGAACGAATCGGAGTGTTGGCTGAGGGCAATGAAGATGTGCGAAGTTTGAAAGAGTTGATTCTTTACGGACTCAAGGGTGCTGCGGCTTATTTGAAGCATGCCGAGAGATTGAGATTTGAAGATGCGGGCATTTACGCCACTCTCGAAGAGATTCTTGCAGTCATCGGCAAAAAAAACATCGATATTGACATGCTGTTCAACAGGGTTTTAGGTGTAGGAGAGCTTGGAGTGAGAGCGATGAATCTTTTGGATAAAGCAAACACTTCTTCTTTCGGCATGCCTGAATGCTCCAAAGTGTCAAGCAATGTAGGAAATCGTCCGGGCATTTTGGTGACGGGGCACGACTTGGCAGACTTGAAAGATTTGCTTGAGCAATCGGAGAATGCAGATATAGACATTTACTCTCATGGAGAGATGTTGCCGGCACATTATTATCCGTTTTTCAAGAAGTTTCCGCACTTCAAAGGCAACTATGGCAATGCTTGGTGGAAACAAAAAGACGAGTTCGAACATTTCAACGGACCTATATTATTCACATCCAACTGCATCGTCCCTCCTGCTTCAAATGCCGGATACAAGGAACGTTTATACACTACCGGCTCTTGCTATTTGAAAGATGCCAAACACATTCCGCTTTGCAAGAAAACTCATTCGAAAGACTTCAGTTGCATCATCGCTCATGCTCAACGGTGCAAAGCTCCCGAAGCAATAGACAATGTGGAATTGACAGGTGGTTTCGCTCACAATCAACTTGCTTTGCTCAAACCTAAAATTGCAGAGGCCGTAAAGAATGGAAACATCAGAAAATTCGTTGTCATGGCTGGTTGCGACGGTCGCATGTCTGCAAGGAAATACTACACGGAATTTGCAAAGTCTCTTCCATCGGATTGCATAATCCTTACAGCCGGTTGTGCAAAATACAGATACAACAAAACTTATCTTGAGCCGAACCCTCTCTTTCCAAGAGTATTGGATGCGGGACAGTGCAACGATTCTTTCTCACTCGTGGTTTTTGCGGAGGAATTGAGAAAAGAGCTTGGTTTGAAGAGCATTAACGAACTGCCTATAGTGTTTAACATCGCATGGTACGAACAAAAAGCCGTCATTGTCTTGCTTGCATTGTTGTCTTTGGGTGTTAAAAACATTCATCTCGGCCCTACCCTACCCGCATTTTTGAGTCCGAATGTGTTAAACATACTGAAAGAAAAATTCAACATAGGAACAATAAGTTCTGTTGAACATGATATAACGGCTTTGACATAACGATATTGTCATAATTAAGTGTTGGGAAACTCCTCTTGCGAAAGAGCAGTTTCCCTTTTCTTTTTTCTTAATCAAAATAAATAAGAAAATACATATATCGCTATTATTTCCACTTTGTTTGTGTTGTCAAAGTTTTCCAATTTAGTATTTTTGCATTTGGTCTTAACTTTGATTTTATGAAGCATTGTATTTTTGTGTTGCTTTGTGTTTTAAGTGTTTGTTCTCAGGCTCAAATGCGAGTTTGGTTTGATAAGCCTACTCGTTCTCTTGATACGCTTTCTATGTACAATCACTCTGCTGATTGGGAGTGGGAAAATGTTTCTTTGCCTATTGGAAATGGCTCGTTAGGTGCAAATGTTTTGGGTTCGGTTTCAATAGAAAGATTAACTCTTAACGAAAAATCGCTTTGGAGAGGGGGACCTAATGTATCGGATTCTGCTTCTTATTATTGGAATGTGAACAAAAATTCTGCTTATCTTTTAGATTCGATACGCAAAGCCTTTCTTGAAGGAGATTATGCAAAGGCAGAAAAACTTACAAAGCAGAATTTTAACTCCTATGCAGCCTATGAGGATTATAATGAGAAACCTTTTCGCTTTGGTTCTTACACAACGCTTGGCGAAATCAATGTTTATACCTTTTTGAATGAAGACTTAACAAAGAATTACTCTCGTTCTCTTTATATTGATTCAGCTTTGGCAAAAGTAGAGTTTGAAAACAATGGAACAAACTACACAAGAGAATATTTTGTTTCTTATCCCGATAGTGTGATTGTTTGTAAATTCTCGGCAAATCAAAAAGAAAAGCAAAATTTATGCTTAGTTTTTCGCCCAAATCCGGAGTCTTATATCGAGATAAAGCCGATTGAGAAAAATGAAGTCTTGTTTTGTGGACGATTAAAAGACAATGAAATGGAGTTTGCTTTGAGAATAAGGGTAAAGGCAAAGAATGGTGAGGTGGAAATAAACGAAAAAGGAGAAATTTCGGTAAAAGGTAGCGATGAGGTGGTGTTTCTTTTGAGCGGAGATACGGATTATTTTATGAATTTCTTTCCCGACTTTAACGATTGCAATACATACGTTGGAATTAACCCGATTGAAACAACTAAAAAGACCTTTGAAAGAATTGAAGGATTGACTTATCAAGACTTAAAGCAAAGACACCTAAATGATTATTGTAATTTGTTTAATAGAGTGGAGTTAAATCTCAATCCAAATGAAAGTTTTGAGGATTTACCAACAGACAAACGTCTTGAAAGGTATAGAAAAGGGAAAGCAGATTATGGCTTAGAGGAATTATACTTTCAATTTGGAAGATATTTGACTATTGCCTCATCGCGAGAAGGTAATTTGCCATCAAACTTACAAGGAATTTGGGCAAGAGGTGTTGATGGCGATTGGAGAGTTGATTATCATAATAACATAAATCTTCAAATGAATTATTGGCTTGCAAGTCCGGGAAATCTTTTAGAGTGCAATCAGCCTTTAATTGACTATATTCGCACACTTATTCTTCCAGGTAGAGAAACTGCAAAGGCGTATTATAACGCAAGAGGTTGGACTGCGTCAATTTCTTCTAACATATTTGGATTTACATCTCCGCTTGCAAGTGAGGATATGAGTTGGAATCTTTCTCCAATGGCAGGTCCGTGGCTTGCTCTTCACCTTTGGGAACAATATGACTTTAATCGCGACAAAGAATTCTTAGAAAGTTATGCTTATGATATAATTAAAGAGGGTGCAAACTTTACAGTGGATTTCCTATGGCAAAGACCCGATGGAATATATACAGCTTGCCCTTCAACATCTCCTGAACACGGACCAATAGATCAAGGAGCTACATTTTGTAATGCAGTAGCAAGAGAAATATTGCTTTGTGCTATAAAGGCAAGTGAAACACTTGGCAAAGATAGAAGCCAAAGAAAAGAATGGGAAAAGGTGTTGAAAAATATAATGCCTTATAAAATTGGACGTTATGGGCAACTTATGGAATGGAGTGAAGATATTGATAATCCGAAAGATGAACACCGACACGTAAATCATTTATTTGGACTGCACCCCGGCACAACTATTTCGCCAATTCTTACACCCGATTTGGCAGAGGCTTCAAAAGTTGTTTTAAATCATAGAGGCGATGGAGCAACAGGTTGGAGTATGGGGTGGAAGCTTAATTTTTGGGCAAGGCTTTGCTATGGCGACAGGGCTTATCTTTTGCTTAATAATTTGCTTTCCGAAGGAACATTAGATAATCTTTGGGATTCGCATCCTCCTTTTCAGATTGACGGAAATTTTGGAGCAAGTGCAGGAATTATAGAAATGCTTTTGCAGTCGCATCTTGGCTTTTTGAATATTTTGCCGGCACTTCCAATGGCGTGGAATCAAGGAAGCGTAAAAGGATTGCTTGCAAGAGGAGGATTTGTTGTTGATATATATTGGCAAGAAGGTGAATTAACACAAATAAATATCACATCTCTTCAAGGTGAAGAGTGTAAAATAAGATATAAAGACAAAAAACTTTCTTTCAAAACAAAGAAAGGAAGTTCGTATCTTATAAAATACGAAAACGGGAAACTTATAAGGAAATGATTTAATACGCCTTTACTGCCGTACCGCTTACAAATACCATGATATATGAATCAGCTGCAGTAACGTTTATCTCAAAACCGATACCGATGACGGCATTCGCTCCCATCTTTGCGGCTCTTTCTTCCATCTGTTTGAGAGCTATCTGTTTGGCTTCAAATAAGGCGTCTTCGTATGCAGAACTTCTATTCTTCTTTTCCGGGTCCTGACGTTTGAAAAAGGTCTTCAGCCTTACACTAAGTGCAATTTCTCCTGTTACAATACCGAGATAGGTCGCTATTTGTTTTCCTTCAATGTTGTTTGTTGTCGTTACAATCATTTTTTTCTTTATTGTATTGGACTTTTGGGAACAACTAATGCACAGATTAAGTATATCAATACTCCGCCTCCTCCAAAGAGAGTAAGGAATATGAATATCAGTCTTATTATTGTAGGGTCTATGTCGAAATATTCTGCAAGACCGCCACATACTCCGCAGAGTTTTCTATCTGTATTAGAACGGTATAATTTCTTTTGCATAAACTATAACTATATCTCTTTAATCAGTTTTTCCAATAGGCATTTACAAGCCAACGAAACATCTTGCCACGTTTTTTCAAAGTCGTTTGTGTACCACGGATCGGCAACATCTCTGTCCGAATTAGCATGCGACATCATCAGCGACACTTTTTCCTTCGGGTCATTGCCAACAAACGGAATCATGTTTCTGAGGTTGTTCCTATCCATCGCAATTATGTAGTCATAATACTCATAGTCGTCTTTCGTCATCTGCCTTGCTGTTTTTCCTTTGCAAGATATATTATGTTCCTTTAACTTTTCAGCCGCAGGAGGATAAACTTCATTGCCTAATTCTTCGCGACTTGTGGCACAAGAAGCGATCTCAAATTCATCTTCCAAGCCTTTTGTTGCAACCAAGTCTTTCATCACAAACTCCGCCATGGGACTTCTGCAAATATTTCCATGACAGACAAAAAGCAATCTTTTCATTCTTTCTCCTTTTCTAAAATATATACCCCCAACTATCCACGATAACGAACACAATTACCAAAATGGCATAAACAACCTTGATAAACGTGCCTGCAATAAAGCCGACGAACGAGCCGATTGCCGCTTTCAGTGCATTGTCTTTGTTTCCTGCCGCCATCTCTCCCAGGTATGCACCGACAAAAGGTCCAAGCAACAACCCAAAGATTCCGAATGGTCCTATCGTTATCCCAAGCAAAGGAAGCACAAACACACTTACGACAAGACCGATCGTACTTCCTCGAACGCCAAACTTCGTTCCGCCAAACTTTTTAGTGCCATAGATAGGAATAACATAGTCCAATATCGTAATAAAGACCGCAACCACAGCCATAATCACAAGAAACGTTACATTGACTTCAAAATTTGGGAGAAACAAAAGCACAAGCAAGGCGACATAACTCAAAGGCGTACCGGGCAAACCGGGCAATATCGCACCGATTAAACCGACTATTGCAAGGATTATTGCTAAGGCTATTATCAATCCGTTCACCATTATCACTATTTTTTGTTTACTTTCAACACTTCGCCATTATCTTCGATTATCATCTTATACCATTTTTGCGGATATTGAGGTTGACTTGGAGAAACGCACTGCCCTTTTCTGTAAGGATTCTCAATGAATTTACCATCTGCTTCTTTCTTCACATTGCCGTCAATATACTTGACAAGCAAATAATGCTTCAAATCAGTCCATGCAGCAAAAGTCCTATCCACCCTGTCATTCGAAAATGCAGTCATAATGTTCTTTATATCGGTTTCTGATTTACCTTGCTCCACTGCGAGAAGTATCTTTTTATCAAAATCATTCACATCTTCCACAAAGCCTGTCTCCAAATTATATTGCACTTTTCTTATGTCTTTTATCATATCAGAATAGCGGGAATATGCAAAGTTTGTTACGAAATTAAATAACCAAAACATGGAAGTCTCGCTGTATTCTATCATTGCTCCGTTGCCTTCACGCAAATGTTCGTTTACTTCTTGCAATGCTGTGTAAATCGGCATGTAAACCGTCGAATAAGTGTCATCTACTCCAAACCACATCAAACCTTTGGCAAAGGTTGGCATATTTTCTCTTGATTCTATAACCATTGAAAAGCCTGTTTGTTGTGTTGAAATTGCTCTTTCGTGCACATATTCTACACCATCAACCGTAAAATCCATCGGCCTCCAACGATAAGGACAAGCAAACGGACCCGCTCCCAAATCTTTAGTCATATCCATCTTCGTTCCTTCAAAATGATCTCTCATCAATTCCATAACATCTTGGACTGTTAAAGGTTTATCGGGCTTAATCCAAAGAGGCATGCGATTGGAAAGGTTGTATCCCATCGCATAATCTTCGTATTGCTCCATCTGATTGTTGCAACGACGGAATATTGCCCAAACTCTCGATTCACAACCTCTTGCCGCAGAAAAGTTTATCGGAGCATAGACATCTGAGAAAGAGAACTCCTCATCTTTTCCTGCAAAGTAACCTTTCTTTCGTGCAAAAGAAATCACGTCATGACTGTAAACGACTTCTACTTCAGGGCGAAAGATATGTTTAAGCGACTTTGAATTTATGCTTTTGTAGCTTTTTTTGACTTGTTGCGGAAATGTGGTGATTCGTGCATGGTTTGCATGAGCAGAAATATAACCTTCCGGTACTTTCATTGCAACCCATACTGCTCCTTTTTCGTCTCCTTTTCCCATTATTTCCATTATCCACACTTCTTTATCATCTGCAATAGAGAAACTCTCTCCTGAAGAACAATAACCGTAAGTTTCAGTCAATTCGGCAATAACTTTGATTGCTTCCCTCGCTGTTGCAGCTCTTTGCAATGCAAGTCTTATCAAACTGCCATAATCAATTGCCGGAGTTTTGCTTTCCAACTCCGGACGACCTCCAAAAGTTGTCTCGGTTATTCCCAAACCCATTTCATTTGCATTACGAATTATCGTATATGTTCGCTCAACCTGAGGGATTGAAATCAAAGGTCTGCCATCTCCGTAGTCGTAAATCTGCACCATCTCTCCGGGTTTATGCATTCCACCTTTAAGAAAATACAAATCACCATAGCGAGTGTGAGAATCGGCTGCGTAAGTTATCATCGTAGAACCATTTGCCGATGCCTTGCGTGTAACCAATATGCTTGTGCAAGCAAAAGTCTGTCCGAATAAAGCTGCCAAAAAGCATATCAAAAAGCTTAACGAAATCTTTCTCATATCCTTATATTTTGTTTTAATGTGCAAAGATAGTGATTTGGCAAGAATTCACAAATACTTGAACAAATTATTGCATGACAATTTCCGATTTTATTCTACAAATAAGGCGTAAGGCAGAATGCATAACGAAAGACAGTATATTGTAAAATCTAAACTTTCACAAAAAAACACAACTTCGTGTTATATATTTCTTTGTTTTAATTTTCTCAAATCAAGAAACAATTTCACGAAATCAAGAAAGAATTTTCTGAATTCAAGAAACAAAAAAGGAGAACATCAAGCGTGTTCTCCTTTCTCATGATTCGTATGTTCGAAACTATTGTACGATGAATTTCTTCGTTAATGAGCCTTTATCGGTTCGGATTATGATGAAATATGTTCCCGATTTGTAGCTTGCAACATCAAGAGTCAACTTTCTCGAATTAAGTTCCCAATGCTCGATCAAACGATTCATAGCGTCGATAACCTCAATCTCCGCTATATTATAGTCGGAA
>JAZNIO010000010.1:0-56796 GCA_045577535.1 Candidatus Onthomorpha sp. | reverse complement strand
TGTAATATTGCCTTTAGAATCTTCGGGCTTCTTTTCAGATTTTGTAATGCTTGCTTCATTACTGGATGATTCATCACTTTCATCGCTCGGCTCACTGAATTCAACTTCATTATCAGCGTCCTCAACGCTTGAAGAACGCTGAGTCATGGACTCCCACATTGCCTGTTCTGCATCAGCCCGATCTGCTTCGGCAGAAATCACATCAAACTCACGCCTTACCTCATCATTCCTGTCAGCAGAACCAATAGGGGAGGATTCATTATGAATACGAGGAGAATCAAGACCAAAATCCGGAACTTTCACATCTACATTTCGCTGAGATGCAATCCATTCTTTTACTGCTGCCCATGTCTTCCGTCCATCTCGATAAGCAGAAACAATATCCTTAACGGTAGCTCTTGTCAACGCAGTGCCATCAGAGTGAGCAACCATCATAATATCGTAAATCTCCTGCTGTTCCTCAACAGTATGAGGAGCAATTGGCATGACACTACTCATACCAACCTCCTCACTCTGAATCAAATCCAGAATCGGAACAATAAGCTGAGACATAGCCGCATAACGATCAGCTTGCTGGACGGAAAGTCCCATTCGTTTTGCAATTTCAGAACGAAAATTCCCATCAAACCCAGAATTCGTGAGGTATACCTCATGAAGCTTGTATCGCTTCATGAAAAGCAGTGAATCTTTTGCGGAGTCTCGCTGAGAATTTGCAAGAAGAACATAGTTTGCAATCTGAGATTCACTGTCGAACGGCTTTACAATGCAAGGGAAAGCGGAAATTCCGCATTTTACACCAGCAGAACGCCGTCTGTGTCCGCTTACGATCATATACTTGCCATCAGACTGCCCGAAAGCAGTAACCTCAATCGGGTCAGTAAAACCAAGTTCCTTAATAGAATTTTCAAGATCAGCAGTATCAGTTACATCCTCATGATTATGAGGATAGTCAAGCAAATCCTCATTTGCAATCATCTTCACAGTAATCACATCAGCTTTAAGACTGCTCTTCTTTGCAGCATCAAAAGCCTTTGCAGTATTCGCATTATTAAATTTCTTTGCCATAACACAACTCCTTTATTATCGTGTAGATTCTGTCTTTTCAATTCGTCTGATAATCTCAGCAGTCAATTCCTCATATGCTCTACGACTTCGAGAAACCAATTTGTAGTAGCTGAGAGGTCGTCCCAAAACAACGCCCTCCGGCACATCTACTGAAAACGGAATCTGAACGTCAATGAACGCAGTCCCACAACTCTGTTCCAACGAATCTTTGATGTACTGTTCCAGAGACTTATGCTTATTATATCGAGACATAAAAGTACCAATATTAGTGAGTCTCGGATTATATTCTCTGGCATCATCAAGAATATCCATCAAGTCCGAATAACCTGTTACTGAGTACATATCAGAGGACATCGGAATGACAACAAAATCAACCAGATACCGAAATACAAGCTGATTCAGAAGCAAGTTGCTGGGTGGCATGTCTACAAGCACCCAAGAATATTGTCTTTCAGCAATAAAAGTAGCAAAAGCTTCCACAAAAGCTTCCACATCACCAAACGGTTCTGAAAGCCGTACATCGGATGGAATACAATCAACATTATAATACTTTGCCTTTGCATTCCCTCGTGATTGGAACTTTGCCGGAGCAACGGCATCCTCAAAAGATGCTGTTCCAGCAAAGACATCAAAAATTGTAGCATTGGGAACATCTGAATTCATCAGCAATGTGTCAGTCGCATTTCGCTGCTTATCAAAATCCAAAACAAGGACTTTTTCACCAGAGGAAGCAAGAACGCCAGCCACATGAAACAGGGAAGTGGTTTTACCACAACCGCCCTTGCCATTAATAAACGCAAGCTTTTTAGGATTCATCAAATAACCGCCTTTCTGTATTGTCACTGCCTTACATATACTATTATACCATACAATCAACCTTTTGTCAATACCTTTCCTACATTTTTTTAGCTTTCCAAAAATTCTCCTCACGGTGAGGAGAGATTTTCAACAAAGAGAAAAGAAGCAAAAGAGAAATTTCGCTGCTACGCAGCGAGCAGGGGGGCGGAAACCGCAACCACAGGGAGCAAAAGACCTTACGGCAGAAAGACATCTCCCTAAGGTTTCAGTTTCCGCCCCCCTGCACCCCCCACCTTCCAGATTCCTTACCCTCTGTCTTTCTGGACTGACAGCAAAAATTAGGAGGAATTGAAAAATTCAGAGTCCTCAATGTAGGGCAACAAAACGGCACAAGCGGCAATAGCAAAGCTATTGCTTTTATAATATAGGGACTGAATTTTTGTCGGGGCAGTCTGCTCAACATTTTCACGATCTTCCGCAGGATCTTCTTCTGCACAAATGGGTGCAACAAGGGAAGCTTCTGCCAGTGCAGCATCAGAAGCCTTTTGGGACATTAAATTTTCTTTCTTATTGTTCTCCTTTTCTTCTTTAATTGCTTTTTTGTCTCGTTCCAGCGTTCTCAATGATATACCCAGCTCGATGCAGATTGTTCCAGAATCGATTCCGCTTCTCATCAATTCTGCAATCATTGCACGGCGTTTTACAATTGCGGTTTGTTTTGTCTCTACACCAGCTTTTTCTAATCGTGTCAGATATGCTGCTCGATTCGCCTTTTGCTTTCGCTGCTTCTCATTTGTTGTATCACACAGACTTGATAAGCTGCCTTGTTCTTCCTGCGTGATATTCAGAACAGAAATGATCTTCCTTGTGCTATAACGATATGTTTCTCCGGATTTCCATTTTTTTTCCGCACTCGCTGTAGCTTTAAGAACGTATTCTCGCTTAAAAGGACGATCAAAGGATGCGTTAAGTGCAAGTGTAGTTGTGATCGCAGCATCCGCATCATTTGTGATGTCAAGCGACCATATACGACAAAGGAACAGTGCATATTCTCTGCAACAATCTTCTCCATGTCGCATTGTAAACAGTTTGAATAAGTCTCTTATTCTTCCATCCGCAAGGATTCGGAGAGACTTGATCTTGTCCAGATCATATTTATTACATGTTTCTTCTTTCTTTACAGTTTTTCCAGTTGCAACAAAAGGCAGATTTTCTGAAATGAATGAAGAAGTCTCATCATAGCTATCAAAGTTTGGCAAGGGGAGTTCCAGAGCTGTTGCAATCCACTTAGCTGTAATCCGCTGCTTCTCAGTTGCTTGTCCATATGGATGCACTGGCAACCGGCTACGCTTATATGTAGAGGGTACACCAAACTCCTTGATGATCTCATGGAGCGTATATTTTACGTCTGTAAACCGCATAATGGACACTGTTTCTCCATTATTACTGTTTACAGTAAACGGCACACGCAGGATTCTGGCGGCATCAGAAGCCTGTGAATCAGCATTAAACTCTTTGCAAGCTGCTATCAGATAATCTTCTACACTCTGCCATCTTGGGAGGGCGTTCCTGTCTTCATCGATATGCCAAATGAGATAGATTCCACGTCCACTATTGATTACAAATGTCGGAACAGGGATAACTCGATTAAAGTAGTTGTCCTCAAGATTATAGAGGACTTGCCACTGTGTCATCCCTATTTTGTAACAATCAATGTCAACGTATAAAGCATTAAGTCTTTTGATGTTATTAACTTTTCTTCCGCTTTCCGGATTCTTTGCGGAACGAGGGGAGCAGACTGAGTTCTGTGAGAAGTAACAATCTGATACCCCAATATACTGCTTGTCTGCCAAAGCATCGGAAGTATGGAATGTTTCGCTGAAATAGCCCTTTGCATTCTTTACATTTCGTGTGAAGAAGCCTTTAGTAGAGCCGCAAAGATAATTGAGATAATCCTGCGGATTCTGAAAATCCTCAGCACGCTGAAACGCACTGCTGCCAAATGTACCTATCATGCAAAACACTCCTTTCTTCATCGTTATAATATAAAAAGCTGCCACTACATCCATTTACACAGACCGTAGCAAC
The DNA here is from genome assembly GCA_045577535.1 of Candidatus Onthomorpha sp. Taxonomy (GTDB): domain Bacteria; phylum Bacteroidota; class Bacteroidia; order Bacteroidales; family P3; genus Onthomorpha. The sequence goes on along the minus strand of JAZNIO010000010.1, from coordinate 52,845 downwards.
AGCTCAATTGACATTATTATTCTCATTTTTACACTTTTGTCACTTTATTCACACTAAAAAATCGTGAAAATGTATTGACAAAATGGTATAACTGTGATATAATAAGAATACAATTAAGCCATTGCAATTAAGCTTATGCAATCTTATGCAATTAAGCTTGTGCTTTAGCTTTCTGCGAACTTTCACACTTTGGTCGGAGTGGATGTTCAAACAACTGCCACTGCGGTATTGGCGTACTGCATGGCGATCGAAACTCAACAAGCTTGGATGGATTTCACATTCAAGCTTGTTATTTTTTAGTGGTATTGGCGTACCACTTAACATACATTAATTTTAGCACTTTTTAAGACTTTTGTCAAGGGATTTCATAAAATTTTCCACTAAAAAGTAAAAAATTATTCTTTTGTGGAAAAACAACGAGAAAGAGGGCTTGCCATGAACGGCAAGCCCTCTCTTTGTAAGACAGTGGACACCCTCATGTTCTTGCGAACAAAAGCGGTTTCCATCTTCGATTATATCATAAAATCAATCGTTTGTCAAGCTTTAAATCACAATAAAGGAAGTCTCTCCTCTTTAAACAAGGAATTCACATCTTCAAACTCCATATCGGATACAATAGGGGAGAGTTCTACACCCTCGATACCGTCCTGCTCTTTGTACTCAGCCCGAAACAGGTAATATGTCTTCTCATCGCTTTGTTCATCCGAAACTTTGAACAGAGCTGCATAGTTCCTACCTCTTGCTTCAAAAACATCTGCAATATAACAATCAAAGGTTTCTCCATTGGCATCTGTAATCTCAACAATGCTGTAATTGTCTTTCGGCTCATCAGAATTCATAGTAAGATCATTGTCATTCATCTCTGTAACCCACTTCACACGAATTTCTTCGCTTACAGCATTCATCTCATCCTCATCAGGGATGGACTCGATCTCATAATCCTGCAAACCATTTTCATTAGTTACAGGTGTCGCACGAACAATTTCATAGTCAGCATCAGACTCAATAGTCTCATCATCGTTTACAGGAAGCAAGACAGCGTAAGTCCGACCATTATATGACTTGAAAAACTCTACCAACAGTCTTAAATATTTGCTTCCATCTTCTCTTTCGAGTTCCAGAATAATATTTTCTTCCATTTCATGCACTCCTTACTTGTAAATAGGGGAGATTTGCTTTTCTGCAATTCTTATTATATCACAAAGTCAACCGTTTGTCAATACTTTTTTTGAAAATATAACTGTTTTAAAGCAAAAAACGAAGTAGGGGAGTCCTACTTCGCTTTTTATTGTTCCTCACGGTGAGGAGATTTCATCTGTATCAACGTAAACTTCATCAAGCTCGATGGTTGTTGGCAATGGCAGCATCAGCGAAATGTATGCCCATTCATCATCAGAGAGAGAATCCGCTTTACTTTCAAGGCTTTCCAACATTCTTTTTATAGCTGTGTCATCAGCAGTTTCTTTTTGAAAACGTATAGTCTGCAAAAAGTACTGCTTTGTAAAATCATCTGTCCGCATTTCCGAACCGATACTATTGATTACAAGGCGTTCTGAATCATCAAACATTTCGATCATCCAGTTCATTCCTCCTTTAGAAAAATCGATTCATGTGGTAATATGGTTTGAGAAGCATATGACTTTTTAGTCGCTACTCGCACAATAACACCACATTGTTCTAATCTACTTAACGATTGGGCGGTTGTCGAAAAAGGTGTTTTTAGTGCTTTTGAAACGGCGGCAATAGATAGCTCAATGGTATAATTTCCACCCTCTTGCTGACCATAAGCCATACAATAGTCAATCAGTTTAAAATAAAAGCACTTGTCAGCATATGTTATTTTTACAGCATTTCTTCTTGCAAGATCATTCAAATGACGATCAATTTTCACTTTATCCAATATCATATGCTTCCTCACTCCTCCATATCCGTCTTATTATACCATATATTCAACCTTTTGTCAACAATAAGAGTATGCAGACAACAACATAAGATGCCGCTATCTGCATTTTCTCTTACATTATTGGAGTTCCTCTGAATCTTTCACTCCGTTGTTTTGTCTCGAAGAGTGTGATTGGGAATAGAGTTCGCTAAGTTCCTCTATCATTTTTCGCCTTTGTAGCTCTTCTTGGGACATTTTAACGCATGGCGTTGATAATGTACCACAGACGTACTCTGGATAATCCGGCTGTACAGGAGCAGTTGATTCATTTTGCTTTCTATGCTTTGCAAACAAATCCAAAAGTCCCACATTATCCCCCCTTATTCAAACTTGACCTTGACCGGACACCAGTTCCTTTTTCACTGGGTTCAGTTCCTTTTTCACTGGGTTCACGCTGGTCTGAATGACGATGAACAGCAGTTGTCCATTCTCCTACAGTCTTTTTTGTACTGTCGCTGGAATCAGACATTGCATGATCTGACTTCGGGCTGTCCTGTCTTGGATGTGGGGGAGATATATTCATAATTTTATCTGCGTATGGTGCTTTTTCATTTAATGCCGCCGTCATATTCTCTACAATTTGCTGTTTTCCCTTATGTGTTCCTTGATTATTCTCTAAATGATCTAACAACCCTTTTTGCTTACCGCTTCCAACCTCGATCTGAGTAGTCTGACAACACATTTTTCCATTGATTGGTGAAAAAATAGTGACTTGACATTTTACATTTGGCACATATTCACCATTTTCTGCTGCTTCTCTTTTCAATGCCTGCATCTGGACTTCTCCAGATTGGAAGATTCTGTCTGCTATCTTTGGATGGCAAATCGTACCAACTTCAAACAAAGGCTGCTCCGTCCATTTCTCACAGCTCACGCATTCTACAAACGTTCCGTTTTTTGATGCAAGCTCTGGAATGCGTTTAGCCCTATCGCATACCGCATCGACAAACATCTTCGGTTCGCTACGCAGTAACGGAGCGTATGCTTTGGCAACAACTTTGCTCTTGCAGATGTAGAATTTTTGTGGTTCACTCAATTCACCCAATTGTGATTGTGGATATTGCGTTTGAAGTTTATTGAGAACACTCATTGGATTTTTAGTGAATTCTGCTTTTAAGCTCTTATCCATCTGACTTGTCAAATTGAAAAATTGAGTTGTCAAGTCCTCAAATGTTACATTAAGCTTTGCAATTCGCTTCGCAGCACTCTCCATTACTGCGATCAAACCATCTTGTTCTTCTCGACTGCTGGCAGTTCCCAATGACTGCACTGCTCGGAGAATTGTATCAATATTTCCAATTCGTGCTTCGCAGTTCTCTTTATGGTTTCTTAATATACCTACAACTTCGATATTTGTACGATAGCTTTTAAGAAGATCGGGCAATTCAGATTTTTCAGAAGATGCTTTTTCTTCTTCTCTTCTTACCATTTCCATATATCGACTGCCAAGAGTTTTGATAGTTTCTGCATCAAGAGGTGCTGTTTCTTTTGGATTCAACTCCATAGTCAATCCTCGAATATCCAGTTCTGCCTTAATATCAGCCGTAAGTGCTTTCATTTCCTTGTGAATAACTGACAATGATTTCTGCAAATCTTGTATTTCAAATCCATTGGCATACGCTGAAAGGTAAGAAAAGCTATTTGTACTTGTTTCAATACCGAATTGTGCTGCTGTAGAAAAGGCAACAGCCTCAGCTTGAATCTCTCTCATGGACTGTGAAATCTTAGCTTCGCCCATTATTGCTGCAAGTTCTTTTAAATTACCATGCAAATCCGCATGTCCCATCTCATGGAGCAATGTTGCCACTCTCTTTATCGGTGACAAGCTTTCATCAATTACAATAAATCCTTTCGGATGTTCTGCGGAGAATTCTCTTGAAAAATATCCCTCTGCACTCTTCAATATATCATCCTGTGATTTACTTTGAAGATATACCGGAACACCTTTTCGTACACTTGCTGCCGCACACGCATCAAAAAGTTTTTCCAGTCTTTCTTCATCAAGCATCGATTTTTCTTCGCTCGATCTTAGAGTAGTCTGAAATTTCGCTTGTCTTTCTGGCGAATTCACTATTTTGACTTCACCACGGCTGTTTGTTGTGGGATTTCCTTTGCTGTCAAGCACGATCTCATGCTTCATTGCCTTTGATGCTTTTACCCACAAGTGAGTCGGTACTTCGGTATCTTTTACATCAAATACTGTAACCGCTTTAAAGCCTACAGGCATCTTTCCAATGATGGAACGTTCTATAAATCTTTTTACCTGTTCATCATCATTAAAAAGACCTTGTTCTTTCCCCTTGATCTTGAAACCAATAAGATGATTCCTGTTCATCGTGAATTCAAGTGTACTGTTTCCTAAACGGTAGGAAGCCTGTGCAGCTTCGGGATTTTTCGCAAGCTGTTCTGTCAATTCTGCCTTAATTTTTCGGAACAATGACCCTTTGCTTTTTTCATACGCCATTTGTGGTGCATAAATTTGAATTCCTTTTGCACCTTGTCTTACCTGTCGCCCATATTCTTTCCATGCTTCATAACTCATTGTGTAGCTTGCATCTGATCTCTGCGACCAAACCAAAATTGCATTCTGGAATGAATACTGCTGAGTGTATGCTTTTCCGCTTGTAGCAAGCCAGTTTTTAAACTGATCGCTTTCCATGACTTTCTGAATTCCATCAGTCAACTCTGCTGCTAATCTCTCCTTACCAGTCAACTTTTCCTTGTCTATCGTTCCCATTGTTACAGGTTGAGATTGATCTTGTACTGGCGGTGGGGGAGGAACAGCATCCTCGTACTGCTCCGGCGGTGGGGGAGGAACGATTTCTTCATCCTTGATCATTTGTGTTGTGTCAAAAATATGAGAAATTTGTTGCATTGCATTTTCTCTCAAAATACTCAGTTCCTCTGCATACTTGACTGCCAGCTCAACCTCTTTCAAATTACAGCTAATGGTAAATTCAGCGTTGCCAAATTCCGCACTTGTAGTCATATTCTCATCCATCTCTTTTAATGCGGTATTCAGTTCATCTGTTGTATGATTCATTGCAAGATACGCAACTCGAAGTGCTTTGGAATTATAATTATCAAACACACTCTCTGACAACTCATCTCTGTTTCCGTTGTCACGTTCCTGTAATTCCGAAACCACTTCATGTACTGTGAACCTATCTCGAATTTCGTCTATCCGCTGATACCACATCGGCTTATCATTTGACCACACATTCTTGGAAATCTCATCAACCATTCTTTGCTGGTGCAAAGATACATCCGACAACAGGGAAGCAAGCTCTTTGTATCTATCAAACTGCCCCAGAAATTCTATTACTCCACCATCACCATCTCCAATATCTTGTCTTTCTGTAAACTTTCCTATATTGGGGACGTTTACAGTAAATGATGTTTTGGCATAGCCCTCACGATTCCATTCGCTATCCGACCGTTTCATCAGACGGTCGAACTCCAAAACTGAATAGGTCTTTCCAGATTCAAAAACGTCATGCTCACTCCAATTGCAAGTAATTGTTGGAGGAATCACATTATAATTAATTTCTCTGGCATTAACTTCAAACATTTCTTTCCATCTTCTTGCATCAGCAAAAAGAACGGTCGTTCCTTGCAGCTCACCACTGCGAATATCTTCAATAGTAGCCAATCTTTCAAGCTGTGATTCGGTAAAGCTTAATTTACCGATATAAACAGAGTCCGGAGAAATAGAATGCAACTTCAATGCAATTTCTCTGTCTTCATCCGATGAACCAATAAAAACAGTCTGAATTTCATCAAGATTTTCAGAGTCATGATCTTTGACAACAGGAGCTTGTTGATGATCACTAACACTTTCTTTTGCTGGTTCAGTCTGTTTCTCTACAGCAATATTGGGGTTCTGGAACGCATCAGATTGAATATACTCATTCCAGTCTTTTCCGCTTGGTGGATAATATACAATATGCTTGATTCCACGCTTATTGAGTTCTTCAACAGCAGCTTCAACCGCATCGTGTCCGGCTTTATCATTATCAAGAGCAAGAATTACTTGACTTAAATTCGGGTTCTTGTCAAGATGATTGAATAATGCAGGCATCTTGTTTGTTCCGGTCAGAGCAAGGTAAGTATAGTCAGCATAGTTTCTTCCTCGACTTTCAAGGAATGTCATCATCGACATACTGTCAATAACCGCTTCTGATACGACAATTGTATTGTTTTGCGGTGCAGGATTCTGAGGACGAATGAAAAAACACTCATTGTAATCGTTCCCTCTCAAATCAATTGCAAATTTCTTTCCACCAGTACTTCTAAGACATCCAAATCGATCTGTATGAAAAACGCAATTTCTCCTTATGTCTTGATACAGCATCCCTCGTGCTATAAAATCGTTTACAACGGTGGGACTTATCTTTCTTACCTGTGTCAGATAATTAATCGCAGCATCATTATTATATCCTCGTTGCGGAAGCTCAATATCTCCTGCTGCTCTTTTCGGACGTTCTGGCTCTGAATAAGTCGGTTTATTGAATGGCACTGTAGCCGCCTTGTCGCCCTCGATTCCATACATTGTTGCTAATTCTCGTAGTGCTTCTTTCATATCTCGACCTGTAAAAGCCATGCAGAAATCAATGATCGAACCAGCACCACCTTTTCTGCCCATCTGGAATTCGCTATTTTGCCAATAGGCATTTCTTGTAGTATCGATCATTACTGAGTCATGTTCTTTAAGGCTTACATAACGACTTCCTTTTTGGACAAGAGTAAAACCGATTCTTTCAGCATAATCCGTGATGGGAATTCGCTTTATATTATCGATAAAGTCACTCAAAGATTTTACCTCCCTCTTAACATAAAATAGTGCGGTGTACCGTGTTAATAACACAACACACCGCACTATACTATTATATCATATTCTCATGAAAAATGCAATAGTATCTGGAAATTTAGTCGCAAATAGGAATAAAAAATGTTGTACATTCCAGACATGTTGACTTTTCAAGTACATCATCAAGATGTTCTGCAATGTATTCGGCTTCCTCGTCTGTTGCATTTACGGATTCTCCCAATGTTCCCACCTCGTAAAATGCAGCATGGACTTTTACTTCATCGCATTCCTGCTGTTCCTCGATATATCTTTGGAACTCTTCTACATCTTCAATACTGTACTCATCTACATATTCTCCTGTCACAAATTCTCTTCCGTCATCCAGTGTCACCACTGTAAAAGTAATTCTCTTCTCGTCCATATAAAAACCGCCTTTCTGTGCAGAACCGCTGCACTCGTTTTTGAGGTGTTACCTCTGCCTTACATATACTATTATACCATATATTCAACCGTTTGTCAATACCTTTTTGCATGATTTATTTAATTTTTCCTCACGGTGAGGAAAAACGCTTACATCAGAATTCCCTTTACAGTTAAAATCCGCTATAGCTGATAACCAACTATAGCGGATAATTCACTTGCATTTTCTCATTTCTTTATTCAGAAGTTCATCAACATATTTCATCATTTTTCGTCTGCGAACATATTCTCTTTCCAATACGATATTCCCATATTCCGTTAAATGATAGAGAGTTTTCAAATCATCTTTCTTTTCTTCCTGTATCCATCCGGCTGATTTCATTTTTTTTAATGTTGTGTATATTGTGGCAGCTCTGATTACGACTCTGCCGTGAGTCAATTCTGTAATATTTTGTATAATGCCGTAGCCATGTATCGGATATTGCATGGTTAGAAGAATGAGAAATATGCTATCTGTCAATATCTCCGATTCATAAGAGCTTTTCTTTGCCATATGCCATTCCTCCTGTTTGTATATACAATCTGCACAAGTTCAAGAATTAGATCGCAACCTATACACTGTTCAATATACACAAGAAATACAAATTACTTTGTTATTTCACCTCGTTTTCGATGAGCTTCAATCCCTGTTTCAACCTCATCTCTTGTTGGCATTAAGGCTTTCACTTTGTCATCCCATTCTTCCTTTGAAAATCGAGTGATCGTTGTTTCCTCTGTATCAGTTTTTTGAGTTTCCTCTCCTCGATCTCCATGCTCTTTGTTCAGCTCTGGTTTTCTAATATCCGCAGACTGAGCCTTTCTTTTATCGGCAGCATCTTCTTGTCGCTTCCGAACATGCTGTACTACATCAGATATACTTTCATTTTGACTTTTCCGTGTTGGCTGTGTAGGCTCATAAGGTTTTGGTTTTTCGCTTGTCTGAGTTGTCTGAGCATTCTTAGATTTGGAGACAAAGTGTGTTCCTGCACTGCTTCTTCTTGCTGTATACTGTCTCTTGGAATTTATCTCATCCAGCAATGCCGTTCTAATTTTTCTTATATCTACAAATTTATGGCTCTGTCCTGTAAGTGTAAGTTTTATGCTTCTGTCAAGTTTAACTTTCAACTCTTGCTGAATTGAATGTTTGGAATATCCTGCTATATATTTTTTTGTAATCGGAAACACATTTTGCACTAAAAAGCAATTAGCTTTTCCAGCAAATTCGCCTTTTTCAATTGTATGACATTCACTCGGCTGATTTCTCTCGATTCGTCTTGCAATCTCTTTTTTGATCTCACCATCATATTTTTGAATTTGACTTGACAATGGAACACACCAATAAATATCCTTTGATCTTTCATCCCTAACAATATAGTGGGGACGTTTATGATATGCACCATCATGGTTACGCATCAGTCTACCATAATTTTGGAATTTTGCAAAAAAAGCATCTTTAATATAACAAACATTGGATTCCTCCAATCTTCTCACTCCTTTCGATTCGAGTAGTATTCCTCACAGAAAGTTTTACTAACCGTGAGGAACACACATTACTTCTTTACCATTTGACATACAATGTTACAATAGGCTTTTTCTTCACCTTGTTCATTCTTACGCATAACCTTTGTAATAGAAAACTCAGCTTTATATGGTTTACCATCTGACTGCCGCTTGCATGTGGCAACAAACGCCCCTTTTTCCAGAAGCTTCACCACCTCGCTCTCAGTTATACTTCGTTTCATTCTGGCTTGGAATACTGGGTTATCTGGATTGATTCTAAACGCACAGACTTTTTCACTGCAATAATATGTCTTGATCTTTTTTCGATTCTCTGTTTTTTCGTAACAGTAAACAGGAGCGTGACAAAATGGACAATCTCCATATACTTTCTTTTCTCGGTTGAATGTTACATTGGCAACATCCATTGATTTTACCTGTTCAACCTTTTGAGTAATAAAATCAATGAACTCCCTCATGAAATCATCCTCTGTTGCTGTCCCATCCGCTATCTGAGCTATCTTGGTTTCCCAATCCGCTGTGATTTTCGGACTATACAGCTCTGGTGGAAGTACTCTTATGACAGATATTCCTTTTGATGTTGGTACAATATAATTTGTTTTACCGACTTGCTTCGTTTCTACAACCCCTGTATCAAACAACTTCTTTATGATGTCTCCTCTGGTAGCCTGTGTTCCAATCCCACGTCCATTCAGAATCGCACCATTTTCAATTTGCTGTCCAGCATTTTTCATTGCCTTTAACAGTGTTGCTTCTGTATAGAGCTTTGGTGGCGTTGTCTTCTTTGAAACGGCATAGCAATCAGACACAGAAAGCTTATCACCAATCTGCATTTTAGGGAATAACTGTTCTGTATCCTCGCTGCTATCATTTTCTTCTGCATCTTCTATTTTTCCGTTCAAATGCTTCTGATACTCTTTCCACCCCATAGATACTGGAACATTTCCGCTTGCTGTAAATTTCATTCCATTTGGAAATGTAACAACTACATTGCTATGGAGATAATGATACGCTGGTGATAATGCAACAATAAATCTTGTCAAAATAAGGTCTAATACATTCTGCATCATCTCAGAAGTTACGCCTTTTTTCTTTTCTTCATCTGTTGGTTGCATTTGAGATGGGTCAAATCCTTGTATTTCTTTCATTGGTATCAAACCATGATGATCAGTCACTTTCGTATCATCTATAATGCGTTTATCGATGTTCAATCCATTCGTTGATAACAATTTGACCGCTTTTGCATATTTTGGAATCGTCCCTACTGCTGCAAGGCGGCTTGGAAGATATTCTTTCAAATCCGATGTGAGGTAACAGCTATCCGTTCTGGGATAGCTCAAAACCTTTTGTGTCTCGTACAATGCTTGTGCTGCTGCAAGTGTCGCCGCTGCCGTGTACCCATATTTTTTGTTTGCATCGATTTGAAGTTGTATAATGTCATAGAGCTGTGGACGTTCCGTAACTCGCTTTTCCGTTTGAAAGAGCGTAACAGTTCCGATTGCTCCCCTCTTTATTTCAGCCGCCTTTTGCTCGACGGCATTCTTATCAAGGACTCGATTCATTCCATCTTTTACTGCACCAGAAAACACACCATCAGCATCTTTATCCCAGAATACATTAAATGTTCCACCGGACATAGTTTTTACATCTGCTTGCATGGTGTAGTAGTTAGTTACCTTGAATTGCGTAACTTCAAGGAATCTCTTTACAATGAAACCCAAAGTTGGTGACTGCACTCTACCAACGGATATTCCTGCTTGATACTTAATACTCTCAGCTCTGGAAATACTCATGCCCATAATCCAATCAGCTTTTTTCTTACAGAACTCGCCACGGATGATCGGCATGAAGCGGCGAATTGTTTCTTGTGGATTTACCAGATTATTCATTGCTTCTCTTATCGCTTCATCCGTCATAGAAGTTGCACAAAAGCGATATACAGGCTTCGTACATCCTGCTTTTTCACGGATGAACCATTGAAGAATATGCCCCTCTGCTCCGGCATCTCCACAATCTATGATTCTGTCAACATCTGGACGGTGCATCAACTGTTTAATTATTTCAAACTGTCTCTTTGTAGGTTTCAATACAACAAGCTTCCATTGTTTCGGTATCAATGGAAGCTCTGCATAAGCTCGATCTTTGCCATCTGACCACATTTCTTCCTGTGACACAAAACCATATTCCTCCGGTTCTGCCAGTCCAACAAGATGACCAACCGCCCATGTTACAAGATAACCATTCCCCTCATAATATCCATCGCAGCTCTTAGTTGCACCAACAACTCTTGCAATATCTTTTGCTACACTTGATTTTTCAGCAGTACATAGCGAATATCCCATTAAATGCAACCCTCCTTTTTGTTGGTTAAAAGCCAATCCTCATTCACAATAACTTCAATTTCTCGAACACGCATTTCATCCATCCACTCCAAAAGATCGGACATAGACTGTCCCAGTCCCATATGACCTCCGCAGAGTATCTCTCCGTTTATCCGCTTGCAGATGAACGCAGCCCAATTGCCAGAATCATCATATCGGCTGATAATGAATCCTGATTCACTCTACCATCCTTTCATGGTACTGCTTATCGTAACAGTTAAATGGCTCAAACTCCTTGCTGTCGCTTGTTTTAATCAGTCCAGTACCAACAGGTTGATCGGTCAGGTAATGTAGAAGATCAGTAATGCAGTAACAAGGCTGGATACATTTTCTGCTGCGTTGCAACTGTGTAAAATGGACAACAAAATCTGTATTTTCCAGCAGCATCTTGCCTGAACTATTCTCATAAATTTCTTCAAAGGCAGCAGATGTAAACGTAAGGCTGCAATTGTGTGTTCTGGTTTCTTTCGCAATATCTGCCAACAATGCAGCACCACCATCAGATCTGAACAATACCTCAATAACTTCAAGGTATACCCAGCTGTAGCAATCCTGTTGTTTCCGAATATGTTCCCATACACGTTCCAAACACGCTTTGTAGCAAGAGCGTATTTTTTGGGGTGGCATAGCTGTAAAGGAGAAGATAGTGAGTTGCTTATCGCAAGGAATTACAATATCACTTTCATCCGATACCTTTACCATAAAATCACTGCAAAGTGCTGCAAGCCCATTGTATTCACAATCAATATCAATGATAAAAACCCTATCATTGGATTCATTAAGGATATGTTCGATTTCTCTTTTCAAAAACACTGTTTTTCCTGTACCGTAAGTACCGAAAACTCCGCAATTGTGAGACTTATTGCTTTTCTTTCTGTCACAGGAAATCTCTTTACCTGTCACTTGGTTATAACCGTATTTCATACATCCACTCCTATTTCTCTCAATTCGATTTCAATTATCCTTTGCTGTCGAAGAATATAGTTCAGCTTTGCACGAAAATAAAAGAAACCATCAAAGAAACTTGGGAGTGGTGCAATGAAGTTCTCTATTGGGTCATTGTCATAAGCGGATTTAAGAATATCATGCCGAACCTCATCTGTCAATCCTTGTGACTCTATTTTCATCTTTACATAGTCTGCATTAAATGCAATCCTTTTTTTCATATTTTCATCGAAGTACGGTTCTTCAAAAACGGAAAATCCAAATTTTTTCATCTTAACCTCATTCCAAATTTTATAGGATTGTTTTCTCCAAAACAGATAAACAAATACTCATTCACTCCTTATTACGACTTTTCTTCCATACACTGTATAAATCACTACCAAATTTACTTTCGACTTGATTGGAAAAATCGCAAAACGATTCCTTAATGTCGTGTTGTGATTTTATCCTCATCAAAAAGAGAATCAAAGCAATAATTATTCCGGCTACGAGTAATCCTATATCCGTTGTTTCCGTAAACATTCTATAAAGTACCAGTAAAGTAAATGAACAATTATACCCTATTGTGAGAATATCACTCCAACACCGCAGCATCTTACTCATCTGTAAAATGTGTGCTTCCCTATTTATGACTTCCGGTGCTTCTGTAGCAACATCGAAGCTATCATCCATCACTTGATTAGTTAATGCGTTCATTTGTGTAATTGTGTACATTCCTGCAATCACTTTACGCTCTCCTCCCCTTTCAAGGGCTTGAAAATGTGTTATAATCATTATACAAGTCATCTCGGCTTGTGGATGAGCGATTCTCTCTTACTTTGGTTGGCATGGAAATCGCTCTTTTCATTCCTCACCGTGAGGACTTGAATCACTAAGATGCTCCACTGCAATTTCAAGAGCTTGAACTACCTCCCTATTTGTTTCAGTATCTTCCTCTGGATTGTTTTCAATAATACTCTCAAACACCTCACGAAGATCTCCCAGCACTTCCACTGCTTCCATTTTATTCATTGTATAATACTCTCCTTTACATCTTGCAAAGGGCTTGAAAATGTGTTATAATCATTATACAAGCCCTCTCGGCTTGCGGATGAGCGATTCCCTCTTGCTTTGGTCGGCGTGGGAATCGCTCTTTTCGTTATTATTCTGTATTTGCTCTTGTAATTTTGTGAAGCTCCGTATAGAATCCTTGCAAGAGTTCATCTACAGAAATGCTTTCATATCCTGCTGCTTTCATAATAGCAGTCCGTTTTTCATGCAGATTCATGTCAACCTCTACACCTTTCTGTACAGGTGTATCCCATGTAATCTTTCCGGTAGAAAAATCAAAGGTCACTTTATCCGACTCAGATTGCAGTTTAGGATAATCATTCACAGTAAGATAATGATAATACCCTTTCTTGTCTCTCCGTTGATGCGAACTTACTTTCTTCACTGAAAATACCTTTGAAAGCTTATCCTCAATGTCGTTAATGTCTGATTCACGAACAGTTTCAATTCTGATTCGATAACTCTTACTTTCTTCCATCTCTTCGATCTCCCTCCTTTCTTTTTGTTTTAATCACTCAACGTTCATCCCGATAACCAAAAGAAGCATTGCAATCACGCCAGATTTCAGCATAACATCAGTAGCAGTCATTTCGCTGACTCTTTCTCCACTCTTGCTTACAATGATCACAAAAAAGCTGATAGCAGCAATAATCATCGCAAGCAATCCAACTCCAAGCACAATTGCTTTTGGTGTAATTGTCATATCCATCATTTCATACCTCACTTCTCAATTCTCGTTTGTACTTATAATATGTACCTCTTGATACTCCTGCAATTTTCATACACTCAACATCAGACAATGTTCCTCCGAACGTTCTTGAATGTTTGAGAATTTGTCTCTTCGCCACAGCCGCTTTCTTGACATTAAGCTTTCGACCAAACGTTTGACCTATCTGTTTGCCGTTTCTTCTTGCAGTCTCAATCCCCTCTCTGGTTCTCTGGTGCAAATCAGCTACTTCCTTTTCAGATTGTTCAAACGTCTGTCGTATCTGCTCCTTTGCAAGCAACATCAAAACTTCATTCGTAGCTCTGATATAAATATCTGCTATGTCATTTCCAATCGTCTGAATGCTTTTAGCAATCGCCAGCCTGTACGTTTCGGTATTGATATGCGGTTCTTTAAGAAACACAAGATTGACTCCTTTGTCGTACATGCTCATATACAGTTCTATTCCCTCATCAGCATTTCGGCTCATTCTGGAAACACTGTCGAATATGATCGTGTCCCCCTCCTGCACTTTCAAAAGAATTCGTTCAAGTCCTTTACGACCTGTTTTTTTCGTGCCAGTATACACTTCTTTTACAATAACCGCATTTGGAAACTGCATAAGGATATTTCTCTCTTGACGTTCAATGTTTTGTTTGCTTGTGGATATTCTGCAATATCCGTATTCCAAATTCTCACCACCTTTGCAACCATAAAAAGTATAAAACTAACGGTCGTTAAATCCATACTTTTATTATATCACTTTTCGCAATGTTCGTCAATGATTTTTAGCACTTTATTTCACAACGTCACTTTTGATACTGTTATTCTGTTGTATCCTCTACCAGACCACTGACATCAAGCATCAAGTCACTATTGCCGCCTTGCACAAGCGGCATCTCTCCATTCCATTTCTCGATATAGTTATTTGTGATGACCGAATCTGTCAAAGATGCTTGAATCTTCTGATTGGCTTCTGCCTGAGCAGCAGCAGCAATTTTTACAGCTTCCGCTTCTGCCTTTGCCTTAATTTCAAGGGCGGCTGCTTCTGCTTCTGCGTTCGTTCTGGCAACCTCTGCCTCAGCTTGTGCCTTGGCAATCGCTGTCTGATTCTCTACCTCTTGCTGTTCTTTTTTGATTTGTGCTGCCTGTCTTTCTGCAATAACCGCATTATAGGAATCCTCAAAATCTGCATTTGAAATAGAAAGCTTTACAATTGTAACTCTTCCTGCACCATACTTCTCGTCCAATGATTTCTGCAATTCGCTGGTAGCAAGCGGTTCGATCTCACTACGTTTAGTAACACTCCTTGAATCAAGTGTCACTGCTGCATTCTTGATCGCAGAAGTGACAATAGTAGGAGAAATCAGTGCCATCCCATCATTGATAATATTCTTGCTTACATTGCTGTAAAGCCAAGCCGATGCACTCGGAGAAATCTGATAAGTAAGTGACACACCCTCATAGTACACAGGTGTCTGCTCTGAACATTCAGCCCACACCTGTCCCCCATAGTTAAGTTCGATCTGCTTATTGTCTACAAGTTTAATGCTGTCTATAAATGGAATTCTGAAATGGAATCCAGATGCAAGTGTTTCTTCCTGCACCTGTCCAAACCGGACGAGAACGCCCGTTTTGCCTGTCGGAATGACCTTTGTACTCGCAAATCCTGTTACTACGATAAGCAATGCTGCTACTCCTGCAATGATAAACTTTTTCATGTTCATTTACTCCTTTTCATTGTTATACTGTTCAACATGGATATTCATTTCTGTATCTGCTGTGTGTGTAGTCAACACACAACATCTTTTACTTTCATACATTCCATCTCCGGACAACCATTCCATTACTCCTTTGCTGCTTTTACAAGAACCAAGATTAATATAAAGCACCGCATCTTCATTCAATGCTCTCTTAACATGTTTTTTTACTCTCTGAACAGCATCAGTATCGATATGAATAAAACCGATCTTTGGGTAATGGTCATCATCAATCCAAAGAGGAATCACTTTCATCTCAACGGATAATTCAGCAATTTTGTTTTTTACTTCCATCTCATATTTCATTGGCGATAAAAGAGAAGTTGTTGCAATTATCTTTTTTACAATATGCAGATACAAGCTTGTGAAAATAGAAACGACTATGATCATAAAGAGCCGACTATAAATATCCGGATTTTCTACAGCCCATGAAACTCCACACCAAGCAATTGAAATAATCCCGACAAATGTAAACACTACAATTAAGATTTCATCTCGTTTCAATTTTTTCAAGCACTGCTTCTCAATGGTTTGTTTTCTTTGCTCGTAATCGTCTATGCGTTCTTTCACGGTGTTCCCTCCTTATTGTTTCTTTTGTTTTTTCTCTTCAAATCATATAAGTCGTAGACAATTGAGCCAATTGTCATCATCACTATAATACCAAAAAGAATCTCTCTAATATAATGTTGCTCCATCCAATTACGCAAATCGAACGCATTGATCATGCACACCAAAACATAATTTACGACTGTAGCAATTACAGCAGCAGCGATACAGCGTACATATAGGGCGTTCTCAGATTTCTTTAAAATCAAGAAAGCAATCCAATACACAATAAAATAAGTCATTCCAAACATCTTCACCCTCCTACCCTTTTCGTCCTCACGGTGAGGACATCATAGCATTATGTCAAAAAAGTCGAGTATCATTCTAAGAATGAACAAAACTCCTACAAAGATCACGCTCACTCCGACCAAACCAATTTTGTTTACCGCTTCCTCGATTCTTTCCATATAGGTGAGTGGTCTTGAATACAAAGAACACAAAGGATGCTTTCCTCTTCTAAACTCGAAGTCATTGATTACTCGAAGCTCATCATCGATTACCTCAACACACTGCATTTTCGACACGGTTTCGTACTGTTCCAGAACGTCCATCGATTCCACAACATACTTATACTTACCCTCTCTTTTAATTCGATAGAATCTATTTGTTGCTTCAACGAAGACAACATCTCCATGCTTAGCAAGATCACGCCCATCTATATTATTTCTAAAGCGTTTCGTTCGTATTGATTTTAGTGCATCAGAATCTTTGACATACCAAAGAATCCCATCACGGACATCTTTATTTCTGTCACTTTCCTCGGAAGTAATAGGTCTAAGATGAACATACACTCCATCCGATTTAACTATACGTTCCGCTATCTCAAATGCTTTGTTTTGTGGCGTATATACAACAAATCCGCTTTCCACTGTCACACCATCCTTTGTGAGATAGAAGCGATTAATGCTGTTGTCGCAATACCATCCTTTTCTTGTTTTTACAAGTTTTGTTCTTTCACCAGTAGTTTTTTCCAGCATTTGACCTACATCAGCGGCATCACGCTTACGATCGAAATATAATCTATTCATTCTTCCACCGCCTTAATACAGCTCATCGGATGAGAGCCATTATTATATATGCAAGTAATACAGCGGCAACTACATACACAAAACACAGCAATACCACCTTAAAAGGGTTCTCTTCTGCAAGCTTATTCAGTTCTTTTTGCAGCATTTTTTTATCTTCCGCTCGACTTACTAAACATTCTACAATCCAATCTTTTATCATTTTTATCATGAATTCTCCTCCTTTAAAGCTTTTAGTTTATTGTAACAGAACAATGTAGCTCTACAGTCCGCAGCACCGTCATGAGCTTTATCTTCTCTCCAGTCATACCCAAAATAGTATGCACAAGTAGCAAGGCTCTGCCACTTATAATCTTGATAATAGTCGCTCCACTCCCCATAAATTGGGGCAAATTCAAACATCACATCAATGTATTCTGCGTTTTGAGGTAAAACCACTCCCCAACGGTCAAGGAATTCAAAATCGAAATTAATGTGATTATACCCTACGATCTTCTTAGCTTTACTCAAAATAGCATTAATTTTTGGAATCACCTCAAAGATACAAGGTGCATCTTTAACCATATCCGGTGCAATTCCGTTAATGTTCTGAGCTTCTTCCCAATCTGATTTGTAGAGTGGATTGATATAGGTATCCAGAAGAACCTCTCCTGTTCCGGAAACAATCGATACCTGTAAAATCTCATCTTCACTTGGATTCAAACCTGTTGTCTCAATATCGAGTACAATAAGATCGGCAGTTGCAACCTCATCAGAAACAGCTTGCATGACATAGTTTCCAAGTAAGGCTTCCATTTTTTTACAAGACTCTTGCAGTTTCAAAACATATTGATGATGCCGTTCTTTTTGCCGTTCCTGTTCCTTTGCAATTCGCTCCTGTTCAGCTTTTTTCTCTGTTGCTTTCTGTCTTCTCTTCAACTTTCTTTTCTCTGATTGCTTTTTCTCGATCGGCAGCCAATAAGCATCAAGCTCCTCTGTTGTTGCTTTATGCACTTCGGATTCACTATAATAAACGAAAGAATGCTGGCAGAAGCGATTTGACCACATCTCCTCACCTACTGCATCATCGTTCTTTACATATCCCTTTTCTGCCCACTGTCTCTCAGTGTGTAAGTTCTGTTCATTCACATATTTTTTTACTCTCATCGAAATTCCCCTCAATAGTCAAGTTGGACACAAACTTATCCACTATTATATTATACCATAAAATCAACCTTTTGTCAATACCAAATCTAAAAAAATAAAAAGAGCCGCCAAAAAGCAGCTCTTTTTTGACTCAGTTTTTGTTTTCAAATTCGTCCATTGTTTCTGTCACAAGTGCAATGATTTCTGCATCGCCAAGCCCGATGTCCTTTGCCTGTGCAACAACAAGTACAACGGAGCTTTTTAATTTTCCTTGCTGTTCTTTCAGAAGCTTTTCACGGACAAACGGTCTTACAAAACACCCTACCCCAGCCTTTCGGATAATCGTTCCCTCTTCATCAAGAGCTTCAATCACTTTCTGTGCTGTTGTCCGTCCAATTCCGTATTCTTGCTTCATTTCTTCAAGAGTAATGATCTGGCTTCCAGCAGTGTATGCCCCTTTGATAATTTTACATTCAATATCCCGCTTTACCTCATACCACTTCTGATGTTTGGTAGCACTACTCTTTTTTTCGCCCATTTTATCTCACCCTATCTTAACCCTCGGCTACATCCGGAACGGATGTAGCAGCAGCATCACTTTGTACCGCCATTGTCGCTGTCGCTGCTTTTTCTACTTTTTCCTGCAAGGAGAAGAAATCTCCGGACTGCACCGCTGCCATAATATCATCCACACTGATACCCTGAGCTGCAAGAGTGTTCGTCATTGCATTGAACTGATTGCTGTTCTGCATCATTTCATACTGAGTGATCTTGTCCTTAGCCTTTTTGATCTTCTTATCAAGAACATCAAGCTTTTGCTCCAAAGCAGACCGCTGTTCTGTAAGCTTTTCGACTTTCTCCTTTTCCTTTGCAAGGGCTTCACTGATATTCTTCATACAAATTCTCCTTATCGTCTTTACTGGTTTCTGTGCTTACGTTTAAGATACATCACCAAAAATGCAACTGTCAATCCAACTGCAATGATGATGATAACAAGATGCTTTTTGAGTCCTCCCAAAACATCATCCCAGATTCCTGTTTCTTCTGTGTTTTCTGTAGTCACTGGAATGATCTCTGTATTTGCTGATTCCGCAATAGTAGATACTGTTGTCTCGGCATTCTCACTCTCTGTTACGGATGGCGTTGTTGCATTCTCTTTAAAATATGAATACGCTTCACCAGTCATGAAATTATATGGAACTCCGTTTGTGATAATATAGTTGTACTGCCAGTCCATGATCTCAAAGTATGCCGCCGCTTGCTGTTCATCCATACGGTGGTGTACTGGCAACGCATTTGCATGGAAATTTTCAATAGAACCGTAGTAATAGTCATACATTCCACTTTCCAAGCAAGTAATCTGACTAAGGTATAACGCATCCCAACAAAAAACTTCCATATCGGTAAAAGTATCCCATTCCTCTGATGTTCCACCAGCATACTCAATGTACCATTCTTCAGCTCTTCCCCTACGCAGTGCAAACATCGTACTATAGTCTGGATTATCAACCATTAAAGATGCTGTTTCCAAGTATGTCTTAAATATTTCGTCCGCTTCTTCGTTTCCTGTATTGACATTTAAACCATTTTGCTGTTCCTGCACTACTTCCGTTTCTGTAGCAAATACTGAAATTGATGTGAAATTCACAGCAAACATGCACATCATTGCAACAAAAAAAATACCGATTTTTTTCATAAACTCATCCTTTCTTCCTCACCGTGAGGACTCTAATAATCTATCGCTGCA
Source organism: Candidatus Onthomorpha sp. (assembly GCA_045577535.1). GTDB lineage: Bacteria > Bacteroidota > Bacteroidia > Bacteroidales > P3 > Onthomorpha. The sequence goes on along the minus strand of JAZNIO010000010.1, from coordinate 32,771 downwards.
TATACAACGATTGTTTGACTGTCTAATGGGTATCTCATCAGACGTACCATATCAGCGTTATTTCCCTCAACAACATAGACATGAGCATCATCTCTTCCAAGTACAATTCCCATTTTATCTGTGCTGCCATCAAGGTTTGAGTCGAGGAAAGCGATGTCTCCTTTTGTCATATCACGCCATGTTTTGTCCTTGATTTTTCCTACAGCATAAAACCAGTCTTCTATCGCATTACAATCACCTCTTTCGTAAATATCATATGCGTACTTATCACCATTTCCTGTCCGATTCATTATCCAGTAAACGAAACATTCCGACCACGGAATACGAGAACTACAGCCACAATATTGCCAATAAGCATCACCACCAAATTGCCCTATCTGTGATACTGCCAAATTTGCAACCACTTGACTTCCTGTTCTTTGACTTTCTGCAAAATCGACTTTTTTCAGACCGGACAGGGAGAGAGAATTCATACTTGTTGTATCTCCCATTTGTTCCAACATTATAAGCATGATCTCATAATAATCTTTCAGATTTTGCAGTTTTTTTTCCTCATCCGGAGTCAATGTATCTTTGCTTGATAACTCATCAATTGGCTCATTAAAATACTTTGCAATTAAAGCGTTAAGTCCATCCATTGATACAGTCATCTCATAAATCTTATGTCCACCACAATACTCATGCCCTGTGCAAGTTAATGTGCAGTTATCACAAGCAATTTGATTATCTGTACAGTAAATTGTCTCTTCGGTTCGTTCCTCCCTCTTATTATCACAATATGGCAAATCATATTCATTACAGTAAAATGGACCTACCACAAAACCTTGATAATTGTTACACATACTCCAAGCTTCATCTGTATCGTATATTAATTCTCCATCGTTATGATAATACATATAGGAAGTTCCCATTGCAGCATTTCCATACAAATGACCATTACACATTATTGCATCACGATTATGTCCATCACATATTTCTGTTATTATTTCTCGAATATGCCCATGACATACATAGCTATCACAAGAACAGGTATATGTATCATGATACTCTACTTGTGGATTTAGGCAATCCTCACCCTTGTGGAGTCTTCCGCAAGGACTCATAACACCAATACAGTTCTCTGTTACTGTTTCTTCCGTGTAGTAAATCAATTTGTTGAACATATTTTCTACAACTGATTTTGCTTCTTGTTCAGTCGGTTCTAATTCATAATCCATCAGAACCACAGCATTAAAAATCGGTTGTATTGTTCTTGTAATTGAATCCGCACTAAAAAATTTGGAATTGAAGCTTGTATACTCAAAGAAGTTTTTACTTATGCCCACAAATTTGACTCTGGCAGCATGATAACCCTCATATAATGTTTTATATTCAGCTATCCAACTTTTTTCATCAATATATTTTTGTCGCAGTCCTGTTACAACTTCATTTACATATGATTGAACTTCTTTTTCAGTGCTTGTACCGTCTTCATTCTGCATATCAAATACGCCACTGAGCCATGTTCCGATCACCATTAACGGAGCAGATATTGTTGTTAAAGCCACTACTACTGCGACAACAACTATCACAATAGGGACAATGTATTTTGAGCCAACCGCCTTTACTGTAGATATTATGAAGCTAACAATGCTTTCTCCTGCCTTTTTTGCAGCTTTCTTCGCAGTCTTCTTAACTCCATCTTTACGGACACTTCGCACTACTTTCTTTCCAGCCTTTGCAGTCTTCACGCCAGCTCTCACAGAAGTCTTTATTACACTCCCTGTCTTTCGCACTCCGGCTGCTGTTGTTTTTACTGCATAAGTTGTAGTTGTAATGGTTTTACCAGTTGCTTTGACCATTGCATCATCAGATGAAGCAAGAACATTTCCTACTCCAAGTGTGGCTGCATCTACTGCTTTTGGAATGTAAATACGCTTTGCTTTCACAGCACCTTGTACTGTGCCATGAACAATGCTTCTTCCAACTGCATTGACACCTCTTTTAGCACTATATTCAGCCGCTTTTTGAACTGTTTTTGCAACAAACTTTGTTTTCGCAACGTGACCATGAACAGCATTATAAGAATCCGCTGTTGTTCTTATTGTCTTTACTACAGAAGATGCAGAACCCCTTACATCTCTGTATATTGCTGCTGTGGATTTTCCGAACTCTGTTATTCTATGGGGAACACTTGCGGAGAATGCCACAACATTTTTTGCAGCTTTATAAGTATCAGCAACCGCAACACCAGTTCTTATGATACCCCCCACTGTCGCTCCTCCCATATCATCTTTTGAAACAGCAGATTCAACTGTACTTGCAGTTTTACGGACTATACTGCCGGACAAGGACGATGCTTTAGGCTGATATTTCGCAACTGATTCATAGAATGTTGCATTGGCTTCCAGCTTCCAGTTTTTTGCTACCTCTGTAAACTTTGTGGCTTGTAAATACTCTGTTTGCTTGAAACGAATTGCTTCTGCTTTCTTTTTTTGCTCTTCCGTTGACAGACAAGTATATTTTGGCACAAAAGCCATTGCTTCACCCCTCTCTTTATTGCTCTATCCTCTTTATAAAGGAGGATAGAGCAAATAACAATTATGATGCCTGAGCTTCTTCCGACATTTGCATGATCTCTTCGATTATCCTATTAACATCTTCATTGCTCATTTCTTCTCCGAACTTTGTAGACATGAGACTGTACAAATAAGAATCATCTGGGAATTTATCCACAAAGGGAACAATTACCTTTTCAGCAAAGATCAGACCATTACCAGCATCCACATCAGTTACATAGTGCTTTTGAGTCTCCGAAATGTTGAGTATTTCTGTGAGAAGTTGCAAATCACGGCTTTTTTGATTAAGCATGAGAATAAAGTCTGAGTTACCAAGCATACCTCTTGCTTCCTCAGAAGCAAGCAAGTCGCTTACATTCTGAGTGATGCCTGTGATACACAATCCGTATTTTCTTCCTCGCTTATACAACTGTTTCAAGAAATTCGCTGAGTAATACGAACGGAACATTACATGAATCTCATCTGCGTAACAATATGTACGCACACCAGCATTTTTATTCTTGACCATTCTATTCCAGATATAATCAAAAACAATTGTAAGTGCAATTTGTTCCAACTGTTTGCCGAGATCACGGATATTAAACACGATCAACCTATTCTGCAAATCGATATTTGTTCTGTGAGCAAATACATTCATAGAACCACGAGTATAATATTCTACACCCTCTGCAATTTCCCTTGCAGCACCGCTTGAATGTATGTCCTGTGCTTCGTATTCCTTTTCTCTGTCAAATTCATTCTGTAAATCCATAAGTGTCGGAAGATATTCCTCAGCAAAATTATGCTGTAAATATGTTTCATAGCATCTTCTTACGCAACGGTCTACGACCGTTTTTTGCGTAGGTGTGATGAATGTTTGATCGGGATTTCCTCCAACACTTATCATTCTTTCAATAATGGACATAATGTAGTCTGACTTCTTCTTTACTGCCTTTTCTTTCTTGATCGGCATTGGTAAATCAAAATCATCATCTTCATCCAAGCCGTAATCTTCACTCATGTCCATAGGATTGATATAGCAATCACTGTCGGCAGATAACTTAACAATCGAACCCTTGAATACACGGCAGAAGTCGGCATATTCATTCTCTGGGTCAATGATAATAACATTGGTCTTTGAATCATGCAGCAGAACATTAAGAATTTCTCTTTTTATTGCAAATGATTTACCAGAACCAGAAGTACCGAGTGCAAATCCGGATGGAGTTTTCATAGTGTTTCTGTCAACAACCACAAGATTGAAACTGATAGCATTCATTCCATAGTAGAATCCACCACTCTGGAAAAGTTCTTGGTTCGAGAACGGCATAAAGATTGCGGTACTTTCTGTAGTAAGCGTTCTATCGACAGCCAGATCACTTGAAACATATCCAAACGGAAGAGTCTGCTTGAAAGCTTCCTCTTGCTGATAGTTCAGTGTCATGAGCTGCGTTGTGTAAGAACTTGCTTTTCCCTCAATGATCTTGCAATTCTCATTAAGCTCCTCCAGAGTCGCCCCCTTAACCATAAACGTAAATGACACAAAGAACATCTTCTGATCTTTATTCATCATATCATCATACAACTGTTCTGCACGCTCATGTGCATCTTTGATGTCGTGACGAATTGTATCGGGGCTATATCCTGCCTTTACCGCCCTCTTCTCTGCATCAATTTTGTTCATCTCGATACCAGTAAGCTGACGTTTCACAATTTTAAGTCCCCTCGCCTGTGCAATAGGCTGAACATTCATTGAAACCGTAAGAGGAAAGTCAACGTTATAAACGCTGTACAAGAACTCATCTGACAAGCTTGCTGGAAGATTGGAAAGATAGAGAACACGATAGAAATCCTCTCCGATCTGGAAATGTTTATTTGAGAAATTAAAGCTTGTAGGAGCAATATAATCTTTTGCACTCAACCCTTGCTTCTGCAAAAAATCATAGTTGATTTTAAACTCTCCCTCATGACCAGCTCTGAACTTATCATGGAAATAAGACAACCGTTCTGTTGTACTTAAAACCTGTGCATCACTGCCGATCTTTTTAAGGTTTTCTGCGATCTCAGCATCAATCTTGTGAAACCGCATCAAGGCTTCCAGCGGTTCTGCCGCATCAATAGTGATAGTGATGAACTTCTGTAACTGCGTATCATTTCTGCCAGCAATAATTGCCCTTTTCATAATCGAATTGTATTCATGCCTGTGTACATCAAATTCATCTCCGGTATCCGGATAAAAAATTCGCTGTTCCTGTTCATGAATTGAAACGACCTTATTATCCAGACATATGCTAAAGTGCATATCCTCTGAAAAATAATTATAGAACTCACTAAGCTTTACAAAGATCGCTTCCTGTTCTTCCTGTTTTGCAGTCTTGTAATTGATGTCTTTAATTCGATACATCTTTGAGTATTTGTTTGGAGCGACCTCAAACATACCCTCATCATATGTTGCGATAATCGGAATCGTATCCGCTGTAGAGCGTGGAATTGTATAGGATGCTGTTCTTCTCTTCTTCATTGCTGCATTTTTCTTTGCAGCACTTTTCTTTTTACTGATCAGCTCTTTTTTACGCCGATCTGCCAAAAACTGATTATACTTGCGAAGAGCTTTGGTTTCGGCAGGAGTAAGAACATATTCCGGAAAGTTTTCCATTTTAGACTTGATTCCTTCTCCTTGCATAATGATCTTCCTCTTCCGAGGTGACAATTTCAATGTCGAGTCTTTTGTTGCTAAATTATTTTCAGATTCATCATTATCTGTCGGATATTTAACTTTCGGACGGCTTACGGTTACTGTTTCGGCTTCATCTACTTTAAATTTCATCATATCACCTCTTTCTTCCGCTTCCTGCATCAACACTACTCGTTCTAAGCTGGATGCTCTCCAATATTTTTGCAACTTTGCTCTATCTCTTGAAGACTTTGGTTTTTCTGCTTCTTCTCCTTTTTTGTTCCACTCTCTGAAAGCATTATTTGTTTTGTAAGTTCTCTTTGAGGGAGAAACGAAAAACTTAAAAGCTGCTACAGCAAACTTCTCCATTGGGAGTCCATTAATTTTAATGAACCCCGTTGCAAAAAGCGGCATAGCAATCAAAATAACCGCCCATGCGATAATATCCTCTGGAATGAATTTTCCACCCCAGAAATACAAGGGAACACAGATGAGAATAGCCAATGCTGCACAAATGATCTGTCTTGCAGTCATTCCCCAGATCAGCTTTTCTTTGTACTTTCGGATTTCATCTGGAATTCGTACTGTAATCATCTATCAGCCCCCCTTATGACGCATCTATGACAGCTCTTGCCCATTCTCCGCTTCTGCTCACTGCCATCAAAAGCGATATTGAGCCGATCAGCATTGAAAAGCATATATTCACAACCTTTGCAAATTCATCACCCTCTGCCAATGCGGTATCTGTTATAAGTTGTCCCAGCATAGTACCAAGAATGACATTAAACACTTGTATTGTCACAAGAAGCATCACGCCTTGCAAACAAACCGCAATAAAACTCTTTACAAACCTTGTTGTAGTTCGGCTGAAATTATCTCCCTGTCCCAACGGTAAAAATGCGAACGGGAGTGGCGATACTACCAGATATACATAGATTTCAAACATTCTTCCATAGGCAATGACTTGTATTAACAAGCCACTGACTAAAATCGCAAGCAACACAATGAACATAGCAAGCCACAATCCCATGATACTTCCAAAGCCGTCGATATTATCTACGATCAGACTAATCGCATCATATGAATCTGAACCCAGTTTTATATTATTAGGTCTTGCCAAACTTGAAATCCAAGCTTGTGATTGTACAAAACATGCTTTTAAGAATGTTGGTGCTATATCTATACAAACATATGCAAGGCACAATTTTATACCTGTCTTTAGTGCGTGTTCCCATTTGAGCATATCTACCTTTGATGCAGTCTGAGCAAGTTCAATACATGTACAAAGACCTATCACAAGATAGCAAAAAGGTTTTAAAATTCCAGATAACCCAACCATACTTGCCCAAGTTGACTCATCAATCGGTTTTCCAATTGTATTCACCGATGCCTGAATCATGTCATCGAATCCAGTCAAGGCAACCTGTAAAAACGTTAGGAACGCTTCTTTTAACGCATCCACTGTCTGCACTCATCCTTTCCTTTAAGTTAAGCCGTGCAAACTATCACGTTCACACGGCTTTTTGAAATTTGCATGTAGTAATTAGCCAGCCGCATTAAAGAATACAGAAGCAAGACCAGACATCGCTGCTACAATCGCACCAGCAATAATGGTATTGATACCACGGCTCTTCTGCTCTGCATCATCAGACTTCCATCCCAGTCCAAACATAACGCCTCCGACAAAAATTACTGCTCCTCCAAGACGACCAATCCACGTTGTCACGAGACCAGTAATGGTTGACCACATGCTGTCTGCTGCACCACTGGTAGTAACCCCTGTCAAACCACCACCAGTATTCTCGGTAGTGCCTTCTGCAAATGCAGTAATGTCAGCTCTGCTGAGAAGCAGACAGAACATGAATGCAGCGGTGATCTCTGCACTGTGCTTGAATGCGAACATTCCAAGCTTAGTCAGAGTACGCTTGATGCGTGTAGAAATACCCTTATTCTCCGTTGCTGCCTTTTCGATCTTTGTTTCCATTTCAGAAAACTCCTTTCAATATTTGATTTTTTTCGACATAAAATGTCATTATATACCAACAAAAGAATGTGCGTATACCCCACTCCCCTGTTAAGTATCAAAAATTACAGTGCAGTCAAAACACTTTCAAGATCGCCCAGAAGACCGTCAAGGTCTGTTGACAAATCTCCAAAATCATCATCAACTTTCTCTGGTTCTTCATAGTCAACTATGTCATGAGACTCCGACAATTCCGGCTTTTGTTCATCACCATTCTCATCATGCTCACTTTCGATTTTGTCCATGAACTCTTGAACATCATCTGTGTTTTCTTCACCCAACATGTCAACATCTGCAACTGCAAGGCTTTTCCCAGCATCAAGCAATGTGCTGCCAACTTCCGATGCATCTGTTGTCAATGTAATTCGTTCGCTGTTTACAGCTTCTTCAACTCGATCATGAATTCTATCCATGATCTCATCTATCATTGAATCAGTTTCTTCAAATCCAAGCAGTGCATTGATGTCTTCAATTGCCGGTTCAAATTCCTCCGGAATGTCAAGAACTGCTGGTCGCAAATTCGCATGACATTTATTAAGGTTTGACAGCATTTCACGAGGATTCTGACTAATTCTAATAATATCCTTAGACTCATCTATCCTTTCGAGGATTGCTGCCATCCTCTCACTTGCTGCTGCTTCGATTTCTGCTTGTGTCATCGTAGAAACATCTGTGAATTCTTCATCGTCCTCACCGTGAGGAGAATCCTGCGTGATCTGCGTAACTGGCACATGCGTATAACCGTATTGACTATGTGCATCAGACGTATATCGGTAATTCGGATGACTTTCATATTTGTACTTTTCAGAATAAAACGGATTTCTTCCACCAAGAATCAACAAGCAATCCTTTTTGGGCATTTTTCTGATTTCAGCCGGATCCATTAATTCTCGACCTATTACATCAAAGTTTTCAGAAAAGCTGCCAGACTTTCCTTTAGAACGACCTGTTGTTTTCTTGTCAAAAGTTCCTTTACCGAGAATTTCGCTCATGTACTTCAATGTTTCTGTATGCGTAACCTGTCCAAGATACAATAACGCATTACAGTTATCGATGATAGTACCCCAATCTTTCTCATATCCTGCTTTCAACTGTTCCAACGACTGGATGATTGGAACAATACCGATTCCAAGAGAACGTGCATATGCCAGTATCTTTGTGAAATTCGGTATTCTGCAAGTTGTTGCAAACTCATCAAGAATAAACCTCACTGGTATTGGCAATCGCTGTCCCTCATGTTTGTGAATCTGTGTCGCACAGTATTGGAGTTCTTGGAACATCTGAGAAAACAGCATACCAGAAATGAAATTGCAAGTTTCGTCTGTCGGAGGTACGACAACAAAAACTGCTGTTTTTTCTTCGCCCAATCTATCCAATTGCATTGTATCGCAAGAAAAAATACGGCGTATTTCTTTAGTTCTGAATGGTGCAAGTCTCGCAAGTGCGGAAATAACGATTGACTTTGCAGTTTTACCAGAAGCTTTCTGACGAAATTCCTTGTACTGCTGGATACCGACATTATAAGTTCCGGCATTATGATTTTCCGTATCAGCTTCATTCAAGTTCTTTTCGTGTTCTCTGGCGAATATGTCCAACGGACTATTCTGATCATCGTCTTCCTCTGCAAGTTCCAGCATCGAGATCAGATGCAGAACCGTATTGAAGTTTCTATCCTTTTCGACAAATCCATCACAGGTAAAGAAGAATACCGCTTGCAAGAACATCTTTTCGGCTTTTTCCCAAAATGGGTCGGATGATTCTTTTTTCTGTCCACCATCTGTGTTCAATATCAGAACATCAATAAGAGAGAGGACACGTTCTTCATATCCAGCTCTTTCCGGATAGACATATGCAAACGGATTATAACAATCCGATTGCGGCTTATTGTCAAGATCAAGAGTATGTATCTTATACCCATGTACTTTTTCAAGAAAATAACCGATCTTTTCAAGGATTTCTCCTTTAGGGTCGGTAACGACAAACGATGAATGAGCTTGTAAAATATTCGGAATTACAAATCCTCTTGTTTTACCTGCACCAGAGCCACCGATAATTAATATATTATTATTTAGAACATAGTTGTATATCGAAACACGTTCTGTAGAAGTCAGCAGTGCATCTGCATTCTCATATTTTTTGCGAATTTGATCGATACGACTTTTACCAGAATAGAATTCAGCCAAAGACATTTTTCGGATTTTCGCTGCCTTAGCAAGCTCTTCCTTTTTCTGATCATCGGTTGTAATTACAATACCCTGTTCATGGAGACTTTTGATCTCCTCCACTCTCGCCTTATACGCTGCATTGATCGCAGACGGCTTCCAAGCATCCTTAAAATACAAATCCGTTTGTCTTTTGATCTCTGCTTTTATTGCTGCTTGATCTTTTTTATACTCAGCTTTCTTTGCTCGTGTAAACTCATGACGATCAATCAATTCTTGTTTCCAGCGTTCGGAAAATTCAAGGTTTGGTCTTTCTGATTCAGCCGCCAATTCTTGACATTCTTTTCTTACTTCCTTTTTTACAAGAGGACGATTAAAGGGATTCCTCAATCTTTTTGCTCTTCTGATCTCATTGTTCATAATATTTTGAGCGAACAAATCTCGTATGTCTGCTTGCGTTGCCCACTTCGCAGTACCATACTCCTTTCCCTTGATGAAGTTCTTCTGATTTTGGCTGTAGATCATCAGAACAAGGATAAACCATACACCAGCGGAAAGCATCACCGACTTTTGAACTGTCGCATTCCAAACAAAATCATCAGTGATTTCTTGTGACAACCTTATTGTTACATAATTCATAATGGACGAGAACAGCTCAGAACCTCCATAGATTCCATCCATATTTGCATCATGGACGGCTGCACCTATGCAATATCCAAGATATAACACAAACACAAGGCTGGCTGCTCCAATCCATAAGATTAAACTGCTTTTCTTTTTTGGCTTCATTGAATCCTCCTTTCTCCTCACGGTCTCCTTTCTCCTCACGGTGAGGATCAATGTTCCAGTGACTTGCCAGTTTTTCTGCCAAGCTTACCCTGTTCAGAGTTAAGCCTATCCTGCATTAGTCCAGCACCCTCACGCACCCTGTCGGCATGAGCTTCTTTTCCCATTCTTTCCGGTCTGGTATCTGCATGATCTGCGTTCTCATCAAGCGTATCTGCTCTCTTAAATTCCTCATGCACCTTTTCCTGCGATAGTGAAAGCTCCTGACCGATCATTTCATCCATACTGTCCTCTGCTGCTCGTTCTACAGCCGCATCCCATTCTTCAACGGTCTTCTGAACAGTATTTCCATTCTCCACTTCCGGAGAACGTTCATGACTCGGATTTTTCTCTTCATCCACTTCGTTCTTCGCTTGAACAGAATTTATTCCTTTTCTATTTTCAATGAACTCAGTAACTTCCGCCAAAACCTCATCATATTCCGTTTTAATGTTCTCATAATTTGCAGTCGCCTGTGCGTGATCAAGTGTTCCGGCTTCTGTAATAAGGACATCTGAATATGCAATTTCGATTGCACTTCGCAGACTGTCAAGTTCAGCATATTTTTCAAGCTGCCGCACACACACCATTGCTTCTGCCAGTCTTGCACACTCTTCCTTGCTTACATCATCATAGAACATAGATTCCGGAGTCACTACATAGCCTGTACGGTTATCAATGATCTTCTTGTTCTCAGCATCAAGGTGGCAATCACATTCTTTAAGCTGACTTTCAATAATGCGACATGCAGCTTGAAAATCCTCATTTGATGTTGCTTCCAGCAAAGGCATGATCTCAGATGCATTCTGCCTTTCAAAAGCATCACGGTACTGATCAAACTCCGATTTGTCATAGAATTTGATAACAGTATCACCGAATCCACCTTTCTCGTGCATTTCTTCACGGAGATTTTGCCAATGATACTTGTCTCTGCCATCAAATCTACCGTCATCGCACTTGAAGACTTCTTCCCCATCTTTATAAACAGTATAATCGGTCTTGATATAATTCTCTCCTCGATATTCTGCATCATGAGCCTGTGCAACCATATAATTATTCGGATTTGTCGCATCCACGATATATGCTGTCACATCTTTATCAATTCTCCGTCCGGTAAGGCGGTTAATTGCTTCATTGAACGGCATCGGCTGTACTTCCTGTTCAGCACCAACGGCTTTTGCAATCTGACCGTGCATTTGCAGAGAATTCAGCTTATTTAAGTCCTTATCTCGAATAAACTGAATTTCTTTGTCGATGTTCTGAACCACAAGTTTGTCAACATCGCTCATATCTTCGCCTAAGTCAAGCAATGCTTTTTGCTCTGCTCTCAATGCTTCGATTCTTTTTCCGTCAACCATTGTATCAACGATTTCCGAAAGTTTATCTACGTCACCAGATCGACATACCAGTGTATATGTTTTCTCGCCGCCCAGCTCTCGTGATCGCACATCTTCAACGGCTGAAATCAGAACATCGTTCCTCTTGCAAATAGATGCCAATTCTTTGAGCTGTTCTTTACTGCATTGAACATTTAGCGGTGTAATATCGAGTCCTGCTGCCTTCGCTCTCATAAGCCCATCGTAGCAAACCATACCGGATAGTTCACCGTATCTGTCCAGCATCCTTGCCTTTTGCATATCCTGTCGAATTTTGGCAAGCTGCTCACGCTGCAATCTACCCTCTACGCTGTTTCGCCGTATGAAATCATTTCTTGCATCCTCATAGATTCTCGCCAAGAGATTAAGAATCGCTTCAACTACTCTTCCGGTTACTTGTAATCCGGCATTGCCCATATCCGTGCCTAAATCTGCCATTTCATTCACCCTTTCTTTTTATCCGTGTTGTGTTGCTAACACAATACAATTATACTATATTATGACAAAAAAGTCAATATAATTTTAACGATTAGTTTTCACTCATAATTTGAATAAAATCATTGAGAATTTTGTGCCTATTGTCCAAATCGTCAGATTCCGTCAAGGGACTCTTCATATCGATCACATCCATAGCAAATTGCACACCTTGTACAAACCCAAGATTTTGAGATGAAATGGAATACTCCCTCACAGCTTCATATATATCATCCAGAGTTTTTTCAAACGCTTCTCTTTTGGCTTCCACCTCCTTGTACCACGGATTGTCTCTATCAAGTTCATGATCTTCTTGATAGTCCGTCATAATGGCTCTCAGTCTTTCGATGCGACTTGTCAGCTTTTCTTTTCTCTCATCAGCACTCATTGTTTTCTCCTTTCTTCTTTTCATCAATAAAGAGTTTTACTGCATTTTCAAATGATTTATTTTCATACTTTGAAGATGCAAGCAACAACAGCAGCATTGTATTAACATAAAAATCGTCCAATGCAACTCCTCCGTCATGCTGCCACAGGAAAGGTTCTCCGATCTGCTTACCATCAATCAGAATTGAAACGAATCTATTACCCTGTCCATCATGGCATTCCTCTATCTTGCAGTTCGTTCCACTGCAAATTGCTGCTTTGAATTGCTGACCTGTCAATCTGCTATATGCCAACCAACTATCAAATACGCTCTCCATTTCTTTTGCGACATCCGAAAACTGTTTTCCATTACCTTTCATTATCATACATGTCCCTGCCTTTCATTTCTTTTACGGCTTCCATCGTTTCCAGTAGGATTCTCTCCTCTGATTTCGTTGAACCTACGAATTACTTCTGTGGTATCAATACCGTGTTCACTATCAATACGAGAATATGTGCGTATACAATTCTCGATTTCATCCATCTGTGTTCTTGCATTCTGAATCATAGCTTCACATTTGGATAATCTTCCATCATAGCCATCAACTTTCTTCCGGAACAACTCCTGCTCATGGGGAGATTCGATGTTGTACTTTCTCATCAGCGTTTGATACTGTTCTAATTGCTTTTTATCCGCTGTCAGATGTTCCATAACATATACAACATCATTCTTGTTTGATCTTATTCTTTCATCCAACGCAGCAGCCATCTGAGGAATTCTGGATATGCGTTTCATGGTTTCTATTGCATTTCTCGCTTCATCTCTTTGGCGAATTATATCTGCATAGGAATCTAAATTCGCCTTGTACATATCTAACATCTGATTGTAGCTATGTATATTCGATTTTTCGGTATACTGCAAACAACGAAAACTCTGATTAATTCTTGCAACCAGTCTCAATTCTTCTGTATCTGTTCTATATGGTCGATGCTGTTTCTGTTGATTACGCTGCTCCGCTATCATTTGTTGAAGCCGGACTGCATCAGCCAAACTCTTTAAGGTTGCATCATCCTGTTTTATAGAACTGATCACTTTACGTTCAAAGTTTGAACGCTTTACAACATGGAACAATCCATCTTGATTCACACACTTCCTGTAATCATCATTGATGGATGAAATATCTGTTTCTCCGTACTCATAATCTTCAAAATAAGGTATTGAATCTGAATCAACCTCATTTCGATTTTCGTCATTGTCTTCATCACGTTCTATGATCTCTGACATCTCACGCATGAGTTGACTCTCGATATATGCTGTAAGGTTTTCACGAACATAGAATTCTCCATCACCTATCTTATCTTCTCTCGTTCCCTTATCAGCAGTTGGATTTTTGAAAGAAATATGAGCCAACCATTCACCATTTTTCTTCTTATCTCGAATCACATACCCCATCAGTCTGAGTCTCATCAAGAGTTCATCATAGGATGCACAACTCGGAAGAAGATTGTCAATATCTCGTTTTACAATCTCTCGATTTGTAAGTTTTCGTTCTTCTTCTTTATTGTAGCTTTCTGTGTTTCTGTGTGAATTAACATCATCTGAATAATTCACACCATCATCTCTCATTTGAATCATCTCATTCTTCCGGTCTGTTGGTTCATAATAGTGGACATTACCCTCTTTATCTTTGTACTTAACAAGGTTCATATCCTTTGTATCTTTCAAAACAGACAAACCGTATTCTTCACAAAGTTTATCAGCAGTCTCACGAATAAGTCTTGTTGTAGCATGACAGTTGTGCCACTTGTGACCAGTAATATCCCACGCCGAAACCATGAAATGACAGTGTATGTTATCTGAATTCGTATGTGTAGATATTACACAAGGAAATTTTCCAAAAACCTTTTCAGCAAATTTTCTTCCTATTTCATCAGCAGTTTCTACACTTGCTTCACGTCCACTAAATGACAAGTGCATATGCCACAATAAAGGTTCTCCACCCTTTGATCTTCCATCTTCCGATCGAAGCTTATGCTGAAACTTGTGACGTAACTTATTGAAAGTAGACATAGGATTTTGTGAGTTACACATATAGAAACTGTTTTGCGTTTTATACAGAGCATAGAGTTGTCCGTTCATGTCCAGTATTTGATAAGGACAATCCTTGTGTACTTCATCTTCTGATTTGATAGGAACGATCTTATCCGACATACAGTAACGAACTGCCCTTTCCGGAGTTGAGCGTATTGCATGAATTTCTGTTGTTGCCATTTACTCACTCACCAAATCTTCCATAACATTGTAAAGCAAATAAAAAAGTTGCCTTACATCATCCAGCTCATTTCCATTGAATCCATTTGCAGCATTTACTCTCATTGCAATCTGATTCAGATTATTACCAATACGGCTCATCTGAACTAACAGACTATGTGCATACTCATCTGAAAAATTTGTCGGCTTAATCGTACTTCCAAACACAATTAGATTTCTGATATATTCAGATTTTGAAAGACCAACTTCATCAGCCTTTGCATCAAGTATGGCAAGCTCATCATCATACAAATGAACCTTAAAATAACGTTTACGTTTTCTATTTTCTTCTGCCAAAGCACACACTTCCTTATTGTTCAGATAATAAAATTTGTTTGTGTTGTAGTTGTACGGCGGTTGCGTTTTTTGCGGTTTGCAATCGGGGGTTTTAGGGGGAGAATCCCACTAACAAGCAGCAATATGTGATCTCACGAACGAAGTGAGTGGGGTCACATATTGCCTTGCTTGCTATTACTTGTAAACCCCAGTATCCAGTATACCACATGGGTCGAAAAAAATCAAGGTTTTACCTTGATTTTTTTCGACGTTTTATTTGATTTTTGCAATAAAGGAAAAGGTGGTTTCCGACAACTCCTCCATGCACTTGCTTACAAGAAATGCAATCGGAGGGAGAAGCAACAGCAATGCTGGCATTGGGAACATTGACTTCAAGATGCTCACCAATGATGAATGCGAACCGATGAAGTACGATGCGACTGCATACGCCGGAACACCAATATATGCAGCATATGTGGAAAGCACTGCAACTGCATTCATCAGCTTACTCATAATCTGCACTCCAATTGCAATCGGCATTAACAATGAGAAAATGAACAGCTCACACAACCTACTGGACTTTCTTCCCTGTGTCCGGAAACCAATATCATTCACAATGAAACGATCGGTTTGATCATCGCTCTTCATAAGTCTCTTGATTGCCTTTCTTTGCTTTCGCTTTCCGGATAATCCGGCGGCATCGATTTGAAGCGTTGCTTCATCAAGCTCCTCCGCAGTCGGTGGACTTAAATCCAATTTCTTTTCCATCTCCATCACCTTTCTTTCTCATCACATAAATGCTGTTGAGAAAAACAGTAAAAGCATAAATGCAATGACTCCTACAAGTCCAATGATTTCTCCGGTTCGTTTTCCGACAATTATTGAAATGATTGTTCCAATGTCAATCACAGATAAGACGCTGTACACAACGATCGTTCCAACTGCATTCGCATGAGACTTGTAAATTGAAATAACCAAAAACGCCATTACAAGATAAAGGACTCCAATTGTCACGATAATCACTTTGCTTTTTCTTGAAAAAATGAATCGTTCCTCCCTCTCCTGCTCCTGCTTTTTTCTTCTTTCTTCTTTCACTTTCTGAATATCAATTCCTCGATATTCATTTAATGTGTCTTTAAAAAATTCAAACATAACTTAGTCTTCCTTTCCGTTCCCTCTTATTCGTGTTGTCACTTCCAACTCTGAACATGATTCTGAATGAACAAATACCGGAGGAATATATTTCAATATCAGTTTTCTGTCCGGTGAACCATGTTTTCCTATCCAATAACTGTGAAGATGTCCTTTTCTCATATGAGGTTTTTTCTTGGTTGCTCTTCCAGTACTTCCTGTACCATGATTATCTGATAACGATTTTCTTTTATCCTCACGGATAACTATTCCTATTTTGTTTCCCACATTTGATACAGTTACAAAATTCTTTTTCTTTGCAGTTTGTTTCTTCCTGCTTGCATGTTTCATCTTTGAATCTGGAAGTGGTATTTCGGATTTGTAACTTGATACATCCGGTTTGTCTGTGCATAGATAAATGATTAAGCTGAAAGCCTTTTCTACCACACTAACGAATTTACTTCTCATATCATCAGTCACGTCTTCATCAGCATCTTCAATCATTCTTTTTATCGAAACCGTTTCATCCATTTCAGTAAATGGAATAGTGATGTAACTGCAAGCAGAACATTCATCATCAGTGAAAACAAGTCTTATCTCTGAATTGAGCTTATCAATATTCACAAACACTCCATCATACCCAAGTTCATTATCCCTTATTGGGTGAGAAATGTAGTAACTGTGAAATGGTGATCGATCTATGATAACGCTTTTAGCAATTTTGATTTCTTCTGTATCTTCGGTTAATGCTTCAAACAAATCATCATCAAACTTGTACACCTGTTTGTATCTTTCCCATGCAAACAGAATCCCCATATGATTCGCTGTGCATTGTACGGATTCCATTGTGCAGCTTGAAGCATCCTTATTATTTATCGGGTTCAAGTGAAGTTCTTTCATGACATCAAGAAATGTTCCCTTTTCATTTTTAAGGCTGCTGTTTGTTTTGTAAGCTGCTCTGAGCTGTTGCATTCGATCAGAACCATATACTTTCTCAAATCTTCTAATTTCTTGCAACGGCTTCGGAGTATTCAAACTCATGAATTATTCACCCCTGTTTCCATCCTGCTCCATCTTCTTCAATGCACTTTTTCCAATTTCTCCGGAAATGTAATTTCCAAGATAAGAATTGCAGTCATTACAACGTGCTTTTCCATTATCCTCATACTTCAAAGAGTCATACATATCCTCGTTATCGGTTTCCTCACCATCAAATCTTGCTCTGTATTTAGCATACCCTTTCACCTTTTGAAAAGTAATGAAAGTATCACAACCACAAAAAGGGCATTCTTTCAAATCTTCAAATCTCATTATGTCCTCCAAAACTTTCTTTTTACTGTTTCAATTATGCACGGACAGGGCAGAGCTGTACTGCTCCACCCTATCTCTTTTTATCTCTTATTGTTTGCAAAACTTGCAAAGATTTCTATACACTTCTTCTGGAAGTTTAAGAAATTCAAAAAAATACATTTCGTTTTTCTGCTCAATTTCTTCCTTTACATCATCAATGAGGATATATGTTGTTGTTTTTCCTCGGTAGCTCATTCTGTTGTCCGGCTCTTTTCTCACATACAGAATGTTGTTGTACAGATAAAATTTTTCTGTTCCGCAGTAAATCACTCCATCATAGATGTCAACCTCTCCCAGAAACGTTCCATTCTTTTTCAAAAACTGGTAGTCCATTTTCTCCTCCCTTATTCCGGCTTGCATTTGATAAACAGTGGATCAGTCTCATCCTCGCAAACCGGACAAACTACAGCATCCATAGAATACTTGCTATGCCACAAGCCATAGAACACGCAACCACATTCCATACATTCGTATCTCATCGGTTCTTTGTCCCCTGTGATTCGGATGTACTCCGCTTTGTCTCTTTTGAAAACTTCCTTTTTCACACTCATGTACTTACCGCCTTTCTCCTCTCACCGTTCGGCAGAGGGGCGGAGCGTGATTGCTCCGCCATATTTGATTTCTGTTTTCTGTTATGCAGTTCTGCGAACACCGCCGTTAATCGGCTGAACGATTACACCGCCATATTCACTGCAATACTCATCATCCAAATTCTCGACATATGCACACGCATATCCCTCTGACTTCAAGTCCTCCTTATCCAGTTCCCATTCCTCCATTTCCTTGCTTACATAGAGCATGGTGAGCATTGTTCCGAGTGTTGTCTTAGACTTGATCACATGATACACAAGACATCCAGACTTTTCTTCCATAGCTCTCACATACGCTGCATCCTCATCAGACAGCCAGTACAGAATTCCCATTCCATATTCACTGCAATTGAGCTTGCCCTCATCGGAGAATTCCTTAACGGCGTTCTCATGAAGTTTCAGAATCGCCATTCTTTCAAGAGCTTCCTTTTTCTGTGCTGCTTTCAATTCATCCATTGCAAACCGCCTTTCTGTGCAGAACCGCTGCACTCGTTTTGAGGTGTTACCTCTGCCTTACATATACTATTATACCACATAATCAACCATTTGTCAATACATTTTTGAAATTTTCTTGAAATAATTTTTCCTCACGGTGAGGACGTTCAGCCAACATCTGATCTTCACAACACTTTTTCTTTATCGCTCTGGATGCCCTCTGATTTGCCCCAGAATGGCACACACGCCTTTCCAAAAGCCAACCTGTAAAGAATGACGGTAAAACAAAAGAACGCTGTAGGGGCGTTCTACAGCGTTCTATCTTTGCAATTTTATTCCACCTTTTCCAAAAAGTCAGACGGTTTGAATGGCGTTTTGCTCCATCGGAAACCAGCCCACTTCTGAATAATGTTAAGGATTTTGCAGAAATCTTTCACTTCTTCATATGATGGACACTTCGACATAATGCCATGTTCATTGTACTCTTCTTGAAATCGAGGAATAAGTCCCCAATTTCCGTAGTTCCATACTCTGTCAAACAGATGATCGTCCATTTCCTATCACTCCTTTGTCATTGCTTATTGTTACTGCAAATCCGCAAGCACTTCCGCTTGATACTTCTCACAGAAGTATCTTGTCACTTCCAGCAGAAATTCCTTTCCGCAGAACCGGATGTCCTTAATGTAAGCTTTGGCTGCTGCTCCACCACACGCTGCTCCATCGTCCGTATAAACAGAACTGATTGCTTCGCCATATACCACATCAATCAGAGATTCAAGATTTGTGAGTTGCTTGTAGTAGTCGTTGTATTCTTCCGAACCCTCCCCACTGTCAAAACAGCCGTTCTCCAAACTGTAAATATAATCAGCGGCAGCGTTTTTGATGTTGTTGTACGCCTTTCTTTCTTTGGCACTCATTTCCTCAAACCTTTTCATTTACCGTTCACTCCTCTTCCAGCAAATAGTTAATCTGGTTTTCAATTTCTTCGATAACAACATTATACAGCAGTGCATTCAGCAACAGCTTTTTGGCTTGTGTTTTTGTTACCTCAAAATCCTCTGCTATCTTGTCGGTTAGATAGCCCATGATCTGTGCTTGTGTGAATTTTTCCAGCTCTTTCACAGTTGTCACCTCTACTCATTGTGGACGGCTTTCGCCGTCCACATCCTCGATCTCACTTCTTCCGACCATAATCAACAGGAAAAGTTTCTCCTGCGATCTCAATGCCTGCAAAGTGCGGAGACTTTGTTTCGTATTTCAGCTCATAAGCAATTCCCATGATTTCCAGTGTCCGGAGCATTCCCATCATCATGTTGTACATAGGATATTCCACATGAAGACAAGACCATGAAAATTCCCCCTCATAACCATCAATAAAAAGATTGATACATCTCATCTTTGCAGTAATGGACTTGACTAATTCCTCAATAGTTGCCTTTTTTACTCTCATAATCAAACCGCCTTTCGTTTCGCTGGAAACCGTCCAGCTCGGTGAGGTCGTACCTCTGCCTTACATATACTATTATACCATATATTCAACCATTTGTCAATACATTTTTCAAAAATACTTGAAATACTTTCCTCACGGTGAGGACGTTCAGCCAACATCTGATCTTCGCAGCACTTTTTCTTTATTGCTCTGGATACCCTCTGATTTGCCCCAGAATGGCACACACGCCTTTTCAGAAGATAATCCAATAAAATAGATGGGCTAAAAGCAGAAAGCCGTAGATGGCATTCTACGGCTTTCTGTGTTGTTACTTGATTTTGGACTTACGCCATTCTTCAATTGTCATTGTTTCATCCGGATAATCTTCTGGGTCTACATCGGGATGAGCAACAGAATATTCTGCGAATACCTTTTGGTCAGTCTCTTGACAGTATTTGATGTATTCAATAAATTCTTCTTCACTCTCTGCTCCACGGGTTTTCCATAACGGAATGGGATTTCTGATTTTTTCCAATTCTGCTTCTGTTACCGTATGGCTGGGAAATTCATCTGTTTCTGTTATGCCGTACACTTTCCGGTCTGAGTCTTCATGCTCAAACCATTCCTTTGCATCTTCCATAGATTCTGCTCTGATCACATCCCAGAATCTATATCCATCGTATATGTAGCTCAACTTATAGTTTTTCATAACTTCTCTCCTTTCAAGTTGGGCGGCACACTGCCGCCCATGATAGAAATAATTTCTCTACTGCTTTACCATTCTTTTTACCTGTTTATAATCTTCAACAAACGCCTTGTACTCTTCACGATCATCAACCACACAGCTTGCATATCCATCTGCAACAATATTCAAATTCCACCCCCTCTTGTTCATTTCTTGTTCGATTCTTTTCATGACAGTTTCTTCATCGTCCTCATAGCCGATCTCAGCCAAACGATATTCAAAATCTTTGTCCTGTCCTTTATAGCTTACTCTCATAATTAAACCGCCTTTCGTTTCGCTGGAAACCGTCCAGCTCAGTGAGGTTGTACCTCTGCCTTACATATACTATTATACCATATATTCAACCATTTGTCAATACATTTTCAAAAATGCTTAAAAAATTTTCCCTCACGGTAAGGACGTTCAGCCAACATCTGATCTTCGCAGCACTTTTTCTTTGTCGCTCTGGATACCATCTGATTTGCCCCAGAATGGCACACACGCCTTTCCAGAAGATAATCCAATAAAAGAGATGGGCTAAAAGCAGAAAGCCGTAGATGGCATTCTACGGCTTTCTGTGCTGTTCAGTTCATATACTCTACAACTTGTTCAAAGAGATTTTCACAAATTTCTTTGAACGTATCTTGAAATTCAGAGCTGTCCTCAATCTGCGATACATCCATATCCTCTGGGTATCCATCAAATGTACAAGCTTCTGTGAATGTTTCGTCTGCGGTTCGGAAATTGTCCTTGATCTCAACTTCTCCTGTAAAGTTGTCTTCTTCATCCTTTGCAAACGCACAGTGCAGATAGTACTGATCATCCTCCCAAGACGGAAGTTCTTTCAAGGATTCCATGATACTCTTTACAGCCGCTTCTCTGTTGTTGATATTAAATGTCTGGCTTCCCATATTCTTACCATCCTTTCTTGCCGTATTGACTTTTGGGGCAAAACGTGTTATACTATACGAAAAGGTAAGGGCGGTGGCAAGTCCGCCCAACCTTTCTGTTGATGTGTGAAGCCGTGCTTATTCGTCAAGCATGGCTTTCACTTTTGCCTTTGCTTCTGTAAGGTCTTTGCTGTTTTCCATCTTTTCAAGAATCAGCTTAATCAGCGTTTCCCTGTACTCTTCAAACTGCTTATCTGTCATACCGTCCATTGTTTCCTCCTTTCTCGTCTTGCCCCGATACTCGCAAGGTTTCCCTCGCTGTAATTATATTATACCATATAATCAACCATTTGTCAATACATTTTCAAAAATTCTTGAAATAAATTTTCCTCACGGTGAGGACGTTCAGCCAACATCTGATCTTCACAGCATCTTTTCTTTATCGCTCTGGATACCCTCTGATTTGCTCCAGAATGGCACACACGCCATTTCAGAAGCTAACTCAATAAAATAGATATGTTAAAAGCAGAAAGCCGTAGAGGATGTTCTACGGCTTTCTGCTTTTGCTCAGTTCTGTTGATGTATGATCTGAAAATTCTTTCCGACTTCAAAACATTCCAAATAATGACTACATTCGTCACACTGGATTTCAATTTCTTTGTCGCTGCCATTCGCTGCACACAACTCACCATTTGGTGATGGTGTCAGCACAACTTCATTTTGCAATCTACCACTCCTTTCATTGATCTGACTTTGCTTTTCCAGCACTACAGAATTTTCTCTCATCACTCATTCTGCAAAATCCAAAAATATCCTCAACCGTGCAATTTCCATGATTCAAGCAGTCTTTGCAGTATATGACTGGCTCAAACTTCATTCCATCCCCCAAATTGTCTTCTCTCCTGTGAAGCATTTGGTCATTAGTTCGTCCGACAAGATAGTCAACTGAAACATTGAAATGATCTGCAATAGCAATGAGTTTGTCAATTGAGGGCATTGCACCTTTCTTCATGTTATCAACTACACTGCCACACAGAAGAGATCGTTCCAACAATACTTTCACTGTAATGTCGTTTTCTTTACACAAACATTCTATCCGATTGACTAATGCTGAGAGAAAATTAATCTGCTCCATTTTATCCATCATCTCGCACCTGCCGATACGCCATATTCAGTCCCACCAGCCAGAGCAGGACACGTTCATCCACATTCATTCCGGCATCCCAGAGCCATTCATAATAATCAGAATCAATTTCACTTATGTGGTTTATCTGCTCATTCGACAACCGGAATCCATTTCGTGCATCAAAATTGCACATCACATCTTCAATCAGCTCTCTGCGTTCCTCCAGCAGTTCAGCATGTGCTTCCGCTGCATCCTCGTCATCCTCGTCAAAGTCCAGTTCAATGTGCATCAGTTTGTGTTCAAGCACTTCATATGCGGTTGCACGATCATATGTATACTTATCTGTGCTGCACATTACTTTTTCCAAGAAGTAATCTATACTCTTTACATAGCCAGCCAGATTCGCCAATGTCGCACTCTCCGTCAGCCACACAACTGCATGTCCCAGATCACCGGAGATATACATGTGGCAATGCTGCTCATCAAACACATACCGCACATAGTAGTGTGATGAGCCGTTCTTCTCACGCCAATCCAGAGTTGAGATGCCATCATATCGTTTAAAAGTTGCTATATGATCTGCAAATTTCTTTCGACACTGTTCAATACGTTCTTTTATCGTTCTCATTGTGCTTTTCCCTCCTTAATCTGGAACTTCTCTGCAACCATTAATGCAGTACGTTCTGCCTGTTCAATGTCTCCACCAGAATAACAAAACGGAAAACGTTCCGTCTGCTCCATTACATCGTAAGGACAAACATCACACTGACACGAAATGCAACGGTATTCACAATCATCACAGCAACGATCTGAGCAATCAAAATGAATGTTTTTCGCACTACATGGAAAATTACATTTATTCATACTTGCCACCTTTCTGCATTCAGCTCTCAAATTCGACTGCATACATGTATCCATGTCCTTTTCTTTCTGTGTCAAACTCAAACTCCATAATGAAGTTGTATGTTTTTTGCAGAAACAAATGCCAGTCGAACGACATCAGCTTACAAACTTCTGTTGTAGGCTTATCCCAGTCCTCATGTTTGCATGTCGAGTTACACGGCATCGTGGGAGTTTCCCATTCTTCATAGCTTTCAATCCAATTGTCAAGAGTCTCTCCGGTTCTCTTCTCCATCTGCTTTTTGCAGTATTCAAAGAATTGCTTTGGAGTTACATTTGATCTATGAATCTCGATCTCGTACTTCTTTTCCATATTCTGTTCGCCTTTCATTTTGCTGGATACTATTCAGCTTGGTGAGGTTGTACCTCTGTCTTACATATACTATTATATCACATAATCAACCATTTGTCAATACGTTTTTTTAAAATCAATGCAGTGATTTTATCCTCACGGTGAGTAAGATCAACAGGATAATTTCCAAATTATATTGGCATCCCTTTCTATTGCTTTGAACGTCCTCTGATTCGTCCCAGATTCATTCATACGCTTGTTCAGAAGATCACCAGTAAAAAGTGAGGGCAAAATAAAAACGCCGTAGGGGGCGTTCTACGGCGTTATATGTACATTCATTTTCACTCAAATGCTTCTTCCACAAACTGCATTACCTCTTCGAGATAATTGCAAGCATCATCCAGAAGTTCAACTGCATGTTCAGCATTTTTGTACTTTTCAGAGTTATACAAGTTTTCTGGAATGTTTTCAAAGCTTTCCTCTTCATCATCTTTTACTGCTTCAAGTTCGGAATAAGCTGTGGTCAGCATGTCATGAATCTTTTTCAGTTTCTTTCTTCTGGTGGCATTCATAACACTACTTAAAACGGAGGGTTTGCATAGAATTCCGAACCATTTGACGGAATCTCTTCAAAATCTTCCATATTCATCGGAGCAGTCGCAGCAGCCGGAGCAGTCGCAGTAGCCGGAGTAGCCGGAGCAGTCGCAGTAGCCGGAGTAGCCGCAGTAGCCGGAGTAGCCGGAGTAGCCGGAGTAGCCCCGAAATAAACTTCTTTTGCATCCACTCTCACTGTAAACCGCTTTTCACCAGTTTCGGTTGTGTAATTTTCATTGTGAATAGAACCAACTACTGTGACAACAGTTCCTTTTTTGCAATACTTTGCAAGGTTATCGGCGTTACTACGCCATGTTGTACAGTCATAGAAGTCTACACATTCCGCACCATTCTTGTGATACGGAATCGCAATTCTGAAATTGCATACAGAAATCTGATTCTCGCCCACTTTTCGTACTTCGGGGTTTGCTGTCAGCCGCCCCATAAATTGCACCGAATTCATCATAATCATAATCGTTCTTCAAATCCTTTCTGTTAATTGATAGTGCTTGATAGATGCAGTGTGTATAACACACTGCATCTCTGGAAGAAATCATCAACGGAAGAAATCGCTGATTCTCATTCCGGGGGCATCCCACGGATTGCTCGGAGAATAATCACCATGCTCTGCTGATGTGAACTCCTCTTCTGCTTCTGCTTCTACGATCTCATCTTCCAAAGTTTTGTTTTCATCCATTGTAAACCGCCTTTCTTTGTACCGGAAGCCGTCCGGTTCGGTGAGGTTAATCCTCTGCCTTACATATACTATTATACCACATAATCAACCATTTGTCAATACATTTTTATTAATTTTAAAAATATTTTCTCCTCACGGTGAGGATATTTTGACAGCCGATGTCTGACCTCAGCAAGCAGCAAGATCAATTCATTCTTTATTGCAAAAAATGCTGCCGACAATGCGACAGCATTTTGATACATCTAAACTTCAAATCCGATTCTTGCAAACTTTGCAAGTTCCTTTTCGTCTTCTTTGAATCTTTGACCGTAAAATTCGGTAAGCTTCCAATTTCTGTATTCCTCAAAAGACCAACCATAGAAAGCACTTTCCTCATCCTCGATCGCAAGCGGAACTGCTGATTCTGCTCTCGCCTGTTCTTCCGTCATAACTAACCATCGGTTATAGCCATCCTTATGAGCTTTAATTCTTTTTAACAGTTTTTTAAATTCTTTCACTCCATAGGTAGTAAGACTACCGCACTTATAGACTTTCTCGAAACAATCAATTCCAAAGTTTAGAGTATTGCCACTTGCAAAACCGACTGTCCAAATATTTCTGATATACTGTCCGCATCTGTCACAGGAGCATCCCTCTTTTTGACCAACACGATTAAACTCGATTTTTTTAATACGATCTTTCATGACACAACACCTTTCCAATTATGAATTCTTGTATCTGTCCAATTCATCTCGCTGGGCAACAACCATTTCTCGTAGCAGTCTGTTCTCACTCCTTTGAAGATCAATTCTCTGTTCCAGTTGTCTTACTAAATTTTCATAAGCCGTTTTCATTGCTCTTTTACTCTTTCGGTACTTCTGCTGTCGCTTACTGTTCTGTTCCTGCTTTACTTGCTCACCACATGCTCCGCAGTACTGACGGCGAATAAGAGACTTCATTTTCGTATCACATTCACTGCCAATATACTTTCCGCAAATACAGCAATATGCTGTAAGCACACCATTTTCTTTACAGAGTGCCGGATTTTTAAAACCATATTCTATGATTAAACCGCATTCATCATATTGCTTTTGTGTACTCATTACTCCCCTCCCCTACTCAATTCGTCCTTGATTGCGTTACTGATTGCGTTACTACGTTTCGACGGATATTACAAAGCAAATCGATGTCCGATACAAGGGAAGTACGCAGTTCAGCCCTCTCCTTTCGTGCCACTTCCACACTGATTTCGGAACTAAAAGTGTATGCAAGCTCTGGATTATTGGGTGTTTCAATAACACACTTACATCTCGTAGAACCATCCTTTTGATCAAGACTTGCAGTTGTCAATATCTCCTCCACTTTCCGCATTCTGTTCTTTGTTGCATTCAGCTTATCAATGACTTCCAGTGCTTGAACATAATTCATTACAACCAGCTTGGAATCGTTCTTAGCTTTTTTCTTGGAACACTGTCGTTCAAGTCTATCCATTCTCGGTTTGAGAAGATAGTACATTGCGTAACATCCTCCCAAAAATGATACAATGCACATAACAAAAATTTCAATACCACTCATACGTCCTCCTCCTGCTATTGCAAAAGGTCTGACAATGTGCTATAAAATATTTGCCAGACCTTTTACGGTTTGGTCAACAGAGCAGTCTGTATCAGTATGCAGACTGCTCTGTTTCTTTTTTATCCGTACACCAGTTCACCAAACAATGCCATCTGAACAATTGCATCACACGCCTGAGCATCGATCATGCCTGTATCGATTTTATTGTCTTCGTTGAACCAATAGCTTCTGAAACACGCTGAGTCACATGCCTTTTTAAGTCCTGCGACCAACTTTTCCAGATTCAGCACATAAGACTGCTTTTCATATCTGTCATTCAGTCTCAATGAACCTCCTCTTGAAATCTGATCACTTGCGAACTCTCCATAGTACTCATCCTCTACAACTTCTGCCTTACTGCACCAGTGGGTGATTCCTCCCTCCAATGCTCCGCAGACAATATCATCAATGTCCTGCTGAGTAAGGTTTACCTTTGTTCTCTCGCCATTGATGCGGAGAAAAATTCTTTTTACAATTTTCATAAAACCGCCTTTCTTTGTACCGGAAGCCGTCCGGTTCGGTGAGGTTGTACCTCTGCCTTACATAACCATTATACCATATATTCAACCATTTGTCAATACATTTTCGATATTTTTTATATTTTTTGATGGAATAAACGATGGGGGAGGGGAGACTAAATTAAAAGAGTGCTGTAGCATAAACTACAGCACTCTACCTGTTATTCTTCAAAAAATCTTGCAATAGAAGTCGTTGCGTAAAATTCATTCGTACAATAGTTATTGGGGTCATTCAGATCATCATCATCGTCCACAACTTCAAGGCTTGCTACGCAAAATACAGTACATCTGTATATCGTTTTGTTCGTTGCCCATGCTTTCATAAACTGGACATGCGTCTGATCTTCATACTTATGGAGTGCCGATACCGCTTCTTCTTCCGTATCGAACATCTCAATAGGACTACACATTTCAGTGTCTTGTAGAACAACATCAAATCCATCCTTTGGGGCTTTCATCAGATCACACTGCGACTTAAAAATTCCATACTTCATGCTCATCTCGCCTTTCTTTATTGCATTCAAAACATAGAGGTTTTTCCCTCTGCCTTACATATATTATTATACCATATATTCAACCATTTGTCAATACATCTAAATATATTTGATTGTTTTTCAGATAAATAATGGGGTAGGGGACAGTGAAATCATAAAGTTTACTTTGTCCGAAAAAGCATCGGAGCAGTAAGCAGAGGGGTAATTCTTTCTGCAAGCTCATCAGCAATCTTTCTGCGAATAGCTCTGCGGACAATCCCCAGTAAGGAAACATTTAAACTCCTTACTGATGGGAGCGATTACAATGCCTACAAAGCATCTGGCAATTCTCCTGCACTGTTTTGCCGCCATCACGCCACGGCGTAATATGGTCGCCGTCCATCTGATCAATCTCGAAGTGCTTTCCGCAGTGTACGCAGATACCATTCTGCTGTTCATAAGCAACACGTTTCTGATTATCGGTAAACTTACGAATGTCAAGCTTGCTCTCATCCCCAGAAAGCAGATATTCATAGATACCACTCCGCTTCTGAACCTCGTCATCCATCATCAATGCCTTGATTCGTTCCTCGAACACAGCAGGGTCAACCGCAGCATCCTTAAAGCGATTGTAGAGCAATCCCCACTTGATACCTTTCATCTCTTTACGGTAGTTGGGAAACACAGTCTTTACCCAATTGATAACGTTCTGGAAGTAAATCCATAGGGCTGCCGCATTGGTATCGTGCTGATGAATTGCCATATACCCCTCAATCGAGCTGCCATGAATGGATGCTATCCATTCAATGACGGTCTGCAAATAGTCCTGTCTGATAGCCGAACCGTTAAGATACTTACTGCCGAGCTGATACGCTGCACATCCTGTTTTACTGAAATAACGCTTCGCATCTGCAAGCCAAGAACCAGTATATACAGCGTTACGCAATTCCTGTTCGTATAGCTTTTCTCCTGCGATATTGACAATACGAAACCAGTCAAGTTTCTCCCTGTCCGTACCCTCACAGACATAGATCATCAACGGATAATCAAGTATCTGGTCTTTCTCTGTCTGTGTGAGGTTGTGAAAATAACGATCTTTTACCGAAAACTCACCATTAGCATACTTGCAAAGGCACAGAGTACGCTGCTGACCGTCCAACAGCTCATAGTTACCGCTGCCATCGTGACACCAGTACATCACATTAAGCGGAAAGCCTTGCATTACCGTTTCGATGACCGCTGCTTGCTTCACTCCATCGTAGCAAAACTCTCTCTGAAATGGGGGACGGACACTTAATTTACCGCCGAACGCATACACGCCATCCTCCGCATTGTCTGAATAGCCATTGAATACCTCTCGTACTGTATGTTGCTCCATCTGAATCTGCATAATAATCACCGCTTTCTTCTGATAAGAATTCTTCGATACAACGTCTTTCCATTGATGACATTGATGTCATCGGAAAATTCCTGTCCATCGTGATACCTGCTATCTCCCAAAATCTCAAATTGATCTGGATTGTATTTATCCATAAAGGTGATTGGAACACCCATAATTCCGTAATAATCGCAAGGTATGTCGGCGGTTCTACTCACCTCAATTGCAT
Source organism: Candidatus Onthomorpha sp. (assembly GCA_045577535.1). Classification (GTDB taxonomy): domain Bacteria; phylum Bacteroidota; class Bacteroidia; order Bacteroidales; family P3; genus Onthomorpha. The sequence continues at coordinate 3,398 of JAZNIO010000010.1, read as the reverse complement.
CATAGTTATCGTAGGTCGGGTACTCTTCTGGAGTGTAATGTTTAAACAGTATCATATCTTCGTGTCGCTTTTGAATGTCGATATTGGTAAACCAACATATATTTCCCATTCTACGCCATTTCTGCCCCGTTTCATCAATTTTGAAATCGGTTTTCTTCTCCTCATAGGTATCAGGAACTTTGAACCAGAAGTGACCGCTATTGTAACCAAGCCATACTTTACCATCTCGAATAAGTGGCAATATCTCCCGATATGTGATAGCATTCTGGTTGCCGATAATAACAAACGACTTCTGATATTCCATAAGCAGAGCCATATATTCACGGAACAAGCTGAATGGGGGATTGGTGACTACCACATCCGCTTCTTTCAGAAGCTCTACGCATTCTGCCGAACGGAAGTCTCCGTTTCCTTGCAGTAGCTCTGGCTTTCCGTTCGTGGATTGCAACAAAAGTGTGATGTCGGTTAAGTCTGCTGCTCCGTCACCGTTGATGTCCTCAACTGCTGTGATTTCGATTTTGTAAGGTTTCTTTTCACTTTCTACAACTGCTACTACTTCATCATCAATCCCGATCAGAGAAAGCTGTGTATATACTACAGGTGAACCTGCATAACAAGTGCATATAAGCTTTTTTAGCCCAAGAATATTAAAATTCAAGGCAAAGTATTTGAAGAAATTGCTTTCATAGGGGTCATCACAATTGCAAAGCACTGTCTTTCCCTTGAAAAAATCCCTGTAATGCCGTAGCTCATTCTCGATCAGAGAAAGCTGTGTATAAAATTCATCCGCTTTGTCGCTTCTGGACATATGCAAATTACTGTTGCCTGCCATCGTTCTACTCCTCTCACTTTTTTTACATTATATCACAAATTGGAAATAAGGTCAATATGAATAAATAATATCCCCTGTAAACAGGGGATATTATTCCTCCCCCAGATTAATTCGGGGGCTTTTCCGCTTAGTTCAAATCGAAAGTGAAATCACTTCATTAAGAGTGATGATACCCGATGGGGATTTCACCACGGCGTTTCAATTCATCTCTGAGAGACTTGATCGACAAACACCCAGCAACAGGCTGACAACATCCAGTTGGAGATGCCATCCATAACATATTTCTAATTGAATTTGTAGACAAATTCATCAACATATCGATGTTACAGAACCCATCATTTTCATACTCTTCAAACTCGACCTTTTCAAACCGTCCTTTGGCAGAAGACATCCATTCAATTTTCTCATCTTCACCAACAAACCGTACTCCGCTAACTTCACAAGTCCATCCAGATTCAATATTCTGCATTACTGGCTCGCCAAAATCATTGAATCCAATGCAACGGTAGCAGTTCCCATTGAGATTCATATAGACTTTGTATTTTTCAATCTGCATTTCAAAACTCCTTTCAGTGCAGAATTCTACACTTGACTGATGACCTCTGCCTTACATATACCATTATACCAAATATTCAACCATTTGTCAATACGTTTTCTGAATTTTATAAAATTTACTCACGGTGAGGAATAGGGGAGAGGGATACATTGGTCATAAAAATAGGAATCACCATAGATTTGCTATGGTGATTCCTACAGTTTTTAAGAACTTTCCGTGTTTTCTGATTTTTCGTCTTTGTTGTTCCTCCGTCTTGTCGGATGAGTTTCTCTCCACTCCCAATCACACTCTTCGAGACAAAACAACTCTTCTACTGTGGTTTCATACAGGATTGCAAGTTTCATTGCTGAACGAAGACTTACATTTTGCAGACCACCACCCTCCATTCGGAGAAGATGTCCTTTGGAAATTCCTACTTGATTTGCGGCATCGTAAAGTTTAATTTTTTTATTTTTCCGAAACTCTCTAAGCCTATTCTTCAAAAGATCACCTCAATTCATATCTTGACGTTGCCAATTCTGCTAAATCAGCAGATGAGTATGACTTGTACACTTCATCGATAATATGCTCATAGGTCAAATAATCCATCTGTTCTTCATTAGCTGCCATAGCCCAGTTTGCTAATTCAACTGAAAAATCGTGTCCCAATCCAAGCAGTCTAAAATAGACCATCTCTCCTGTGGAAGAGTCAAACAAAAGAACTGGTAAACCAAATCCCTCCTCATCAGCAAAGTGAGGAAATTTTCTCTTTTCCTTATACAGAGCCGGATGGAACGGACAGTCAGACCATGGCATTTGTCCAAATCGAAATGCAAAAAAGCAAACCGATGCAATGATGGTAAATCGAATTTCAAAACTACTATCAGTTTTAAAATCCTGCTTTTCTTTATCGGTTATACCGCACATACTCGCAATCATGATAAAACCATTCTCATCATACTCTACTCTGAAATAATCTTGATGAGTACAGAAATTTTCGTAACGCTCGCCTACCTTATAGTAGCTCTCAACCATAATCTACGCCACCTTTCACTCCAATTATATCATAAAATCAACCTTTTGTCAATGAATTCAAAACCGCATTATCCTCACCGTGAGGAACAAAGACTAAAAGCCGCCTTGTTTTTAAGGCGGCTGGCTCATCTTACTCGGATTCTCTTTTGCAATGTCCTTTTCTTGTGATAGAAAAGGGCACATTATTATGCTTAACACAGTACAACATGAATTTTCTTACAAGAATGCTCAGCGGGATATTCAGTTCACTACAAACATCATACAATGCGTTCCGTGCTTCGTCAGTCAGATTGGCACTTATCATCACTCTCTTTTTACCGTTTTCGCCATCATCAACCACAGTAGACTCCAAAATTCCCTGTTCCGTATCTTCATAAAGGAACTGGTGAATTGTGTCTTCGTATTGTGAATTTCCAATGGATACTGCAAACATAGAAAGCACCTGTCCTACAGACAATCCACGAACTTTGCAAAACGTATTGAAACGCTGCCGCAACTCCGCACTACATGCAATTGTCAGTTTACTGTTGTTTGATCTCTTCGCATTACTCATTATTTCAAACCTCCAAATCTCAAAACAAACATGCCCTTGATTAACTTGATCTTTGGGGGAGAAATAGTCTCCCCCAAAGATTCATTATATTAATCGGTTACATTATCACAGCAAATGCTCTTAATGCCATTGAGAAGCAGATCGAGTTGTGGAGCAAGATCAAACTCATCTGAAATGCTTGCCATTTCATAAATGAGATTTCTTGCAGTTCTCGCCATAGCTTCAAGCATTTCCTCCGCATCATCAGTATCAGAGAAAGAATAGGTATCGTTCAAGGTATAATTGAGCTTATTGAGTGCTTTTGTAATATTGCCTTTAGAATCTTCGGGCTTCTTTTCAGATTTTGTAATGCTTGCTTCATTACTGGATGATTCATCACTTTCATCGCTCGGCTCACTGAATTCAACTTCATTATCAGCGTCCTCAACGCTTGAAGAACGCTG
>JAZNIO010000009.1:0-9752 GCA_045577535.1 Candidatus Onthomorpha sp. | reverse complement strand
CCCGCAATGAAAGGAGTTATTTCAAACGCGAATTACTCGCCATTGAGCAACACATACCTATTTTACACCAAACTTGACGGGAAACGAGACATGAAAATAACAGATTTCTTTTTTAATTACGAAAACACCGAGTTGAAAGAATTAAAGTCGGTCGATGTTTTGTATAAGTCTTACATGACCGGATCGGCAAAAATTAGAACATACAAAAAAGATTAACAACAAACAAAAATGAAAAGATACATATTATTAGGATTACTCCTCACATCGTTCGCGACAATCGACTTAAAAGCACAGCGAATCGAAGAGGCATGCGAAATAATCGCAACAAGCATCAAAGACAATTCATACAAAGAATTCACGATTGATGGTTCCGGTTATTTATCTTACCTATGGAGTGGGAAGAATGGCTCTGAGACCACTTTGAGTGTTGATTTGATTCAAGCGACAATATCTAAAGAAATAACCGCTACCGGATACAAAGTATGGCTCAATTGCATAGACGGAGTCAATTGCATAACAGAGAAAGGCGTAATAGGGAAAAACGACAGCTATTATGGGGAATACAATCGCACATATCTGCCTGCGAACAACGAAAGCGACATGAATGCGATTTATTTGCAATTGGATTATCTGCTTCGCTTAGCCAACGAAATCAGATAAAAGAAATAGTTTTTCGGATTAAAGATTCATTTTACCGAATTCAAGAAATAGTTTAGCAAAATCAAGAAATAAAACGCTCAAACAAAGAAAGAATATATTGATTCTTTGTTTTGTTTGAGCGTTTCTTCTTTTTACTGATTCGATTCTATGAAGAATACTGCCAAAACTTTATTCTTCCTGCTCGACAACCCTTTCCAATTCATCATACCATTGCTCCGAGAATCTTCTCACAAGAGGCTCTTTTAACATTTTGTACAATGGTAAGGCTCCTTCACGATTCACCGCATCCTTACACACTTCCCATTTATGATAATTCAAAGCCTGAAACTCTCCATAATCCTTTACTCTTATCGGATAAAGATGACACGATACAGGTTTGCGAAAACCAATCTTGCCTTGATTATACGCCTGCTCTATCGCACATAACGCAACCCCGTTTTCATATTTCACGAACACACATTCCCGTCCATCGATTATCTTTGTGCACAAATCGCCATCGAAATCTTTCTCCCAAAAACCTTCTTCCAACATTTCCAAACCTTCTTCACACATAAAAGGCTTTATTTCTTCAAGCAAATCACCTATAACCTTTATTTCTTCTTTCAAAAGCGGAGCTCCTGCATCTCCTTCCACACAACAACAACCTTTACACTTGCTCAAATCACAGCAAAACCTGACATCCCTTATGTCTTCACTGACTATACATTCACCAACCAATAACATATGCTTATTTTTTTTGATGCAAAAATAAGGAAATAAGCAATGATTTTCGTATTTTTGCACAATAATTTTTGCAAACATAAAATCGAAGCAAATGGAAGAGATAAAAGAAACCGGAGAAAAAGTCAGCATGAATTTCATTGAGGAGTTAATTTCCAACGATTTGAAAAGCGGCAAACACAAAAGTATCATAACACGTTTCCCGCCCGAACCAAACGGATACTTGCACATAGGACATGCAAAAAGCATTTGTTTGAATTTCGGAGTTGCCAAAAAGTTCGGAGGAAGAACCAATCTGAGATTTGACGACACTAATCCTGTAAAGGAAGACACGGAATATGTGGATTCAATAAAAGAAGACATCAACTGGCTTGGGTTTCAATGGGCAGAAGAGCACTATGCTTCAGATTATTTTGAACAACTGTATCAATGGGCTTGCGAACTCATAAAAAAGGGATTGGCATATGTTGATGACCAAACTTTGGAAGAAATGCGTGAGAACAGAGGCACGGTACAGACACCGGGAAAAGACAGTCCTTATCGCAATCGCAGCGTTGAAGAAAACCTGGATCTATTTGCCCGAATGAGAAACGGAGAATTCCCTGATGGCAGTAAAACCCTCAGAGCAAAAATCGACATGGCTCATACCAATATGCACATGAGAGATCCTATAATGTATCGAATCATACACGCCAACCATCATCGCACAGGCGACAAATGGTCAATTTATCCCATGTACGACTATGCTCATGGAGAGAGCGACTCCATTGAAAACATAACGCACTCAATCTGTACATTGGAATTCGACATACATCGTCCACTTTACGATTGGTTTATCGAACAACTCGGAATTTTTCCTTCACATCAATACGAATTTGCGAGACTTAACCTCAATTATACAGTGATGAGTAAACGTAAATTGTTGCAATTGGTAAAAGAAAACCATGTAATAGGTTGGGATGATCCGAGAATGCCTACCATTTGTGGCTTAAGGAGAAGAGGATACACACCTGAAAGTATACGAAACTTCTGTGAAGACATAGGTGTTGCAAAGAGAGACAATGTAATTGATTATACACGATTGGAAAATGCCTTACGAGACGATTTGAACAAAAAAGCACAGCGAGTAATGGCCGTCTTGAATCCGGTAAAACTCATAATAGACAACTATCCGGAAGAAAAAACAGAGACATTGGAGGCAATAAACAATCCGGAAGATGAATCGGCAGGAACAAGACAAGTGAGTTTTTCAAAGACTCTTTACATAGAAAAAGAGGACTTTATGGAGAATCCACCGAAAAAGTATTTCAGAATGACACCCGGTCAAGAAGTCAGATTGAGATATGCATACATCGTTCGTTGCACTGGAGTTGACAAAGATGAAAATGGAGAAATAACTGCTATACACTGCACCTATGACGAACAATCAAGAGGTGGAAATGCTGCAGACGGAAGAAAAATCAAAGGAACAATACATTGGGTCGATGCCAACAATCACTGCGAAGCCGAAGTCAGACTTTTCGACAGACTATTCATAAACGAAAGTCCCGACAAAGTGGAAGAAGGACATTCATTCCTTGAAAATCTAAACCCTGATTCACTTCAAACACTGCAAAACTGCAAAGTGGAAAAATTCTTGGCAGACAGCAAGCCTTTAGACAAGTATCAATTTGAACGCTTAGGCTATTTCTCAACCGACTACGACAGTTCATCAGAACATCTTGTGTTTAACAGAGCATGTACCTTGAAAGACTCTTGGAGTAAAAAATAAACAATTGACGCAATGAAAAAACTAATCATTATTTTCGTCGTTTCATTTTTGGCAATCAATGCAAATGCTCAATTGAGACACAGATTGTCAAACGGAGAACCTTATGACATATTTTTAAGCGTAAAACCTACCGGAGGCATTGCTTACGGACAATTTTCCAAAAACTACACTTATCTGTACGGAGGCAGCCTTTCATTTGAGATGCAATTGGAAGAGACAAAATTGGGATTGGGGGTTGAGTTAGGATATAACTATTGCGTGCCACAGGCTTTCAAACGTAATTTCATTCCGACAAAGTATAATTGGGCTGCCCACCAGTTTCCAATCACTCTGAACGCCAATTACTATTTCTACAACGAGGTTTTCAAACCTTTTGTCGGACTTGGAGTTGGAGCAATCTGGGGACGCTACGACTATAGCTTGAGCACGGAAGAAAGCATAGACTATTACTACTCGCGAGAATTTGAAGGACAAAGCGGATGGCGGTTTATGTTGGTTCCGAAAGCAGGTTTACTCATCAGCACCAATCACTTACACGCTTTCGGTTTGGAAGTGAGCATGCCTTACTGCATACAAGCTTGGCGATTGGAAAATCAAATGAGTTTCAATCTCACATTAAATTACACATACATAATAGACTGATTTTATCTTCAAGATGGAAGAGTATAAATTTGAGACTCGTTACACCCGTTTCGAAAACATTGACGAATTAAACGAAGCAGACAAAGATTTGGTTTTGTCTGCTTTTAATGCTTTGCAAAAATCATATTCGCCTTATTCGACATTCAAAGTAGGAGCCGCTGTTCGACTCGACAACAACAAAATCATAATAGGAACGAATCAGGAAAACGCCGCCTACCCTTCGGGCTTGTGTGCTGAGCGGACAGCGTTATTCTCAGCCGGAATGCAGGATGGCACTCCAAAAACAATTGCAATAATTGCACAAAACAGCAAACAACAACCCGCATCCGCATATCCCTGTGGAGCATGCAGGCAAGTAATGATGGAAACCGAGAAACGATATAACGGAAAGTTGGAAATAATAGTCGGATTGAAAGACGGCAGTTTTGTGAAATTTGAAAACACATCATCATTACTTCCTTTTGAATTTGAAATATAAATAATCCCCATGAAGCTTCTTAGCGAGAATGTCAATCCTTTTGTTAAATTCATGATGATGATTGCAATCCTCATGAGTTGTTTTTCTTTGGCAGCCCTCATACTTAACACCATTAATTACCTTGCCCCGAACCTTCAACACGAACGAGCAGGTAAATTGACACTTCAAGCAATCGGCAGCATGATTATGTTCGGCATTCCGACATTGGCATATTTCATAGCTTTCGACAGACATTTCAGCAGACATTTTCAAGTTTCCGCTCCTACCGGTCTTTGGTTGTGGGCAATCATTCTTCCGATCACTTCCATTCCTTTCATAGACATGCTAAACCTTTGGAACAATCAGTGGCATTTTTCGGGGGAAGAAATTTGGCGACAGATGCAACAAACATCTTCTATCGCAACACAAGAGTTGTTAACCGTCAAAAGCACAATCGGATTACTTGGCAACATAATCGTTTTGGCTATTGTGCCTGCTGTATTCGAGGAATTGTTTTTCAGAGGTGTGCTTCAGACAATCTGCACTGAATGGTTTAAGAACGTGATACTTGGAATCATCGTCAGTTCTGCAATATTCTCTTTCATACACTTTGAAATCTTTTCATTCGTTCCGCGTTTTATATTGTCCTGTCTGCTTGGCACTATCTTTGTATTGGGGAAAAACATATTCGTAAACATGCTCTGTCATTTTGTAAACAACTTTGCGAGTTGTCTTTTCCACTTTCTCGCAGCCACAGGCAGGATTCCACAAGCCGAAACTGCAACATACAGCCAAAATTTCTTATTCATAATCATCAGTATAAGTACCTTGATTATTTTCTTTTGTTATCGGATTTATCTTTTCAAGAAACAAAAATTCGAAACAAAGAATCAATAAATTAAAACAAAGACTTATTTCTCTCGATTCAAGAATTGTCAAAATAATTTCGTATCTTCGCGGACTGATTAAGCAATATCGTTTATGGGATTCGTTTATCCTTACTTTCTTTTCGGATTGTTTGCGATTGCAATACCGATTGTGATACATCTTTTCAACTTTCGCAGGTTCAAAAAGGTGTATTTCACGAACGTACGCTTGTTAAAGGATATTCAAATCGAAAGTCGCAAACAAAATAAGGTAAAAAACAGGCTTCTTTTATTGTTACGTTGCTTATCTATCCTCTTTTTGGTTCTTCTTTTCGCAGGTCCGTACATAAAGAACGAAGACAACGCCTTGGTCAAACAAGGAAACAATGCCGTATTGGTTTTTGTTGACAATTCCTTTTCAATGGAGAATGCCGCAAATAAGGGCAGCCTATTGGAAACAGCAAAGAATAAAGCACGCGAAATAGCGATGCAATACTCTCAAAGCGATGTTTTCTGTCTCATGACTCAGGATATGTCCGGCAGGCACAAGCACTTTGTGAATCGGGAGCAGTTTCTGACCATGCTTTCTGAAGTTGAAACAAGTCAATCAAGTCTTCCGATGAGTCAAATCACACAAGCGGCACACAGATTCATAAAAACAAGCACTGCAAAAAACAAAACATGCTTTTACATTTCCGACTTTCAATCCTGTTTGTTTGATACGGAAGCATTTGACAAAAAGGTAGAAAACGACATCTTTGTTCCTCTAAAAGCAGAGAACGCAAGCAATGTTTTCATCGACTCTTTATGGTTGGAGAATTCCGTTTTGCAAGTCGGAGGTACCTCAGAGTTATACCTGACCTTGGTCAACCATTCATCAGATGAAGTCGAAAAACTTTCCATCAAACTTTTCATAGACGGAAAACAAATTACGGCAAACAGCATCGACATGCAGGCGAACGAAAAACAAACAGTGAAGTTGAATTTCAATGTACCACGCACCGGAATCCTGCATTCGAAAGCATCTATCAACGACAACCCGGTTTGTTTTGACGATGATTTTTACTTCACCTTGCTTGTGAGAGAAAGAATAAAAGTACTTGCAATCAACCAACAAAAAACAAATAAATTCCTTTCAAAACTCCTTCAAAACGATTCAGATATCGAATTTTCCAACATGAATATCGATAACATTGACTTCGGACAATTCGGATATCAAAGTCTTATAATATTAAACGGAATAGAAGACATAAGTTCCGGATTAGCTTCCGAGCTGACAGGATTTCTTGACAATGGAGGCTCGCTTTGCATAATCCCGTCGAAAGACATCGACAAACAATCCTACAAAAACTTTCTTCACTCCCTCTCCACCCCGACATACGGAGAACTTGTCGAAAAAGAAGCTAAAGTATCAGGCATCGACATAAACAACAAACTATTCAAGGGGGTATTTTCTTCGATTACCGACAACATGGAAAAGCCTACGACAAGCCGACACTTCATTATGGAAAAATCAAACGGCTCAGTGGCTCAGAGCATCATGCAATTCGCAGACGGAAATGACTTTTTGCTTGTATCTCCTCAAAAGCGAAGCGACATATACCTATTTTCGGTAGCATTGGAAGAAGATTGGAGTGATTTTGTCAATCAATCCATTTTCGTTCCCACACTTTGGAACATCTGTTCTCTCAGTCGCAAAATACCACAACCTTATTACATTCTCGGCGATAACTCTTTCATAGATTTATCCGCATACATAAAGTTTGACAACGAAGAAATATGCGAAGTGAAAAACGAAGACAAAAGCATATCTTTCATTCCGCAAATACTTAAACAGAACAAACAAATCGGTCTTCTCTCACAAGGACAGACAAAAATTGCGGACAATTACAACCTTTGGCAAAGCGACAGCCTTCTCGGAGGCTTTTCTTTGAATTATTCTCGCAAAGAGAGTCGGCTTGACTTCCTTTCAGAAAGCGATTTGAAAGAAAAATTGAAAGAAAACAACATAAAAAACTCCCGGGTCTTTGCAACACGCCAAACAATCGAGACTCAATTTCAGAAAAGCAAAGCAGGGTTTTCTTTCAACACCATTCTCATAATTCTCATCTTGATTACGATGGGACTAGAGATTATTTTACTTCACGAAAACAAAAAAACATTAAAATGAATAAAAAATCACTCTTTCTGATTTGCGGAATCATCACATTGATTTTCTGCAATATTACAGCATTTGCCGATTCGCAAGACAGCATCAGGCATTGGACAATCAAGAACAGCATAATCTCCAATTCAGAACAAACAACGCTCAGCAACTGGTCTGCGGGAGGATTCAGTTCTTTTGCGTTTTCAAATTTTTATAAGGGATTCTTTAACTACAAAAACGGGAAGAATCAATGGGACAACAGCATAGAACTTGCCTACGGAATGATTTGGCAAGACAAGACCAGCAACGGCTACAAGGATAAGAACAATCAATTTCAGAAAAGCGACGATAAGATAGAAATAAACTCGATTTTCTCCCGCAAAATGTACAAAAGCTGGAATCATAGTGCCTTGGTAAACATCAAGAGTCAGTTTGATGAAGGTTTTAAGGACGAAACACTCATTTCAGCACCACTTTCACCAATCGTAATCACCTCTTCACTCGGTTGGGAGTATAAACGAAGCGGTTTTTCTGCACTTGTATCATTCTTAACAGGTAAAACAACAATAGTGGAAGACAGAAGGCTTATCGGAAATTCAATATTCGGATTTACCGAAGCAGATCAGACTGCACTTTTTTCATTAGGCTCATACGTAAAACTTTACTTCCAAAAAGACATTTTCAAAAACATCAACCTATTAGCAAAATTGGATTTCTACTACGACTATAACAAAGCATCTATTCTTGATACAGACATCAGTACAGAGATATTTCTAAACTTGAAAATCAGCAAATATCTTACGGCATTCATAAGTTTTCAAGCCATAATGGACAAAGACTTCAATGAAACTCTGCAATACAAGGAAAGAATGGGATTCAGCATCCCTATAAACTTCTAATCTAAGCGTTGACGTCGAAGATATTCATCTGTTTCGGGGCAAACAAATCCAATTGATTTGCATCACTCTCGGGTAACGGCTCAAGATTTTCGGTAAGGTAAGTTCTCAATATTTTCTTTATCGCAACCTTGGGCGTGGTCTTGTTTGCGACACAATAACGCAAAAGCAGCAACTCATCTTTTGCCGAAAGAGTTATCTTATAAGGCTGTTTCGAAGCAACTTTTCTAAGCATCAGCTTTCTCAAATCCGCATTGCTTTTCCGACTCATCAAAATTTATTTTTGTTTCAGTTGCCAAAATTAACCATTTTATGCGACATAAATACTATCTTTGCAATCAAAAAACGATTTTATCTTAGAAAGCCATGGAATTATACAACGAATTGAAGAGCACGACAAACAATTTTTTCCTCATTGCAGGGCCTTGCGTGATTGAAAACGAAACACAACCATTCGAAATAGCAGAACAACTTCTCGAAATAAGCAACCGACTCGGATTAAAGCTTATTTTCAAAGCCTCATACCGCAAAGCCAATCGTTCCAAACTTGATTCCTTCACAGGCATAGGCGATAAAAAAGGTCTCGAAATACTAAAAAAAATCAGAGAAACCTATAAACTACCGGTCATCACCGACATACATTCGGCAGAAGAAGCAGAAACAGCTGCGGAATACGTGGATATACTCCAAATTCCTGCATTTCTTTGTCGGCAAACCGACATTCTGACTGCTGCAGCCAAGACCGGAAAAATCATAAACATAAAAAAAGGACAGTTTCTTTCGGCTCAATCGATGCAATTCGCAGCAAAAAAAGTTGCCGAATCAGGAAACGAAAAAATAATGCTTACAGACCGAGGCACAATGTTCGGTTATCAAGATTTGATTGTCGATTTCCGTGGCATACCCACAATGAAAGCTTTCGGCTATCCTGTAATCATGGACATAACTCACTCATTGCAACAACCAAATCAAAGCCAAGGTGTAAGCGGTGGCATTCCGGAAATGATAGAAACAATAGCCAAAGCAGCCATTGCAGTTGGGGCTGACGGCATCTTTATGGAAACGCACCCCGAACCGAGCAAGGCAAAAAGCGATGGAGCCAACATGTTACCGCTATCCCAAGTCGAAAGCTTGTTGCAAAAACTCATCAAAATAAAACAAGCACTCTGAGTCATTGTTTGCAGTGAGCTACAAACAGAATTTCAATTTGTTTCAATAAATGAAACAAATTGTTTCGCTAAATAAAACAACTCGTTTCAGTAAGAGAAACACATTGTTTCAGTAAGGGCAATAAATCATTTCGGTAAGGAAAACACATTGCATAAGGTTGTGAACAATGAACGATAAGCAGGAAAAAAATAAGCCGAACCGATACATGATATTCGCAGAGTGATATTTCGTTTTTTTGAAATTGACATAGAAAAATTTTGTCAGTTAAAAAAAAGGTTGTAATTTTGCGACCGAAATTTGCTTTGTGCGAAACAGAGAGATTTCATTTGACATAATGATGGTTGAAAAGCAAAGAGAAAACGAGTTTTAGGCATTCGATTGATTTTTGTGAGAAACCTCGGCGTTATTGCGGTACTTGGAAGAG
>JAZNIO010000008.1:0-20869 GCA_045577535.1 Candidatus Onthomorpha sp. | reverse complement strand
CATTCTTTGCATCAGGTCTATAAGCTATATCTTTACGATCTACCACATTAGACCAAGGAGTCTCAAAAACACTCTTCTGATAAGCTGTACCTTCTATGCTTACGCTCCATGGAGAAACAGATTTCAACGAAGAGAATTCATTGTTATTTTGTGCATTCAAACACATTACCGAAATAATGCAAGCAATTAAAGTCGCAATCTTTTTTTTATTCATAGCTGTTTAGTATTTATTAAAATTGTTTTTTACTTCTTGTCATAATCTCATTTTTATCCCAAACAATCTCTTCGTTTTAGTGAAATAGTTCTTGATTTCAGTAAATTAAAACAAAGTTTCAGTATTACTCTTTCTTCATTCCGTTGCAAAGTTACAAAAAAATAAATAATTCAAATCTCAATATTGCTATAAAAAAAAACAATAACCAATATTTTACTATCAGGTTATTGTTTTATCGTTTAATATATCGCTCTTTCAATTAACTGAACATATCTTTCATTTTCTCGAAGAAACTTTTCTCTTTCGCATTCGGCTTTGGTTGAAACTCGGAATATTTATCCAATTCGTCCAAAAGTTTCTTTTGTTCCTTTGTATAGCTCTTCGGAACCCAGACATCGACTCTCACCAACAAGTCTCCCCTGCCGTAAGAGTTCACTTCAGGCAAACCTTTTCCTCTCAGGCGATACACTTTTCCGCTTTGCATTCCTTGTTCCACCTTAAACTTAACCTTACCGTCCAATGTAGGAACTTCAATCGTCGTTCCCTGAACCGCTTGTGAGAATGTGATGTAGGTTTGCATGCAAAGGTTGTTGCCATCTCTTTCAAAAATATCGTGTTTTTGTTCTTCGATAACGACAATCAAGTCTCCGTTGATTCCGTTTCTTGCTCCCGCATTTCCTTTTCCTTGCATAGAAACCTGCATTCCGTCGGATACACCTGCCGGAATCTTGATTTCGACAACTTCTTCCTTCTGAACGATTCCCTCTCCTCTGCAATCTGGACACTTATCCTTTATCACAGTTCCTTCTCCATTGCAATGCGGACAAGTTGTTTGGGTTTGCATATTTCCCAATATGGTTCTTTGCACTTGAATCACAACTCCGCTTCCGCCACAGTTAGGACAAGTGGTTTTTTCCGAGCCTGCCTTTGCACCGCTTCCGTGACAAGTGTCACAAGGTACGTATTTTTTGACCTTGATTTTCTTTTCCACTCCCGTGTTTATTTCTTCCAAGGTCATCTTTACCCTAATACGCAAATTGCCTCCGCGATTGACTCTTCTGCCTCCGCGAGAACGTCCTCCGCCAAAGCCTCCGAATCCGCCGAATCCTCCGAATATGTCTCCGAACATTGAGAATATATCATCCATATTCATTCCGCCGCCACCAAAGCCTGCTTGTCCATCGACACCTGCGTGTCCGAATTGATCGTATCTTGCTCTCTTATCTTTGTCTCTTAGAACGTCGTAAGCCTCTGCTGCTTCCTTGAATTTCTCTTCGGCTTCCTTATCTCCCGGATTTTTGTCAGGGTGATATTTTATGGCAAGTTTTCTATATGCTTTCTTTAATTCGTCTTCCGTAGCGTTTTTTGACACGCCCAAGACTTCATAATAATCTCTCTTTGCTGCCATTTGTCAAAAATTATATTACATTGCAACAACAACCTTTGAGTATCTTATCACTTTGTCATTAAGATAATATCCCTTGGTTGTTTCATCTATCACTTTTCCTTTTTCGTCTTCGTTTTGTGCAGGTATTCTTGCGATGGCTTCATGAAGATTTTCATCGAACATCTCGCCTTTTGCATTGATTGGTTTCAAACCTTTTTTTGTTAACGTGCCAATCAGCTTGTTGTATATCAGTTCCATACCTTCTTTGGTCTTTGCAAAAACTTCATTATCCTGCGTTTCCATGTTTTGCAAAGCTCTTTCGTAGTCATCGATCACAGGCAACAATTCCTTAATCAAACCCTCTGAAGCATTCATCACCAATTCCATCTGCTCTTTAGCCTTTCTCTTACGGAAGTTTTCAAAATCGGAATAAAGCAATAAGTATTTCTTGTTCAGTTCTTCAAGTTTCTCTGCCAAATTTTCCTCTTTTGTTTCTTCTTGTTCTTCTTTTTGAGTTTCCTCATTTTGAGTTTCTTCTTCCTGAACTTGAGTTTTGTCTGTCAATTCTTCCTTTTCTTCCTTATTCTCTGCCATGTTCTTATTTTTCTTTAACAGTTTGTTTATTATGTTTTCTGCTTTGTTTTTCCGTTTCTTCATTTCGGATTTTTGTTTCTTGATTTCAGTTCAACGAATTCAAGTTTTAATTTTATGTATTCAAGATTCGTTCCAAATGTTTCTTTATGACAAAAAGTCAGTCTCTATGAATGAAAATATCTTGTGGAGATTTCGGACGATGTTCTTCGAGAAGAAGAAAACCTTTCAACGTTTTATCTTGTTCATTTATGCGTTGTTCATCGTCAAGATAGAAATCGGGATTTTGTACTGCCGTCATCTTTTTCGGTTTCCCTTTTTCAAAATATATTTTCAAAGTTGCACAAGTACCTATGTTTATTCCCGTATGTTGTTTACTCTTTCCTTTTTTTTCTTCCCAAAGATGATAAATCAGATTTATGTTTCCGTCTATCTGTGCATAGCTTATTTTGTTTTTTGAGAAAGTTGCAGAAAGGTATTTTCCTGAAATCTGGTTGTAATATTGCCGAGTCAATGTGTCGGAATTTTGAACTATCAGCGGATTCGGGTAAAGGAACATCTGCTTAACGCCTTTCTTATCGACTCTTATGCGGATTGTGTCTGCCGTAAACTGACTTTCTTCCTGCCAAAGCACTGGACGCTCCAACAAATAAACGATGCTGTCTTTCATTCTATAATCTGCATACTCGCAAGCTGCCTGCATATCTTGTCGAAACACCTTTACATGTTTGTAAGCCAGCATTTGCTCGGCATTGTCTGTTGAATCGAAATTTACCCAAAGCGTATCGGAGTGCATATGAAGGGTATCCGATTCTTCGATTTGTTGAAGTAAGACCTCGCCTACCAAAAAAGCATATTTCAGACTGTCTTTTCGATCTGTTTCAAGGTAGTTTCCGTAGGTTTGAACATTGTTTGCCGTGTCTTGTATGAAGATGTTCCCAAATGCCTTGCCACATTGAGTCTCTGTATTATAGTCTATGCTGTCGGCAATCAGCGTTTGAGCTTTCTGTCTTATACGGTTGTTTTGATAAAGTATTGATTGGTTGGTTTTAATGTTGAAATCACCTCTTTCGGTTTCAATCAACACACTATCGGATGTTGTTATTGTCGTCGGTGCATAAAAATACGCCCAATCGGTCTTACTATCGTAAAACAAGGAATCTGATTCTATGTTTGCATCAGGGCTTTTTATGCTTACGTTATCTGAAAATTCGAATTGCTTTGTGGCGGTATGATACGTTCCTGTCAAGCTGTACAATGTGCTTTCCTCGTCCCAGATGTCCGCAGAATTGGTATATCGCACTGTTTCATAGTCTCGCTCCCATACCATATAGTCTGTTTGAAGCGTAACTTTGTCATCGTGCAATGTAACCGTGTCTCCGAAAATTTCTGCAATCTTTGTGTCTCCGTCATAATAGACTTGATCGCCGTAAAGATGAATTGTGTCTTGGAAAATATGTATGCGTCCGAATGCTTCTATGAAATTTTCATCTGTGTGAAAGACTGCCGAGTCGCAATTCATGGTCATGTCCTCGTGAACAAAGACCACGTTGCTCTTTAATATTAACTGATTGGGGAAAGACGGCAATCGCTCTCCCCAATCTGATTTATAATCTATTTGTTTTTGTGCCGATACACTGCACGCAAAGAATGTAAGTATTAAAAACGGCAGTGCTTTTTGCGTAAACTTCATTCAATTATTCTTCCTCTTGATATTCGTCAGTGCTTCCTGCGAGTCCTTGGTATCTGAACGACTTATCGTAAGTCAGTTTTACGGTTTTCTTGTCCTTCTTTCCCTTT
This sequence comes from Candidatus Onthomorpha sp., assembly GCA_045577535.1. Classification (GTDB taxonomy): domain Bacteria; phylum Bacteroidota; class Bacteroidia; order Bacteroidales; family P3; genus Onthomorpha. Next base: position 16,877 of record JAZNIO010000008.1, on the reverse strand, counting down.
ATCTTTTGTGTAAACTCTATATAATAGTACGTTTCGAGCTTTCTGTCGGTAACCGTTCTGCGATACTTCAAGTCGTAATCAACTTTCTGAAATACAGTTATTGAATTCGGAAATTTAACTTCAGGATAGCGTGAAGACAAATCCTTTATTATCAAACGCGGATAACGTTCCTTTTCAACAGCTGTTGTTGTTGTCATTATCATTCCATCAGGCTTGAAAAGCATTTCCATTTCACGTCCGCGATTTTCGTAATACGCTCTGTAATTTCCTTCTTCCTCTTTCCACTCTCTTACTTCTATTCTCGGGAATTTTTTCTTGAACGCCTTGGTTACTTCTTCCGGAATTACAGGTACATCTAATGCTTCAGGCACTTCAATATCTACATCTTGAGATTTTGAATTCTTCTTGACGTCTCCGTCTTCTCCTGTTCGGATTTCAAGACCGCTTCCGTCCAATGACGCTCTCTCTGCCATCTTTTTTTGACGGTATTCGATAGCTTCCGGATTCAATCGGGCGATATAGTCTTTCTTCACAAAATCTGGGTCAGGCGCATTTGTCTTTGTTAACTTTCCGCGTGGGTCAAACACCATTTCGTATTCTGTCTGCCCGATTCCTTTCATCGCTACAATGAGACGATAGTAGTTATCACCGGAAAAATCTTCTATATATTCGGATTTTTTGATTCGATAGCCGGGATAATTATTCAAAAAGTAGTTTGCAACCAACGTAGGCAACTCTTGCTCTTGTATGTCAAAAATCGTAAACTGCCAATCACCGGTTGCCGTCAAAAAAACTTTACCTATTTGATTGTCGATGTCGATTTCAGCGACATATTGTCCCGTTTCAAAATACCAACCGTTGAGTTTATAATCGGAATATGTGTTTTCCAATCCCAATCTCACTTCTTGCGGAATGTCGGATGGACGTAATTTTTGAGCAAATGCCGCAAACGACATCATAACCAACAAAACCGCTACAATCGTTCTTTTCATATAATTCATGTTTCAAAGTTTGGTCTATTTAGAATTTTGTTCTGATGATCGTATCCTTTCTGTCAGGCGATGTGGACACCACTGCAATCGGAAGATTCATTCTTTGCTCAATCACACTCACGTATTCTCTCATTGCAATCGGCAATTGCTCGAACGTATTCTTGCCTGCAACATCTTCACACCAGCCTTTTACCTCTGAATATATAGGATTTATCACCGCATCTGTTTCATACGGTACTTTGGTTGTAGTTTCTCCGTTTATCTCATATTGTTCGCATATCTTGATGCTTTCAAATTTATTAAGCACATCAACTTTCATCAACATAAGATGAGTAACCCCGTTAAGCATACAAGCATATTTCAATGCCGGAATGTCCAACCAACCGCATCTTCTTGCACGTCCTGTTGTTGAACCAAACTCTCTACCCTCTTGACGCATTGTTTCACCATCTTGATCAAACAATTCGGTAGGGAAAGGTCCGCTTCCTACTCTCGTGCAATAAGCTTTGAAAATTCCGAAAACGCGACCTATCTTCGATGGAGCGACGCCTAAACCGGAGCAAACGCCTGCCGTAATCGTGTTAGATGAAGTTACAAACGGATAAGATCCGAAATCGACATCCAACATCGAACCTTGAGCACCCTCTGCCAAAATTCTCTTACCCTCAGACAAAGCCTCATCGATGAAATATTCGCTATCCACAATCGTCAATTGCTTCAATGTTGCAAGCGAATCAAACCATTTTTTCTCGTAATCAGCAAAAGACTCGCCATCTATCTTGAATTCATCAGGTTCATATCCCATTGCCTTGATTTGAGACAAATGAGCACTGCAAGCTTTCTTGTAAAGAGCTTCGAAATCGCTTGTAAAAATAGAACCAACCCTCAAACCGGTCCTTGCAACCTTATCTGTATAAGCCGGACCTATGCCTTTAAGCGTCGAACCTATCTTTTGAGCACCTTTATTTTTTTCATTGGCGGCATCAAGCATCCTATGAGTCGGTAGAATCAAGTGAGCCTTCTTCGAAATATAAAGATTGGATTTCGGATTAAAGCCAATATTTTCCAAAGACTTTACTTCCTTTTCCAAAATCAAAGGTTCAACCAATACTCCATTACCAATAAGGTTTATCTTATCCTTATGACAAATTCCCGAAGGAATGATATGCAAAACGTGTTTTATGTTCTCGAACTCCAATGTATGACCCGCATTTGGTCCTCCTTGAAACCTTGCAATTATATCATAATTCGGTGTCAATACATCGACAATCTTTCCTTTTCCTTCGTCTCCCCACTGCAATCCGAGAAGCACATCAATCTTACTCATCTTCAATTCCTCTATTTTATTAGCTGCAAAAAACCTTGCAAATATACATAAAAAACTTGATTCGGCTGTTTTGCCGCATTATTTTTTGGTTCTTTTTCTTCTTAATCAAGCAATATGATAATCAACCAAAGCCATAAGCGGAGCTTTCACCACATTATTTATCTTCATTCCGAATCGCTCTGCCACACTCTTCAACACATCTTCCGCAAAGCAAGCTATACTTCCAACGACATTTATTACATATTTATTATAAGAAGTATAACGACATATTTGTTCAGTAAAGAAACTTTCGAACGCCTTTTCGATTACACCTCTGCAATAATCGTTCGTTTTGTTTTCGATTGCAAAGCGAGCAAACGAAGCAAGATAGAAATTAGGAGCCTCTTCCTTATATAATTTATTTAGAAAATCAGACTCATCACCCTTATGAATCTGAGCAAATTTAGTTGCCATGTCTTCAGGCATGGTTCCACGCAGATAATCCCTCAATATCAACTTACCGATATTGGTTCCCGCACCCTCATCGCAAAGAACATAACCGAGAGAAGCCACATTCTCAACAATATTTTCTCCATCATACAAACATGAATTTGAACCTGTTCCGAGAATTGCCGCAATCGCAGGTTTACGACCGCAAGTTGCCCTTGCAGCTCCCAACAAATCACCCTCGACTTCAATCTTTGCATTTTTGAAATAAGGAGCAAACCACCCTACGACTTCATCTTGCTTTACCTTTGCCGAACATCCCGAAGCATAAATGAAGATTCTGTCAATGCAATCCGCACAAACATTCGGCAAAATCACAGATTCAATTTCCATACGCATTGTAGTCTCTGACACATTATAAGGATTCATTCCACGCGAAGTAAACAACACTTTCACATCTTTTCCATCCACCAAAGCCCAATCCGTTTTGGTCGAGCCGCCATCTGCAATCAATATCATACTGCTTTTCTTAAAATAAATCAATCCAACTTAAACTTTGCAAAGGTACGAAATAAATCATTCGCAGGCAAAATAAGGCACAACAAAAAAGAGGCCTGCTGAAAGCAAGCCTCTGACAAGCATATAAAATCTTATTAAATGAACTTTATTTCTTTCAATGCTTCAACAATCAATTGGAATGTATGTTCCATATCATTATCCAAGCCGACAGAATAACGAACCAAACCTTCGCTCATGCCCATTTTCTTTTGTATATCCTCAGGAACCTCTGAAGAAGTTGACTTTCCGGAGCAAGAGAACAAAGTACGGAAATATCCCAATGAAACAGCCAAATAACCAACGCCCTTATTCTGCATAGCTTCCATGAATTGATTAGCACGTTCTGCAGTTTCAAGGTCGATAGCTATCATTCCGCCGTAACCGAATCCCTCATTCATCATCTCTGTCATCAAAGCGTGATCTATGTGATCTTCATTTCCCGGATAGTTAGCCTTGATTCCGATTTCGTTGAAACGTTTTGACAAGTATGCAGCATTCTTTGAGTGTTGTTGCATACGGATGTGAAGAGTGTAAAGGTTCTTCAAGATAGATGTGGAACGGAAAGAATCCAATACAGGACCCAACAACATTGCTGTTCCGTCGTTTACGTCTATCATTGCATTGATTGTGGCAGCGTCAGCACAGATTGCACCGGCTACACAGTCGTTCTTACCATTCACAAACTTAGTCATAGAGTAGATAACCACGTCTGCACCCAATTTGTATGGAGAGAAAATCATCGGAGTGAAAGTATTATCGACAAGCAATTTTGCATTACCTGCCTCTGCAATCTTCTTCAACTCAGGTATATTTGCGATTCTCAACAACGGATTAGACATACACTCTGTGTAAACCACTTTTGTGTTAGGACGCATTGCAGCCTTAACTTCTTCAAGGTTGGTTGTATCAACGAAAGTTACTTCAACACCATAACGGATTATGTAGTTCTTCAAGAATGCGAAAGTTCCGCCATACACCGTTTGAGAAGCAACGCAGTGATCGCCCGCTTTCAAAAAGTGCATCAAAGAACAAGTGATTGCCGCCATGCCGGAGCCTGTAACCCAAGCAGCTTCCGTTCCTTCCATTGCTGCAAGTGCTTGGCACAATGAGAAGTTTGACGGATTCCAATGGCGAGAATACAAATAATAACCTTCTGTTTCACCATGGAAAGTATCAGTCATTGTTTGACCGAATGGAAAAGTAAATGTAGCCGAATCATTGATGTTCGGATTGACACCTCTTTCCGGAGAAATCTTTTGCACAGCATTGATCGCTGTTGCAGGATCAAATTTTTTCATATCGTATTTCTTAATTATGTTACTTGATTACATTAACAATTCATCGCACCGCAAACGTTCAAAACCTGACCGCTTACATACGAACTCAAATCAGAAGCCAAGAAAACACAAGCCTTAGCAACCTCTTCAGGCTTTCCGCCACGACGCAACGGGATTTTTTGTTCCCATTCCTTGCGAACCTCTTCGCTCAATTGACCGGTCATATCGGTAATAATAAATCCCGGAGCAATCGCATTGCATCTTATGTTTCTTGAACCAAGTTCTTTTGCAACGCTCTTAGTGAATCCGATGATACCGGCCTTGGAAGCAGAATAGTTTGCTTGACCTGCATTACCGCTAACACCGACAACGCTACTCATATTTATGATTGAACCGCTACGTTGCTTCAACATGATTTTTTGACATGCGTGAGTAAGGTTAAAAACGCTCTTTAAGTTTACGTTCATAACCAAATCCCAATCGCTCTCTCCCATTCTCATCAACAAGTTATCACGAGTTATACCCGCATTGTTTACCAACACGTCGATTCTTCCAAATTCCTTGACAACCGCATCAACCAAAGCAGCACTGTCTTCAAAAGATGCCGCATTAGAAGCAAAACCCATTGCCTTAACACCCAAAGCCTGCAATTCCTTTTCGCAAGCCTCCATATTCTCATCTCTTTTTATATCGCTAAAAGCTATATTGCAACCTTGTTTTGCATACTCTAAGGCAATTGCCTTACCGATTCCGCGTGATGCTCCTGTGATAAGAGCCACCTTTTCTTCAAGTAATCTCATTCTATTTACTATTTTAGTGTTTACGACTGCAAATTTACAAACATTTATTCAAACAAAGAATTAAATATCATCTAATTTAGAACCGACCCAAAGAAAAAATCGCTTTGAGCGAAGGAAAAACCTACAAATCAAAGCGATTTTATCGTACCAACCAAACTTGAATTCAATTTTCTAAAACTTGAATTCAGTAAAATAAAATCAAGATTCAATTCATCGAAACAAAGAAAGAATCAGATTCTTCCAAACTTCAGATAAGTGTAAGCCAAACGAAAGAGCATCAAGATGTTATACCACACCGTCGGAATCAAACCGTAATGTTTTTTCATAATGATAAAACGTTCCCAATTAGCCTTTTTGATATTCTTACTGCTGATTCCGCCCTGTTGAAACTTGCTTACAAACAGCCCTGTGTTGCATATCTTCGACTCATCTGCCTTTTCGATTGCAGAAAGCACCCAATCGTAGTCGGCGGTTATGCGATAAGTCGTGTCATAGTACGAACAAAGTTCTTTTTTTATCAATACAGACTGATGACATACGGTCATACCCCAACGAAAGCTTTTTGCAGTCAAACGCTTCGGCAAAGCAAGTCGGCGTCTTCCCAATGCCACACCATCGGAGCTTAGAATCATCGTATCGCCATAGTATATGTCTTGAGAGGTTTGCGAACACGCCAACATCTTTTCCAAAGTCGCAGGTTCGAAAAACACATCTCCTGCATTGAGAAACAAGACATAATCACCGCAAGCCAAGTCCAAGCCCTTATTCATCGCATAGTACAAGCCACCATCTTTCTCACTAATCCAGCGACTCACCACATCATTGTTTTGCTTTATCACCTCCACACTGCCGTCTTTCGATGCACCATCTACAATCACATAATCTATATTCTTATATGTTTGATTGCGTACGCTCTCAATCGTCTTTTTAAGGTCTTGCTCAGCATTGTAACAAACCGTTATAATGGAAACTTTTTCTCTCATAACGAAAGGTCTTTGTCTATTTCGGATTTCACAATATCAATCAATCTTTCATAATACCTGTTTTCTGAATACTCTCCAACAACTCTCTCTCTTGCAAAAGCAGAAAGGCTTTCAAACAACGTATCATCAGAAAACAATCGTTCAATCGTAGACACAATTGCATCATAATCTTTGAATGAAACAATAAAACCGTTTTTGCCATTTTCAACAACATCTTTTGCAGCCAAAATATCATAAGCTACAACGGGCACTCCTCTTTTCATTGCTTCGATTACAACCATGCTAAAACCCTCATACCAATTACTTAAAAACAAAAGGAGTTTCGATTCCAAGTAAAACTGATTTAGCTGTTCTTTATCCAAGAATCCAAAGAATTTTACGTTTGATGGCATTAAATTGTTCTTTGCACCTGCCACTGCAAACTCGTAATCAGGCATTTTTTTCGCTATTTTCAGAAAATCATGAAATCCTTTTTCTTCTGTAATTCTACCAACAAAAGATATATATTTTCTATTGCAAGATTTGATTTCACTATTTGCTGACACATCTATTGCATTAGGCAACAAACTGACTTTACTTTTAGGATTCAGATACTCTTTAATAAGATCCATTTGCACCTTATTAAGACAGAGGAAATTATTTACCTTATTATAATAGCCCAATTTTCTAACAAGATAATATCTTACAAAAAATGAAAACGATGCAATGGCATTTCCTGCACACCTATTTTTGAAACAATTCCACTCTCTACCCTTTCCAAGACATTTTTTACAAATTTTACCGTCTCTATACAAAATTCCAATCGGACAAAACAGTCGATAATTATGTACAATTTGAAAAACCTTCAAACCTTTCTTTCTCAAAAAAGTAATAATCGCAGGAGATATTATAGGGAATAGGTTATGCAATATCACAGCATCAAAATCATCTTCCTTCAATATTGCATTCAAGTCTCTAAAACTTCGAAAATTAAACACCGAAGTGAACATTCCCCAAAATTTTCCAAGAAACCATTTATTCATTTCAGAATAAGAACGAGTATAAAGCACAACTTTATGCCCATGCTTTTCCAAAAGAGTCTTTTGAAACTCTACAACAGATTCTTCTCCACCCCGTATAGAATATTCATTATGTACTATAAGAAAATTCATTCTATTATTTAATTACCTTTATCGTATTTTCAATAGATTCTTCCAAAGATTCATTCTCATCAATCATTCGAGTAATATCTCCCATACAAAGTTTATACAATTCTTATAAATATTTTAGGCTCGAGCATAAGAGATTGCACAACCGAACAAAGCAATCAATAATAACAAACCTTTTTTCATAATTAAAATATTTCAATCAAAAATATTTTTACACCTACATACAAAAACAGATTCAAAATCAAACGATTACAAAACAAAGAAAGAATTTACCGAATCTTGATTTCAGTCGAACGAATCTTTGTTTTATTTTTCTGATTCTTGATTTTATTTTTAGAGGTTTTGATTCGACAAAAGTGCATCGAAATAAGCTATGGTTTTTCTCAAACCTTCTTCCAAGCAAATGGTCGGTTGCCAGTTCAGTTTTTCTTTTGCAAGGCTTATATCGGGTTTTCGTTGCATCGGGTCATCACTCGGCAAAGGCACATAGACGATTTTGCTTCGTGATGCAGTCAGTTCGATAACCTTTTCTGCCAATTGCAATATCGTAAACTCACCCGGATTGCCTATATTCACAGGTCCGATAAACTCATCTTCGGTTGCCATAAGTCTTACAAAGCCCTCAATCAAGTCATCTACGTATTGAAAACTGCGAGTCTGCGAGCCGTCTCCCGCAACCGTTATATCCTTGTTTTGCAAAGCCTGAACGATGAAGTTACTCACCACTCTGCCGTCCGAAGGGTGCATATTCGGTCCGTAGGTGTTGAAGATGCGGGCAATTTTCACCTTTACATTGTTTTGCTTATGGTAATTGACAAACAGCGTTTCTGCACATCGCTTGCCCTCATCATAGCATGAGCGTTCTCCAATGCAGTTTACGTTTCCCCAATAGCCTTCGGGTTGAGGGTGAACGGTCGGATCGCCATATACTTCCGAAGTTGAGGCTTGAAGAATCTTTATATCGAGTCGCTTAGCCAAGCCAAGCATATTCAGAGCTCCCATTACAGAGGTTTTAACCGTCTTTATGGCGTTGTGTTGATAGTGAACAGGAGAGGCAGGACAAGCAAGGTTGTAGATTTCGTCCACTTCGGCAAAATAAGGCGTGCATACATCATGACGAATCGTCTCAAAATACGGATTATTCATCAAAGGAATGATATTTCGCTTGCTTCCCGTAAAATAGTTATCCAAACAAATGACTTCGTTTCCCTCATCGAGCAAGCGTTTGCAAAGATGACTGCCCAAAAAACCTGCTCCGCCGGTTACCAATATTCTTTTCATTTTCGTCGTTTTTGTTTCTGATTTGCAAAGATAGAAAATTATCTCTTGAAAAGACTGTTTTGTCCGATTCAAAAAAGAGATTATGTGGTTTTCACAAGGATTTGTTTCATCTCAAGCAGATGACATCGCCTTTGAGTTTGATTTCTCCCCGGTCAAGCATCATTCTGAGGACGGGAATAGTCTGTTTGTGATGCATGAAACGAACATCCGTCATAAAGAAGTCCAATTTCTTTTCTCCTTCTTTCAGCGTTTGACGTATCAATTCCCGCAGTTGTTTGGGTTTTACAAGGTTTTGCAGACAGATATCGCACTCTCCGCACTCTTCTGTTTCTATTCCGAAATATCGCATCAGCAATTGCTGACGACATGATTTTGTTTCTATGTATTGCAACACTGCCCGAGCTTTGTCCGATGCACGTTCTTTCAATTCCGAATAATATTGCGGTGCTATGTAAAGGTCTTTGGAACGTACTCTATCCGATAGAAAAACAATATAATGCCCTTTTGGACGATGCTCATAAAGAATACTTCCCGTTCTATGCAGTTTTTCAAGCATCGAAACAGTCTTTTCCTTGCTCCATTCCAAATAATCGGCAATTCTTTCTTCATGCAAACGCACCATTTCGCTTGTTGCCCCTTCGCAAAGACGTAAAACTGCCCCCAATGCCAAAGCATAATCGTCCGAAACTTCCAATAATCGACGGATTTCCCGCGTTTGCAACAACACTTTGACTTTCGACACCGGATAATCCCTGTCTTTGAGCCATATTATGCCGATTCGCTGCAATATATGCAGAGATGAGAAAACCTCATACTTGCCCATGCCGTAATGATTTGCGAATTCCGCCAAATCAAACAAATAAGCTGAGTTCGCTCCCGAAAGATAAGGTATGTTGTAATAGGTATGCAGTCGGTCGTAAACTTGTCTGATTATGCTCAAATCAGGATAATCCATGCCGACTCTTCGAAGCATGTCTTCTTTGTCTTTGTCTTCATAAAGCAAAACCGCATACGCTTCTTTTCCGTTGCGACCTGCCCGTCCGTATTCCTGATAATAGCTTTCCAATGTAGGCGGTATGTCCAAGTGAATGACGAATGACACATCTGCTTTGTCGATTCCCATTCCGAAGGCTTTGGTTGCGACGAGCAAAGGCAGTTTCCCGCTTTTCCATTCTTCTTGTCGGCGATTGCGTTCCTCGTCCGACAATCCTGCATGATAGCTTTCGACTTTCAAACCCAGATGTTGCAAATCTCTTGCATGCAATTCGGCTTTCAAACGCGTGGAAACGTAAACTATTCCGCTGCCTCCGACTTTGTCGATTATCTTTTTGCAACGAGCAATCTTTTCTTCATCTTTTATAACCAAGCATTTGATGTTCTCACGTTCAAATTCTGCTCTTATGATGTTTGATTTGCGAAAATGCAAACAATGTTCTATGTCAATGGCTGTTTGTTCGGTTGCAGTGGCTGTAAGAGCGAGCATCGGCACATCGGGATGACACTCACGCAAAACGGCAATTTGACGAAATTCGGGGCGGAAATCGTGTCCCCATTCCGAGATACAGTGTGCTTCATCCACCACAAAAAGACATGGTTTTACCGATTTGACATAGTCGATGAAGATTTTGTTTTGCAGTCTCTCGGGAGAAACAAACACGAACTTGGTTTTGGTCGTCTCAATCGAGTTAAGAGCCATACCAAATCCGTAAGGCATATTGTCGGTTGTAAGACGGCGGGCTTTCAATCCCCGTTTTTTCAAGGCGTCTTCTTGGTCTTTCATCAACGAAAGCAAGGGTGAGACAACTATACACACACCCGGCATCATTAAAGCGGGAATTTGATAACACAGACTCTTGCCTCCGCCGGTCGGCATCAGCGAAAGAGTGTCTTGTCCTAAAAGAATAGAGCTTATGACATCCCATTGCGTAGAACGGAAATCGTCATAAGCCCAATATTTTTTAAGTATCCGTCTTGCCTTTTCTAAAGACATTTGTCGTATTCGAAAGGTGTGTCGAACGAATCAAAGTTTCCCCAAATTCGATCTTTGTTTGAGAGAATCGGTTCTTTGATCTGCCAATCCAAATTCAAGATCGGATCCGACCAAAGTATGCCTCCCTCCGATTCTTTGTTGTAAACAGCTGTGCATTTGTAAGAAAAAACGGTGTCGTCTTCAAGAGTTACAAAGCCGTGTGCAAAACCCTCGGGAATGAAAAACATATTTTTTTGTTTATCATCAAGCTTCACAGACACGTGTTTGCCATAGGTCGGCGAGCCTTTGCGTATATCGACCGCAAAATCAATAACGCTGCCCTTGATTACTCGAATCAGTTTGGCTTGTGCAAAAGGCGGAGCTTGGAAATGCAAACCTCTGACAACGCCTTTTGAAGAGCAAGATTCGTTATCTTGAACAAAGTCGGTTCGAATCCCAAGACGCTCAAACTCGACTTTGTTATAACTCTCGAAAAAGTAACCTCGATTGTCCGAAAACACGTTCGGTTTTACTATAAACACGCCTTCGATGTCTGTCTTTTCGATTTCCATCGGCTTATCCGTGTATTGCTTTTCCGTATGCAGCTTCGAATGCTTCCATCACAGCTTCGCTCATCGTAGGATGCGGATGCACTGCTTCCAACACTTGTTTTGCTGTAAGTTTGTTTTGACGTGCAGCGACGATTTCTGCAATCATTTCGGTAACATTGTCTCCTATCATACTGCAACCAAGTATCTCGTCGGTGTTTGCATCAACCACTACCTTGACAAAGCCATCTTTGTTTCCGCTTGCGGCAGCCTTTCCGCTGGCCATGTACATAAATTTACCGACTCTTACCTCTCTGCCTTCGGCTTCTGCTTTTGCTTTTGTCAAACCAACAGATGCCACTTCCGGAGTGGTGTATGTACAACCCGGAATATTACCGTAATTTATCGGTTCAACGTCCAAGCCTTTTATCTTTTCGACACAGATGATTGCCTCTTTGCTTGCAACGTGTGCCAACGCAGGTCCGTGAACTATGTCGCCGATTGCGTAAACGCCTTCCACGTTTGTGCGATAGTAATCATCGACTTCGATTTTTCCTCTTTCGAATTTAACACCAGCTTCTTCCAATCCGATGTTCTCGATGTTGGTGCTGACTCCCACAGCCGAAAGAACAATATCACATTCTATTGTTTGCTCGCCTTTCTTTCCTTTAACCAATACCTTACATCCTTCTCCCGTCGTATCCACACTTTCAACCGATGTTGCGGTAAGAACTTTCATGCCGTTCTTTTTGAAACAACGTTGTAGTGTTGAGCTGACTTCTTCATCTTCATTGGGAACTATGTTCGGCATAAACTCAATCAAAGTTACCTGTGTGCCGATTGATTGATAGAAATGTGCGAATTCGCTGCCTATTGCACCGGATCCGACAACCACCATGCTGTTTGGTTGCTCGCGAAGCGTCATTGCCTCTCTGTATCCTATGATTTTCTTTCCGTCTTGCGGCATATTAGGCAGATTTCTGCTTCTTGCACCGGTTGCCAATATGATATGGTCTGCTTCAAACAGCTGTTCGCCGCTTCCGTCTTTCATATTGACACTTACCTTACGGTCAGCCGTCAACTTGGCTTCTCCTTCTATGACGGTGATGTTGTTTTTCTGCATCAAATGTGCAACACCCTTGCCCATGTTTGCTGAAACCCCGCGAGAACGATCGACAATTGCGTTCATGTCTGCCTTGAATGAGCCTTCTATTTGCACGCCATAATCTGCCGAATGCTTAATGTAGTTGTATGCTTGTGCAGATTTCAAAAGTGCTTTCGTTGGGATACATCCCCAATTCAAACATATACCTCCAAGGTTCTCCCTTTCCACCACCGCTGTGTTGAATCCCAACTGAGCAGCTCTTACGGCAGCAACATAACCTCCCGGTCCGCTGCCTATGATCATTACATCGTATTTCATATCAATTGATTTTGGTTTTTTAATTCTTTGTTTCAATTTTTTCTTTCTTGATTTCGCTCGAACGAAATCAAGAAACATTTTTTTGTTTCTTTGTTTTATTTTTCCCTCTCCAAACAAAGATTCATTGCTACTTGAAAACAGTAAAATTTTAGATTGCAAAGGTAATGAAAAAACGCAAATGAATATGTCTTTACTTAAGCTTATTTCTTTGAAAGCAAAATTTTGCGTACCTTTGCAAAGTTTTTTTTACATAAAATAGTCTGTTATGAAATTGAATTTCAAAGGCGTTTTCGAGCCTAAGTTCTTTGAATTGATACGTTCAAGAAACTATTCAAAGGAATTGTTCTTTAAGGATCTGACTGCAGGTATCATTGTCGGCGTTGTTGCAATCCCGCTTGCGATTGCTTTTGCCATTGCATCAGGTGTAAGTCCGCAACAAGGCTTGATAACAGCCATTGTGGCGGGTGCAATAATCTCTATCTTCGGAGGCTCACACGTTCAGATAGGTGGCCCTACCGGTGCGTTCATCGTGATAATCGCCGGAATAATCGCCCAATACGGAATAAACGGTCTTATGATTGCAACGCTGATTGCAGGAGTCATATTGATATTGATGGGATTGCTTAAAGTAGGTGATATAATCAAGTTCATGCCTTACCCGATCATCGTCGGCTTTACCTCAGGCATTGCACTGACTATTTTTTCCACTCAAATGAAAGACTTCTTCGGTCTGACGGCTTTAGATGGCAGTGAATTGGTTGTTCCTTCGGAATTCATAGATAAATGGATCTGTTACTTCAAACATTTTTCCACCATAGACCCTTGGGCAACTGGTATGGCGATATTTACTGTTGCTATCGGTTTTCTTTGGTCCAAGGTTACGAAAGTTATTCCCGGCAGTCTGATTGCAATAATCGTTTGTACGATTGCAGCAATAGTGTTGAAGAATTACGGAGTCGAGGTTGCCACAATAGGAAGTGTGTATCCCGAATTGGCAGGTGGTGTTGCTCTTCCTAAGCCTGAACCGCTTTCAATCGATACAAAAGCAATCAGAGAACTGCTTTCACCGGCCTTTACCATAGCAATACTTTGTGCAATCGAGAGTCTGCTCTCCGCAATGGTTGCCGACGGAGCCACAGGTAAGAAACACAACTCGAATACCGAGCTTATAGGACAAGGACTTGCGAATGTGGTGTTGCCAATCTTCGGAGGAATCCCCGCAACCGGTGCAATAGCAAGAACGATGGCTAACATAAACAACGGAGGTCGCACTCCGGTGGCAGGAATCGTGCATGCGGTTTTCTTACTTTTGATTTATCTGTTCTTAATGCCGCTTGCAGCGAACATTCCTTTTGCTTGCTTGGCAGGAATCTTGGTTGTGGTGTCATATAATATGAGTGAATGGCGTTCATTCAAAGCTATATTGAAAAATCCTAAGAGTGACGTTGCCGTTTTGTTGGTTACGTTCTTCCTAACCGTGATATTCGATTTGACGATTGCAATAGAGGTTGGTCTGTTGATTGCATTCGTTTTGTTCATCAAGCGTGTCATGGAAACATCTTCAATAAAGGTTATCGACCAAGAGCTACAGAGAACGGAGGATCCTGAATCGCAGAGTGTGTATGAAAGAGTCAATTCTTCAGTTCAAATATACGAAATTGACGGTCCTTTCTTCTTCGGAGTGGCTAACAAATTCGATGAAATAGATTCAGGAAGCAAGAAGAAAAAACCAAAAGTCAGAATCATACGTATGAGAAAGGTTCCATTCATCGACTCAACCGGATTGAAGAACCTTCGTTCGCTTTGCGACAAAAGCCGTAAGGAAAAAATACAAATCATACTCAGCGGCGTAACAGAAGAAGTCAATCAAGTGTTGCAAAAAAGCGGTTTTGCCGATGAGCTTGGCAGAGAATTCATTTTCGATCATATTTCAAAGGCTCTTGACAAGGCAAACGAATTGACAAACAACGAATAAACCTTCTCAAGGGTGAATCGGGCAAAAAACAACATCGTTTTCATGTTGCTGTGCCTTGTCGCACTGCTTCTCATGTTTGCCGACTGCATGATAGGAAGCTCGTCGCTGACTGTGGGCAAGGCTGTGCAGGCTCTGCTTTCCCCTTTGGGCATTCGTCTTTCGGGACTTGGCGAAGTCGATTCGAACGAAGCGTATATTGTTTTGTCGCTCAGGCTTCCAAGAGTTCTTTTTGCAGCTGTTGCAGGGGCTGGATTGGCTGTTTGCGGGCTTGCCTTCCAATCAATATTCCGCAATCCGCTTTCCGATCCCTATGTGTTGGGCGTAAGTTCCGGAGCATCACTCGGGGCTGCTGTTGCAATAGTGTTGGGAGCTGAAAGCATGATATTGGGAGTCGGTGTGAGCAGTTTTGTTTTTGCAATACTGACTGTGCTTATCATAATACGCATTTCCTCATACGGCAACCGCATACATACTTCTACCCTATTGCTTGCAGGAATCTCCATTAACTTTCTTATTTCCTCAGTAATATCTTTGCTAATGGTTTTGAACCGTGAGCAGATGGAGAAGATTACCTTTTGGACTATGGGCAGTCTTTCTTACATTAACTACAACGATTTATTGTTTGTGTTTACCGCTGTATTGATTGGTATATTGGTTGTGGTGTTTCACGCAAGGGATTTGAACGCTTTGCTTATCGACAATCAAACTGCACAAAGTTTAGGTGTGAATGTGGAAAAGACAAAACGTGTATTATTGCTCGTTTGTACGTTTATGGTCAGTTCGATTGTTTCTCGCAGCGGTGTAATCGGCTTTATCGGTTTGGTTGTTCCTCACATGGTCAGAACAATTGTTGGTGCTGATAACAGAAGACTTATTCCTTTTTCCATAGTTGGCGGTATTATCTTTATGACTATTGGAGATATTCTTTCGAAAGTAATAATCCCACCATCGGAAATACCACCGGGAAGCATCACTGCTTTGATTGGTGCTCCGTTTTTTATATATCTGTTGTTTAACTCCAAAAAACGTCTGAACCAATGATTGAAGTAAAGGACTTAAACTTTTTTGCAGGTAAAAAAAAGATACTTTCTGAAGTTTCATTCTCTCTATCCGAAGGCGGATTCAATGCCATAATCGGGAATAACGGCTCCGGAAAGACCACTCTATTGAAATGCCTGACTCGAAACAACAAGGTGAATAATGGTATCATAAGATTAGACAATCGTGATTTGAATTCCTATTCGTTCAAAGAGCTTGCAAAAAAAATAGCTTTCGTTCCCCAACATACGGACCTTATGTTTGATTTTTCGGCACATCAATTGGTTCTCATGGGTCGCACACCCTATCAACGACCTCTTTATTCCGATAGCTCAGAAGACTTGAAAATAGTTGAGCAAGCCATGAAACAAACCAATACTTGGCACTTACGCGATTCCAATGCAAAGACTTTGAGTGGCGGAGAGTTTCAAAGAGTAATCATAGCAAGGGCTTTGGCTCAACAAACGCCTGTTTTGATGCTTGATGAACCGATCAGCAACCTCGATATTCAACATCAGTTCGAAATAATGTCGCTTTTGAAACAGATAAACCAAGAAGGACGGACAGTGATCATCGTTCTGCACGACTTGAATATGACTATGCAATATTGCGACGATGTGTTGCTTATGCAAAATGGGAGATTAGCAGTTCAAGGCTCTGCAAAAGAAATCCTTAACAAAGAAAACATCGAGCATTACTTTAATGTAAGAACAGAAATATCCGAATCCGGAAACCGCATATTCATCTCAAAAAAATAAAACGAAGAAGTAATAAATTATTTCTTGATTTCGTTCAAACGAAACAAAGAATCATTTTACTGAAATCAAGAACTATTTCACTAAAACGAAGAGATAGTTTGGGATAAAAATGAGATTATGACAAGAAGCAAAAAACAGTTTTAATAAATAACAAACAGCTATGAATAGAAAAAAGATTGCGACTTTAATTGCTTGCATTATTTCGGTAATGTGTTTGAATGCACAAAATAACTATGAATTCTCTTCGTTGAAATCTGTTTCTCCATGGAGCGTAAGCATAGAAGGTACAGCTTATCAGAAGAGTGTTTTTGAGACTCCTTGGTCTAATGTGGTAGATCGTAAAGATATAGCTTATAGACCTGATGCAAAGAATG
>JAZNIO010000007.1:0-86503 GCA_045577535.1 Candidatus Onthomorpha sp. | reverse complement strand
AGCGAAAAAGACAAATATTCAGTACAAGCTCTTATCGAAAACAACGATATAAAAGCAAAGAAATTTATGGATTTACTTTGCGAGTATCCTCCAAAACATTTCTTCTGTGTTTCTACCGACAAGGCAGCTAACCCTGTAAATATTATGGGTGCAAGTAAGCGTATTATGGAAGATATGGTAATGGCTTATTCTTCAAAGTTTAAAGTAACGACCGCACGTTTTGCAAATGTAGCCTTCTCTAATGGTTCATTGCCTGACGGCTGGTTGAATCGTGTAAAGAAGAAACAACCTTTGGCAGCCCCTAATGATGTGAAACGCTATTTTGTCTCTCTCGATGAAAGTGGGCAGATATGTATGCTCGCTTGTATTCTTGGCAAAACAGGTGAGATATTCTTTCCAAAACTCGGAGAAGATCAGATGCTTACATTCTCCAGCATTTGCGACGACTATGTAAAAACTATTGGTTGTGAAAAAATAGAATGTGCTAATGACGAAGATGCTAAGAAGTTCGCTAACGAAATGTCGTATGACACAGATAAATATCCTGTAGTATATTTCAAAAGCGATACCACTGGCGAAAAGGCTTACGAGGAGTTTTATGTCCCTGGTGAAAAATTGGATATGAATAGGTATGAAGGTGTTGGTATTATAGAAGAATCCGAACATCGTCCGATGGTAGATATTGATACCTTTTTTGCTGAAATGGAAGAAATATTTGCTAATCCATCTTTTACAAAAGAAGAAGTAGTAGAAGCAATTAAACGATTTATTCCAAATTTTGAACACGAAGAAAAAGGGAAAAATCTTGATCAAAAAATGTAAAATATAAAAATTATGGCATACAAAATACCTTTATTTAATCTTAACTTCGACGAAAAAGAAGCTAATGCAGCAGCAGAAACAATAAAATCAGGTTGGATTTCGACCGGTCCAAAATGTGAAGAATTAGAAAAAATGTTTGTTGATATGTTTCATGTCAACTATGCTGTAAGTATATCAAATTGTACAGATGCTTTGCATTTATGTTGTTTAGTTTCCGGTGTTAAACCAGGCGACGAAGTTATATGTCCGTCACTCACTTTTGCAGCATCTGCCAATTGTATACGTTATGCCGGTGCTACTCCTGTATTTTGTGATATTGTAGGACCCGATCATATAAACATTGACCCTGCTGAAATTGAAAAGAAAATTACCGACAAGACAAAAGCCATACTCGTTGTTCATATGGCAGGATTTCCATGTAAGATGGATGAGATTATGGTTATTGCCAAAAAACATAATCTAAAGGTTATTGAAGATGCCTGCCATGGACCGCTTTCGGAATACAAAGGAAAGAAACTTGGTACTATAGGTGACTGTGCAGCTTTCAGCTTTTTCTCAAACAAAAATATCAGCACTGGCGAAGGCGGCATGTTTATATCCAACAATAAGGAGATGGCCGATAAAGCACGTTTGTTGCGTTCGCATGGTATGACTACAATGAGTTATCAGCGTGCCGGAGGACATGCTACTGCATACGATATAGTTGAACTTGGGTATAACTTCCGCTTAGACGATATTCATGCAACAATAGCCATAGAACAACTAAAGAAACTTCCCGGCGACCTTGAACAACGAATAGCTGTAAGAAAACGTTATATCGAATTGCTTTCGAAGGTGGAAAATGTAATAATTCCTTTTGCAGATAACATAGAATTTACATCCAATTACATTATGCCTATCGTTATCACAAAAGGCACTGTGGAAGACCGTGATGCCATAAGAAACAAAATTCACGAGGCAGGAGTACAAACCAGTGTTCACTATCCTGCCATTCACAGATTTTCTATTTACAAAGAATATGGTGCAGTTTTGCCTCAAACAGAGTATGTAACCGATCATGAAATAACATTGCCGATGTATGCTGCATTGACAATGGAAGACGTTGAATATATTGTTAAAGTTGTAGATACCGCTATAAATGGATAAAAAATCTGTTCTTATATTTGGCGTAGGCGAGCTACAAAAGTCTATTATCGAAAGAGCTAAGTTGATGGGGCTTTTTGTAGTAGGCATTGACCCTTGTGCCGATGCAGTGTGTAAAGATTCCGTTGATGCCTTTGAGGTTGTCGGTGGGCAGGACTATGAAGGAACACTTGCAGTAGCCAAAAAATACAATATTTCGGCAGTGGTAACGGCGGCTACCGACAAACCACTTGTAATGATGGCACGTGTGGCTAAGGAGCTAGGCTTGCGATTCTATTCCGAAGAAACTGCAGTATGGTCCACTGATAAATTTCAAATGAAACAACGCTTTATTGAAGGTGGTATACCTTGTGCAAAAGGACGTTTGATTTCAAAAGCTGAAGCAGCAAGCGATTTTTATTTTCCAGTGATAGCAAAGCCAAGAGATAACTCAGGAAGTAGAGGAGTAATTCTTTGCAGAAATGCCGAAGAATTATCGGCTGCCATAAACGAAGCGTTGCAATACTCCAAATTGGAAACCATATTGGTGGAAGAGTTTATAGAAGGACTGGAATATAGTATAGAAGCATTGCACTATGACGGTAAATCGGAAGTGATTCAATTTACCGAAAAGACTACTACCGATTTCCCTTATAATGTAGAACTTGGACATAAGCAACCTTCCAATTTAAGCGAAGAACAAAAAGACAATATCAAACAATTGATAAGCAAGATAGCAGATTGTATGCATTTCGAAAATTGTGCTTCGCATACCGAATTGAAGATAAATGAGCGTGGAATATTTATAATAGAAACAAGCCCACGTCTTGGCGGAGATTATATTACATCTACATTAGTGCCACTTTCTACAGGAATTAATATCGAAGACCAATTGCTTAATATTGCCTTGGAAAATGAAGTAGATACACAAACAGGAAGAGTTGAAAAAGCATCAGCCGTATGTTTCTTTAATTTTCCTGAGGGAGAAGTTAAATATATCAATCCTGAGATTTATAAGATAAAGACCGAAGATAATGTATTTAGTCTTGATCTTAAACTCGCAGTTGGAAATCAAGTAAATAAAATAACCAGTAGTTTGGATAGATACGGACAAGTTATATTTTGTGCTGATGCAATAGAGCAAATAAACTATTTAGTAAATGATTATTCGGTTAGTTTAAGCAAAATGATAGATGTAATTTAAATAAATTGGTATGAAAAAGGATTATGTTATATATGGAGATTCTGCTTTTGCAGAACGTTTGTGTTTATACATATTACATGAGAAAAAACATAATGTAGTTGCATTCACTAATGATGATAATTACATCTCACGTACTTCCATATTGGAAATACCGGTAATACCATTTTCATTATTTCTTGCAAAAATGAAAGATGATTGTGAGTTAATTATAGCATATGGATATACTAATATGAATAACTTACGAGAAAAGATCTATAATGAATGTCTAAATGCCGGATGTCGTATAGGTTCTTATATATCTGAAAAAGCACTTATTTATTCAAATCATATAGAAGAAGGTAATATTATATTGCCCGGTGTTGTGATTGGACCTAATACAATTATAGGAAAATGTAATTATTTTGCTTCTTCTGTTGTCGTTTCTCACGACTCAAAAATCGGAGATTTCAATTTCTTTAGTACCAATGTGGTAATGGGTGGGTATAGCAATATTGGAAATCATTGTTTTTTGGGTTTACACTCTTCTATAAAGAATGGAATAACATTGGCTGATTATACTTTTTTAGGTCAAAATTGTAACATGTTGAAAAACAGTGTTTTCGGGGGGGGTATATCGGCAACCCTGCAAGATTGCTTGAGAAAAAGAGCATAGAATTAAAAATTTAAAAAATTACCATTAATAATTGTGTATAACTATTAATGGTAGTTTGTATCATTAATTAATATATAATTATTATGGCGAGTATAGATTATATTGAATTTTTGGGTGAAAATAATCGTCCAAGATTGAAGTATTGTGGAGAACATGTAATACTTAATGCAATGTGCAAAATTATGCGTGCAGAAAATATGGAAATCGATGATTATAGTAGAATTTTGGATTTCGCATATATTGATGCAGGTAAATCATTAAAAATTGGAAAATATAGCATTATAACATGGCATTGTTTGATAGAAGGCGGTGCAAATACAGTTATAGGTAATCGTGTTTTTATAGGTCCGGGAACAAAATTATTAACATCAACTTACAAGTTCAACGGATATTACACAAATGAATTTCTTCCCGAAGAGACGAGAGCAACAGAGTATGGAGATATTATTTTAGAAGATGATGCATATATTGGTGCTAACAGTGTAATTATGCCAGGTGTAACAATAGGAGAAGGTGCACTTGTCGGCTCTAATGCATTTGTCAATAAAGATCTTGAACCATGGGGAATATATGTTGGTAGTCCTGTAAAAAAAATAGGCGAAAGACAAAAACCAACCGAAGAACGAAGAAAGATAATTGAGAGTATGGATTGGTCAAGAAATCTATAATCTTAATAGATATATTATATTTTACAATGAATCGAAATATTTTTATTACCTCTTCTATTATCCAAGCCTTAAAGCAGATGGATACAGAAAAAGTGAAGTCGCTTTTTGTATTCAACGAGGATAAATTTGAAGGGCTTATCACTATCGGTGATATTCAGCGTGCTATATTGAAGGGTATAGATCTGTCATCGCCTATTTCTTCTATTTTAAACAAAAACAAGATATATGCTTTTGCGGGTGAGTCAATAGAATCTATCAAAAACAAGATGTCTCGCTTAAGAGCTGAATGTATGCCGGTTTTGGATAAAGAAGGAAATCTTGTAGAGGTGTATTATTGGAAAGATTTGTTTGGAACAAGTAATAATAAAACTCTACAAGATATAAA
Organism: Candidatus Onthomorpha sp.; assembly: GCA_045577535.1. Taxonomy (GTDB): domain Bacteria; phylum Bacteroidota; class Bacteroidia; order Bacteroidales; family P3; genus Onthomorpha. The sequence goes on along the minus strand of JAZNIO010000007.1, from coordinate 81,650 downwards.
TCTTCCTGTAGTGATAATGGCAGGGGGCAAAGGCACTCGCCTTGCACCGCTTACTAATGTTTATCCAAAGCCTCTTATCCCTATTGGCGAAAAGACCATAGTGGAGACTATAATGGATAAATTTGTGGCACATAACTGTCATGATTTTTATATTTCGGTAAACTACAAAGCCGATAGCATAAAAAACTATTTCGATTTTATCAATAATCCGGAATATAATATTCATTATTTTCAAGAAGATAAACCGCTGGGAACGGCAGGTAGTTTGCGATTGTTGAAAGACAAGATTAATTCTACATTCTTTGTATCTAACTGCGATATACTTATCGAAGAAGATTATTCGGAGATATTGAACTATCATCGCAGTAATAACAACGAACTTACGGTAGTGGCTGCAGTAAAAACTTTGTCGATACCCTACGGTACAATCATTACCGGTGAAAACGGCATCTTGGAATCGATAGAAGAAAAGCCCACTCTATCGTTTAAGATAAACACAGGGTTGTACATCTTAGAACCATCGCTACTAAACGATATACCCGATGAGTTTTATCATATAACACACCTAATGGAAAAACTAAAAACACAAGGTCGCCGTGTAGGTGTTTATCCAATAAGTCAGAATGACTGGAAAGACATGGGCGAATGGAACGAATATTTACGAATGATAAAAGTATTGTGATTATGATAAACAAAGAAAAATATAAGTTCGATGATTTTACCTTGGAAAATTATCGAAGACTAATAGGGATTGCAATAAAAAAAGGCTTTAATTTTATTTCATATACAGATGAATATATCGATGATAGAAAAGATATTTTGTGGCGTCATGATGTAGAATTTGAACCAGACATAGCTTTAAAAATGGCAGAGATAGAGCATGATTTGGGAGTGAAATCTACTTATTTTTTTCAAATTCACAGTCAATATTATAATATATTTGATGGACATTATACTAGAGTATTAAACAAAATCAAAGAACTAGGACATTTTATAGGATTACATTTTGATAGTCATTATTATAATATTATTGATGAAAAACAATTAAATGAATATATATTTCTTGATAGAAATTATTTCGAGAAAGTATTAAAAATTGACATAGATACTTTTTCATTCCACAATACCACACCTTTTACCCAAAGTTGTTTAGAATATAAATATGGAGGGCTTATAAATGTATACTCATCTCATTTCAAAGAAAAATATAATTATTGTGGAGACAGTCTCGGATATTGGCGATTCGATAGATTGGAAGATGTGTTGAATAATGAGAATATAAAGCATTTGCAAGTATTGTCCCATGATGCTAATTGGAGTGATGAAGTTCTATCACCAAGAAAAAGACTACATAAAGTTTTTTTTGCACAAGCACAACGCCTTTTTGATGAACAAGTAAATGGCCTACATTGTAGAGGTATGCTTTGCCCTGATGACTATGAAGATTAAATTATTAAAATTATGAGACACAATAGAATCCAAATAACAGAAATTATACGTATTCTCAATAATAACGTTATTAAAATAGAAGGATCTGTTGAAAATGTTTATATTGATAATATATCAGATGTAAAACATACTACTGAAACTACATTAGATTGGATTAATCCGAACAAGTTGGATAAGCAAATAATTGTAGAGAAAACATTGGCAAAGGTAGTTTTGGTTGATACTAGTGTTGTATATTCTGATAAATTAAAGAATCAGAATAAGACTCTTATCTATGTAAAGAATCCGAAATATGCATTATCAATAGTTGGAAATAATTTTTTTGTAGAAAAAATACAACCTGGAATTCATAGTACTGCAATTATTTCTGATAAAGCGATAATTGGAGAGAATGTATATATAGGTCCGTATTGCGTGATAGGTAATGTTTCCATTGGTAATAATGCTACGATTCTATCTAACGTTAGAATCTACGATGATGTTCAAATTGGAGATAATTGTTACATAAAGGAAGGTAGTGTTATTGGCGGTGCTGGTTTCGGATATGAAGTAGATGAGCATGGTAATCGATTTAGATTTCCACAAATTGGGGGTGTTATCATTGGAAATAATGTAGAAATAGGTAGTAATACATGTATAGACAGAGGGGCTTTATCAAATACGATAATTAGGGATTATGCCAAGATTGATAACCTATGTCATATTGCTCACAATGTTGAAATTGGGAAAAATGCAATGATAATAGCATGTAGTGAAATTTCGGGTTCATGTTGTATTGGTGAAAATTCATGGATTAGCCCTAATGTATCCATACGCGATTGGAAAAAAGTAGGCAATAATTCTCTTGTTGGAATGGGAAGTGTTGTCGTAAAAGATGTTCCAGATAATGAAATTTGGATGGGAAACCCTGCTGTAAAATATAAATAATTACTTTATAATTAAAAGTTCAAATGTTAATAATAAATTGAAAACCAATACTAACAATATGAAATTACTTTTAATTGTTGGAAATGCGAATGATGTTTTTATATACAACTTTGCTAAATGGGTGAAATCCAAAATGGATGTTTCTATTGACGTTTTTAGTTTTTTCTCATCCAATAAACAAAGTTATGATAATAAATATTATGACAATATTTATAGACCAAAATTATCATTTGTTTCAAAAATAAGATATGTCCGCTCTTTTTCTACTCCTTTTGAACAAAGTTGTTCATTAAAAAGATTCATTAAGGATAAACATTATGATGTAATACATTGTCACTGGCTTTTACCTTCCACCATATTGACTACAAATTTATCATCTCATTGCGATAAATTATGTGCTACATTTTGGGGTGGAGAATTGGAAAAACAAGAAATATGTCATTCTCACAAATTATATATGTTATACTTGGAATGTTTTTTAAAAAAAGTATCCATAATAGCAAATGCTGAAGAATTTAAACAGAAGTTATGTAAAAAGTATCCTTTTTTGGAAAACAACTATCGTGTAGCAAGTCTAGGTTCTTCCTCAATTGGTGAATTATATAATTTGATTGAGACAGAAGATAAAAAAACATCGAAACAGCATTTATCAATAGATTCAAATAAAACAACTGTATTAATAGGATATAGTGGAAAAACAGCACATAACCATATTGATATTATTAATGAACTGAAAAAATATAGTAATTATAAGGATAAAATCCATATCCTCGCACCGATGACACGTGGCGGAGTAGAAACGTATATAAAACAAGTGGAGTCGGCATTAATTGACAGTGGTTTTTCCTACACATTGATAAGTGGTAGATTTTTATCAGACATAGAAATTGCTCGAATCAGAAATGCAACAGATGTAACATTACAGTTATCTACTGTTGATGGATTTTCTCGTAGCATTGTAGAATGCTTGTGTGCAAAATCGGTATTGATTTACGGCAATTGGCTAGACTATCCTAAATATCTAAAAACATATAATTTTTCAGCTATAGCTGTACCATCTATCGCCGAGGGGGTAGCTAAATGCTGTAATGTTGTTGACAATTTTAGTGATTACAGTATATCAACTGAAAATAATTCTTTGAATGGAAAAGATAATTTCAGTTGGTCCAAATGTATTGATAGCTGGATTTTAGTATATAAAGAATAAATATAATGTTTAAGTTTTTTAAAGATTTTTTTATTTATGGTATTGCATCGGTATTGTCAAAAATAATTGCAGTATTTTTAATGCCGGTATATACTAGTGTGCTAACTCGTGAAGAGTATGGTGCTATGGCATTGATAGTATCGTGCAAAGGCATTATTGATTTATTTTCCAACCTTAATATTCATTCAGGAATTGCACGAGATTATTACGAAAAAGATGTAAACAGAAGTAGATTAGTTTCAACAGGTTTCTATTCAATACTTATATTGTCTATTTCCATTTTATGTATATTAATAACAACCAGGAATTTTTGGACAGAGTCGGTATTAGAGCTTCCTCAAAAATATGATTTTGCATTTCTACTTATGCTCTTATCCATACCGGCAGGAAGCATATTGTCATATTTTTCGATTCTAACACGGTTTAAGAAAAAACCAATATTATACACAATAGGATCTTTAATTCAAATTCTGATTCAAATTTCAATTTCAGTTATAGGTGTAGTAGTTTTGAGATATGGTATAGTAAGTGTTTTTGTTGGAGTTTTAATAGCTGAATTATTTGGAATAATTTACTTTGCTTTTATTAATCGAGAATATATTGAACTTTCATTTGAATGGAAATATCTAAAAAGAGCGCTATTATATGCCATACCAACATTGCCCGCTATATTAGCAGGATGGATAGATACTTCTGTAGGTCAAATATTCATAAATAAATATGTATCTATGGAAGATTTGGGCGTTTATTCAATAGCATTACAATTTGCATCTGTTTTCACTCTCATAAGCATTGGACTCAACAATACGTGGGGACCATTCCTATATGAAAACTACACAAAAGAAGGTTTCAAAAAACAAGTTAATGATTTATTTACAATAATTGTTTTAGGATTAACTATTGTTTCTGTTACGATTTCTTTATTATCAAAAGAATTAGTTTTATTATTGAGTAATCCTTCTTATATAAATGCAGCTGAATACATAGTGTTACTTTGTATTCCTATGGCTGTATATCTGTTATTTCCAATAGTAAGTTCCGGAATATCCATAAGCCGAGACACTAAATATATAGGTATTGCATACGTTGCAGGATGTATTGTAAATATTATATCTCTTGTACTTTTTTTACCTACAATTGGTATAATAATAGTACCAATATCCTTAGCACTGTCTCGAATAGTTAGTTATATAATTACCAATACAGTTACCAAACGAAAAGGTATATTGGCGTTGCCGTCTAAATATATTGTATTTCTTATCGCAATGTGTATTGCAATGTATTTTGTCGTTACCTATGATATATCACTAACCTATCGCATAATTCTCACTATTGTAATTGATGGATTGATTGCGTGGTATGTTGCCAAAAAATACAATCTAAAAAGTTTTATACAGAATTTTATCAAGAAGTAAAAATATAATTATGATTCAAAGTATTCTTGTTTATACATTCATAATATTGGTAATGCTTTTGTTTGCTAATATTGCAAAAAGAAAAGCAGTATACCAAACGGGGCAATATGGAGAATTAATTCAGAAACGTTCTTTCTGGTCTTTTGAAATAGTCTTTATGTTATTGTTTTTTGCATTAATGTTTGGTATGCGATATGACGTAGGAACAGATCATTTAGGGTATTTATTTTCATATATTGAAGGTATTGTATGTGAAGATTTAAAAATGGAGCCATTGTTTCGCTGGATTTCTAAAATTTGTTATGATTTAAATATTCATCCTATAATTTATTTCGCTATATGGGCTTTTATTCAAATAACGTTTTTCTTATTGGCATTCAAAAATGAGCGATATTTGTTTCCTTTGCTTATTACTTTTTTATTTTTTAATTCATCTTATATATTTTGGATGAATGGTATACGTCAAGCATTAGCTATGTGTATATGGTTATATTCTATAACTTTCATTGTAGAAAAGAAATTTTGGCATTATATTATTTGGGGAATCATTGCATTTTTATTTCATAGAAGTGCATTAATATTATTTGTTTTTTATCCATTGCTTAGAAATGGTAAAGATTACTTTAAGAGTATTCCATTGCAATTGATTTTATTTGCATCGGTTTTCATCATAAAGAATGTATTTGAAGTATTTATTTTGCAATTTGAACCAATTATTGAACAATTTCAAACTATTTTAGGAGGTGAAGATGGTTTATATGCTACCTATACAATGGATAATATGCTTTATGAACTTAATAGAGAGGTAGGAGGAACAGGATTGGCATATATGTTTAGAATACTTGTTTGGGTTATAATAATCTTATATAGTAGAAAATTAAAATCATACTATAATAGTAAAAAGTTTAATATTATTTATTTTTTCTTTTTCTTTGGAATACTTACTCAATATATTTTCCCTGAAGGAGTTGTCGTTTTTTCACGACCATTTAGATATTTCTACATTTTTCAAGCAATAATGTTGGCTTATTTTGTCTATTATCTTTTTAGAAAAAATAGTTTTAGGGTTAATCCTCTGTTGGCTTATGCTTTAATTATTGCATTTATAGGAATATTTTATTTGAATATGTTAGGGGCAACGGAAAGAAGTTCTATTTTATTCCAATTTTATTTTCAAAAAATATAGTTTATGAAACTTTCAATAATAATACCAATGTACAATGTAGAATTGTATATTGAAAGATGCTTGATCTCTTGTTTGAAGCAAGATATATCTTACGAAGATTATGAAATTATTGTTGTAAATGATGGTAGTCCTGATGGCAGTTTGCAAATTGCCGAACGTATTGCTAAAGAAAATAAAAATATAACTGTAATTTCCCAACCTAATGGAGGATTAAGTGATGCTCGTAATACGGGACTTTCTGTCGCTAAGGGCGATTATGTTTGGTTTGTTGATTCTGATGATTGGATTAGGGAAAAATGTTTAAAAGAGATAGTAGAGCAATTATACTTTGAGAAACTTGATGCGTTGGCTATATGTGCCGCAAATAACATAGAAGGTCAAGATATAAGACGTTTTTCTTTTCATAATTTATCTGTAATGAAAGGTAAAGATGCTATGTTGCAAAAAAAATGTGTTTGTTGTGTACCTTTTACAATATACAATAGAGAGTTTCTTGTTAAACATAAATTATTGTTCTACAAAGGTATATTTCAAGAAGATAATGAATTTACATATAGAGCATATTATTTTTTAGAAAGATTAGGATTTACGAATGAAATATTATACTTTGTTTATCCAAATCAAAATTCAATAACACGGTCTTTTAATCCTAAAAAAAGTCATGATGGAATCATTGTAGGAAATAGCTTGTCAAAGTTCATGAAGAATGTAGATAAAGATTATTTTGTTATTTACCATAACGAAATAGGACAAGTTTTAAATAATGCATTGTATGATTTATTAGGAGCAGAAAAACAAATAACAAAAGTCTTTTCTTGCGATATGTACAAAAACAAACATCTATTCACTCATTTGATTCATTCAAATATATTAAAATATAAGGTAGAAGGAATATTATTTACAATGTTCCCAAAGAAAACTTTTTCTATTTATAAGTTAATGCAAAAATTTAACCCAAACAACTAACCAACTATGCAAATCTTAGTAACAGGCGGAGCGGGATTTATAGGCTCGCATACATTGGTGGAACTTTATCAGGCAGGGCATAGTGCGGTGGTAGTTGATAATTTGAGCAACTCATCGAAAGAATCGCTCAAAAGAGTGGCAGAACTTTGCAAAGTAGAGGCAATTCCATTCTGTCAAGTGGATATTCGCGACAAGGAAGGGCTTGAAAAGGTGATGATTGCACATAAATTTGATGCATGCATACATTTCGCAGGTTTGAAAGCAGTTGGAGAAAGCGTTGAAAAACCTTGGCTTTATTACGAAAACAACATCAACGGCACACTTGTCTTGATGCAAATGCTTGAAAAACATAACTGTAAGAACATAATATTCTCCTCATCAGCCACAATTTACGGAGAACCTGCCGAAATGCCGATCACAGAAAACTGTCCCAAAGGCGTTTGCACAAATCCGTACGGCTGGACCAAAAGTATGTTAGAGCAGGTGCTTACAGATATTCAAAAAGCAGATAAAGAGTGGAATGTAGTCTTGCTCAGATATTTCAATCCTATCGGAGCACACAAAAGCGGTAGAATAGGCGAAAATCCGAACGGCATTCCGAATAATCTTATGCCATATATCACGCAGGTAGCCATAGGAAAACGAGAAAAACTCAACGTATTCGGCAACGATTACAACACAGCAGACGGCACAGGCGTAAGAGATTACATTCACGTTGTAGATTTAGCGAAAGCACACGTAAGTACCTTAAAAGCAATCAATAAGAACTGCGGATTAGAGATATATAACGTTGGAACAGGCAGAGGATATTCCGTTTTGGAAGTTGTAAAAGCCTTTGAAAAAGCCAACGATTTGAAAGTACCTTACACAATTCAACCACGTCGTTCAGGAGATATTGCAGAATGTTATTGCAATCCACAAAAGATTGAAAAAGAATTAGGTTGGAAAGCCGAAAACGATTTAGAAGATATGTGCCGCGACTCTTGGAATTGGCAAAAAAACAATCCTAACGGCTACTAAAATTAAATATTGTTGTTAAAATTATATGTAGATGTTAACAGAGATAAAAATAAATAATATTACGGCGTTTGACAATATTGAGGTCAAATTATCAAAGGGGGTAAATGTTTTTATCGGGGCTAATGGCACAGGTAAAACGCATTTAATGAAACTGCTATATGCTTCAATGTTAATGGCAGATAGTTCTTATGCTCTTCAAAAAACTATGGAGCAAACTCTTTATGGATTGTTCTTGCCAGATAGTTTGGGACGATTAGTTAGACGTTCTGTCGGACGTGGTAAGGGTGAATTTTATGTTTATAGGCAAGATGATGATAATGACATTGTCAGAACAATACGTTGTGAATTAACTTCGTTGAATCACAGTAAAATTTTTAATGCTAAAACTTGGGCAAAAAAACAATCTTATAACGTGGTGTATATTCCGGTTAAAGATATGTTGGCAAATTCTATGGGTTTCAATTCATTATATGAAAAAAGGGAATTATATTTTGAATCTATTTATCCTGATATTGTTAGGTTAGCATTGTTGCCAGCTGTAAAAGGACGTGCTACTAAGGAAAAAACAAAATTATTAGACACAATTCAAAACATCATAGATGGTAGGGTTGTAAAAAAGAATGAAAAGTTTTATTTAGTAAATGCACAAGGTAATTTAGAGTTTACTTTATTAGCAGAAGGATATCGTAAATTGGGGTTACTATATTCATTGATACAGAATGAAAGCATATCTTCTGGTAGTATTCTTTTTTGGGATGAACCGGAAACCAATCTTAATCCAAAACTTACTCAGCAATTGATTCAGATAATATTAGAATTACAACGTATGGGAACACAGGTGTTTATTTCCACACACGATTATGTTTTCCTTAAAGAATTGGAGATGTCAAAGCAAACAGAAGATGCTGTTTTGTATCACTCATTATACAAGCAAAACGATACAATTGAATGTCAAACAGTAGAAAATTTGAATGAAATCACTTACAATGCTATTAATGATGTGTTTGATTCATTTGTTGCAAGAACGTTCGAATTGGAGTGGGAGGATTGATTATGATGTCAAGGACGATTGAAAAAGATGGTTATCTATTTGATTTTAGTGAAGATGTTATTCATATAATTGGGTTTGATGACGAGTGCACTCAATTGTGTGACGGAATGAAGAAAGTAGATATTATAGCAGAGTTTCCAGGTGAATATCTATTTTTGGAATTAAAAAGATATAAAAAAGGAAAGGTAGACTTTAAGTGTCCAATATGGAAAGAACCTAAGATTGTTAATACTTGTCCGTTAAAAAATAATGAAAAAAAGCGGCATCAAGCTACAATAAATAGAGTGGCAACTGAATTGAGACAAAAATATTTTGACACATTCTTATATAGATACGAGAAAGATTATGAATATAAGCCAATTAACTATATTTGTGTAGTAGAGGCAGATCCAATTATAGCACAAGGACTTCAAGAAAAAGTATTATTGCCAAAGAAGACCAAAATATTAAAGAATTTCGCAATAGTTAATCAACGCATATGGAATAACGAAAAAAGATTACTTAAATACGCCAAATGTTCTTTACTTACAAACTACTAATAACCATTGAAAAACCTTATCTGATTGTTGCAGAAAGGGAGGGTAGTTGATAAAAAGTGCCACTTTTGATGTAGAAAAGTGCCACTTATTTGGTGGAAAAGTGGCACTTTTTTGAATTAAAGGTAAGGGTTTGCAATCATCACATAAAGAAATCAAACGATATGATACAGCTTATTCCCACAAAACGTACACTAAATTGTAATGGTGTTAATAAGGAAGTGCATCTTTTGAAGCTAAATCCTATTCATCCGATGGAATTTGATGTTTTATCGAAGTTGATTGCCGAAAGAACGACTTTGACAGAGTATGAGGTGGAATTTGTGTTGAGTGAGTTGCAGACCGTCATGATCGAGAATTTGCAATTGGGACGCGGGGTGAGATTCGGAAGACTCGGTACGTTTGAACCTTCTCTCAAAGCCGAAGCTGTGGAAAACGAGGAGGATTTGAACCTTTCAACCGTAAAGAAAGTGAATATCATATACAAACCATCGCTCGAAATAAAAAAGGCTCTGAAGAAATTGAAAATGAGGATAAATCGTAAAGCTTGACAACCAAAGTAAAACGTACAAATAATCAATCAAAAAAGGAGGTAATTATGGCGTTTGTTTACAAGAAAAAGAAAACAACCATCAATGTCGGAAGAAATCCCGGCGAAAAGTTTATTCTTGCAACGGCTAATCAAGGTAAGATTACCGATGCGGAGTTGAAAGAGTTCATTCAAAGAAATTCCACTCTTTCCGAGCAAGATGTCAATCTGCTTTATCGTTCATTGGCTGAGGTGATCGAAGAAAATATGAGCCTCGGAATGGGTGTGAATTTTAAAGATTTGGGTGTGTTTTCGCCTAATTTCCGCACAAAGGGAAGTGCTTCATTAGAGGAAGTCGGTGTGGAAAATATCGAAAAGGTTGTGATAAATTTCCGCCCCGCAACCAGGCTCAGAGAGGAAATCGACGATGCTCCTGTTCAAGAAACCCGTAAGTTTGACTTAAAACACGTTTAGCCTTATGATACAATATACAATTGAAAAGAAAACCGTTATGACCGGTGCAAATCCGGGTGAGATAAAGTATTATCCGAAGATAGTGAGAGCGACCACTATGACAACAGAAAAAATCGCTGCTTTATTGGAAGAAAGAACCACAATCAGCAAGGGTGAGGCGTACGCATTTTTGCAAGCGATGGCGAAAGGTATTACGTTTTATGTAAAAGAAGCCTTTGTGGTGGAAGCTGAGGGATTGGGAGTTTTTTCTCCGTACATACAAGCCAAAGCGGTGGACACATTGGAAGAGGCAACCGAAAAGACAATTAAGAAAAAAGGAGTTCGTTATCGTCCGACCAAAGCAATGGAGACGAAATTGAATCAAATCAGATTCCAAAAAGCGAATTTGGACGTTGAGCATTTGTAAAATAATCAAATCTGCGAGGGAGTGAGGACTTCGCTCCCTTGTGGATGTTTTTTTTAGAGAAAGAGAAAGTATAAATAATAATAAATGTAAGAATATGAAAGCATGTTTTATGGGATTGGGCTATATAGGTTTGCCCACTGCAATTATTGCCGCTAAGCACGGTATTCAAGTTCATGGAGTAGATATAAATCCAAAAGTAGTAGAAAAGACTAATCAAGGTATTCTTCATATTATAGAACCTGGTATGGAAGAGTTATTGCAAGAAGTCATTGCAAATGGAAAATTTCATGCAGCAACTACTCCTATTGAAAGTGATGCGTATTTTATGGTAGTACCAACACCTTTTAAAGGAGATCATCAGCCAGATGTTTCGTATGTTGAAGCTGCTACTCGTGCAGTATTACCACTATTGAAAGAAGGTGATTTGTATGTAATAGAATCAACATCTCCAGTTGGAACAACAGAAATGATGGCTAATTTGATATTTACAGAAAGACCTGAATTGAAAGATAAAATATACATTGCGTATTGTCCTGAACGAGTTTTACCTGGTAATGTTATATATGAATTGGTGCATAATGATAGAGTTATAGGAGGAATAAACACAGAATCTACAGAAAAAGCGATAGAATTTTATTCTCAATTTGTTACAGGTCAGTTACACAAAACAAATAGTAAAACAGCAGAAATGTGTAAGTTGACAGAAAATTCAAGTCGTGATGTTCAAATTGCATTTGCAAATGAACTTTCATTTATATGCGACAAAGCAGGAATTAATGTTTGGGAATTGATTAATTTAGCAAATAAACATCCACGTGTAAATATTCTTTGGCCAGGTTGCGGAGTAGGAGGACACTGTATAGCTGTAGATCCTTATTTTATTACTTCAGAATTCCCTATGGAATCTCGTATGATAGGTACGGCACGACAAGTAAATAATTATAAAGCATTTTGGTGTGCAGAAAAAGTTCAAAATGAAATGTTAAGGTTTGAACTAAACAATGGTCGTAAACCAAGTATAGCAATGATGGGCTTGGCATTCAAACCAGATATTGACGACTTGCGTGAATCACCTGCAAAACATATAGTAGCAAAGGTAATGCAAAGTTGTAATAATGCTGATATTATGGTTGTAGAACCAAATGTAGAATCTCATAACGTATATAAACTTACCGATTACAAAGAAGCATTTGAAAAGGCAGATATAGTAGTTTATCTTGTTTCACATACCCCATTCAAATCACTACCAAAAGATGGCAATAAAATAATTCTTGATTTTTGTGGTGTGGTAAGATAATTGTATTAAAGATATTGAAGTATGAAAACCATAATGTTAGTATTCGGTACGCGTCCTGAGGCGATAAAGATGTGTCCGTTGGTAAAAGAATTTCAAAAATATCCGGAAGATTTCAAAACCATTGTATGCGTTACAGGTCAGCATAGAGAGATGTTGGATCAAGTTTTGAAAATATTTGAGGTTGTACCTGATTATGATCTTAATATAATGAAACAGGGACAAGACTTGTATGATGTAACAGCACGTGTACTTACAGGAATGAGAGATGTGTTTAAGGAAATAAAACCAGATGCAGTACTTGTACATGGAGATACAACAACATCAACAGCTGCTGCATTAGCGGCATTTTATCAACAAATACCAGTAGGACATGTTGAAGCAGGTCTTCGTACTCATAACATTTATAGCCCTTGGCCAGAAGAGATGAATCGTCAAATTACAGGGCGTATAGCCACATACAATTTTGCACCAACTAAACTTTCCGAAAGGAATTTGATAGAAGAGAAAGCAATGGGAGAGATATATGTTACAGGAAATACTGTAATAGATGCACTTCATGCTGTAGTTGGAAAATTGAATACTAACGAAGAATTAAAAAAAGAACAAGATAAAATATTAAGAGATGCAGGATATGATGTAAATCGTTTAAAAGATGGCAAGAAATTAGTATTGATAACAGGACATCGTAGAGAAAACTTTGGCGATGGCTTTATTAATATGTGTACAGCTATTCGTGATTTGAAAAATAAATATCCAGAAGTTGATTTTGTATATCCAATGCACCTTAATCCCAATGTCCGTAAACCAATTCACGAAGTATTTGGCGAAGATTTGAGTAACCTTGGAAATATGTTCTTTATTGAGCCTCTACAATATCTTGAATTTGTATATTTAATGGAAAAATCAACAATAGTGCTTACCGACAGTGGTGGAATACAAGAAGAAGCACCAGGGTTAGGAAAACCAGTGTTGGTGATGCGAGATACAACTGAACGCCCAGAAGCATTAGAAGCAGGAACAGTTAAACTTGTAGGTACTAATTACGACAAAATTGTAACTGAAGTGTCAATGCTATTAGATAATAAAGAATATTATGATACTATGAGCAAAGCTGTTAATCCATATGGAGATGGTTTTGCTTGTGATAGAATTGTTGAATGGTTAAGGTAAAGATACGAAGTGAATTATGAAGGGTTTTATTACTCTAGATTATGAGTTATTTATGGGGAGGGAGACAGGGACAATAGAAAATTGTCTTGTAAAGCCTATGGATGCATTGACTAAAATGTTAGATAAATACAATATAAAAGCAAATATTTTTGTAGATGCAGCGTATTTGCTTAGATTGTTTCAATTAAAAGATTTTAATAAAGAGATAGAAAAACAATATAACATTGTTTCAAATCATATATATAATCTTTCTAAACAAGGTCATAGTATACAGTTACACTTTCATCCGCAGTGGTTGTATTCTGATTATGATAATGGATGGAAATTGGATATTGAGCATTATAAAATATCAGATATGCAAAACGATGATATTTTATCTTTAATTCCATTATCGATAGAATTATTACAGAAATATTCTTTAAATAAAATAAGTGCATTTAGAGCAGGAGGGTATTCTTTTCCTATGTGTAGTGATGTTTTTTTGAATATTCTTCGTAATTATAATATTAATATTGATACTTCAGTATTAAGAGGAGTTAAGAAAAAAACGAAATATCAAACTTATGATTATAGAAAAATCCCTCAACTTTCAACATGGAAGTTTTCTGAATGTTTATGTTGTAGTGATAATGATGGCTTTTTTACAGAATATCCAATAACAACAAAAAAATTAATTGGGTGGAGGTATTGGTTATTAAAACATGAATTAATTAAGCACTACAAATCTTTGAAAGGTAATGGTGGTAAATTTGGAGATGGTAATGGAATAGGATTACCACCCGAAGTTAATAAATTTCTATATAATTTTACTAAATTAATAACATCTTCAACAATATCTGCTACAATTGATGGTGTATTTTCTTTATATTTGGAAAAAATTTATAATCATTATAGTAATAGCGATACATTTGTTATTATAGGACATCCTAAAAATTTATCAGAAAAGTCTATTGGACTTTTTGAGAAATTTATTAATAATCACAAGGAAATGGCATTTTGTTTGTTTGATTAAAAAATATAGGTATTTTTTACAATTATGAAGTTAGTTTGTGTTTATAAGGTGATGTTTCAATATAGAGTTCCAACATATGAAGCTATTTCAAATTTAGATGGAATAGAATTTGAATTAATACATGGGGCTTCTGATAAAAACACTAAATTGAAAAATTATTCAGGTGAGGTGTATTTTAAACATACACAATTGCCAACTTATTGGTTTAGAGCTAAAACTAATAATGGGAAATCTTCTCAACAGATATTGTTTTTCTTATTTTTTAATTTGATAAGGAAAAATCCAGACATTTTATTTGTAGAAGGGGCTGCCTCAAGTTTATTTACAGCGATAATTTCTTTTGTTTACGCAAAGTTGTTCAAAAAAAAGATTATTTGGTGGTCAATGAGTAAATTGAAAAATAGGGAATATACTGGATTTAGAAAAATTTTAGAAAAATTCATTAAGCATTTAGATACACATGGGGATGCTATATTTACCTATTCTTCACAAGGTGAAAGATATTTTATTGAACAAGGAGTGGCGCCTAATAGAATTTTTAAAGCGGTTAATGTAATAGATACGACTCAAAAAATACAGGAAATAAAAGATAACTTACCGATAGAAAAATTGCCAGGATTTAATATTTGTTTTGTAGGAGCTATTAATAAGACAAAAAATATAGAACTTTTGATAGATGTTATTTTATTGCTTTCTCAGAAATATGATGATATTAAGTTGCATATTATTGGTGATGGTAATTATTTATCAAATATAAAGTCGTATGTAAAAGAGTGTAATGTCGAGAAAAATGTTTTATTCTATGGGCGAGTTGTTAATGAGTTAAATGTGTTGATGTCAAAGTTTTCTGTTTTAGTTTTACCTGGTTTAGGAGGATTGGCCATAGTCGATGGAATGATTAGTTCTTTGCCTATAATATCAGGGTTGGCAGATGGAACAGAACTTGATTTAATTGATGCAAGTAATGGATTTGTAACAGATAAAATAGATAAGGAATATTTGTTTAATAAACTTTGTTATATGCATGATAACCCTAATGAATTGGATAATATGGGTATAAATTCTTTTAAAAAGATTACAGGTGAATATTCTTTCAATAACTATATGCGAATATTTCAAAAGTGTTTAAAATTTGTTTTAGATGAAAAATAATTTTCCAATAAAAATCTATAGAATAAGTAATTTTTTTTATAGAAAAAAATTAAAATATTTATCCTCTTTTTTGTCATGGATGAATAGATTCCTCTTCTCGGTTTGGGTTCCTGGTAGCGCCTCTTTGGGCGAAAATTTCCAATTGGGTTATTGGGGATTGGGCGTTGTAATTCATTCTAATGCTATTATAGGGAATAATTGTATGGTGGCACAGGGCGTAACTATTGGGAGAAATTTTGGTGATAAAAAAGTACCAATAATAGGAAATGATGTATATATTGGTGCTGGTTCAAAGGTTTTTGGAGAAATTGTTATAGGAAATAATGTTATAATAGGGGCTAATAGTGTTGTAAATAAGAGTATTCCAGATAATTGCACTGTGGTAGGTAATCCAATGAGGATTGTAAAAATGGATAGAAAAGAAACTTGGTATGATTTGAATATTTAATAAATAAGATGCTAAAATGTCAATCATTGGTAAAATAATAAATATTATAAAGCGCAAAGGAATACGTTATGTCTTATTTAGAACAAATTATGAGATTAAGCGTAAAAGTGGCTTGCTAAAATTATCTTACCCAACTCGCATTAATCTCAATAAATGTATAATACTCAATGAATGGAGAAAGAATACTTCATCTTTTTTCTTTGATAGTAGAGAAAAATTAGATTTTACAAAAAATCCTAAATATATCATAAGCGAAAATGCAGAACGTATATTGAAAGGTGATATTTGTTATTTTAGCAAAACATGGTTTAATATAGGAAATGATTATGATTGGGTAACTAATCCAGAAAATGGCTATTTTTGTTCTTGATAACTGGCGTAAGTTAACTGGTTTTGGGGTTAAAGGCTTCTCTAAAATGTCTGGAATAATGGACAAAGGACAGAAAAAACAATTTGAAACTATTAATGAACGTATCCAAAAGGGAGGTGATGCTTTGATCCCTTTTGAAAGTATTGTAAATACTACTCGTACTTCATTTGCTGCTATTCGTTCGTTGAAAGAGGGTACATGGATTGAAATTAAGTAACTATGAACACCAAACTTCTTATACATACTTTGTGGCATTTGCGGTTGCGGCAGGTTTGTTATCAGGTGCGATATAGGTTGCAGAAACCTAAATTTGTTGCGCATCGGGTGACAAATGCAGTTGTGCGTTGTAATGTGACGAAAGGGGTGGATAGGTATCTCTGTTGTGAGGGTGAAAAGTTGAATTTTTTGAATATAACCGACGATTTCAGGGGGTGGACCGATACCTCAAAGGGTATGCTTTGGGCTTATAACCTCAATTATATGGATTGGCTTAATCAGCCTAATATGCCATATGAAATTGGAGCTGAATGGATTGATGATTTTATATCTAATTTGCCATCTAACTCGGTTGGTCAAGATCCATACCCGATAGCTTTGCGTGCTATAAATTGGATTAAATTTATCACTAAATATTGGGATGATATCCCTACCGAGAAACGCACAGAATGGTGTAATTCGTTATACTCGCAATATCAATTACTGATTAAGAAACTTGAATATCACCTATTGGCTAACCATCTGCTTGAGGATGTTTATTCGCTATTTATTGGAGCTATATTTTTTCGCAATGAAAAAATATACAAACTTTCAACAAAGTTATTGAGAAGAGAATTAAATGAACAAATTCTAAAAGATGGTGCACATTATGAACAATCTGTTATGTATCATATAATATTGTTAGAAAGATTGTTGGATTGTTATAATTTTTCTTTCAATAATATATGTTTTGTTGGTCAAGATAAGATAAATGATTTCTTGTATCATAAAGCGAAGTTAATGCTAGGTCACTTAGATTCTATAAAATATATAGATTATTCTTTCCCTCTATTTAATGATGCAGCTATAGGCATTGCTCCATCTATAAATAATGTGTTTAATTATGCGAAACGTCTTAATATTGAATGGGAATCTATCAATTTGTCGGATTCTGGTTATAGACGAATGCAAAATAATTGTTTTGAAGCGACTATAGACGTTGGTAACATTATGGCCTCGTATCAACCAGGTCATTCTCACGCAGATACTTTTAATTACGAATTGCGTATCAACGGAATGCCATTTGTTGTTGATACAGGTATATCAACTTATAATAAAACAAAACGGCGCCAATATGAGCGTAGTTCTGTTGCTCATAATGTAGTTGTTATTGATAATCTCAATTCTAGTGAGGTATGGGGAGGATTTCGAGTGGGACGAAGAGCAAAAGTTAAGTTGATAAAAGATTGTCGTGATAATATAATAGCTATTCATAATGGATATTCTAAATATGGCGACATAGAGCGTTCTTTTGAAATAAGAGAAGATGAATTTATTATCAAAGATTTAGTGAAATATAAGACAGAAGCTATCAGTTACATTCATTTTGCTCCAGATATTGATGTTAATGTGGTTGAAAATAAACTTATAACAACATTAGCAGAGATAAATATTATTGGGGTTAGTAAAATAGAAATTGTGGAAAATACTATTTCTGAAGAATATAATAAATTTAAACCTATAAAGGTAGCAAAATTATATTTTGAATCTGAGTTGATTTATAGTATACTTAAAATATAGTTATGAGGATTTTAATTGTCTCTGAAAGATTTTTTCCTGAAGTTGGCGCAGCACCAACTCGTTTAAAAAATATGCTTGATGGATTTAAATCGTTTGGCAACAATGTTGATGTGTTAACTAGTTTGCCAAATTATCCAAAAGGGGAAATATTTGAAGGCTACAAAGGACGAATTTCTGTGTCTGAAAATATAGATAATAGTAATATTTATAGATATTGGACTTATGCTACAATTTCTCCGAGTCCTGTAAAAAGGGCTATTAATATGATATCTTTTGCTGTAATGATTTGGTTATTTGCTTTTAGAGTTAAAAAATGTAAATCTTATGATAGGGTGATAATCCAAACACCTACATTATTTGCAGCAGTATCTTCCTTGATATTATTTAGATATGTATATAGGAAGAAGTGTTTTTTGAACGTATCTGATATTTGGCCTTCAACAGCTGTTGATATGGGAGCTATGAGAGCAGGAAGTTTAGCCCATAAGGTGATGCTTAAATGTGAAAAATTTTTGTATCTAAAATCTGATGCAATTTTAGGACAATCAAAAGAAATACTTGAACATATACATAGTAAATTCTCAAATAAGTCGTTGTTTTTGTATAGAAATTTACAAAAAGACAGCAACTATTCTGTTATGCCTGATAGACAAAAACATAAAACATTAAGACTTGTGTTTGCTGGAATGTTAGGTGTCGCTCAGAATGTATATGAAATTGTACAAAAAATTGATTTTAGTTCTTTAAATGTTGAATTCCATATTTATGGAATGGGAAATCAGTATGATAAATTGTTGGAATTTTCAAAAAATAATCCGAATGCAAATGTTTTTGTACACGGATCTGTTCCGAAAGAAGAAATGAATGAAGTTTATTCTTTCGTTGATGTGGCAATAGTTCCTTTATGTGTAAGAATTTATGGAGCGTTTCCAAGTAAAATTTATGATATTTTACCAATGGGATTGCCTATATTGTTTTGTGGTGATGGTGAGCCTGCAAAATTTATTATGGATAATAACATAGGGTTCGTTTCAAAAGCAGGAGATTATAAAGCGTTGGAAGAAAATATAATTAAGTTTAGGGATATGGATGATGATACTTATGGGAATATGTGTGGAAATTGTATCGGTTTATCGCAAGAAGAATTGAATTTTGAAACACAAATTAAAGATGTCATAAAATTCTTGAAAGAGGTGTAGTAAAAAATATTTCGTTTCAATCTTAATGGTTTATATATTTTAATAATGAGACATTTACAAAGTGTTTAAAACTTTGCCACGTCTTGATTTAGAAAAAGATGTAGAAACTTTCAATGCGAACAATTAAATCTTAAAATAAGATATAGCTTTATAAAAAAAGCGTGCAAGAGCTTGGATAGAAGATTTCTTGCACGCTTTTTTGTTTAGTAATTTAATCCAAATGCCCACAAGGGTATTACATTTGAATAAGCGTATTCTATATCGTCTTTTACAATGTAGGAGTTGTCTATGTCTTTTATTTGTTTTTTACCTTTCTTACGACCTCCTATTTCAAATGTATATTTATTATTAACAAGGAAGTCTGATGCAGGAGATGAGGTTACTTGATTTTTTACTTTTAGTTGATTAAAAAAGAAAGTTTCTCTAATATTTCCTATGTTAGTTGCTTCATTAGAAAGAGCAATCATAAGATTAGTATTATCTAAGTAAATTTTTTCAACTTTTGATAACAGATTTAACCCTTTTTCAGAAGAGACAAGGCTTTGTATCATTCCAGATTTTTCCATATAGAAAAGATAGTCTTTTAGATCGCTACGATTGACAGATATATCACGTGCCAAATCACTATAATTGGGTTTAAAAGGTGATATTTGAGCAATGATTTGCATAAGTTGTTTTAATTTACGCATAACGCTTACACTAAGTCCTACAAATTGTGGTATATCAACTTCCAAAGTTTGTTCAATAACTGCTATTAAACGTTCGTTATAATTTATGTCTTTATAAAAAGGATAATATCCTCTATTTAAATATTCTTTAAATAAAGGTAATGGGCGAAAGTCTGTATAGGGGAATGATATTTCGTTTTCAATAATTTGTTCTAAGGATAGTTGTGGTAATTTTATTCCTTTTTCCATTTCTAACCATTCTCTAAAAGACATTCCATACATATAGTTTTTTAATTGTCTGCGAGATAAATCAGCACCCCCTTTTTCTAAGTCAAGAATAGAAGAGCCTGTGTAAATAATGTTTAAATCGGGGATTTGATCATTATAACGTTGAATAACGTTTTTCCATATCTTTTGCTATTTTATGATTGCAAAGATACAAAATTGTACTTTATTCAGGTCAATTTTGTTGTAAAATTGTACTTTATTTGGGTCAATTATTGATGTAGATGACAAAAAAAGCGTGCAAGAGCTTCGGTAGAAGATTTCTTGCACGCTTTTTTTTGTTTTATTTTACAGGGTAGAACAAAATGTGATATGTTCCGCCGTCTTCGTACATTTCTTTTACGAAATATTTGTCTTGGTTTTGTTTTATTGTTTCTATAAGGCTTTCGGTGTTGTAAACACTGCGTTCAAAGGAGTTTTGAGGGCGTGTTTCTTTTGGAGTTTTCCAGTTTGGTTTCTTAACGATTATTTTACCCTTCTTGTCTTTTAATTCGCTTGCATCGTATTTTTTAGGTTGTGAGATTTTGTCTCCTTTGCTCAATACAACAAATTCTTGATTGTTTTCTTTGTTATTCACATCTACGTTTTTTTCAACGTATTTTGTTCCTTGTGCAGTTTCTGTTTTTACAAGCTTTTGCGAAAATGCAACGGTTGTTAAAAACATTGCTGCAACAAATAAGGTTACTTTTTTCATAATCTATAATTTTAAGTTTTTAGATCGCAAAAATAAAAAAAAACAATAACTTACCAAATGTTTAGCATTGTTTTTTTGCTTTTTTGTTTTGGAAAATTCTTTTCAAGAAAGAATTCAGCGAATCTTGATTTGAGGAAAATGGATCTTGATTTCGAAAAAATCTTTCTTTGATTCGTAAAAGTGAATTTTTATACGCATATACAGAGTTTTCCACCGGAATAATTTTGTCAAACGACATAAAAAACGTACTTTTGCAAAAGATTGGCTTTTTGAAGTCGCAATAATTTGGATGTTATGGATAACGATAAGAATATAATAGACAGCGTAACGAATGACCAATATAAATACGGCTTTGTTACGGATATAGAAACGGAACTGATAGAGAAAGGCTTGAGTGAGGAAGTGGTGTGCAGAATTTCCGAATTGAAGGGCGAGCCTGAGTGGTTGAAGGAATTCAGATTAAAGGCTTACAGACGCTTTTTGAAGATGAAGATGCCTGATTGGGCACATCTGAATATTCCTCCAATAGATTTGCAAGATATAATCTATTATGCCGCTCCCAAACAAAAGAAACAATTGAACAGCCTCGACGAAGTGGATCCTACATTGCTGGATACGTTCAACAAGTTGGGAATTTCTTTGGATGAACAAAAACGTTTGACCGGTGTTGCCGTGGATGCGGTCATGGATTCGGTGAGCGTGAAGACCACTTTCCAAGATACGTTGAAGAAAGCCGGCGTCATATTCTGCTCATTCAGTGAAGCAGTCAAAGAATATCCTGAATTGGTAAAACAGTATTTGGGAAGCGTTGTTCCTGCCGGGGATAACTATTTCGCAGCTCTCAATTCGGCCGTTTTTTCCGATGGTAGTTTCTGTTATATTCCAAAGGGAGTGCGTTGTCCCATGGAGTTATCGACTTATTTCAGAATAAACGCAGGCGGAACGGGGCAATTCGAACGCACACTCATTGTTGCAGATCAAGGAAGTTATGTTTCGTACATGGAAGGCTGCACAGCACCGCAACGAGATGAAAATCAATTGCACGCAGCCATTGTAGAGATTGTCGTAATGCAAGATGCAGAAGTGAAATATTCAACAGTGCAGAATTGGTATCCTGGAGATAAAGACGGCAAAGGCGGTATCTATAATTTCGTTACAAAACGTGGAATATGCAAAGGAAACAATGCGAAATTGTCTTGGACACAAGTAGAAACAGGTTCCGCAATCACGTGGAAATATCCAAGTTGCATATTGCAGGGAGACAATACCGTGGGCGAGTTTTATTCGGTTGCCGTTACCAATAACTTACAACAAGCCGATACAGGCACGAAAATGTTGCATATAGGCAGGAATTCGAAAAGCACAATCATAAGTAAGGGAATTTCTGCAGGCAAAAGCCAAAACTCATATAGGGGATTGGTGAGAGTAAACAAGTCCGCAGAAAATTCAAGAAACTATTCGCAATGTGATTCCTTGCTTTTGAGCGACACATGTGGTGCTCACACGTTCCCTTACATAAAAGTAGAAAATCAATCCTCGGTCGTAGAACACGAAGCCACCACTTCGAAAATCTCCGAAGACCAATTGTTCTATTGCCGTCAAAGAGGTATCAGTCAAGAACAGGCAATCGGATTGATAGTAAACGGATATGCTAAAGAGGTTCTTAATAAATTGCCGATGGAATTTGCTGTTGAGGCTCAAAAACTTCTAAGCATAAGTTTAGATGGCTCAGTCGGATGATTATTTTCAAAAAACGTTCGAATAGAATTTGAATCCGCATGAATAGAACAAAGATTCTGATAATAAGATTCAGTTCCATAGGAGACGTAGTGCTGACAACGCCGATTGTAAGGGCGTTGAAGAATTGTGTAAAGAACGTTGAGTTGCATTATCTCACAAAATCCGAAAACGAAACACTACTCAAAAACAACAAATACATAGACAAACTTCATCTGTTGAAGAACGATTTGTCTGAAACGACAGATGAACTTAGCAAAGAAGAATTCGGATATGTCGTGGACTTGCAAAAGAATCTCCGAAGTTTGAGAATAAAAAAAGCATTGGGCGTCAGAGCTTCTTCTTTTCCGAAATTGAATATTCGCAAATGGCTTTTTGTCAATTTGAAACTGCAATGCATGCCTGCGATTCACATAGTTGACAGATACTTTGAGGCAGTCAGGGATTTGGAAGTTGTAAACGATGGGAAAGGTCTTGATTACTTTTTGCAGGAAGCAGACTTTGTCGATTGCGAAACCTTGCCTGCGGGCTTTCAAAGCGGATATGTAGCTTGTGTTGTGGGAAGTAAACACGCCACAAAGCAGATGCCGACCGATTTGATGGCGGATTTATGTAGAAAGATTCAAAAACCAATCATTCTTCTCGGAGGAAAAGGCGACAGAGACAAAGCTGCAATCATAGGACAGCAAGTCGGAACAAAAGTATTCAACGCTTGCGGAAACTATAACATAAATCAGAGTGCCTATCTTGTGAAAAACGCTTTGGGAATCATCACTCCGGATACGGGGCTTATGCATATTGCCGCAGCATTCGACAAAAACATCATAGCGGTATGGGGAAACACCGTTCCTCAATTCGGAATGTATCCTTATCGAGCTGCGAATGCAAAAGGTAAAACTTATAATTTTGAAGTCAAAAACCTGCATTGTCGTCCTTGCAGTAAGTTGGGATATGCCGAATGCCCGAAAAAACATTTCAGATGCATGCTCGGACAAGACACAGACAAGATTGCCGAGATTGCAAATGAGTGGTGATAAATTATAAACAGAAAACAATCAGTTGAAATGAACGAAAAATATAAAGGAGCATTGGAATCATTTGCCAAATTGCTGGAAATAATGGATACTCTCAGGGAAAAATGCCCTTGGGACAAGAAACAAACCAATCTTTCTTTGAAACCGAATACCATAGAGGAGGTTTACGAATTGGCACAGGCGATTGAAGACGATGATGTTGAAGACATAAAAAAAGAACTCGGCGATTTACTTTTGCATATCGTCTTTTACGCAAAGATAGGTCAGGAAAAGAATCAATTCGATGTAAAATCCGTCATTGACTCTCTTTGTGAGAAGTTGATAAGACGCCATCCGCATATTTACGGAGAAAGAGTTGCCGAAACAGCTGACGATGTCAGAAAAACCTGGGAGCAAATCAAACTGACCGAAGGAAGAAAGGGTGTGCTGTCAGGCGTACCGCGAGGATTGGAATCGCTAATCAAAGCATACAGATTGCAGGAAAAAGCGGCGGGAGTAGGATTTGATTGGAACAATGCCGAAGACACCTGGAGCAAATTCGAAGAGGAAATAGGTGAATTGAAAGATGAGGTTGCCAAAGCCGAAAATAAAGAACGCATAAGTGAAGAGTTCGGAGATTTGCTCTTTGCCATGATAAATTATGCCCGCAAAATGGAAATCAATCCCTCACATTCGTTGGAGCAAACCAATAAGAAATTCATTCAACGCTTCGAATACATAGAACAAGTGGCAGAATCGAAGGGCATAAGTCTTACGGATATGTCCTTGGAACAAATGGAAGAATTGTGGCAAAGGGCAAAAACGGAAAAGAAATCATAAAACGAAATAACGATTAAATAAATAACCAAACAGAAATAAGGAATATGGTAGAGGTAATAGCACAAAATCATTTTGAAGTCAACACATACATATTATTTGACGAAACAAAAGAATGTGTTTTGGTTGATGTGTGTTCGCAAAGCGAAAGAGAGATGCAACAAATCAAAGACTTCATTTCACAAAACGGCTTAACGGTAAAACATATCTTGTTAACGCATCCGCATATCGACCATTTGTGTGGAGCTGAATTTGCATGCGAGACATTCGGATTACCGCTTACGCTTTCTGCAGACGGAATCGAACTTTTGCAAACTTCGACTTGGCAGGCTGCGGCAATGGGTTTCAAGCCGTTGAATATAGACGCAATCAAGTTGAATGCGATTGTGGCAGATGAAGAAATAAAATTCGGTAATTCAACTCTTAAAGCAATCGAATCATCGGGGCATTGTCCGGGAAGTCTTTCTTATTATAATGAGGCAGAGTCGTATATCATAACAGGAGATGCTCTTTTTGCTCAAAGCATAGGAAGAACGGATTTGCAGGGAGGAGATTTGGATTTGTTGTTACGCAATATCAAAGAAAGAATTTTGCCATTACCGCAAACCACAATCGTATATCCGGGACACGGACCGCAGACAACGGTTGAGGATGAAAAGAAATACAATCCGTTTTTGGCGTAAAATCAAAATCAAACGAAATATGAAAAAAATATTGTACTTATTGCCATTGCTTTTATTTGCGTTCAGCACACTCGAAGCACAGCAATTCAAAGCAGGATTATTGGCAGGATTGACTCCTTCTCAGGTTGATGGCGACGGAATGACGGGTTATCATAAGATAGGCTTTACTGCAGGAGCTTTTGTCAAGTGGGAGCAGGGTAAGAATTTGATTTACCGAATGGATATCGCATACACCGATAAGGGAAGCCGACAAGCAAGCAGCAAGAATATGAATTTTTCGAGCTTGGAGATTACAACGTCGTATGTGGACTTGACATTAAGCGTCGGATACAAACTTACGGATAACATAGTCTTGAGAGCAGGATTGGTGCCGGCTGTCTTGATAAATCACAAGGAAGAAACGCCTGACGGATTCGTGCATACAAACGGAGTAGAGTTCAGAAGACTGAATCTTTTGGCGATGGGAGCGATAGATTATTCGTTGTCGAATAGTTGGAGCGTAAGTTTGGCGTACGATTATTCGATAATAAGCATACGTAAAGGAAAAACCGAGATATTCGATTACGATATAAAACAACAATATGCTCAATATCATAACTACATTACCTTGGGTGTAAATTATTGTTTTTAATCTCGCGAAAATAAAACAAAGAAACAATTTACTGTTTTCAAGATTCGTTTCGCTGAAATCAAGAAATAATTTTGTGAAATCAAGATCTAATTTCAGTGTGATTTGATAGCGATTTCTTAAAATGACAAGCCGCATGATTCCTTGTGAGAAACATGCGGCTTGTTCTTTGTTTATGGCTATTCCTATACCTTAACAACAATCTTTTTCACGCTTTGTTTTTGCTCATTATCCAAAGGCTTGGAGTGATATTTGATTTTCTCGAAGTTGATCTTGCTTAGATCCAAACATCTTATCTCCGAATTATACATTGTTTTGTAATAGATACATTTGTTTTTCAAATCCGACACTATCGTCCATTGAGTTGCACTCGGGATGTTTGGAATCGATTGAGGGTTGTTGAACTGTACGCCGACAGGAATGTCGAAATTGTTCAGTATATGAAAGGCTTGGAAAACTGTTTCTTCATTAGAGTCCAATTTTGGTGCGTATGCTTGGAAGAAAGCAGCTCTTACGAATCTTGAAGGTGGAGTCATATCTCCCGGAATGCCGAGCAATCCGCTTCCTCCTCCGATAGGATTAAGTTTTACGCCACCAAACTGTCTGCTTTCGGCCGCTCCCGGTAACAGATTGACATAGTTGTTAAGGTTTGTCAAATGCCATTCGAATCCGGGTGCGTTTGTAAGCACTCCGAGTTTGTTTTCATAAAAATGAACCTTTTTATCGACAATTTCAATTACGATTTGACGCCCCGATTGCTCGGTAACTCTCCAATGGACGGTCGAGCTGCGAGGATCGATACCTACAACGCGTACGTTTTTCATTCCTTCCTTGACTTCGTCTATTGTTTTGAAACTGCTAAGTATCCAAGAAACAAGTTGAAAGTCGCTGAGGGTCATTTCTTTTTTGTTAATATCATAGTCTTCGTACTGACCATAGTTCGGAAAGTAGAACAGCCCGGCAGAAAGTCCCGCCTCGTTGATTCCATCCATAACAAACTCATCCTGTTCCACGGTAAGACCGACATATCCATAGCGAGCGGTAAATTCTTTGCCCTCCTTACCTCCATTTGGAACAAAAGAGCGTTGAACATAACCGCGAGGTACTACAACGTAATTGCTGTGTAATCCGGTCAAAGCCCATTCGATTGTTCGCCCGACAATAAAATCACCGTCTTTTGTTTGAAGCGTGATTCCTGTACAAGCATCTGCCTTAGTTGAAAGCAACAATGCTAATGAGAAAACTGCAAATAAAAAACACTTTTTCATAATCTTAAAGTTTTAAGTTTGATAATATGCCACTAATGTAAAGAGAAAGGTTGCTCTTTTTTGAATAATGAAACATTTGAATTAGGATTTTGTTTTGTGTGGTTGTGAAATGATTGAATAAAAGTATTTTTTTATGAGGTGAATGGCAATTTTGATTCGGTCGATATGCGATTGTTTTATTTACTTTGTCGTATCTTTGCAACGAAATAAAGAATGATAATATCAAAATATAAAATTACTATGATGAAAACTGAATTGGGAAATTTATTGACAAGGCGTACAATACGAGAATATTCGGATAGAAAAATAGAACAAAAAGATTTGGAAACTATTCTCGAATCGGGCGTAAGGGCTTCGAATTGCGGCAATATGCAATTGTATTCGATAGTTGTAACTCGCAAACAAGAAAACAAGGATGCCTTATGTAAATTGCACTTTAACCAACCTATGGTGAAAAATGCCGATGTTGTTCTTACGGTTTGTGCAGATGTTAATCGTTTTCATAAATACTGCGAATTGAGAGGGGCAAAGCCGGCGTATAATAACTTCCTTTGGTTTCAGGTTTCTACGATAGACGCTGTCATTTGTTCGCAAGCCATGGTTACTGCTGCGGAAACGCTTGGTATTGGTGCGTGTTATCTTGGTACTGTAACGTATATGGCAAAACCGATTGCGGAATTGTTGAATTTACCTAAGCATGTAATCCCCGTAACTACGATTACACTCGGATATCCTGCGGAATCGCCTGAATTAACTGAGCGGTTGCCGCTTTCTGCCGTTGTTCACGATGAGCAATATAAAGATTATACAGAAGAACGCTTGGAAGAGTTGTATGCCGACTTTGAACGCTTACCACAGATTCAGAATTATATAAAAGAATCGGGGCAGGAAAATTTGGCGAAAGTGTTTACCGAGGTGCGTTATCCCGGAAAGGATTCGGTTGTATTTTCGAAAGCGTACATGGATTTTGCGAAAGAACAAGATATGATTTGCAGAAGCTGAATAAAAAGAAAAGCCTCATCAATTTTGATGAGGCTTTTCTCTTTCGTACTCCGGACGGGACTTGAACCCGTACGAACGCAATGTTCACAGGATTTTAAGTCCTGCGTGTCTACCAATTCCACCACCAGAGCCCAAAAGACTAAAAAAAAATCCGAAATAATCGGATTCAAATTAGTGGAGCGGAAAACGAGACTCGAACTCGCGACCCCAACCTTGGCAAGGTTGTGCTCTACCAACTGAGCTATTTCCGCCTGATTTGCGAGTGCAAAGATATATCCTTTTTTTGAACTGACCAAATAAAAATCAAAGTTTTTCTAACTTTTTTTTGATTTCGTATAGCTTGTTAAGTGATTCGATAGGTGTAAGGTTCTCAATATCAACTTCAAGAATAGTATCTTTTATTTCAGACAAGATGGGATCGTCAAGTTGAATGAAACTTAATTGAACTCCTTTTGTGCTTGTGGAATCTGATTTCTTCAAGTCTTTTTTTGATTTTGTGGCTTTCTTTTCAAGTTGTGAAAGCATGTATTCGGCTTCAGCCAATACTTTTTTCGGCATTCCTGCCAGCCTTGCAACGTGTATCCCGAAGCTTTGCTCACTTCCGCCTTTGTCTATTTTTCTTAAGAAGATTACTTCTTTGCCTGATTCTTTTACTTTGACATGGTAGTTCTTTATTCTCGCGTATTGTCCCTCCATATCAATCAGTTCATGATAGTGAGTTGCGAAAAGAGTTTTTGGTTTGCAAGGATTGTCGTGCAGATATGAAGCAATAGCCCATGCAATTGAAACTCCGTCGTATGTAGATGTACCTCTACCAATTTCATCCAACAAGATAAGGCTGCGTTCTGAGATGTTATTCAAAATACATGCCGCTTCGTTCATCTCAACCATGAAAGTACTCTCTCCGGAAGAAATATTGTCGCTTGCACCCACTCTTGTGAAAATTTTATCCACGATACCGATTTCCGCCATCTTGGCAGGGACCCAACAACCTATTTGAGCCATGAGCGTGATTAAAGCAGTCTGTCGCAGATATGCACTTTTACCGGACATGTTAGGCCCGGTTATTATGCAGATTTGCTGAGATTCTCTGTCTAAATAAACATCGTTACTTATGTATTGCTCTCCTGATGCAAGGGATTTTTCAATCACCGGATGGCGTCCTTCTTTTATTTTTATGGACGTGTCTTCTGTCAGTTTAGGTCTTACATAGTTGTTTTCGATTGCAACTTGTGCAAAAGACAAAAGGCAATCCATGCTTGCTATTACTTTGGCATTGATTTGCAATTCGTTGGTATAGCGTATTGTTTCAGCAAGCACTTCGGCATAAATGCGGTTTTCGATTTGTGATATTTGCTCTTGGGCGTTGATTATTTTGCTTTCCAGTTCTTTAAGCTCTTCTGTGATGTATCTTTCCGCATTGGCAAGGGTTTGTTTGCGAATCCACTCTGACGGAACTTTGTCTTTGTGAGTGTTAGTTACCTCCATATAATATCCGAATACGTTATTGTAACCTATTTTCAAAGAAGAAATCCCCGTCTTTTCGCATTCTCTTGCCTGCATTTGCTCAAGGACTTTTTTAGAGTTGAAAGCCAAATCTCTCAATTCGTCCAATTGAGAATCCACTCCTTGTGCGATTGCACCGCCTTTTGCAATGTTGTTGGGAGCTTCGGGACTTATGTGTCTCTCTAGGTAGTTTTCCAAATCGAAACAAGGATTCAATTTATCGGATTCTGATTTCAGAATTTTGTTTTTTGAATCTGCGAAATTGTTTTTAAGTTTGCCAATCTCCCTTATAATGAATTTCAAATTCAAAAGCTCGGATGGTTGTATCCTTCCAAAGGCTATGCGGGACACCATGCGTTCCAAGTCGCCTATCACTTTGAGTGATTCGCCTGTATTCAAATTCAGATCGTCGTTATCGATGAATGCTTTGACTATTTCTTGTCTGTGTTCGATTTCATTAAGGTCCAAAAGAGGTAAAACAATCCATCGTTGTAGCATTCTGAAACCCATATTGCTTTTAGTACGATTTAGAATACTTAGAAGTGTGTTCGCATTTTCGTTTGGTGAGCAAATCAATTCGAGATTTCTGATTGTAAATTTGTCAAGCCAAAGATAGTTGCTGCTCTTTATTGTAGTGATTTGATTGATATGGCTGACCTGTGTGTGCAATGTGTCTTTCATGTATGTCAATGCTGCGGCTGCCGCAATTATTCCTTCTTTGCAGTCTTCCACACCGAAGCCTTTGAGCGATTGAGTGCCGAAGTGTTGAGTCAGTGTTTCGTTTGCATAGTCCGAACTGAATACCCAATCTTCGTATGTTTTGATGTATATGCTTTCTTTATGATCTTTTTGAAATTCTCTGAGATATTTTTTCTGCAGAACCACCTCTTTGGGAGATAAAGACTGAATCAATTTGTCTGCTTCGGCTTTTTCGCCTCTGCTGATGAAGAATTCTCCTGTTGAAATGTCGACAAAAGCAACTCCGACAAATAATTTGCCGAAATGGATTCCGCAAAGATAGTTGTTGGTTGAGCCATCATCTGTCTTGTCGTTGTAACTCATCGACGGTGTTACGACTTCGGTTATTCCTCTTTTGACCAAGCCCTTTACAGTCTTCGGATCTTCCAATTGTTCGCAGATTGCAACTCTTTTGCCTGAACGAAGAAATTTCGGAAGATAGGTATCTATTGCGTGAAAAGGGAATCCTGCCAACTCGTTTTCGTCTCCACCACCTCGTTTTGTAAGAGTTATGCCGAGTACTTGCGAAGTTGTTATGGCGTCTTGCCCGAATGTTTCATAGAAATCTCCGACTCTGAATAATAAAATTGTATCCGGATATTGGGATTTCAAAGAATTGTATTGTTTCATCAAAGGTGTTTCGGAATCTTTCTTGCCCGCCATCGTTCTGAGTTTTATTTTGATTTAGTATTACTGCAAAATTACAAAAGATTTTTAGAATGACAACAAACAAAAATAAGGTCTCCTTTAATGGAGACCTTACGGGTTGGGTTCGTCAAAAGTTAAAAAACAATATTTATCCCAAATATGATTGTAGAATTTGAGATCGTGATGTGTGTTGCAAACGACGGATTGCTTTTTCCTTGATTTGTCGCACTCGTTCTCTGGTTAAATCGAATTTCTCACCGATTTCGTCCAATGTCATTGGAGGATAGCCTTCCAAACCGAAAAACATTTTGATTATATCTCCTTCTTTAGGAGACAAAGTTGAGATTGCTCTATTTATTTCCTGCTTCAGACTTTCGTACATCAGCTCAGACTCAGGAGTGGAACAATCATCGTTTCTCATAAAATCGTACATCGTATTCTCTTCATCAGAAGCCAAAGGTGCATCCATTGAAAGGTGTTTCCCGCTATTGCGTAAATTCTCACTGACTTCTGAAAGCGGCATATCCAATTCATCAGCTACTTCTCCCACATTAGGAGTACGTTCGTATTTTTGCTCCAATTGAGCCAATGTTTTGGTGATTTTGTTCAACGAACTGATTTTATTGAGAGGTAAACGCACGATTCGGGATTGCTCAGCCAAGGCTTGTAAAATTGATTGCCTGATCCACCAAACCGCATACGAAATAAACTTAAACCCCCTTGTTTCATCGAATCTCTGGGCTGCCTTAATCAATCCGAGGTTTCCTTCATTTATCAAGTCGGGAAGGCTCATGCCTTGATTCTGATATTGTTTTGCGACAGAAACAACAAAACGCAGGTTGGCCTTTGTAAGTTTTTCTAAAGCGATTCGGTCTCCGGCTTTTATCCTTTGGGCTAATTGGACTTCGCTTTCAGGAGAAATCATTTCCAACTTGCCAATTTCTTGTAAGTATTTGTCCAAAGAGGTAATCTCTCTGTTTGTTAGTTGCTTTGTTATTTTAAGTTGTCTCATTATTCTAATATAATTTCAAAACGAAAACTACAAATAGTACGGACATTTGCAATAAATGGTTACAGATTATTCAAAAAAAACACGCTGTTTTTAGGGAAAAATCATAGTCTCAAGATTTGATATTCCTCGATGGTCATCACTTGAAAATATATCTTTATTTCAGTTTTACGGATTCAAGAAACAATTCGCCGAAATCAAGAAATATTATTTTGTTTCTTGATTTCGGTTTCATGCATCTATGCAGTGAACTCTTTATTCTTCTCTGTAAGCTTTGTGAATAACAAAGAGTAAATATGAAATCCGATGATAATCAGATTAATTAATACTTATTTTTCGTGAAATACGAGTTCCGTTGACGCTTACGTTTAAGAAATAAGTTCCTTCAGGGTATTGGCTTACGTCTATCTCATTTGGAAGATTGTCCCACGCCTTTAATACTCTTCCGTTTGCATCTATAAGTTGGGCTTCCTTCAATTCGTTTGCATTAGTCTCGATTCTGATGATTTTATCTGCAGGATTAGGATAAATTTTCAAATCAACAACTCCGCTATTTACAGCGTCAATTCCTTGATCTCCGACCAAAACGCTTTGAATCTCGGTCCAATCGGAAACGTTTCCAACAGAGCATACAGCCCTTACCTTAAATTCCCATCGGCTTCCTCGTTCGAGATTGCGGAGTGTAAATCTTGGGTAATGGCTTACTGTGGCTGATGAAAAGTTTACGGCAAGTGCTTCCTTGTAATTTACTTCCCATTGAATGTATGGATTATCCTCCACATCATCCCAAGTACATATTATGGTCTCGTCGCCTTTGCTTTGATAATGTTCGCACAAGAAATTCGTCGGAGTCTGACATGCGTCCGTCAAATCTTCGGTTGTGAAATTTATCATGGACATATTGCTTGCCGAATCGTCATTGCAAAATGCTCCAAGCCAAACTACATACTGCGTGTTCGGCAAAAGATTTTCAATGTTGTAAGGAGTGGATATTCCGCTTTGTCGAATCGTGTCGTTGTTTTCAGTATCAATGATGCTGATATTCACAGATGTATTGTTAGAGTAGCTTTCCCATTCAAGAACAGCGGAGTTGGCTGTAATATAGCTGACGGATAGATTCTCCGGTGTCAGACAAGTATCTTTTATTGTAAAGTTGGTTATCATGAAGTCTGAATTTCTGTCTTCGTTTTCTGCATACTGAAAAATAAACATAGCTCTTTCGAGATCCGAATACTCATTCAACAAGATGGAATTGTGTCCGTTTGAAATAGTTGGCAAAAGTAGAGGTTGTTCTCCTTGTTCGCAAATTAATAATTGCGGAAGTGAGCCTGTTGACATGCTGACATCGAAAGACAAAACGGGGTTGGAACTTTCGGAAAGTTTGAACATCGGACTTGAAAGAGTGTTCGATTCAACTCTCCAGCAGTCTTCGTCAAAACAAAATCCTCCTTCAGTTGCCAATTTTATGGTGTCGTCAGCCTGATATGGGAATTGGTCGAAAGGAGAACATAAAGTATGAACATAAACAGGTGAAGAGAACTGACTGGTGTCGCCATATATGGAAATAGCTCGTACTTTAATTTGATACAATGTGTTTTCCATCAAATTGTCAAGCGAGATGGTACTTTGTGCAACTTCATTTTGAGAAGTTGAATTGGTGTTCGTGTTAGTCGTTTCAATCAACCAACTTTGTGCAATCATATCTGAAGACCAACTGATGCTTGCTGAGTTTTCGTCGAACGATGTTACAGTCAAATCTGTCGGAGAATCGATAAGCACATTCGTTGAAAATGTTGCTGTGTCCGACCAAAAACTTTGCTCATCTCCACAATCGGCTTGCACCCTGAAAGTATAGCTTGTGGCACTTTGAAGATTCTCTAAAATGTTATTTGGAGTTATGCCGTCAAGTCTTGCCCATGTATCGTCGTTTGTTAGCTTATACTCCAAATTAAACGAAGATTGATTGTCGTTAATATCCCAAGTCAGAAGTGCAGAATTTGAAGTTATGTTCTCGGCTCTAAGATTCGATGGAGTCGCACAATAACGTGCCGTGATATAAATGTCATCTATCGCAACGGCTGACGTTGTCGGACAATCGGATGCGTTTTCCCATACAAATAATATTCGAGTTGTCGTTCCGATATGGTGAGGCGGTAGTTCGATATGAACATTCTCCCAAGTGTTACTGCCACCCGAATATGATTCGGCACCAACCTGATCTCCTACATAGGGAGTTTGTTCCGTGTTTATCGCACTTCCGGGACTTACAAGAAAGACTTTGAGGGCTGCATTTTGCAAAACTGTCTGCGTTTTGTACTTAAAATCGATGTAAAATCCCACTGCATAATCAGGAATATTGAAATCGATGTATGCGTAGCTGATAGCGGATGTCGAATTGTTGCAACCATTTGTTTGTCCATTGTCATCAGAAATATATAACGCCTTATTGCCGATGCTGCTTGCGTTCGTTGCTGTTCCGATTTCCCAAGCGTTTGCCATGGAATTGACAAAGCCGACATTCATATTGTCATTCTCGTTTTCGAAGTCAAGTTGAATCGGCAGCTCTTGCACATTGTCGGGAATGAAGTTTGTATATATGTATTTCCAATCGCTTACGAATGATTCGCAATTCGAACGTACTGCAAATTGATAGCGTTCGTGAGCCGTAAGATTGTCAAGTGTTGCTTCGTAGTTTTGAGTCTGCACTCTGTATCCGTCAAAATCCGGACTGCTTCCTATTTCCCCTCTTACAACTTCCCAAGACGTTGCATCGGTGTCTGCCGTCCATTGAATCGTTATGCTGTTTGGATTGGTGCTTCCCAAACTTAGATTTTCCACTTTCGGACAATCAGAATCAAATCCCAAAGTTACAAAAGACTGAATTTCGCATGGTTGAGTAGTGTCTCCGTTTATGTCGATGGCTCTTACGGTCCAGAGATAGCGAGTCCCGCTTATGAGATTCTGTAAGTAAACAACAGGTTGCTCAGTATTGATTTCAGTATAATTCGATTGCTGAAATACTTTATAGCTTACAATCCATGCGGCAGCGTTTTCTTCAACGTCCCATCTGAGTGTTGCCTGGGTGACGTCCAAATCTTCAACCATCATTCCTGTCGGAGGATTCAGTAACTCACTTTGAGCAAATAGAGTGCTCATTGCAAATAGTGTTGAGATTAAAATGCCGATTCCGTATTTCATTTCTTTGTTTTGTTAAATTGAAACTTGATTCTGTTGTTGTGAAACTTGATTTCGTTTTCTTGAATCTTTGTTTTATTTTTGTGAAACTTTGCTTTGAAAAACTATAAGTTTTCTTTGTGATATTGGAATATCTTTTCGTAAAGATGTATTCTGTCTTTGCCTCTCACGTTATGCTCATGGTCCGGATATATAAAGTAATCTACTTGTTTTCCTTCTTTGATGCATTTGTTTATAAACTCAAGAGAGTGTTGCATGACAACGGTTGGGTCTTGTGCTCCGTGGATTACAAGTAGTTTTCCTTCCAATTGATCGGCGTAATTAAGAAGTGAAGATTTTTCATATCCTTCTTTGTTGTCCTCAGGTGAAGACATATATCTTTCTCCGTACATAACCTCATACCATTTCCAATCAATAACAGGACCACCTGCTGTTGCAGTCTTGAAAACTCCCGGATTCTTTAATTTTAATGAGATTGTCATAAATCCTCCGTAAGACCAACCATCAACGCCTATGCGTTCTGCATCGACGTAAGGAAGAGATTTCAAATAGTTTACTCCATCCATTTGATCGCTTACCTCAATGCTTCCGCAGTTACGCCATATCGCACTTTCGAATTCGTAACCTCTGTTTGCCGAACCTCGACTGTCAACCGTCCAAACAATGTATCCTTGTTGTGCAAGGAAAAGAAAGAAATTGTTCGCACCGGATAGCCAACTTTCTGTAATGAGTTGTGCGTGCGGACCGCCGTAAACGTAAACTATTACAGGATATTTCTTGTTCGGGTCAAAGTTTAATGGTTTTATCATGCGGGCATACAAATCTGTTCCGTCTTTTGCCTTGATTGTAAACACGTCTATTTCCGGTTTATCCAAGTCTGCCCAAGGGTTTTCTGATTTATAGATTTCTTTTACTTGCTTTCCTTTATTATCATACAAAGCAACACGTCTTGGTTCTGTCGAACTGGTGTATGTATCTAAGAAAAGAGTTCCTTCAGTGTTGAATTGTGCGTAGTGAGTTCCTTTTTCCGGTGTGCAACGACGTATTTTGCCATTCTTAAAGTTGTAAGCGTAAAGATTTTGCTCCAAAGGAGAATCCTTAGTTGCATAGAAAAACATTTCGTTTGCCTTTTTGTTGAATCCTTCTATCGAGTTGATCATCCAATCGCCTGAGGTAAGTTGTTTAATCAATGTTCCATTTATGTCATACAAGTAAGCGTGATTAAAACCGTTTCTTTCGCTCAAATAGATGAACTTTTGGCTGTCGTTAGGTAAAAAGAAAATAGGAGATTCCGGCTCAACATATTTTTCAGACTTTTCTTCAAACAATTGCTTTGCGAGTTTGCCGGTTGTAACATCAAAAGCCAACATCTTCAAATGGTTTTGTTTGCGATTTAGTTTTTGAATGTACAGCATTGTTCCTTCGGGATTCCAAGTCAAATTAGTGAGATAGGCTTCTCTTTCTTCGATGGAGTTGTTTTCTCTTGTCGAAAGTTCAATGGTTTTATCCGTTTTAGAGTCGTAAACCAATACTTTAACTTCATGAGACTTCATTCCTGCCATTGGATAGCGTATTGGAGTTTCTTTTGCTTCGCGAACGGCTGTATTAACCAAAGGATATTCTTCTACCATGCTTTCATCCATTCGGTAGAATGCTAATTTTGTTGCATCGTTTGAAAGGAAGAATCCTTTCTCTATGCCAAATTCGTTTCTGTGTACAGCAACGCCGTATGTGATTCCTTGACCTCCGTCAGTGGTTAATTGTTTCGGTTCTTTGCCTTTTGCAGAGAACCAAACATTTCCATCGATTGTATATGCGGCACTTCCGTTCTTCAAATCTAATTCAAGGTTTTCAGCTCCTTCTTTCAGCTTGCAGATAGGGTTTGCTTGTTTTGTTTCTATATTGTAGTGAAAGATTGTTTTGTTATCTGCACTTAAAAATGCGAACTCTGTTTCCGAAATAAATTCTACGGCGGCAAAATGCTTTAAGTCTTTGGTTAAATCATCTTTTGTAAGGATTGTTTTTTCAGATTTTTTATCTCCGATTATTAACTCTGTACCTGTTTTTGTGTAAGCATACTTTCCTTTTTCTCCGACAAATTGCAGGTTATATATTCCTGAAGGATAGTATTCTCGGTCTTGAACTTGTTTTATGTCTATAAGACCTTTCTGTGCTGAAACACTGATGCCTGTCAATACAAACAAGAGTGCAAAAAATAAACCTAAGTTTCGTCTCATTTTTTCTTTCTTTTATTTTGTTAGTTCTCTACTTTAATGATTTCTTCCTTCGTTTTGTTTTTCTAATACTTTGACCAATTTCTGAATCTTAAAGAAAAGACTCCGAAAAATGCCTCTTTGAAAATCTTCATGCTCATCTTGCTTTGTCCCAAAACTCGATCGGTGAAAATAATTGGCACTTCCTCGATTTTGAAACCAAGTTTGTGAACGGTGTATTTCATTTCTATTTGAAAGGCATAGCCGATGAATTTAATCTTATCAAGTTTTATTCTCTCCAAAACCTTTCTTGAATAACACGCAAAGCCCGCTGTGGCATCTCCGATCTTCATTCCGGTTACCAGCCTTACGTAATAAGACGCATAATACGACATCATGACTCTTCCGATAGGCCAATTGACAACCGAAATCTTGCCATCGACATAACGAGACCCTACTGCCATATCCGCACCCTTTACACAAGCTTCATATAATCGCAAAAGATCTTTCGGAGGGTGTGAAAAATCAGCATCCATTTCAAAAATGTAATCATAGCCTTTTGATAACGCCCATTTGAAACCGTGAATGTAAGCCGTTCCCAAGCCGAGTTTACCTTTTCTTTCTTCGATAAACAGACGTTCGGGAAAGTCTTGCATAAGTCTTTTGACGATTTGTGCCGTTCCATCAGGGGAATTATCTTCCACAATCAAGATATGGAACACCTTTTCCAAAGAAAAAACGTAACGAATTATGTTTTCGATGTTTTCTTTTTCGTTGTAAGTGGGAATTATTACTACACTGTCTGAAGAGTTCATCTGTTTTCGTATTTGTATCTGTGTTTGTTTCTCTTTATATCTGTTTTGTGTTTTTCAACTCTTTGTTTTAATTTGCTGAAATCAAGAAATAATTTACTGAAATCAAGATTCATTTCGGTGAAATCAAGAAAGAATTTCAACAATCAAAACGAGCCTGTTTCTTTGTTTGAATCCAATGTTTTCAACCCGCAAATATAATCAATTTCTCTTGAATTGCCAATAATCAATCTTTATACGGCTATTTGTTTTCCTTGTTCAAGAATCTCGAAAGGCTGCCTTCGCTCGGATTTCTCATAGGATTTTCCTCTACTTTGCCGTCAGGAGAAATGAGAATGAAAAGAGGAAAGGCTTTTACTTGGAAGTGCTCCAATAAATCATAGTTCGAGTCGAAGAAAGCAAAATTCCATTTGTAGCGATTTCCTATTTTGGTGTTCTTAAGAAAGTTGTACATTGCGTCAAGGTTGCGATCGCAACAAACAGTCAGCACTTCGCAATTGTCTTTTATGTTTTCGTACATATAATTCACAACTTCCAACTCTCGTTTCGAGTCTTTATCGTTCAGTTTTACAAAATTCAACACAAGGGGTTTTTGAATGAATTGTTGCAGATTTTGAGTTTCTCCCATCACATTCTTGATTTCAAAATCCTTAATGCTTAATCCTTTGTGAGAAATTCCGTTAAGGTAATCAATCGTTTGAAGAGCTGTTTTTCTGTGTTGTTCGAATTTTGTTCTCGAAGCAATCTTCTCGAGCATTCTTATAATGTCTTGTCGTTCGTAAAGGCCGTCTGAAAAGGCGTCTTTCATGCCTTTGATTAACACAAGCTCACGAAAAACTTCGTTTCTCAAAACATCATCTTTTCCTAATGCGTCCATAAGGTCGTCATAGTTGGTTGTGTTGAGCCAAAATTCCAATTCGTCTTGTGAAATGTACTTATTGCCTTGAGCGAAATAATGACCGAAAATACTATTGAAGCAATCCGTGTAACCGATATTGTAATATAGTATGGGCTTGTCTTTGAATAATTCTGCCCGTTGTTGCTTTCTGCCTTTCAATCTCAAAACATGATCCATCTTTCCTGCTTCATATTTTATGTAAGAATGAAAATAAGAACCTTCTTTTTCGGTTTCCAAAAATTGTTGTGTTAATTTGTGTAACGAATCCACGATAAGGCTGTCTTTCATCACCAATAACTCTCTGTCATATCGAGTAATGAAATCTTCTATTGCTGCATCGAAATCGTTGATTTTAACATTCAAATCGTCTTTGTCAAGATTGGTTATCGTTATAGGCAAGATGTATTTGTGTAAGAGTACGTTTACCGAATCTGTAATGGCGTAATTGATGGAGTCTATTTGTAATTCGTAAATCTTTCCCGGCTGAGAAATGAAACTATATTCGAAAGCATCTATTTTTAACGTTAATACGCTGACTCCATCCGTTACAAGACCGAAACTGAATGTTGAGTCGTTTTCCTGCAATCTGACATCAGCTTTCTGAACCTCCAATCCGGAAATGTAATCATCTGTAATAAACAAACGGATGTGCTTTCCGCCTATGTTTTTTCCTGAGGCGTTAATCGTTACGTTTTGAGCAGATAGAATGGTACTCAAAAGCAAAAACGCTATTATTGAAAATCTTTTCATCATTCTTATGTTTAGACTTGCAAAGCTAAGAAATATTTTCAACTTTCGACGAAAAACAATTAAAAAACAAATATATATTGTAACCGAAAAG
Organism: Candidatus Onthomorpha sp.; assembly: GCA_045577535.1. GTDB lineage: Bacteria > Bacteroidota > Bacteroidia > Bacteroidales > P3 > Onthomorpha. Next base: position 41,385 of record JAZNIO010000007.1, on the reverse strand, counting down.
GGTATTGTATGCGTAAAAAGCGATAAAGAAAAATTTGTACGAAGTGAAAATCAATCAAAACAAAAAAAAAATCGGATTGTATTTTGGAAGTTTTAATCCGATTCACAATGGACATTTGATACTTGCCAATCATATTGCACAAAATACTGATTTGGATCAGGTGTGGTTTGTTGTCAGCAGGCGGAATCCTTTGAAGAGCGGAAAAGGTCTGCTTGAGGATAGAAAGAGGTTTGCATTGGTACAAATGGCAATAGAAGACAATCCGTTGTTCAGGGCATGCGATTTGGAATTTCACCTGCCCGCTCCATCATATACAATAGATACACTTACATATCTTGGAGAAAAACATCCGGATAAAGATTTCCATATAATAATGGGGCAAGACAATATAGTGACTTTTGACAAATGGAAGAATCATTCTGTGATTTTGGAATATTATCACATATTGGTGTACCCTCGACCGGGGAGTCCTGATTCAGAATTTTTGAGACATCCGAACGTATGTATGGTTGATGCTCCGCAAGTGGAAATTTCATCTTCTCTCATCAGAAAGAACATCAGCGAAGGCAAGTCTGTGCAATATCTTTTGCCCGATTGCGTAAGGAAAGAGATTGAAAAAAGCAATTATTATAGAAGTTGATTGTAACGAATTCAAAATCAAGTGGTACTGAATCTTTGTTTTAAGAAAATGTTTCTTGATTTCAGCGAAATGAATCTTGATTTCAGAAAATTATTTCTTGATTTCAGTAAAATGAAACAAAGAATGGTTGAACGCTTGCAAATCTTGCGTTTATAAATGCTCTGAAAAACGAAAATCTTTATTTATTGCGAAAAAAAATATCAAAGACTTGTCATATTATTTTTTTTGTATATCTTTGCAGTGCGGAATTTTAGATTTCGTGGGAGAAACCCGAAAATCCTTAAACAGAGTAGGGACGATTTTAAAACTAAATTTATCATGAAAAAAGCTTTATTTTTATTGGGCGCTGTTGCTACAATGGGATTTGTAGCTTGTAACACAACTTCAGATTGTGATTGTACAGTAGGATTCGAAGGTGTTGCTGGTGTAACTGTTGAAGTTCTTGAATTCGAAGGAACTTGCGACGAAATAGCTGCTGATGCATTACCTGCAGAATGGCAAGATATCGAAGCCCTTGGTGGTTCTTTCTCTTGCGTTGAGAAGTAATAATTCGATAAGATTAAGTATAGGGATTCCGGACTTTTGAAGCCGAATCCCTATGTTTATTTATGTGAAAATGAAAATTGTCATGAAAAAAATGATTTTCTTTTTGGTGCTTGCTGTGTTCTCATTTGCCTTTTTTGCTTGTTCGGATACAACGGATTGTTATTGCGAATATGGTAATGGAGAGAGCACTATGGTGAATGATTGGAACGGAGATTGTTCTGAAATCAGTATAATGGAACTGACAAAGAAGGCTGCACCGGGACAATCTTCAATTGTAGGTTGTTCAGATATGTAAATGAATAAATGAAAGCCAAGAGAACCATAGGGATTGTTGCGAGAATTATCATAGGTCTTGTATTTGTAGTTTCTGCCCTTACAAAATACTTGTCGATAGAGGCTGTTGATATGTTCTTGTTTGAACATAAATTATTCTCTTGGGATATGACGCAGTTTGTAACCAGATTTATCATAGGCTTTGAGTGCTTTATCGGTTTGTCTTTGGTAATCGGATTGTGTCAAAAGCAGGTGCGTTGGCTTGCTATAGGCACTCTGCTTGCTTTTACTTTATACGTTATCGTCAAACCATTGTTGTTTGATGTTTCTTCCGAGAATTGCCATTGTTTCGGTGATGTTTTGATTTTGTCGGATACGCAGACGATTTTCAAAAACGTGATATTGTTGGCATTGTCTTTCTTTATGTTTTGGCAGAACGGCTTGCGAAAGAAATATGCCAAATGGTTGTTGTTGGCGTTCTTCGTTTTATCAACAGCAACTGTTTATACAATCAAACCACCTGATGTAATAGTTTATTCTTTGTATGATAAGAGCGCTGCTCTCGATATGGAAAAATTCGAGATTTTGTTGCAGGAAGAGGCTCTTTCTGATTTGGATATAAAAGAAGGTGAAAAAGTACTCTGTCTCTATTCTACAGGTTGTAAATATTGTAAGAGAACGGCAATCAAACTTAATGTGATGATTGAAAGGCATGATTTGGAGACAGATGATTTTGTTGTTGCGTTTTGGGGTAAAGAGAAAAATATCACGAAATTTTACAATGAAACGCAGGTGGTTAAATTGCCGACAGCTATTGTGCCTCCCGATGTGTTTTTGTCTGCAACCAAAGGTAAACAACCAATAATTGTTTTGCTGGATAATGGAAAAATCGTGGATGTTTACAGATCCATAACTTTGGATGAAGATAAAATAGTTGATTTTCTTGAATAGTTCTTGCTCGTACATAACATTTTCGATTTGAAAACGTTTTACTCTTTGAGCACTTAATATAAGATGAGATTTTATGGTGAATATACTTTGGGTCGATGATGAAATCGACTTGCTGAAGCCTTATATTCTTTTTTTGGAAGCCAAAGGCTATTCGATTATTTCTGCGATAGATGGACATGAAGCTTTGGAAGCTCTTGCTGCAAAGGCGGTAGATATTGTTTTTTTAGATGAAAACATGCCGGGACTCACCGGTTTGGAAGTGTTGAATATGATAAAAAACAAATATCCCGCACTTCCGGTTATCATGATTACCAAAAGCGAGGAAGAACACATTATGGAACAAGCCATAGGTAGCAAAATATCAGATTATTTAATTAAACCGGTGAATCCAAATCAGATATTGCTGACGCTGAAAAAGCATTTGGAAAAAAAGAGACTTGTAAGCGAAAAATCAACTCTGAATTATCAGCAAGAATTTCGGCAAATCGGTCTTCGTCTTATGGGGAGTATGGATAGCGATGAATGGATTGATATTTATAAAAAGTTAGTCTATTGGGAGATTGAATTGTCTGAGTCAAATGATGTCAGTATTTTTGAAATCCTGAAACAACAGAAAATCGAGGCGAACTTGCAGTTCTCAAAATATTATGAGAAAAACTATATGCAATGGCTGAAAAATCCAAATGAAAACGCTCCTTTGATGTCTCATTGTTTATTGAAACGAAAGCTTTTTCCTGCGTTAAAAGAAGATAAACCTTCGTTCCTGATAGTTATAGACAATTTCCGATTTGATCAATGGAAAGCTTTACAGCCTGCGATTGAAGAATACTTGAGAGTAGAGCAGGAAGATATGTATTATAGCATAATTCCAACAACCACACAGTTTGCTCGAAATGCAATTTTCGCAGGAATGATGCCGCATGACATAAAACGAAATTATCCGAATTTGTGGTTGGATGAAGATGAAGAAGGAAAGAAAAATCAAAACGAATATCAGTTTCTGCAATATCAACTTGTGGAAAATGGATTTGACATAAAAACTACATACCACAAGGTTTTGAATCTTACGTATGGTAAACGGATGTTGGATAACTTACCAAATCTAATGCAGAATAAGTTAAACGTTATTGTTTATAACTTTATAGATATGCTTTCTCATGCAAGGACTGAATCGGATTTGGTTAGGGAGTTGGCAGAAGATGAAAACGCGTACAGAAGTGTTACAAAAACGTGGTTTTCTCATTCTCCGTTGTTCGAAGTCTTGAAGTTCTTGAGCACGAAAGACGTGAATATTTTTATAACCACAGATCATGGCTCGGTAAGAGTAAACAGGCCTGTAAAGGTTAAGGCAACCAAGGAAGCATCTGTAAATCTCCGCTATAAGGTTGGAAGGTATATTGATTATAATCCAAAAGAAGTTTTTGCTGTAAATAAGCCTGAGGATATTCTTTTACCGAGATTGAATATTCTTTCACCATATATATTTGCCAAAGCAAATGATTTCTTTGCTTATCCTAATAACTACAACCATTATGTGCAGTATTACAAAAACACTTTCCAACATGGAGGTATTTCTATGGAAGAAGTATTGATACCATTTATTCATTTGAAGAAAAAGTAGTTGAAATGCAGAAAATATATAAGGTGAATGATTTGTCGGAATTGGATGCCGTGGCCAAGGAAATCCTATCAGAATACTCTGAAGACAGGATTTTCGCTTTGGAAGGTGTGATGGGTGCCGGTAAAACAACATTTGCAAGGTCTCTTTGTGGGCAATTAGGTTGCGAAAATGAAGTTTGCTCTCCAACTTTTGCGATAGTGAACGTCTATTTTTCGGAAAAAGAAGGTGAAATTTATCATTTTGATTTCTATAGATTAAATAGTGTCGCAGAGGCTTTGGAAATTGGAACCGAGGAGTATTTTTACAGTGGAAATTATTGCTTTTTGGAGTGGAGCGAACGGGTTCTTGATATATTGCCTGAAAGTTATGTTACAATCAAAATAGAAGTTGTTGACGAAAACCAAAGATTGATAACAGTTAATTCTTAATTATTTTGTACCTTTGCAACGAAAATAGTTGTGGATGTAATGGATAACAACGACAATCAAAATATAGATAAGCAGTTTATAAATTTGGAGCAATTGATTGCAAGTAAGAATAAGAAATTGCTTCGAATCCTTCCAAAATTTGTTCTGAACAAATTTAAGAAACTTGTACATCTTGATGAGATCAATGATGCTGTTTATCGTTATCGTGATTGTAAGGGATCGGCTTTTACTGATAGTATAATATACAAAGAATTCAATATAAAATTAGAAATAAAGAATCCGGAGAATATTCCATACGATGATAGGGCTCTTATAGTCGCCAATCACCCTATTGGAAGTATTGACGGCATGGCTTTGATCAGCATAATGGGACAAAAAAGGTCTGATATTCTTTTTCCTGTCAATGATTTGCTTTGTGCGTTGCCCGGATTGAAAGGGGTATTTGTTCCGATAAACAAGTATGGAAAGAATTCGTCTAACCATGACGTCTTGAACGAAGCTTTTAAGGGTAACAGCATTGTAATGTATTTCCCGGCAGGAACAGAATCCAAATATATAGATGGAGTATTGCAAGATTTTCCATGGAAAAAGACTTTCGTGAAAAAGGCGATCGAGTTTGAAAGACAAGTAACGCCTGTTTACATTGAAGGACAGAATTCAAAGCGTTTTTATCGTTTTTCCAAGATACGAAGATTTTTCGGTATAAAATTTGATTTGGAGATGATACTTCTTCCGGATGAAATGTTCAGATACAGAAACAAAACAATAAAACTTACTTTTGGGAAACCGATTCCTTATTCTGTTTTTGACAAAAGCAAAAACCATTTGCAGTGGGCTCAATCTGTTAGAGCACATGTTTATAAATTGAAAGATAATCCTCATGCGGACTTCGTGCCGTGAAAAATAAGATAAGTATATGGACAAATCAATAGATCTTTCTTACATAATACCTCCTGTTGATAAGGAATTGATAAAGGAGGAACTTAAAAAAGCAGATTTTTTGAAGAAAACGAACTCCGCCAATCGAGAAATATATACGACTAATGCACATAGGACACCCGCAATTATGAGGGAAATAGGTCGTCTCAGAGAAATAAGTTTCGCAAGCAGTGGTGGAGGAAGTGGAACTGAGTGCGACGTAGATCAATACGATGAAGCACCGGAACCACATTGCTATCAGCAGTTGTTTGTCTGGGATCCGGTGGACGAAGAGATTATTGGAGGGTATCGATACATAATAGGAAAGGATATATATCGTCAACCTGATGGAAGTTTGTTTAGTGCCACTGCAGATTTGTTTGAATTTGGAGATTTGTTTTTAGAAAAGTATCTCGATAACACCATAGAATTGGGACGCTCTTTTGTGAGGCCGGATTATCAACCAACGGTAAATTTGAGAAAAGGTTTATATTCTTTGGATAATATTTGGGATGGCTTAGGCGGTTTGGTAGCCGGAAATGACGAAGTAAAGTATTTCTTCGGTAAAATCACGATGTATCCGTCCATGAACGTACTTGCGAGGGATTATATCTTATATTTCTACAAGAAACACTTCCCTGACAACGAGGGATTGGTAAGACCGAAAGAGGCAGTCGAGATCGAAACCGATTATAACTTATTGGTGAAATTGTTTAACGGGAAAAACTACAAGGAAGATTACCAAATTTTGGTTAAAAGCGTGAGAGCACTGAACGAAAACATTCCTCCATTGGTTAATGCTTACATGAATCTGTCTTCAACAATGAAAAGTTTTGGTACATCAATAAACAAGCACTTCTCAAACGTAGAAGAGACGGGTATACTCGTAACAATAGCCGATATTTACGAAGAAAAGAAAAAACGACACCTTACTCTGTAGCTTGGAAATATGATTGTAACATCTGCCGAATTTGTTAAGAGCAGTCAAGAACTGAATCAATGTCCACGTCCCGACATGCCTGAATTTGCTTTCATAGGAAGAAGTAATGTGGGAAAGAGTTCGTTGATCAATATGTTGGTGGGAAAAAAAGATTTGGCCAAAACCTCGGCTCAACCCGGGAAAACGCAATTGGTGAATCATTTTATCATTAACGAGGAATGGTATTTGGTTGATTTGCCCGGCTATGGCTACGCAAGGACTTCAATGGAGAATCGCAAGCGTTGGCGAAAGATGATAGAAACCTATCTATTGAAACGGGAGAATCTTTTAACCGTATTCGTGTTGATTGATTCTCGTCTTGAACCTCAAAAGAATGATGTGGAATTCATCAATTTCCTTGGAGAGAATGGCGTTCCCATTACATTGATTTTTACAAAAACAGATAAGCAATCGGCAAAGAAAACTCAGGATTCATTGCAGTTGTTTAAGCAAACTTTATCTGAATATTGGGAAGAGTTGCCCGAGATAATTCTTACTTCATCAGAAAATGGTGTGGGTAAAAAAGAAGTTCTGGAAACAATAGAAAATATTATTCCATGTTTTAATCCGTCGAATGAATTATGAAAAGATTAATGGTATTGACCGGAGGAGGAGATTGTCCCGGCTTAAACGCGGTTATAAGAGCGATTGTAAATCGAGCATCTCAAGAAAAAGATTGGGAGGTCATTGGTTGTATAGAATCATTTAACGGAGTATTGAAAGAGCCTACGGAAATAGTCGTTTTAGATCAAGAATCTGTTTCCGGGATTCTTGTACAAGGAGGAACGATTCTTGGAACCACCAACAAAGGAGGTCCGTTCGCTTATCCTGTGAAAAAATCCGATGGAACATGGGAAACAGTCGATATAAGCGATCAAATGATACGTAAATTGCAATACATGGGCGTTGATGCGGTTATCAATATCGGTGGAGATGGTTCGCAAAGGATTTCAAAGGCTTTATATGAAAAAGGATTGAATATAATAGGCGTTCCCAAGACTATTGACAATGATTTGTCGATGACGGATTTTACCTTCGGCTTTCAAACAGCTGTTCAGATAGCAACCGAATCGGTTGATAAGCTTGTAACGACTGCGGCGAGCCATAACAGAGTTTTTATTTTGGAAGTCATGGGACGTGATGCCGGATGGATAGCTCTGAATGCAGCAATAGCAGGAGGTGCTGATGTGTGCATAATTCCTGAAATTCCTTACGACATTGACAAAGTTAAAGAGAAGATTGAAAGTCGTTACAAGAAAGGTCGTGGTTTTTGTATCATAGTTGTTGCAGAAGGAAGTAAAAATGCAAATGGAGAGCAAGTGGGAATGGAATCTCAGATTCCGGGAGACAGACATTTCAAACTTGGAGGTATAGGAGAGGCCCTTAAATTTGAACTGCAACAAGCAGGAATCGAACATGATATAAGAGTTTCTGTTCTCGGGCATCTTCAAAGAGGAGGAACACCTATTGCATACGATAGAGTGTTAGCCTCAGAATTCGGAGTGAAAGCTTTTGAGCTTGCGATGAAAGGAGAATTCGGAAAGATGGTTGCTTACAAACACCCCGATATAATAGCGGTTACTTTCGAGGAAGCATTGAGAGAACCTCATCTTGTTTCGCCTGATAGTTTTCTTGTGCATACGGCAAAAGGTTTGAACATAGCATTTGGAGATTAAACCGAGTAAATGGATTGACGGAAAATCAAATCATTGGAACAGAGGTTTAATCGACAGATTTATTTTTTTTGTTTTGAAAAATACTTCTTTGTTTCAGAAAATTAAAACGAAGAAAGAAAAGATTAAAACAAAGATTCAGAAAATTAAAACAAAGATTCGTTTTTCTGAATTGAAATAATAAAGAAATAGAATATAGATTTGACAATATAATTCGAACAGAGCAATGAAAAAAATAAAAAGTGCATTGATTTCAGTCTTTTATAAAGACGGATTAGACGAAATAGTAAAGTTATTAGATGCCAACGGAGTAGAAATATATTCAACGGGAGGAACCTACGACTATATTTGTAATCTTGGAATTGAAGCAAAAACAGTTGAAGGTCTTACAGGTTATCCGTCAATTCTTGGCGGCAGAGTGAAAACTCTTCACCCTAAGGTATTCGGAGGAATATTGGCTCGTCGCGATAATGCTCAGGATGTAGAGCAATCAAGAACCTATGAAATACCTGAAATAGATCTTGTTATAGTTGACCTTTATCCATTTAAGAAAACAGTAGAGAGTGGAGCGAGTGAAGCAGATATAATAGAGAAAATTGATATAGGCGGAATATCTTTGATAAGAGCTGCAGCCAAAAATTATAATGATGTATTGATAGTTCCATCTGTTGAACACTATTCAGAATTGCTTGAATTACTTGAAAAGCAAAATTGTTGCACAAGCATTTCCGACAGACGCCGTTTTGCAACATACGCTTTTGCACAAAGTTCTGATTATGACACCGCAATATTCGGATATTTCAATCAAGAGACAGCAATGCCTGTATTCAAACAAAGTTGTCATCAATCAAATGTTTTGCGTTATGGAGAGAATCCTCATCAAAAGGGATACTTCTATGGAGATTTGGAATCGTTTGTTGAACAACTTCATGGCAAAGAAATTTCTTACAATAACATAGGTGATATCGATGCTGCTTGCAGATTGATAGATGACTTCGAGGAAACTACATTTGCAATCATAAAACATAACAACGCTTGTGGATTGGCAAGCCGTCCTACATTGAAAGAAGCTTATGCAGATGCATTGGCAGGTGATCCTGTTTCAGCTTTCGGTGGTGTTTTGGTGTGCAATCGTACCATAGACAAGGAAACTGCCGAGCTTATGAATAGCCTGTTCATGGAAATTTGCATAGCACCTGATTATTCTGAGGAAGCATTGGATATATTGAAGTGTAAGAAAAACAGAATTTTGTTGAAACGCAAAGATACGCCGATGCCTGTCGTTCAATATCGCTCTGCATTGAATGGAATTTTGGTTCAAGATGCGGACAATGTTGTTGAAAAGAGCGAAGATTTGAAATCAGTAACTTCGACCGAACTTACTGAAGAACAAAAGAAAGATCTGATATTTGCAAACAAAATAGTAAAACACACAAAGTCTAATGCGATTGTTTTAGCTAAGAATCAACAGCTATGTGCCAGCGGTACGGGGCAGACAAGTCGTGTTGATGCATTGCGACAAGCCATTGAAAAAGCCAAGAATTTCGGTTTCGATTTACAAGGTGCAGTTATGGCATCCGATGCATTTTTCCCATTCCCTGATTGCGTTGAAATAGCAAGCAAAGAAGGTGTAAACGCTGTGATACAACCGGGAGGCAGTGTGAAAGATGACCTAAGCATTGAATTCTGTGAAAAGAATAAAATTGCCATGGCAATGACGGGCAACAGACACTTCAAACACTAAAAAAACAAAAATTTGAAGCAAAAATTGAAACAGAATAATTAAAACGCCGTAAAAGTAGGAAAATAGTATAGAAATGGGTTTGTTTTCATTTTTAACAAGAGAGGTGGCAATAGACTTAGGAACAGCCAATTCGATCGTTATTTGTAACGACAAGGTTGTTGTTGACGAACCGTCTATTGTTGCAGTTGACCAAACAACAAAAAAAATCATTGCAGTTGGAAAAAAAGCCATGCAGATGGATGGTAAAACCCATGATGCAATAAAAACAATACGTCCGTTGAGAGATGGAGTCATTGCGGATTTTGACATGGCGAACGATATGATTCGCGAACTCATCCGCATGATAAACATGAAAAAGACGATTATTCCGCCATCTTTGAAGATGGTTATTTGTATTCCGAGTGGTATAACCAACGTTGAAGAGCGTGCGGTAAGAGATGCCGCAGAGCAAGCGGGAGCCAAGGATGTCAGATTGATACATGAGCCGATGGCAGCAGCGATCGGTATAGGTATAGATGTGCTTGAGCCAGTTGGAAATATGATAATAGACATAGGGGGTGGTACAAGCGAAATTGCAGTCATAGCTTTGGGTGGTATAGTTTGTAATAAGTCAATACGAATCGCAGGAGACGAGTTCAATCAAGACATTATAGACTACATGCGTAAGCAACACAACATTCATATTGGCGAAAGAATGGCAGAAAAGATAAAGATAGCTGTCGGAGCGGCCATTCCGGAATTGGCGAATCCGCCTGAAGATTTCGCAGTTCAAGGAAGAGATGTGCTTACCGGAATACCTAAGGAGTTGCATGTAAATTACAAAGAAATAGCTCATGCTTTGGATAAGTCGATTGCAAAAGTCGAAAGTGCAGTTCTTGAAGCCTTGGCAATGACACCGCCTGAATTGGCATCGGATATTTATCACACCGGTATTTATCTTGCAGGAGGAGGAGCTTTGCTTAAAGGTCTTGACGTGAGACTTCAAGCCAAAACCAAATTACCTGTACATGTTGCAGAGGATCCGCTAAGGGCAGTTGCAAGAGGCACAGGCATGGCATTGAAACACTATGACGAATATACATTCTTGATAAAGTAACAGTATAATCAGAAAAACGAGTCGGAGTAAACCTTGGATTGAGGAACGTACTCCGACTTTTATTTTTGCAGTTTTTTATGAAAGAAAGAGAAAAACAGATAACAAAAGCAACTCTCATAGGAAGTATTGTCAATCTCTTGCTCTCTGTGCTCAAGATTTTTGCAGGCGTTTTCGGACGTAGCGGAGCGATGATGGCAGACGCCATTCACTCCCTCAGTGATTTGATAAGCGACGTAGTCGTTCTTGTATTCGTTCCCCTATCATCAAAAGACCGAGATGAACGTCATAAATACGGTCATGGAAAATTTGAAACCCTTGCAACGCTTATCGTAAGCATCATATTGATTGTTGCTGCCGTGCAACTGATAGCCGAATCCATAAAAGACATAACTGCATATTTGCGAGGAGAAATCTTGCCTGTGCCGGGTATGATAGCACTTTGGGCAGCTCTCATCTCCATTGTTTCCAAAGAGTTATTATATCAATACACTGTTTTTATCGGCAAGCGAACCGAATCCGAAGTCTGCAAAGCCAATGCTTGGCATCATCGTTCCGATGCTTTATCTTCGGTTGGTGCGTTGCTTGGAGTCGGCGGTGCAATCTTCTTGGGAGAAAAATGGACCATACTTGACCCGATTGCAGCCTTTATCATAGGAATAATGATTTTGGTTGTGGCAGTCAAGATGTTCAAACCGCCTATCGATGAATTGATGGAGAAATCTCTGAACGAAGAAACCGAATCGGAAATCAAAAACATAATACTTTCAACCCAAGGGGTGCTGAATTTGCACAACTTAAAGACACGTTGCAACGGCAGAAGCAAGATAATAGATTGCCATATCAGAGTCGAACGAACAAAAACCATAGTCGAAGCTCATGACATAGCGACAGCGGCTGAGCGAAATCTCAGAGCTGCATTTGGAGAACATACGCAGATAAGCCTTCACGTCGAGCCGGAAAAAACAAACAAGACATCTTTGTAGCATACTTTTCTGACAGTCTCGCAAAAAAAGTCAACGGCACCTTGAATTACCTCGCCGAAATGCCGATAAAATATTCGCAAAAAGTCATGAAATCGGAGCATAACTCGAAAATATAGGTTGAAAGTAGTGGAAAAATTCCGATTTTTTTGACTTCTTCCCTCCTATGTTTGTTTGCATATCACCAAAACAAAGCTCCGTTCCAATGATTCTTTGATTCGATAAAACGGATTCAAGTTTCGTGAAATTCTTTCTTGATTTTAGAAAATTAAAACAAAGAATCGTTTTGAGGAATCTTTGTTTGCAAATGTCGATTCGATATGAAATAATCCGAAAATCATACAATAAATTATTAACATTAAGTCGTTGATAAATACATGGGGCAATGTAGTTGTTGAATGTAAAATTGGTACTAATTTAGTAAGTTGTAACAATAGTATGATTTTATGAGAAGGAATTTGTTTGTTTTATGTCAAGTTGGAATGCTTATTCTGTTGAGTGGTAATGTGTTTTGTCAGGAAGTAAAGCAAGAAAAACCGCTTCAGGAAGCCTTTTCGGAAGCCTATGATAATTATAAAAACAAAAATTACGCACTTTCGTTTGAGCAGTTTTCTTCTTTCATCGAGATGAATGTGGATAAAGAAAGTGTGTTTTCGCAAGATGCGATGTTCTATCGAGCAGCGGCAAGTTGTAAAATGATGAATAAAGATGCCGATGTTTTGCTTTTGGAATACATATCCGAACATCCGCATTCGCTTCATACGAATGACGCATATTTCCTTTTGGCGGATTTTTATGTTCAGAACAATCAGTATGATAAATCATTGGCAGTTTACCGCCAAATAAACACCTCGATTCTCGATCAGGAGAAGAAGTTCGAGTATGCTTACAAATATGGACATTGTCTCTTTATGCAGGGAAGTTATGATGAGGCTTTGACGGAATTGGATAAAGTGAAAGATGCCAAAAGCAAGTATGCAGCTCCCGCAACCTATTTTTACGCACACATACTCTATGAACAAAAAAAATACAATCTTGCTTTGAAGGAATTTTTGACGCTTCAAGAAGACAAGAGCTTCGGAAAGATTGTCCCATACTATATTGCACACATATATTACTATCAACAAAATTATGAGGAATTGATAAAGATAGCACCAAACTTGTCGGAGAAGTCTCAATCGAAGAAAAGCTATGAACTGAACCGAATGTTGGGCGATACTTACTATAAATTGGGAAGATATAAAGAAGCAATACCTTATCTTGAAAAGACAGCACAGGAAGCAGGTGCAGATGCACAAGATTATTATTTGCTCGGCTTTACTTTGATGGAAGAAGGAAATTTTGAAGAAGCCAAAAAATACCTGTCTTCTGCGACAGAAAAGAAGGATTCTTTGGGACAAAATGCTCTGTACCACTTGGGAATCTGTTATTTGGAGACAGGAAATAAATCAGAAGCTCAAGCCATGTTCAGGGAAGCAAGTTCTCTTGATTTCGATAAAGACATCAAGGAAAATGCTTTGCTGAATTATGCCAAGCTTTCTTATGAAACATCTCCTGCATACAATGAATCGGTGAAAGCCTTTCAAGCGTTCGCCGATGAGTTTCCGCAATCTGCCAAAGCCAATGAAGCAAAGGAATATCTGGCTCAGTTGTATGGAGATATGAAAAACTATCGTGATGCCATCGAAATGATAGAACAAATGTCCGAAAGGAACTTATCTGTCAATAAAGCTTATCAACGATTGTGTTTGAACAGGGCAATAGAATTTTTTAATGAGAACAGATTGGACGAGGCTTTGATTTACTTGGACAAGTCCTTGTCTCAAGCTCACGATAACAGCCTTACGGCAACAGCGTATTACCTTAAAGCCGAAGCCTATTTTCAAATGGGAGAATACGAACTTTCAATTAAAAATCTGAATACTTTTTATGCTTCGAGCGGTTCGGATAAAAGTCCGTTCTTGTCACAGGCCGATTATGCCATGGGCTATAATCTGTTCAAGCAAAAGAAGTATTCGTTGGCCAAAGGCTATTTTCAAAGAGCCATAGGCAAGGTTAATCCTCAGCAAAATGCCGATGCGGTTTTGCGATATGCCGATTGTCTTTACATGGGTAAGGATTTCAGAAGTGCGATTGCGGAATACGGAAAGATGATCAAGGATAAACATCAGGATTCCGACTATGCGACTTATCAAACTGCCATGGCATACGGAGCCTTGGGGAATTACGCTCGCAAAAAAGAGATATTGGAACAGGCAGATAAAGATTACGCTCACAGCAACTATGCCGCAAGCATAAAATATGAGCTTGCAAATACCTATCTCACCTTAGAGGAAAATCAAAAGGCCATAACAACTTATCAGAACGTCATAGAAAAATATCCACAGTCCATTCACGTGAAAGATTGCTATGCAAAAATCGGTATGATTCACTATAAATTGGGTGAGGATCAAAAAGCATTGGTGTATCTCGACAAATTGGTGAAGATGTATCCTGAAAGTGAGGAAGCGAGAGCGGCTTTGGCAAACATAAAAGCCATATATATAGATTCCAATAAGGTAGATGATTTCTTAGCTTACACAAAGAGTATTCCGAGTGCAAAAATCTCTGTGGGCGAACAAGATTCTATCACTTACCAAGCAATAGAGAATTTGTATATGGAGGGAGATTGTTCTAATGCCATCGCAGGTTTCAAAAATTATTTGAGCAAATATCCCGATGGAGCTTTCTTTGTCAGTGCCAACTATTACCTTGCAGATTGTCTTAGCAAAATCAATCAAAATAAAGAGGCGTTGGAGCACTACGAGAATATTGTTTCAAAACCTAAAAACGTGTTTACGGAAAAATCCCTTTTGAAATCGGCAGAGATAAATTTTGAAGAGAAGAATTATGAACAAGCAAAGCAATATTATTCACGCCTTGAAAAGATAGCGGAAATAACTTCCAATAAATTGCAGGCAATAGACGGACAGATGCAGTCTTGTTTCGAGTTGGGACAAGCAGATACTGCCATAATATGTGCAAATAAACTGTTATCGCTTGACAAATTAGATGAATCGGTTCGTGAAAGAGCAAATTACATATTGGCGAAATCTTTGTTGCTAAATCAAAACAGCGGACAGGCTATCGAAGAGTTTAGGCGATTGACCAAAGCAAAAAATCCTGAATATGCGGCAGAGGCACAATATGTCTTAGCAGAAATAGCATTTAATTCGGGAAAAATCGAGGAATCCGAAAAGATGATTCACCAAATCAATGCAAATCCATCAAGCGAATATTGGTTGGCAAAAACCTTTGTTCTTTGGGCTGACATATTCAAAAGCAAGGGTAATACGATTCAGGCAAAGCAGACGCTTCAAAGCATAATTGATAATTATGAAGGTGATGAAGAGTTGATTGAAACAGCAAAACAAAAACTTCTTTCTTTGACAGATGAAGAAACAAAAGCACTTCAAGAAACTGAAGACAAAAGACAAGAACACCAAGAAGCTGTCGATGAAATCATAATCGAAGATGCAGAACAACAGAATCAATAATTAATTTAAGGAAAACGTAAAATGAAAAAATATATATTCACATCCATCGTTTTAGGTCTTTTGAGTGTTAATCTGAATGCTCAAAACCAAGAGAGTAAAGAGTATAATGAGAGTGTCATTATGAGAAGCTCGTTTTCTCCTGTTGTAAGTGAGGCGTATAAATTGAGTGATAAGCCGTCTATAATCGAATCTGATTTCCGACTTCCTCCGTTTAGTTATGATAAAACGAGCAAACGCTTTGCTACAACAATGACTTTTGAAAATATAAAGCCGGCAAGAGTAAAGGGAGAGCCCATTGCACGATTATATAATACGCATTTGAAAGCCGCAATCGGCACATACTTTTCTTCACTCTTCGATGCATCGTATTCACAAACACGTTCGAAAGATTTTATCTACGCTTTGAATTTCAAACACAAATCTTCATTGGGACAAATCAAAGATTATGCAAACTCTTCTTATGCAAACAATAATCTGAATCTTTATGCCAAGAAAATTTGGGAAAGCTTTTCTTTGGATGCAAACTTGTTTTACGAACACCAAAGGCACTATTACTATGGTTTTTCCGATACTTTGGCTAAGGAAAAAGCTGATTACAGAAGCCCTTATCACACAGTAGGCACGAGAATCAATTATACGAGCCTTTACAAAGACAAAGGAATGTTTCATAACAATGCTTCACTTGCCGTGCAGCATACTTCAGGAAAATGGGGCTATGGAGAAACTGATTTGATTCTGAATGCAGGAGTTTCAAAATATGTATCGTTGTTTGGAGATGGGCAGCAGTTGTTGGGATTACAGCTTACATACGAACATATCTTCGGAAAATATTCATCAGAAGACATTACACCGTTTTTTAATCCCGGTTTGTCTCTTGATGATTATAAAAACGTGCAAGGAGTCGTGGATATAGATGCAAATATCTCATTTTCACTAAAAGATTATGACATTAAGGGAAAACTTTCATTTGTTCCGGGATTTGGAAACAAAAAACCATTTTTATTTCTTCCTACTTTGATTGTTACAACTCCGTCTATTGTTGAAAATATTTCAATAAAAGGAGGTTTGAAATCTGGATATAATTTACCGACACTTCAATCGCTTGTAAGAGAAAACCCTTACATATCACCGACTCTGCATACCGATTTGGAAAACAGCACAAAGATTTTCGCACAAGCTGTTTATGCCGGTTCGAATAACGTACACGTGAAATTGGAAGCAGGATACGATATGATTAAAAACAAGTATTTCTACACTCTTGACAAGAATGCAGGCTTGAATAACATGTTTTCGCTTGTTTATGACAATGCAAACAGATTCTATATCGACTTTAACTTCGATTATAAGTTGAATAACATAGTGTTGAAAGCCAATGCAATGTTCCAAAACGTGAAAACGCAGCAATTGAAAGAGCCTTGGTATACTCCGAAATTCAAAGCCGATTTGGCAATTGAGTACACCGCCGCAGACAAATTCACAATCGCATTCATACCTGCTTTTTTCAGCCCGATGAAATGTGAAAACGAAAAAAGTGAAATAGTGAAATTGAAATCCGGAATCGATATAAATCTTAATGCTTCCTACAACTATTCCGATCAATTGGTGTTTTTTGTCGAGTTGAACAATCTTGCATTTCAGAGATATTACGAATACTACAATTATCCTTCACAACGATTTGTAGGTCTTTTGGGTGCGAGATTTGCTTTCTAAAAGTCGAAAAACCGAATCTTTGTTTTAATTTTTTCTTTCTTCGTTTCAGTAAATTGTTTCTTGATTTCAGTTTGCTGAAACGAAGATTCGTTTTAGAGATGAAAAGAATCAAATAAATGAACCGAAGTGATGTTGAAACAGAACTTGATTTCCCGATGGGGATTGTAGCAATCAATGCTTTCATTTCTCGAATGGAAGATGAAAAATCGGAAATTGAGTTGCTGTATCAAATAAGTATGGAGCGTAAAGACAAAGTCGGATTTCATGCGGCTTGGATTTTGGAAAAGCTATGCGAGAAAGAGCCAGCTTATGCTTTGTTTTTCATTAAGCCTTTGATGAATGATTTTAATCGATTCATCAATAAAAGTACGATAAGGCAATATGCTAAGTTGCTTTCCAATCTTTTGAAGTTGAAAAACAAAAATCGTTTGTTTGAAGACTTAAACGAAGTATTGGAAAACGAGAATCCGATTCACATAATCGAGGCATGTTTTGAACAACTCATCGATTCAAAAACCCGATTTTCGGTAAAACAGATGTGTTGCGAAGTATTGCTGCACTATAAAGACAAAGAAATATGGATAAAAGAAGAGTTGCAGGCGTTTACTGAGCAATTGGCACATCAGACTCAACCTTCGGCACGAGCATTTCGAAAAAGACTACTGAAAGTCTTGTATTGAAAAGCTCCCTTATTTGGTATAAAAATAGTAATTTTGCACCTCAAATCATCAATGCAATGAATGAAGAAAGGGCTTTAATATTAGGACGGGAACGAATCGGGCGTTTGTTGTCGCAATACGCCTTGCCTGCAGTGGTAGCTCAAATAGCATCGTCGTTATACAATATTGTAGATAGAATTTTCATTGGTCAGGGAGTTGGAGCTTTGGCAATCTCGGGTTTAGCTCTTACATTTCCTTTCATGAATCTTGCAGCGGCGTTTGGAGCTTTGGTAGGCGTTGGTGCTTCTACATTGATTTCGATTAAGCTGGGCGAGAAAGATTATCATACTGCAAGACTTGTGTTGGGTAATGTCATAATTCTGAACATTATTTTAGGAGTTGGTTTCACTATAGTCTGTCTTCCTTTTTTGGAACCCTTGCTTTATGCCCTCGGAGGCAGCAGTGAAACGGTTCCATACGCCAAAGACTATATGTATATCATTCTTTTGGGAAACGTATTCACTCATCTATATCTCGGGTTGAATGCAGTATTGCGTTCTTCCGGTTATCCGGAAAAAGCAATGTATGTTACGATTGCATCCGTTGCCCTTAATGCCATCTTGGATGTGCTTTTCATTTTCGGCTTTCATTGGGGTATTGCAGGGGCTGCGTGGGCTACTGTCATAACTCAAATAATCACGACGCTGATATTGGTGTTCATGTTGCTGAAACGAAACAAGGTGGTGTACATAACAAGAGAGTGTTTCCACTTGAAAAGAAAGATCGTATCACAAGCTTGTGCAATCGGAGCATCTCCTTTTTTCACTAATCTGGTTGGTTGTTTGATAGTGATAGTCATTAATTTGCAATTGAAGGAATATGGAGGTGATTTGGCAATAGGGGCATATGGCATAATAAACTCTGTAGCCTTTATGGTGTTGATGGTAATCCTTGGAATAACACAAGGAATGCAACCGATAGTTGGCTATAACTATGGAGCGAAAAAATATTCCAGAGTTTTGCGTTGCTTGAAGTTGGCTATGATTTGCGGGTTGATTGTGGCAAGTGTGGGCTTTCTGCTTGCAGAATTTGTTCCCGGACTTATGGCAATGGCATTCACGACCGATGAAAGGCTGATAGAATTAACTAAATCCGGATTCCGTATTTTTATGGCAGTAACTCCGTTAGTCGGTTTGCAGGTTGTGGCTTCCAATTTCTTTCAATCAATCGGTTTGGCAAAGAAAGCGATATTTTTATCTTTGACAAGGCAACTGCTATTCTTGCTTCCGGGACTATATATCTTTCCTTTGGTTATGGAACTCAATGGTATATGGTTCGCAGCTCCCGTTTCGGATTTTTGTTCTTTTATTGTAACGATGCTGATGTTGAGATACCAAGTGTCGAAAATGAAAAAGGAAATGCGATTTCAGATGTCGTCAAAATAAATCATCATGGAAGAACAACAAGAAAAGCTTTGGAACTCCGAATACGTGAAAGTATGGTTGGTGAACTTCTTCATATTTTTCTCGTTCATGTTAGTGACGCCCTTGTTACCGCTATACTTAAGCGAGACCTTTGCAGCAGATAAACATACCATAGGAATAGTTCTCTCAGGCTACACTTTGACGGCTTTGTTGATTAGACCGTTCAGCGGATTCATTGTTGACGGTTTCGATAGAAAGAAAGTGTTGGTTTGTTGCATGCTTTTGTTTTTCTTATTCTTTGCAGGATATTTGTTAACCGCCTCTTTGTTGGTTTTTGCCATTGTAAGAACGCTGCATGGTGCACCTTTCGGAGCCGCAACCGTTGCAAACAGCACCTTAGCCATTGATGTACTGCATCCTTCCCGCCGTTCGGAGGGCATAGGCTTTTATGGGCTGAGCAATAACGTTGCTACAGCAATCAGTCCCTCGGTTGCATTGTGGATTTACGGCACAACACACAATTATCAGTTGATTTTCATCTTGTCATTGTTGTTTGCAGGTGTCGGACTCGCAATAAGTGCAAGTTTGAAGACTGAAAAACGTGAACCGATCAAAGATTCCAAGAAGATAAGCTTGGATAGATTTTTCCTTCTTAAGGCATGGCGGGGAGCAATCTGCATAATATGTTTTGCATTCTCTTATGGAATTATTTCAACCTATATAGCAATATACGGAAAAGAAAGATTGGGAATCACAAGTGGCACAGGATTGTTTTTTCTTTTGAGTTCAGTGGGACTGATTCTTTCTCGATTGATAGGAAGTCGAACTTTACGAAAGGGAATGATTGTTCAGAATGCCTCTTTCGGCATAGTGATTTCCTTGATTGGCTATTTGCTTTTCGCAGGTGTTCATAATTATTGGGGCTATTACGGAGCTGCGTTTATAATTGGCTTAGGTAACGGTCATATGTTCCCTGCTTTTCAAACCATGTTCATAAATCTGGCTCCTCATACAAGGAGAGGGACTGCCAATTCTTCACTTTTGATTTCATGGGATGTGGGAATAGGTTTGGGAATCATGATAGGAGGGGTGTTAGTCGAGTATTTAGGATATTATTCCGCCTTTTGGGCTTCGGGAATCGTTAATGCGATAGGCGTCCTTTACTTTTTCGTAGCAATGCGTCAAAGTTACAATCGCGACAAACTCAGATAAAGAACGCCAAATCAAAAAATGCTTATTCTTCTTCTACGTTATTCAAAAACCATTCCATGTATTCGGGAAGGTCTGTCATTGGATTGAAGCCTTGTTCTGCAGGATTGTTTTCGAGAGGACACAATTCCAAATAACCTAACAGCATTGCAGTGTCGTATTCTCCCAACATCTGTTCTATCAATGAGTAAACGGCTATAAGCAAATCTTCATCGTTTTCAACATATTCTTTGATGGCAACTCTCAAACCGACTTTTGTTTTCTCTTCTTCGCTTTCGAGTGGCATAAACCAAAGATTCTTGCTGCTGATTCTGTACTTTTCGAAACTGATGCTTACATTGCTTCCTTTGGCTGGCTTAAATGCTATAATGTCCCAAAAATCCAATATAGGTGCTTGCTCGCATAAAGAAATCAAATCATCGAAATAATCGACGTCTCCTTCGCTTGTGAACGTCAAAGTGCGACCTTTGTCTGTCAAATCACCCAAAACGAAATCGATTCCTTCGCTATATTGTTTCAAATCATTATCCAATCGTTGCAATAACTGATTTGCCTGATTCGTTTCAAACGAATCTATATCCATCAGCAAGTCTTTGTATTCTGTAAACTTATTCCAAAATTCTTCCGCCTTCATTTTCTTGAAATTTTATAAAAAGTTGTTTGTTCGTATTATTGTGTAAAGTTGAATTTTCCAAGATTCAGACTATGTGGGCTTCGATTTCCAAACGTATTCCGAATGTTTGATAAACCGTATCTATGACCTGGTGGGCAAAAGTGAGGATTTCTTCACCCGTTGTCTGTGCATAGCTGACCAAAACCAAGGCTTGTTTAGCATGCATTCCCACATTGCCGAAACGTTTTCCCTTAAAACCGCAACTTTGTATGAGATAAGCTGCCGATAACTTGATTCCGTTTTTGTCTTCGAACCATACAATGTTTTCGTCTTTTTGTTTCAAACGCTCAAACTCGGCTTTTGAAATAGTAGGGTTTTTGAAGAAAGAACCGACATTGCCAAGCAATTTGACGTCCGGCAGTTTCGAGTTTCTGATTTCAGTTATTATCTCGCACATTCTTTCAGCGGTGAGATTTTTAATTTGTTCTTCCGTCATCGATTGGCTGATTGCCGCATAGGATAATTGAGGCGTAAAAGTTTTTCTTAGTCTGAATGCGACGGAACAAATCAATTCATTTTTGTTTCCTTTTTTCCAACGGGAGAATCGATAATCGAATGCACAATCTTTTGCAAGGAATCTCTTCATTTCCCCATTTGACATATCGAAACATTCAACCCATTCTATGTAATCGGCAACCTGTGCTCCGTAAGCCCCGATGTTTTGAACGGGAGCAGCACCCACTGTTCCGTATATTGCAGCCAGATTCTCCAATCCGCAATAGTTTCTCTTGCAAGCCCACAAGACAAATTCTCTCCATACTTCCCCCGCAGCCACTTCAAGAACTATTTCATTCTCATCTTCTTCCAATACCTCGATTCCTTTGTTGCATACTCTCAAAACGCAACCTTCAAACACCGAAGCTTTGAATACAGTATTGCTTCCGCCGCCCAATATCTGCAAATTGCCATGACGTTCAAACGCTTCTCTGATTGACGGGAAGTCTTCTTTGTCAGAAAATTCCAAATACTCTTTTGCGATGCACTCAAGTCCGAAGGTGTTGAACTCTTTCAGGCTTTTGTCTTGTTTTATCATAAATACGATTGCTTAAAGTCCTATTTGCAAAGGTACGAATTTATTTCCGAGTGAATAATGCAGTGATTTGTTTTTGTGGAATCAAAAGCTGTTTTCATCCGTTTTTGAAACAATGAAATTATTTCTTGATTTCAATTTTTTCTTTCTTGAATTCGTCCGACTGAAACAAAGAAAGAAAAAGACGAAATCAAGAAATATTTTTTTTGTTTTCTGACATAGAGAGAATCATTCTTGCGAAATGAAGATAAAAACACTATCTTTGCAGTTTGAAACATTGTAAAACGAAAATGTATGACTAAACTGCGTGCGTTTTGTCGCAAATCCATATTCCCGATACTTGCTTTGTGTGCTTTTTGCATAGCTTTGCCGCCTTTTTTCAAAAGTATGTCGCTTGCTCTCTTGGCTTTGGTGCTTTTGTTTGGCGGAGAATTGTTAAAAATCAAATACTCATTAAAACAAATCGTCAATTTGAAGAACCCTTTGCTTTGGTTGGTTGCGTTGTATATTGTTTACGGAGTCGGTATGCTTTGGAGCGAAGATTTGAAATACGGATTGAACGATTTGATAATAAAGCTTCCTTTGTTGCTTGTGCCGTTTCTGTGTCTTTTCATACCGAAACGTTTTGTTGCAACCAAGTATCTGTGGATTTATTCTTCGGCATTTGTCGCGGGATTGTTGATTGTGTTGTTTCAATGCCTGATACAAGGACTGTCGAATGCCTTTTCAAATGGCGGATTTGCGGTTGAGCATATTTTTTATACGCGTTTGTCGGGACGATACCATGTAACATATTTGTCGATGTTTGTTTCTTTGGCATTGTTCATTGTCTACAGAATCCCTTTTTCGAAAATATTTTCGCTTTCTCCTAAAACATCGATTCTGATAAAAGGATTGCTATTCTTTGTTTTTGATGTGTTTCTGATATTGCTTAATTCGAGAATAGCCATCATAGGAATGATTCTTTTGCATGTGCTTTTTATTTTCGACTTACTTGTTTTCAGAAAACAGTATCTTAAATCTCTGTATCTGCTTCTTTTGATTGTGTCGGTGATTGTGCTTTCTTCCAACATTAAAACCTTCAATCAGCGTTACGAAAACATAGAACAAAAAATTGCAACCGAGCAACAAGGCAAGGAAAAAAAGTATTCCGATTCCATTTCTCAAAGAACGTTCATCTATTCCAATATATCAGACTTGATAAAGCGTAGTTGGCTTTTCGGATTCGGCACTGGAGATTCTCGGAACGCCTTGGAAAATTTCTATAGTGAGAAAAACGTTTCATTCGGTCGCTATCTGAATGCACACAATCAGTTTTTGCAAACTGCGGTTGCAACAGGCGTCGTCGGATTGCTTTGTTTGCTTATGTGCTTTGTAAGTTATGTTTTTGGTTTTTTGCGAAAGAATACTTACGTTTTTTTGTTTGCGGTTGCCGTTATAGGTTTATTTATGATGACAGAGGCGATTTTGGAGCGTCAGGCAGGCGTTCATTTTTGTGCATTCGCATTCTGTTGGTTTGCTTCTTTTTTTAGAAAAACCGGAAACAAAAAAATAAGGACTGCATGAGGCAATCCTTATCTTAAGTCTTTATCTTAAACAAATGCTATTCGTCGTCGGAGTCGTCTTTTGAGTCTTCAATGTCGTCGATATTGGAGTAGTCGCCGTGAACCAATACAAACTTATCCTTTCCCTGCCCTTCGTTTTCTTCTTCTTCGCTTGTGGCATTTACGATTTCGTCATCTGTTTTAGAAGATCCTAATATTTCCTTATCGAAATCTTCTTCCGTGAATTTAGAATCAACAACCACGTCAACCTTTACCATATACACGGCATCAGATGTTTCCAATGGTACAACGTAAATTGAAGAGCCGTCAGGCTTTGTTATTTTCTGAGCAGCGTTTGCGTAACCCTCTCCGTATTTAACGTCAAATAATTCTCTTGCTTCTTCAGGTAAATTTTGGTAGCTTTTAATTAAACGTTTCTTCTCTTGCTTCTTCATGTCCTAACTCTAATTTTTTTGCAATATTACACATATTGAAATTAATGAAACAAGATTTTGAACTTTTTTTTTGAACTTTTCTTATATCTTTTTGCTAATCAGTAGAATAAAAATAAGAATTTATCGGATTATAGTAATGGTTCCGTCGAATTTTTTGACAATTGAGAGATGCTTTACAGTCAAACGATATAAATAAACGCCGTTTGGAAGTTCGTAAGCTCCCCAATCATTTTGGTAATTTGAGCAACTCATCACCACTTTTCCCCTTCTGTCCAATATAGTCAAAGTATTATCAGGGTAGTTTTCAAGATTGATTATTTTGAAATAGTCGTTTATTCCGTCGCCATTTGGAGACATCATGTTCGGAATTTTGATTTCGATGCTTATTTCCTGTTTTTCTTCCTCCCAAACAAAGTTTTCAGTTATCGGTTCAAAATTTTCGGATTTCTCATTTGTTATTTCAGGTTCTTGTTTTTGGGGAATGTCGTTTTCTTTCTTGTATTCGTTTACAATGTTTTCAGATATGGCAGGAGCAGAATGAACGATGGGAATGACGGAATCAGTTTTCGGTTCAATGAAAATTGGTTCTGAGATTGCGGAATCTAAAACAGGGACTTCGGTTTCTTTTATGTGAGTCGGAGCGTCAACAGGTTCGGATTTTGTTTCAATGAATAAGGTGTTTTCGTTTTTGATTTCGATCTTTGGATTTGTGAGTACGGTTTTCTCTGTCTGAATTTCATCTTCGGAAAGCAGCAAATAAGCTCCACCACCTGCCAATGCGACGGATGTGATTCCTATAATGGTTTTGCCGAAGAATGACATGGATTTCGTCATTCCTCCAACCGATGCGTCATTTCCCCGATTCGTCATCTCCGGTTCAATGTTTCCCTTGTCCAAATTGGCACTCAAACGTTCCCAAAGTTCGTCCGGAACATTCGATTCGTCGTTTCCAAGATTTTGTTTGAATAAATCGTCGATTTTCATTTTGAACTCCTTTGTCCTTGTTTGATATTCAGTAAATATTTTCTAAGGTTTTGTCTTGCTCTGAAAAGAATCGTTCGCACAACATCAACACTTGCGTTCATTTCTTTTGCAGCCTCTTTATAGCTATAGCCATCTATCGCAACCATATTAAAAACCATTCGCTGTCTGTTTTCGATTGAATTTAATGCATCATACAATTCTTCTTTCGAATAAATGATTTCGGTTTCTATTTCTTCTTTCATAAATGCGGATTCTTCAAAACGCTCAATCGGACTATGCTTTACCGAATGTCTTAATGAAGAAATACAATGATTGATAAAGATTCGCCGCATCCAATTCTCAAAACTGCCGTAACCGCTGAAAGTATCGATTTTCATAAATACACTTGTGAAACCTTCGATCAGGTTATCCTCGGCATCGGGTAAAGAATTGCTGTAACGTTTGCAAATTGCAAACATTTTGTTCTTGAATAAATCAAAAACAATTTGCTGTGCCACTCTGTCGTTTCTGCGACAAAGCTCGATCAATTCTTCAATCGTTTGCGTGGTTCTCATATCCGTCTTACTCTATAGACGGGAAAAAAAGAAAAAAGTAAACAACAACCCACAAAAATTTTATTCAATTATGAAAGTTTTTCCAATGGATTTGCCGTTTTCATGAATCTGCAACACATAACAACCTTCCGGAAATTTGAAATCAAAAGACATTTTTTCCTTTCCTTGTTCTATTGAAGCAGAATAAAGAATGCGTCCGACGGAATCAAGAATATTCAAATCGGCTTTTGAATCGAATTTCGGAAATTCAACAGTGAATTTACCATTTGAGGGTTGCGGATAAATCTTAAGCGATTTCGCAGGATTTTCACATGAAGACAGTCCGACCTTTTCTTTGTCGCCAACAGCCATTATGTAATCCCCTTTGCGAAGTGGGGCAGTGATATAACCGGATATTGAATTCGGTTTGGTGAATTCTATGTTTTCCCATTCCGAATTGACGTTCGGACGATACAAAAGCAAAAGAGAATCGGAGTCTGTCGTGGAATGAATCAGCGAATTATCAAAAGAACTTTCCAAAGCTGAGAGCTGGAAGTAGAATTTGGCAGTCAGGTTTGCTTTTTCAAGGTTCACGCCCTCTATAGTCCAATAATGCTTGTTTGAAAATCTGTTTACTCCATGTCGTTCTTTGTTTTCTTTTTCTCCAACCCAATGAAGAGTTGCTCTTACCAAAACCGTATCTTGGCAATCGGCGGCTACAACGTTTACATAGCTGTTTTCGAATTTGTGAACACCGTTTTCGATTATCTTTTTGTAGGAATCTGTTGTCAAATCAAAAAACTCTTCATCAAAATCCAAGAATGCACAAACGGGAGTGAAAGGAAGAGTGAACGTATGCAGGCTCTCGGTTCCGTTATCTATGATTAAACGTTCGCAAGTATTGAAAGCCGAATCCATGAACGTAATCGGAATTCTGGCATTCAAACAAGGAAGGTTGTTATTCTTTGCCGTGCGTGATTGAATCTTTACATTGGCAGAATTATTTCCGGCTTCGAAGTGGGAGAGTACGAAATGGTGCATAACGGTATCAAAAACGTAATAATTGAAAAAGTCATCGAGATTTACGCCTGAGTAAGATGATAGACTGTCTCTCATTGTCTGAGAATCGATATTTGAAAAAGCAAAATCGGATAACAACTTCTTGACGCTCGAATAAAACAAGCTGTCTCCCATATAGGACTTCAAACTCATTGCAACCAAGGCTCCTTTGTCGTAAACGGTAGAAGAGTATGTGCGAGTGCTGTCCACGCCATGCAAAGCAAAGACTCCTTCGGTGCGAGGCAGTGTTTTGATGACGCTTTCCATCTTTTTGCGAAAATGATTTTTTGCATAATCGCTTCCGTGTATTGCTTCCAGACTGAGCCTTTCGGTAAAGGTTGTCCAGCCTTCGTTGATCCACATGTCGCCTGCTGTTTTGCATGTCATCAAATTGCCAAACCATGAATGCCCGAACTCATGTACGATGACGGATTGGGAATTCAGATTGTAGGATGTTGCAAGGCTGTGAGCCAAACTTATATTGTCCACATGCTCCATGCTTCCCTGCGGAGTGGTGCTGTATCCTGCTCGATTGAAGGCAAAAGGTCTGAAACATTCTTCAAGACGTGAGAAGGCAAGATTGAAATTCTCAAAATTCTTATAAACAGCCATACTGTCGCCTTCAAAATAGAATACTTGCAAAGGTATATTTCTGTATTCGGATTCAAGTTCTTGTTCAAGCAATCTGAAGTCTGCAATGCTCACACTTGCCAAATAAGGAGCTATTTCTTGATTCAATGACCAGTGATAGGTGTCTGAATCGATTCCCTCGCTGACAGAATCCAATGTTCCCCCACAAACGGCTTTCACATCTTTGTTTACGGTTATGTTGAATTTGAAAGAGGCTTTGTCGGTGAAGCTGTCCTTGCAAGGAAACCAACTTCTGCCGTAAGAATGAGGGTAATCAGCAAATGCGATTCCGAGATTGTATATGATGTTCGGCGTATAGTGCATTCCTCCCCAAGAATAAGGTTCGAGAACCGTGCTTCCATTATAGTAAAACACAACTTCATAGTTTTCCCCTGCAGAAGGAATTTCGCCCAATTCCACAATTATTTTATTGCCATCGTAACTGAATTCACTCTTTCTTTGATTCACAACAACGGAATCAAGAATGTGATTTTTCAAATCAAATTCCAATTTGTCGGATTGAGATGACAGAATGCTGAGGTTTATCTTCGTGAATCCGATGTGGCGTCCTTCTTGGCTGTTGTTTACATTCAGGTTGATTTCATATCGATTCACATCATAGTTTGTTGATTGAGAGAAAACGGTATGAATAAATCCTAATGTAAGACAAAGAATGATAAATGTGATTGCTTGTTTGTTTGACATGATTCTTTTAATTGTTGGTTTCAATTACAAAGGTAGTAAAAATATATAAAACAAGAAGAGGCTGATTCCTTAAATGAACCAACCTCTTCTTTGTGACCAAGCCGGGGCTCGAACCCGGGACCCCATCCTTAAAAGGGATGTGCTCTACCGACTGAGCTACTTGGTCTCCCAAAATGCGATTGCAAAAGTACAACTTTTATTTCAATCTCCAAAATTTTTGAGAGAAAAAAGTGAAGTGTAATTTTCAAATAGTTGAAATACAAAACAATAATTTGAATCTAAATAGTGCTGAATTTAGCCTTTGAATGGTGCTTTTTGAGCTTATTATTGCGTTTTAGAGGCAAAAGAAACAGAAAAAATGAATCTTTGTTTTAATTTTTTCTTTCTTTGTTTCAGTCGGACGAATCTTGATTTCAGAAATCTTAAACAAAGAATCAAAAAACACAAAATAAAAAAGAGCGATCAAAAATCTCGATCGCCCTCATGCCTATGATAGTTTCTTTGTTTAATGATTGAACATGTCTTTGTTGAAGAAGTCTAATATTTCGATGCAACTTTGTCGCATTGCAAGGGCAGGGGAATCCGGATTCAGCTCTATTGCTCTGCTGTAATCGTTTATTGCTTCTCTCCAATTGTTTCCTCTGCGGAATGCATTCCCTCTTACATAATATGCCTCGTCTTTAAGATGTGCATCTTCGTCTTCAATCAAACGATTCAGCAACTCAATAGCTTCCGCAATCTTGTCGGAATTTAATAATTCCTTTGCTCTGTTCAAATCCTCAGTGCTTATCATTGATTGTCTGCTTTTTTTAATTGTAAATCATAAACGAACCTGTCTGCATTTCTTCTCTGTTTGGAGCGTCGTTATGTCTGTAAACAACTTTCCAAACATAAACTCCCTGCATCACAGTCTCACTTTTGTAAGTGCAATCCCAAGCTTTCTCGATGTCATCCGTAGCAAAGACGCACTCTCCGTTTCTATTGAAAATCTCTAAGTGGTAATCAACGATGTTATCTATCCAAAGACGGAATTCTCTGTTTGCCGGATTGTTGTCATGCAAGTATATACCGGTCGGAGCCCAAAGATGATGTTCTCTTTTTACTCTTATGAAAGTAGAAGTCGAGTCAATACAGCCGGCATCTGAGATTGCAGTAAGATGAATGTCGAAAGACATTGTTGTATCAGTAAGTTCGAATGTGTGAACAAAAGATTCATCGGAAGTAATGTAGCCATCGCTCAAAGTCCATTCGCGAGTTGTGTTTCCGGTTGATGCATCTGTTATTATCGTTGTCGGATCGAGTGCATCAAGTACTCCCGGGTTCAATCTGATTGCAGGAGTTGGTTTCGCTTGTACAACAACCTTTACATCGTCTTGGCTATGGCAATTTATCTCATTGTAACCGTGTGCTATGTAGTTTGATGTGCCATTAGGAGAAACAGTATATGTTGTTGCGTTGCCTCCATTCACGGCAGGGTCGTTTGATTCCCAAACCCAGCGTGTTGCATCTCCGGTTACGCCTATTTGAGCTGTTTCGCCCTCACAAATCAAAGCGTCGGTCGAACAAGTAACGGTCGGGATAGGTTTAACTTCCACTGTCGCCGATTTAATAGTTTCGCACATGGCAGGCGGAAGTTTTACACTGACTGTGAATTCTTCGTCAGCCGCAGGGGTAACGGTAATCGCTCTGTCTGTGCTTCCGTTGCTCCATTCGAAGGTACAATTGCTTGGAGTCGCATTTGCTGTCAATGTTGTCGAAGTTCCTTCGCATATAGCCATTGTTCCTGTGATTGTAACCTCAGGAGAATCGTTTACTGTTATGAATATGGTGTCTTGAGCCTGACATCCGAGATTGTCTGTCTTCGTGAGAATAATGTTGCCCGAAGCATCAGGGGTGTGAACCAAAGTATCGCCGACGTATCCTGTGTTCCAAGATGATTCTCCCGGGTGGTTGTTCAAAATATCCATTAAAACAATCGTATCTCCCTTACAGATAGTGAAGTCTTCCGTCAATTCAACTTCGAAACTTCTGTTTACGATTGTGCAAGATTTGTATCGGGTGCAAATCAATACGCCAAATTCATCATAGTTTTCAAATTTGAAAGTGTAGGTTACTTGATCCTGAGTAGGGTCGTTTGCTCTTGTAAAAGTGCTGTTTAGTTCTACTGTGGTGTCTGCCGGATTTGCAAACGGTTCCATTTGATAATACTTTCCGTTTTCGCCTGCTCCGCTCAATTCGAAGTTGATTACGCCGCCACGACACACCGTATCGATGTCTTCGATGCTTTCGTTGTGTGTGATGACCATGTCAGGCATATCGATAGGATAGTAAATCGCTGAACTGTCTTTAATAAAGAATGAGTATCCATCGTTTCTATAAACTTCTGCTTCTACGAAGTATCTGATCGGACCTGACTCTACAGTCGCGTCAGCCAAGATTCTACCCTCTCCATCTGGTGCAACCTCAACGCGAGGCTGAGAAAAGTCGGTGGCACTTCTTTTATACCAGTTCATGGTGTACTCTAATTCTCCGACAGGTTTAATACGCCATGCTTCGTTCTGAGCACTCCAAACGCTGTTGTTATATCCCGGAATTGTTACTCCTTGAGTGCCTGCTGCATTTTGAATACCAAGAGTTGCCAAACCATCTTCCCATTGCGTACATATAGGTTTGTTTTGAAGATAAAACTCGATTACGTTAGAGGTTTCGTACAAAACGCACATGTGTGTTGCAAGTAAACTTGTGCATCTAAACATTGGCACTTGATAATAGCTTAGAACCATCTTACGGCAAGGATATTCTCCTATAATTTGAAAATATATTTCTCCACCGCCGGTAAATGTGATATCGTAATAAGGAGCCATTATACAATTTCTGTATCTGCTTGTGTTTGGAATCGGTCCCGAACCTTCCTGAGTATATTGACAATGATCGCAACCTCCATTTATGTTTTGATTGGTGTAATCGAAAGAGATAAGTCCGTTAGCCCCGATTATCGCCATGGGATATGTTACTCCATAAAAGTCGAATGTGAAGTTGGGAATATTAGGGTCAGGAGGATATCCATAGTTCAGTGAAAACACAGTTCCCCATGTATCGTCGGTGTTGCAAAGCTGCGCTGCATACGAGTTACCTGTGTTAAAGGCAATAGGGGGATCGTAAGGAATGGATTCAACCACGTATTGGTCGGTACCACCTCCGGGAAGAAATATGTCGGCTGCAAGATATTTGTTGTCATTACATTGAAGTTGTATGCCGTTGTTGAGTTCCGTTCCAGTGTAATCAACCAAGGTGTCTGTGCCATCAGGTCTTTGTACCCACTTTTTAATGAAAATACCCGCACATCCTTGAGCTCTGTCTTGTGTTTGTGCGAATGAACTTCCACCTATGCCGAACGACACGACGACAAAAAGAATCGAAATGATTTTTTTCATAGTTCTATTATCTGTTTGTTTATAACGATTTTATGATTCTTCTCAAAGCATTGCTTATGTGTGAAAACGCATCAAGCAATTTTGCAAAGCTAATAAAAAAACATTGAATAGACACTGCAAAAATTGAAAATGTTTCGCGAAATGCTTGTTTTTTTTGCTTTTTCTGCGGTTATATTTTGCCAATCGGGTGATTTGATGTTGTAAAAGCTTAATTATTATCTTTGTTACCGAGAAATATTTGGGTGATTTTTGAATGAAAAATCACCGAATCAACAAGCACGAGACGCTGTTTTGAAAGCGTAAAAATAAAATAAAGAAAGAATTTTTTGAAACAAAGATTCGTCAGAGCGAAACAAAGAAAGAAAAAAATAAAACAAAGAGTTGATACGATGATTCTTTGTTATTGTTTATTTGTTTGAAAATCAAGTTTTAACACAATGGGGAAATGGTCGCTTACTCCACCTTGATACCTGACTCCTTTGTAGGTTGAGAAAGGTGTAATCAATTTGTTTTTCGGGTTGTCTTCGATCAGAAAATCTTTTCGAAAGATATATCCGTCAGGATTTTCGTTCGAGATTTCCAAAAGGGGACGGCTGAGTATGAATTGGTCGAAACAAAGATACTCTCCATTGTAAACGTATGAGCCGGTCTTGTGTTTGTTGCCCTGCATCATGTTTACGAGAAACGATTGTGGCGATTTGGTGCGGAATCCTTCGGTTACAGATGAATCCCATGGGTTATCGTTGAAATCTCCCATAATCATAAAGTTTTCTTCTCCCTTGTCTTTGAGTTGTTTCATGTGTTCATACACGGTATTGAAGATTGTCTTTCTCAGCATCTTCTTTGCGTTGTGTTCTCTTCTCGAAGGAGCGTGTATGACGTAGATGTGGAGTTTTGTTTTCTCGATTTCACCGCATACATACAAGACATCACGTGTGCGTTCCGAATCATTGCTTGCAGGAAACGTGATTTTGTGATGCTCAATCGGTGTGAAACGTGAAGGACGATAGAGAAGAGCTACATCGATTCCTCGCAGGTCTTCGGAATTGTAGTGAATGAATTTGTAGTTGCCTTTTCGGAGCGGAGTGTCCTTGCAAAGGTCGTTCAGACACTTGTCATTTTCAATTTCGCACAAGCCTATGATTGACGGGAATAAACCCTCACCTGCTGCGATGTAGGTTTTGGCGAGCAGGTTCAGCTTTTTCTTGTATCGTTCGTAAGTCCAATGCTTTCTACCTTCAAGAGTGAAGTCGTCATCTTGTGAAAGCGAATCGCCGGAAGGGTGAAAGAGATTCTCACAATTGTGAAAAACAACTATATCTTTTTGAGCGAATATCATGTTTGGAAGCATACAAAAGAGCAATGCAAGACTTTTTGCCCTGCTTTTGCTTTTTGCTTGCTTTTTCTGTTGATTCGTTTTCATCGATTGCTTAAAAGAAGAAGCACCACCGCCGTCTGTTTGTGCGGTGGTGCTTTTGCGTGCTACAGATGTTTGTTTTGATTATCCTTTATAAAAAGGCATTTTAACAACAACTGCTTTCAAAAGTTTTTCTCTCACTTTGATGAATATCTCTGTGTCTTTTTTGCTGAATGCTGTTTGAACATGAGCTGTTCCGATTGCGATTCCGCAAGATGGAGATTGGGTTCCTGAGCAGACTTTTCCTATTACGTTTCCGTCTTTGTCGCAAACCTCATATCCTTGTCGAGGAATACCTTTGTCGATCATTTGGAAACCAATCAATTTTTTGCTTACGCCGTTTGCTTTTTGTTGTTCAAGTCTTTCTCTGTCGATAAAGTCGTTTCCATCCACGAATTTAGTCAACCAATTCAAGCCTGCCTCGATAGGAGATGTCTCATCGTCGATTTCATGTCCGTAAAGACAAAAGCCCATTTCAAGACGCAAAGTGTCGCGACAGCCCAATCCTGCCGGTTTTATGCCGAATTCTTGTCCTGCTTCAAAGACTGCGTCCCATATTTTGTCGGCATATTTCTTGTCAAAGTAGATTTCACATCCGCCGGCTCCTGTATAACCGGTTGTAGACAAAAGAACGTTTTCCACACCTGCGAAAGTAAGGTACTTAAATGTGTAATACTCCATGTCTTCTATTGGTGTGTCGGTCAGTTTCTGCATAGCTTTCAACGCCAACGGGCCTTGAACTGCCAATTGTCCGTAATTGTCGCTTTCGTTTGTGAATTCGCTTCCGAGAGTCAAGCCCATTTCTTCTGCGATTTTGCTCATCCATGCCCAATCCTTGTCTATGTTTGCGGCATTAGGCACCATGAAGTATTCTTCTTCAGAAACCCTGTACACCAACATGTCATCTACGATTCCGCCTTTGCCGTTTGGAAGAACGGTGTAAAGAACCTTTCCGTCGAAAAGCGTAGCTATGTCATTCGAAGTGCAGCGTTGAACAAATGCAAAGGCTTTTGGTCCCTTTGCTCTAAACTCTCCCATGTGTGAAACGTCGAAAACTCCGACTGCATTTCTTACATTGTTGTGTTCGATTACCAATCCCTCGTATGAAATCGGCATGTTGAATCCGGCAAACTCTGCCATCTTTGCACCTAACTCTATGTGCTTTTGTGTGAATGGTGTTGTCTTCATTCTAAATCTGGTTTTATTTTACAATATTATTATTTCTATGAATCTTTGTTTGAATTTGCAAAAGTAATAATTTGTTGCGGTTATTCAAAGTTTTTAAGCAGTAAGTTTTTTTCGTCCCATTCCGCGTACGGACTTTGAAACTCCCAAAATCCTGTGTTGATGTATCTGCTGTTTTCGTTGATTGCCATGTCGCATTGTATGTGTCGGTGACCGAAAATGAAGAAGTCGATTTTTTCTGTTTTGAGTTTGTTTTGACAGAACTTGAAAATAGGTTCATCGGATCCAAGATCTATTTTGTCGGATTCCGAATGCGATTTTCTGCTTCTTTGACTCCAATTGATGCCTATTGAAAACGCCCACCGCGGATGTAGTGATGCGAATGCTGAAATGCAGAATCTGTTTTTGAAAATCTTGTTCAGTATTTTGTATTTTTTGTCGGAGGGATCCAACCCGTCGCCATGACCGATTAAAAACCTCTTGCCGTTCATCATAATGGTGCAATTGCTTCGGTGAACAATGAATCCCAATTCTTTTTCGAAGTAGTCTTTCAGCCAAATGTCGTGATTGCCACAGAAATAGTGAATCCGGCACCCTGTATCTGCCATTTGTGCCAATTTTCCGAGAAAGCGAACATATCCTTTGGGAACGACGTATTTGTATTCAAACCAAAAATCGAATATATCTCCAAGCAGGAAAATCTCTTTGGCAGAAGCCTCTATGCTTTCCAACCATCGGACAATGCGTTTTTCTTTTTCCCTACTTTGTTCATGGTTCGGCGTTCCGAGATGGAAGTCGCTGACAAAGTAAACTTTATTTCGCATTTCTTGTTGCAAGTCGCTCATTACGTTCTTTTTCTTTTTGTTCGATGAAATTTTTCAGTATGAGTGTATGTTGGTTGTTTGGCATGGTGCTTTCAAGACCTTCGAGAACTTCTTTGTGTATGCTCAAATCGTTTCTGTAATCGAATAACGGTCTTCCTTCAAATGTGCGATACAAAGCAATGAGTGTGGTTAGCGAACCTTTGTTTTTGTGAATGAAATTTTCGTTATAAGCCAGTTCTTGTGCGTGAATATCTTGCAGACGCAAAAGAAAAACATGTTTAACCGAGTCTAAATTGTCGATATTTGCTGATTTCAGATAATCGCTCATTGATTTCAATGTTTTGCGTACTTGATTGCTGCGATTGTTCAGGTCTTTGAGAAGCAGTGACTCTTCTGATCCGTTTATGGAATAGGTGCCGGAAAAATCTTCTGCCGAACTTTGAATCTCTATTTCTTCTTTTGATTTCGGACAAAGTGTGATGTAGTCGTCTTTGAGGCTGAGGGAATATAGCGTTTCTTCGGACATTTTGATTAAATGCGAGAAATTGCCCTCGCTATCCAAAACAATGGTATCTGAATTAGAGAAACCTGTTTTTCCAATCTCATTGAGAATTAGGTAAGGGACGTCTGAATTTTTTATGTTGCCTTTCAGTAAAAATGAACCTTCTTCCGGTTTTTGTGTGTTGCTGCAACCGAATGTCAAAACAGCTACTGCAATTGATAGAATCAGATGTGAAATTTTTCTCATATCGTTTTGTTGCTTTGTTGTATCTTTATAAAATCGGCAATGACTAATGCCGCCATTGCTTCCACAATCACGCCGGCTCGCAATATGGGAGCGATGTCGTGTCTTCCTTTGTTCTTTATTTCTTTTATGAATCCGTCTCTGTCTTTGCAACGTAGCGTACCTATGCTTGCGGCAGGCTTGAAACCGACTCTGAAAACTATGTCTTCACCGTTTGAAATCCCTGCTTGTATTCCTCCGCTGTGATTTGTCTTTGTTCCGTTTGTCTCATTCCAATGGTCAATGTCTTCACTGCCTTTGCGTTTGCAACTTTCCAAACCGTCTCCGATTTCGAAGCTTTTTGCAGATGGAATACTCATTGCGGCATGTGCCAAAACAGCTGAAAGTTTGTCGAATACAGGTTCGCCCAAGCCGACAGGGACATTGCGTATAGTACATTCGATTACTCCGCCTACACTGTCTCTTTCTGCAAGTATTCGTTCCAGTTTGGCTTCCGCTTTGTCTTTTTCGGATATGTAGTCGATGCCTCCGAGTTCGATTATTCTCGAATCTATTTTTATGTCGAATTTATCAAGAAATATTTTTGCCAAAGCCCCTGCGACGATTCTCGAAACGGTCTCTCGTGCTGATGCTCTGCCGCCTCCCGAAGATGCGTTCAAGCCGTACTTTTGAAAATAAGTGAAATCACCGTGTGAAGGCCTGAAAAAACCTTTCAGTTCTTTGTAATCCTCTTTGCGAATGTTATTGTTGCTGATGAAAAATGCCAAAGGAGTACCGAGAGTCATGCCATTATCCAAACCGCTTACAAAAACGATTTCGTCTTCTTCATGTCGGTTTGTTGAAAACTTGCTTTGAGGTTTGCGTCTGCCTACTTCCTTTCGAATGAATTCAATATCCAATTCAACGCCAGCGGGAAAGCCTTCGACGATTCCGCCGATGCATTCGGAATGACTTTCTCCGAATCCGCTGAAAGTAAAAAGTCTGCCAAAGGAATTGCCTGCCATGACTCTAAATTAAAAAATCAATCTGCAAAGTTATTGATAAAGTGGCAAACAATGGCTGTGAAAACTGATTTTTTTGTGTTTTATGTCGTGTTTGTCAAGAATTGCGGATTTGTTTCTTGAAAACAAAATATCAGAATAAAGAAAGAAAAAAACGGAACTTTGTTTCGTAATCTGCAAGTTGTCTTTGTGTTGATTAATACCTTATAAGGCTTGATTGAAACTTGGTATATTCCGCTGCGTTGTTGCTTATGTGTCAAAAAAACTTAAAAAAGCTTTTCTCAAATGAAATAAAGTTTTTACCTTTGCAGGAATTTTGGAACGTTGAAGCAAAATAAAAAATACAATAATATGACAGCAAAAGATGTTATAAAGAAAGATGATGTTGTTATCAAATTCGTCGGCGACTCAGGCGACGGAATGCAACTCACAGGTACGCTTTTCTCTGATACATCTGCGTTAGACGGAAACGATATTGCGACTTTCCCTGACTATCCTGCAGAAATCAGAGCTCCACACAACACTGTGGCAGGCGTATCCGGATTTCAAGTTCATATAGGTAAGAAAATCTACTCTTCAGGCGACAAGGCAGATGTTTTGGTTGCGATGAATCCGGCTTCGTTGAAAGCAAATTTGAAATGGGTCAAAGTAGGAGGAATCATAATTGTTGATGCCGATACTTTCGAAGAAGGAGCCATAGAAAAGGCCGGCTATTCGAGCAATCCGTTGGAAGATGATAGTTTGTCGAATTACAAATTGATAAAAGCTCCTATCACAAGTTTCACGATTGAAGCAGTGAAGGAAATCTTTACAGATAGAAAAGCTGCATTGAAATGTAGGAATATGTTTGCCTTGGGTATGATATTCTTCATTTTTGGTAAAGAATTGGATCACACAGATGCTTATTTGGAAAAGAAATTTGCAAAGAAACCTGAGGTGGTTCAAGCAAACAAATCAGTGATTCGAGCAGGTTACAATTTCTGTGAGAATACTGATGTGATGGAATATCAAATGCAGGTTGAAACTGCAACAATGCCTGCAGGTAAATATAGAAACATAACAGGAAACATTGCAACTGCTTGGGGATTGTTGGCAGCTGCAGAAAAGGCAGGACTTCCGCTTTTCTTGGGTTCCTATCCTATCACGCCGGCTACAGATATTCTTATCGAGTTGGCAAAACACAAATCATTGGGAGCAAGAGTATTTCAAGCAGAAGATGAAATCGCAGGCATTTGTTCTGCAATCGGAGCATCTTTTGCAGGAGCAATGGCTTGTACATCAACATCCGGTCCGGGCTTGTCATTAAAGAGTGAAGCGATAGGTTTGGCCGTTATGACGGAATTACCTTTGGTTATTGTCGATGTTCAACGTGGTGGTCCGTCAACAGGTTTGCCTACAAAGACAGAACAATCCGATTTGGTTCAAGCTTTGTTCGGAAGAAACGGAGAGGCACCTTGCATTGTCATAGCAGCTTCTTCATCTGCCAATTGTTTCGATTGGGCATTCGAAGCAGGAAGATTGGCGTTGGAAACAATGACACCGGTGATTCTTTTGACAGACGGATACCTTGGAAACGGTTCTCAATTGTTCAGAATACCAAAGATGGCTGACCTTCCAAAGATAAATCCTCCTTTTGCAACACCTAACGATCCTAACTACGCACCGTACAATCGTGATCCGGAAACATTAGTGAGACAATGGGCTGTTCCGGGAATGGAAGGTTTGAGGCACAGAATCGGAGGTTTGGAAAAACTTTCAGGAAAAGGAAGTGTATCTACAGATAGTGCAAATCACCAGGAAATGGTTAACTATCGTAAGGAAAAGGTTGAAAGAGTCGCAAACCGCATACCTGAACAACAAATCGAAGGAGATGAAAACGCTGAATTGTTGGTTGTAGGTTGGGGCGGTACAATGGGAGCTTTGAGAAGTGCAGTGCAAGAATTGCAAGCTGAAGGCAAGAGTATTGCATTTACTCAATTCAATTACATAATGCCTTTGCCAAAAAATACCGAGGAAATCATGAGACGTCACAAAAAAATCGTGGTTTGTGAGTTGAACATGGGACAATTCGTAAACTATTTGCGAATGAATTTCGAAGGGGTTAGATTCCACCAATACAACAAGGTGCAAGGACTTCCTTTTGAAGTGAGCGAGTTAAAACAAGAGTTTAATAAAATTTTGGGAGAATAAAGATGGCTATAGAACATTCAAATGTAGAGTTAACCAAAGCGGATTTCGCGAGTGATCAAATGGTTAAGTGGTGTCCCGGATGCGGAGACCATTCGATATTGGCTTCAGTTCTTAATGTTTTCCCTAAGATAGGATATAAGAAAGAAAGCTTTTGCATGGTTTCGGGTATAGGTTGTTCGAGCCGATTCCCTTACTATGTAAATACATACGGATTCCATTCAATACATGGAAGAGCTGCGGCTATTGCAACAGGAGTTAAGATTGCTAATCCGAACTTGTCTGTTTGGATAAACTCAGGAGACGGAGATGCAACAGCAATCGGAGGAAATCATTTCATACATGTAGTGCGTCGAAACATGGATGTGAACTATATTTTGTTCAACAACAGAATCTATGGATTGACAAAAGGACAATATTCTCCGACAACAAAGCAAGGACAAATCACAAAAACCTCTCCATTCGGAGTGATAGACTATCCTTTCAATCCTGGAGAGTTGGTAATCGGAGCAAGAGGTACCTTCTTTGCAAGAGCAATCGATACACAAGCAAAACAATTGCAAGAGGTTTGCACACATATGGCGGCACATGACGGAGCCGCAGTTGTGGAAGTGTTGCAAAACTGTGTGATTTTCAACGATGGAGCCCACAAAGAGGTAACTGATAAAGAAGTAAGAGACGACAGACAGCTTTGGTTGGAGCATGGAAAACCAATGATTTTCGGAAAAAACAGAGACAAAGGCATCGTATTACGCGGAACCCGCCTCGAAGTTGTAACGATTGGAGAGAACGGAATCACGGAGGAAGACATCCTTGTACACGATGAAACAACCGAAAACACAGGAATTCACATGATGCTTGCTCAAATGCGTCCGCCGCAATTCCCAATGGCATTCGGTGTTATCAGAGCTTACAAACAACCAACATATAACCAATTGTTCGAAAAACAAATGCAAGAAGCACAAGAAAATCCTAAGATTAAATGTGTTGATGACTTGTTGAACAGCGGTGAAACTTGGGAAGTGAAATAAACTTGAGCGTTTTCTGCTTAAGCCCACGAGTGCATGCAGGTGTCAAAGCCTGCATGCTTTTTTTTATACATAGGATTCACATATCTAAAAGCAAGATAATCATACATCAAACCAAAGAAAAAATATCCAATCCCCTTGATTAGAGGCATAAATAACAAGACATTCAAACTATTTTTCTTTGTAAAACCAACTTGAAAATCTGTTTTCAAATCATTTTCTCGCCTTGATAATTTTTTATCACGCCTATGATAATTTATTATCAACACGATGATAATCTTTTATCACGCCGATGATAATTTTTTATCAACCCGATGATAAAAATCGGAAATCAAGAATCAGTCTTTCCAAAGGGTGGTTTTCACAATTTCGTCAAAGCTTACAGAGTAGCCAAACTTTGCAAAAATGTCGGCAATCAGCTTTTGTTCCTTTGGTAAAATAGGTTTTTTAGCATTTTTTTTGCGATAAAAATCAGCCTGACCAAAGAGATGAATCATCTCCATCCTTATCTTTTTGGCATCACTCACGAGAATATTTTCAAAAACCTTTTTCATACCATATGCAATGCTTGCATTCTCACAATCAGCAAAGAAGGTACAATTCTTATCATTAAACTTTGCAGGATTGACAACCTCCAAAATAGGATTGCAATTCTCCAATTGAGAAGTCGCAATAAACCTTAAACACTTCTGAGCAAGCAAACATTTCTCATTGAAACACAACCTATAATTCATAGGCTTTGAGGAAAAATCAATATCATTTATCTCCATATCGTTAAACATTTGAAAAATAATTAATTCGCTCAAAATTACAAAAAAAACTACAAAAACAACAAACGAATACGTTCTTTTTAGAGTCTGTATACAAAAACAAACACTTATTGTTATGAAGAAATGTTTATATTTATCTTTGATTTTATGTTTTCTTTCAGCTTTTGTGGCATGTGAAGAGCCGAATGAAGGAAATATGCACGGAAACGGAAACTCGACATCTTCTTCGGGAGGAAACACATCCAATCCGGAAACAGATACTACGGATTTCCTTTATCTTCAAACCTTACAAGGGCATAACGATAGAGTAACATCTGTATGTTGGACTCCAAATGGAAGATATTTATTAAGTGGATCAAATGACGCCACCATTAAAATATGGGGTGTGGAATAAGGAAAGCCGGTAAATCACTTTTGCGTATTCAGTTCAAACGCCCGTTTCGCTCCTGTCAAAAGGAATACTGTCTTCTTCAATCAAAGAAACAATTTACTGAAACAAAGATTCGCTGAATTGTTTCTTTGTTTTATTTTTTTCTTTTCAAGAAACAATTTCCTGAAATCAAGTTTCAGATTACTCAAATCAAACGGAGTGTTTCCAAAACCTTAATTCTCTCGAAAAATTCTTGCAATTGTGTATTCCAATCACAGTTTGACCGAATTTAATCGGTAATACGGAAGATTTTTTCTTGTTTTGGAGAGAAAATTCTATTATGCCTGCCTTTATTTTTCTTGATTCGGGGACTTAAAAAATAATTTTCTTGCAAAAATATTTGGTTATGCTATTCTGATTTCTT
>JAZNIO010000006.1:0-24568 GCA_045577535.1 Candidatus Onthomorpha sp. | reverse complement strand
TCATCACCTGCCGAACCGCCACCGGTTACTGTTGAATCGGCAACATACTTTATAGGGCACACGCCAACCGGTTCATAAACAAGAGTGTCACAATCAAGTTCAGGGTTAGTTTCATAAACAGCTAGATTATTATAATCATACATAAAAACCCATCCCACAACATCATCTACATATATCCAATCATTATTACAACCGAATGTAACGTATGGTTTATATTTGGTATTTATGCCATAAGGGATACATTCATAACGATTGTTGTCTACATTGTTTCCTACAGCCCAAGCATATTCGTCCAATGCAAAAAAGGCTACACCTGTATAATGTAGACAACAATTCTCTACTGCTATGTAATAATCCTCATACAACGTTATCGGTTCATCAAACATATATTCCGCAAATCTACCATAAAAATCACCTGTACTATCGCAAGTATAGAATGATTTTGAATATATTTCCGTAAATCGGTCATTCAATATACTTATTTTAATTGTATCGAAGATACCATATGTTGATGGAAGGATAATTGTCATCACAGTAGCTACCCCCATTATACTGACACTATCCCCATGCTGAACATCAAACTTTTGTGCCACTCCTGTCACTCTTGTCATATTATCCCATGAGGAGCCTACCCCCATATAAAATGGAGAAGAAGTATTGACCACCCGAAATTCATTTAATTGATTATTGTAATTTACATCGTCTATAATAGGAGGAAAAATATATTGACTTGCATGTTCATTGGTTACCCAAGCAGTATCGATTTGTGCTTTCGCAAAAACAGGCAACATAACAATACTCATTAAAACCAATGATTTAATATTTCTCTTTATTTTCATAGAATTTCTATGTATTATAATTAAACAATCAATCATGACAATCTACGTTTATCAATACCTCTTTTCGTTTACGGTTTTGTTTCGGCTGTTTGCACAAGGGGATAGAAAGCAAACAGCCTCACAGGCTCAAGTTATTCTTTCCGAGTATCTGAATAGAATGTGTGTTCATAGCGTTTGAGAGATTTCGACTTTGCAAATATATGAACAA
This sequence comes from Candidatus Onthomorpha sp., assembly GCA_045577535.1. GTDB lineage: Bacteria > Bacteroidota > Bacteroidia > Bacteroidales > P3 > Onthomorpha. Next base: position 23,521 of record JAZNIO010000006.1, on the reverse strand, counting down.
TATTTTAATTATTCAAAAGAATCATAAAGGAAAAAATAAATATTTTTAGGATTAAAGCAAAAGTAAACGACGAAAGTTCTTTTATAAGTGTTGTTCCATCTTAATAAATCAGTGATTAAAACCCGCAAAATACGCTTTTGATTTTCAAAGTTTTGGAAAGGTAAAAATAAATCTTTGTTTTAGGAAATTGTTTCTTGATTTCAGCCGAACGAAACTTGATTTCAGGAAAATAAAACGAAGAGTTATTTAACTCAACCAAAGATCGGACAAGGAAAATCAAACTTATTTTTTCATATTGCTTAAAGACAAGGTTCTCTTCTTTACAATCCCAAATACACACCAACGAACGAACGGAATGCGTCTTAGTGTCTCGTAAATGATTGGCGACAAGACAAAGACGGATATTGTCAATATAACATACATTGCAAAAGGCGGCAAATCAGTATATGCTTTCATCATATAGCCTATTGAAGCCACTGGGATATAATGCACAATGTATATTCCGAAACTTGATTTGGTCATATAGTTTGCAAATTTTGAGGTTACGTTTCCCCAACGACGGAACACACCTAAAAGTCCCAACATCATGAACCAAGTATAGGCAATATTCATTGGGCTTTGCAAATATTCCGGTGCAGTATTGTTTTGTCCGAAAGTTGTTATCGTAAGCACCGAACCTAAAATCAAAGCAATGGATATCAGATACAAAGCATACTTTCCTAATATCTCTTGCACTTTATCGTGAGAGAAAACAAAATAACCCATTAAGAAAGGAATTAAATAGTTCAATGGTTTGTATAAATTCAAAAGACCGTCAAAGGATTCTTCTCTTGGATTTGAAATAAGAGTGAATGAGCCGACGTAAAGCAAAACTCCTAAGACTATTATAGGAATAATTCCTATTTTTTCGCAAGCCTGCCATAGTTTGTCTTTTTTATCAAATTTGCGAATCAAAAGAAGAATGATAGAAAACAACCATAAATCTTGAATAAACCAAAGAGGACCTGTTCCGCTTATAGTCCAAATGAAATATTTTATAAACCCAGGCATTTCTTCCGGGAAAATAGGATTTCCGTTTGCCAAAGAAGCTCCTTGCGTATTGAAATAACCTGTAATCCAATGAAGAACGAATAGTCCTAATGTTGAAGGCACAAGTAGTTTATTTGTTCTTGAAGAAAGGAATTGTTTAGAGGAAATCTTTTCTAAACTATATCGCGAACTTATTCCTGCAATTAGAAACATCAACATCATAAACCAAGGATACAAAACATACATTACGATGTCTTGATATTGATTTCCGCCAAATCCACCAATGCCTCCGAATACTCCTTTATTATTATAGAAGTATATAACGTGATAAAACAAAACCAAAAGCACGATAACCCACCGAAGATTGTCTAACCAATGTTTTCTCATTTTGCCCCTCCTTCCATTATATCATCAATAGCACTTTGGAATATCTCGGTTTTCACCAATGCCATTCCATTTTTGTCTCCAAGAAGTAGGAGTGCATCACCCGGTTTAATGTTATAAACCTTTCTTGCTTCTTTTGGGATAACTATCTGCCCCTTATCTCCGACCTTTACTACGCCAAAGATATATTTTTCTTCTTTCTGTTGCATAAGTTCGAAAAGTTAGAAATTTCCCACAAAATTACAATAAATTTTCTAAAAGCAATGAAAAAAACGAAAAAAATAAAAGAAAAACAACTCTTTGTTTTAATTTTCTGAATACAAGAAAGAATATGGCGAAATCAAGAAACAATTTTCTGAAACCAAGAGTTGCTTTTCTAAAACTTGATGTTGTTAATTCAGTATAATGTATTATCGTTTTTTCCCTTTATAAAGACTTTATTTCTTTTTGTAATAGTTCGAGTAATCCGGCAGCATGTCCGCCGTCCATTTGAACATGATGAAATTGAAAGGAGATTGGTAATAAGGTTTTGAAAAAACGCTTACGATATTTTCCCCAAATAAGCATAGGATTTGAGAATTTATCGGTGTACTGATTGACAACAGCATCCAATTCTGTTTGAATCATTGCAGAGGTTCCAAAAATCATATAATCTTCCAAAAAGATACTCTCACTGTTTTTTGCAACCAGATTTGTCAATCTTGAATACTCATTGGCGAATTTGCGAATATCATCGTTAAAAGCTATATCGCAAGAGCTGATTCCACCCTTTTGATTATTTACAATCACATTTACCGCAAGAGAATCATACTTATAAAATTTTCCATTCTCAACAAGGAAATACGACTCTTCGATCCGACTTGCCGCCTTCACAATACACCAACACAACAAGGCATTAAATCCGATTCCAAACTTTTTTCGAACTTTCAGAAGCCTTGTAACATCGAAAGTTTTAGTCATTGTAACCATCGGCATTGGCGATGTAATCCAAAGTTTGAAAGCCTCAGCACGCGAAGTCTCTGCAGGATTGATTTCAGTTCTCATAATCGCTTTGTGATTTAAGGTTTCATTTCTGCAAAACTACAAAAAACCGAGTCAAAAATTTGAGTTTTTGTTGTAATTCCCTATCCTATGGTTGCAAATTCTCACCTCATGATTCCCGAACCGGATTTTATCCGTCGTTATCACAAGTCTTACAACACTTATTTAATGATTTGACACTAAAAGGTGAGGTTTCCGACTATTCTTGCTTGCCAAGCAAAATTTCGTCTATGTATTTCTTCAGTTCCTCTTTTGACTTCGCTCCCATCAATATTTGAGGGTCTTGCCCGATTGGAGCAAATATCATCGTAGGAATGCTGCTTATTCCTATCTCTTTTGCTAAGTCTTTATGCTTATCAACGTTTACTTTATAGATATAAATCTTTCCTTCGTACTCTTTTGCCAATTCTTTCAACGGTCCTTCAACCAATTTGCATGGTTTGCACCAATCGGCGTAAAAATCGATGATTGCAGGTTTGTCTCCCAAGTATTCCCAAGTTGTTGTGTTCTTTTCGTAATTCACAACCTTGGCAAGAAATTCTTTCTTTCCTATTTCAATTGGTTTCTTCTGTGCCATGACCGACGCAGACAAACAAAAAACCATCGCTATTGCAACAAAACTTATCGTTTTTCTCATTTCCTCTTTATTTTTTATTGTTATTACTAAATGATTGCTTTAATAAATTCTCAATTTCCCCAAAACTCTCTCATTAACCTCAACAAGATAATCGCCTTCGGGTATATTGTCTATCTCAACTCTGTAATTCCTCGAACAAATGCAAGCATCCTTTTCTGCAATCGGCTTTTCTGTGATTTTAATCTTATTGTCATCGATTTCTGCCTCGATTTCAACAGCCTCGCTCCCACAACCGAGTTGCACATTGTTTCGCTTCAATTCCATCTTTCCGCTACTTATCCAATGATAACTTGAAGACGATAAATCCTTTGCCGAATCCACATTCTGCGTCTCTGCAACACAAGCAGACATATCGGTTATTCTCACTGACAAATCTTCGTTTCCCGAATTTGAACACGAGAAAGAAATCATCAAAATCAAAAAAGAAAAAAACAAACCTTGAATCCGTTTCACCTTATCTTAATTTTATAATCAACATTTCTTCAAAAACGCTGAACCATTCTTTATTATTTCATTCTTCTAACAAAAAAAGTCGCTCCGTTTTCCGAAGCGACCTCATCTCTTTTCTTATTTTTCGAGGTCTCTTCCAGATTCGAACTGGAGTAAACGGTTTTGCAGACCGGTGCCTAGCCACTCGGCCAAGAGACCTTCTCGTTTTGCGTTTGCAAAGGTACGTTTTTTTTTACTATCTCACAAATTTATTTTCACTTTTCTTTGTTTTATTTTCTTCTTTCGCAGATTTACAACAACTTAAACAAAGAAAAAGATATTTGTTTTCAAGAAATAAAAATCACAAAAGCGAAGTAAATTTTTCGAAAAGTTGTCTTTCAACCAATGAAATATCGATTCCTTCTCCCAATTCTTGCTTCATAGATGTTACTCCTTTGTCTGTAAATCCGCAAGGGTTGATATAGTTAAAGTAAGTCAAATCCGTATTTACGTTTAGGGCGAATCCGTGCATTGTAATCCCCCTTGAAGCCTTCACTCCTATGGCACAGATCTTTCTTGCTTTGCTTGAATGTGCATCAATCCAAACTCCGGTCGCTCCTTTCAAGCGTTCGCAATTGATGGAATAGTCTTTCATCAATCTGATTACGCTTTCCTCTACGGCTTCAATATAGGTTCGCAAACTCAAACCTAAAGAATCTATATCCAAACTCGGATAACCGACAATCTGTCCCGGACCATGATAGGTTATATCACCACCTCTATTGATGTGATGAAAGGTAGCATTTATCTTCTTCAAAAATTCTTCATTCGCCAACAAGTTTGCACTCTTGCCATGTTTGCCAAGAGTGTAAACATGTGGGTGTTGGCAAACAATGAAGTCTTGAGTTATGCCACTTTGAGAAAGCAATTTCTGTTCAACCTTTCGATTGAAAACATCTTCTTGCTTTCTCAAAGCGACATCATAAGGGATCAATCCCCAGTCTTCAAGATTCAGTTGCATGAACTAAGCTTTCATTATTTTGATTCCAAGTTCCACGCCATCGATTACGTCTATCATTTGCGTAGGCTCTTGAACCTTTTCTACAAACTTTAATTCCTTTGTTAGGGTTTCGCTACATATATAATTCATAAAGCGTTCCACCGCAGGGCAAAGCAAGTTGTGTTGCTCTATTTCTACGATTATATTGTCTGTAACATCGAAATTGCTTTCCTTTCTTATGTTTTGGATTCTGTTTACCAACTCACGAGAAACCCCTTCCATACGAAGGTCGTCTGTAATCGTTGTATCCAAAGCCACAGTCAAAGCATCTTCGTTTGCAACTACCCAACCCGGAATATCTTGTGTGATTATCTCAACGTCAGTCAAAGCTATCTCGATTTCACTTCCGTCTATATTCAATACATATTTGCCTTCAGACTCTATTTTCGCAATATCGTCCTGACCGAATGCAGTTATGGCAGCGGCAATCGCCTTCATCTTCGGTCCGAACTTAGGTCCCAAAGTCTTAAAGTTCGCTTTGATACTCTTAACCAAAACATTGTTTTCCTTAGTTAGGAATTCTATGTCTTTCACATTAACTTCTGACAATATCAAATCTTTCACCGCTTCGATATGACTTTGTTGCACTGCATCTTTTGCTGGAATCATTATCTTTGAAAGAGGTTGGCGTACTTTCAAATTATTTCTCTTTCTCAACGAAAGCACAAGCGAGCAAATCTTTTGTGCCATTTGCATTCTGCTTTCCAAGTCTTTATCGACTAAGTCCTTATTTGCAACAGGGAAATCGCAAGCATGAACTGTATCAAACTCAAATCTGCCACTCACATTGTTCAAATCGTTAAACAGCCTGTCGCAGAAGAACGGAGCAATCGGAGCAGCCAATCTTGCAAGTGTTTCCAAGCAAGTGTAAAGTGTTTGATATGCCGAAATCTTATCGTAAGTGTATTCACCCTTCCAAAATCTGCGTCTGCACAAACGAACATACCAATTACTCAAATAGCCATCGACAAAGTCTGCAATTGCTCTTCCGGCTCTTGTTGGCTCATATTCGCTGTAGCTTTTATCACAATATTCTATCAAAGTGTTCAATTCAGACAATATCCAGCGATCTATTTCCGGTCTTTTCGAGTATTCTATATCTGCTTCTTTATATGCGAATCCGTCAATGTTTGCATAAAGAGCGAAGAACGAATAAGTATTGTACAGAGTTCCGAAGAACTTACGACGAACCTCATCTATACCGGCTTGATCGAACTTAAGATTTTCCCAAGGTTGAGTATTGGTAATCATATACCAACGAGTAGCGTCCGGACCGTAAGTTTGCAAAACTTCAAACGGGTCAACGGCATTACCCAAACGCTTAGACATCTTATTGCCTACCTTATCCAATACCAAGCCATTTGAAACTACGTTCTTGAATGCAATAGTATCGAAACACAAAGCTGCGATTGCGTGCAACGTAAAGAACCATCCGCGAGTCTGATCCACACCTTCGGCAATGAAATCCGCAGGGAAACAAGCCTTCAACTGCTCATCATTACATTCAAACGGATAATGAACCTGTGCATACGGCATTGCACCCGAATCGAACCAAACATCTATCAAATCCGATTCACGGAACATTTTTTCGCCATTAGGACTTACCAATATCACATTATCGATATAAGGACGGTGAAGATCGAAACTATCATAGTCTTTATGGTTTTTATATGGATTTTCTTTCATAAAGCCTGCCGCAATACTCTTTTCGATTTCGTTAGACAACATTTCGACAGAGCCGATACAGATTTCCTCTTTTCCATCTTCAGTTCTCCAAATCGGAAGTGGTGTTCCCCAATATCTCGAACGGCTTAAATTCCAATCAACAAGGTTTTCCAACCAATTTCCAAAGCGTCCGCTTCCTGTTGCTTCAGGCTTCCAATTGATTGTTTTATTAAGTGCTATCAATTTATCTTTGATTGCTGTCGTTCTTATGAACCAACTGTCAAGCGGATAGTAAAGAATAGGTTTGTCTGTTCTCCAACAATGAGGATAGTTGTGGACATGCTTTTCTATTTTGAAAGCCTTGCCCTCTTGTTTCAACAAAACGCTCAAATCAACGTCCAAAGTAGGATCTTTTTCTGTCAGAGCAGAATCATAAGCGTTCTTTACAAAACGTCCTGCGAAAGCTTCGTAAGATTCTACATTAACATAATCACTCACAAACTTAGCATCAAGGTCTTCTATTCTGAAGAACTTACCTTGTCTGTCGACCATAGGTTGTTTCTTTCCCTCTTTATCTATCATAAACAAAGGAACGATACCCGCTTGTTTTGCCACACGGTCGTCATCCGCACCAAAAGTCGGAGCGATATGCACTATACCCGTACCATCTTCGGTTGTAACATAATCACCGCCTATAACCTTGAACGCATTTCCCATAGGAGCAACGAAATTCATCAATTGCTCATAGTCAAATCCTATCAAGTCGGCACCTTTGCACTCTGCAAGCACCTCGAACGGTATATCCTTATCGCCTTTTTTGTATTCTTCGAAAGTCAATCCCGCATTCTTTTCAGGGCAATAAGCATTCAAACGTGCCTTTGCCATAACAACAACTTCCAAATCTCCGGAATAAGGATTGAAAGTCTTGACAAAAACATAATCTATGTTAGGTCCTACAGCCAAAGCAGTGTTTGATGGCAAAGTCCACGGCGTTGTGGTCCATGCAAGCAAACATACGTCTTCGTCAATCTTTATATTGAATTTCTCTTTTATCTCTTGCTGTTGCTTAACTTTGAACTGAACGACTGCCGTTGTGTCTTTTACATCTCTGTAACAGCCGGGCATATTCAGCTCATGCGAACTCAATCCGGTGCCTGCCGCAGGCGAAAAAGGTTGAATGGTGTATCCTTTGTACAGATAGCCTTTTTCGTACATCTTTCCAAGCAAATACCAAAGCGTCTCAATGTATTCGTTTTTGAAAGTTATGTAAGGATTATCCAAATCGACCCAGTAACCCATCTGAGTTGTCAATCTATCCCACATATCCTTGTATTTCATAACCTCACTTCGGCATTCGGCATTGTATTGGTCAACAGAGATTTTACTGCCTATGTCTTCCTTGGTAATGCCTAACTTTTTCTCCACGCCCAATTCAACAGGCAATCCATGAGTGTCCCAACCTGCTTTTCTCGCTACATAATAGCCTTTTTGGGATTTGTATCTGCAGAAAATATCTTTAATAGTCCTTGCCATGACATGGTGAATGCCCGGTTGTCCATTCGCAGAAGGCGGTCCTTCAAAAAAGATATACGGTTTTGAGCCTTCTCTTAATTTCAACGTTTGCCTGAAAGTGTCCTCCTTTTGCCACTTTTCAAGGACTTCATTGCTTATTTGAGTCAAATTAAGCTGCTTATACTCTCTGTATTTGCTGTCCATATTTTATTGTTATATTTTTTCGCCAATCTATTTTACCAACTTGCAAAAATAGCAAAAAAAGTCGTTTCAATACATACAAAACTCAGAAAATTGTTTCTTTGTTTCAGTCGAGCGAAATCAAGAAACAATTTTCTGAATTCAAGAATTAAAAAATCAAAACGAAGAAAGAATTTTCGCCTTTCGGCAATTATCTAAGCTATTGTTTTAGAGATTTATGCTAAACAAGAAATTACTGAACATTTGCTTGCTTTCAGGAAGATAACCCAAACGAACACCAAGCTCAATTCCTTTCATGATTCTCAGAACGTGAATGTTGAAGTTAATATCACTGCCTATCGATTGCAACATTTTTCCATCGAACGAGCCGATTTCATAGAACGGAGCAACAGCTATTCGTTTGCAGTAAACAAATGCTCCTATCTTGAAATTCGGATAACAGATCGGAGTGTGCAATGCAAGAGATGCTCCTGCGAATCTTTCCGGGAAAATATCGTAAACACCTTTCGTTAAATCAATTTCCTCTGAGAAATAATATTTGTCAGGACTATTCTGTTGATAAGCAAGAGTCAGTTCAAGGCTTCTGTTTTTACCGAAAAAAGGTATGTAAGATGTACTTGCGATTGCAAAATAATCGGCTACATCTTTTGTAAGCGTTCTTTTATAATGCACTTCGAACATTTCCCCTATGCGATGCACTAAATCATTTTCAGCTTGTGCCGAAAGCATATTCAGGTTAAGCCCTACACCAACTGAACCGAATAAATCGAATGTTTGATTCCTTTTTTCGGGTTCTGTGTTGTAGTTATCCAATTTTCTAATCGAATAATCTGCATCAAATTTTATCGTATTCACACTTCGTCGTGTACTCCACGAATAAGGAACAGACATATTTATTTCGCTTGTCCACTCATCCCATAGCTTGGTTTGTTTACCCTTTTCTTTATTCAACGATACCGAACGCAACTTATAGCTGTTTACAAAGTCGAATATCGGATACAAACCGCTATATGTATAATTCAAATACAATTCATGCTTGACGTCTCTCACGTTGTACTTGTAGCCAAAATGCAAAACAGAAGTCGAAAGCAGGTTTTGAGAAGCTGCACACACACCTAAGCCTAAATCAAACTTTGATAAATTCAAGTATAACGGTGCCCAAGAATGGAAATTAAACAAATGACCTATCTTTGAATATGGTTTGCTTTCGTAGGATGTATCTTTTGTTGCAAGCGTTTCTGTGTTCAAACAGAAATTTTCTTCTTCTCGCAATTGCTTTACAAAAAGCTGTTCCGGATTTTCTTGACTCAAATCGATGTTTTTATTCAATGCCGTTGTTTTTACAACTCTGAATCCATCGGAATTGTAGGTTGAAAGAAATATCTCTTTGTTTTGATTATCAGCTTGCTTATCTGCAAAACCGAAACTGCAAACTCCATATTCCGTATTAGTCTCCAAACAAGTCGAACCATTATTCAAATCCATGCTTACAAGCTCATATTTTCCTTTTACGTCTTTCAGAAAGTACAATTTCGAACCCTTGACTTGCAAACGACTTATATCATCAAACGAAGGTTTGCTTATCTCTCTACGTTCTTTTGTTTGTATATCATAATTTGCTATACTCTTGCCTTTAACCGATGTTTCTATAACATACAACGACTTTCCGTCTTTGCTCCAACAAGGAAACGAAAACGCTATTTCGCTTTCTGTGGCTATCGAAGTTGTATATAATTTCTTGTTTTTCTGGATTTCGGCATTTGAATCAAAAAAATTCTTATCTAAAGACATGACTACAAGCGACTGACTGTCGTCTCCGTTTGTCTTTATTGCAGCTATCAACTTTGAATCTTTAGGATTGTAAACAGGATTAAAGAATACTTCATTTGAAGTAAGGGTTTTATAGCGATTTTTCAGAACATCATACTCTATTATATCAGAACGATTTTGTTGTTCCCAACGATGATTTATTGCATCTTGTGTATAGAGTATCTTTCCTGCATTATAATCGAAGTAAGAGTGTTTCAAATATGGCAAGGCTTTAAGGCGTGATACCCCTTCTTTTGTTATCAGCACCAAAGTCTGCAAATCAAATTGGCTTGTCTGCAATGCCAAAATGCTATCTTCTCCTATTTCAATAGGATTTTTGTAATGAGAATACGTTTCTTTCTCACCGCTTATTTCTTTCAAAACAGATATATCTCCTTCTTGCAACCAATCTGCTTTCTCTTTCGTCCAAACTTTCAAAAGCGTATCTGCAAGCAACTCATATACTATCTTATCTTTATACTTTCCTTGTTTTGTTTTTGTAAACCAAGCACCTTTCCACCAACCTTCGGCAGTTGCTTGCGACAAATCGGCAAATATGTCTTTTCCGTACAACACTCGAGAATATGTTGCCAAATAATATCCGAACACATAATGATTCGGAACAAAGTCTTTTCTTGAACCAAGTTTTGCTTTATCGAAATCAGGTACACCTTTTTCCAAAAGCATGGCTTTGGTCTGCATCTTAAATTCCGGAGTCTGCCCTCTGCCGGTCGGAGACATTGCTGTCTCGGCCGTAACTGCGTCTCCCTCCATAAACCACAAAGGAACAATCAAACCGGATACAGCCCCGACTATATGTTCCCCGAATATATTTCCAAGAGTCTTTGTTATACCTTTGTCCAATGCCTGCATCTGACAAGCATGTCTGTATTCGTGAATTGCCAACTGCCAACTCCATGGATAGGCATAATGAGTCGGCGGTGTATTTGTCCAAAACTCCATTCTCTTTGGAGCCCATACCAACATACCATTTGATTTACTACTGTTGGTATGAATCAAAACCGGAATGTGTGGAGCATCCGTTCCAAGCGTTCTTCCTACATGCCAACTGATTGTGTCTAATGCAACAGCCAATCGCTGAGCCGAACGCTCATAACAATCAGGGTAAACAATACTGAAACGATTCGTTTTTATCTCTCGCCACTTTATACGGCTGTCATCATTTTCGCTTACGCTGTATTGAGCATAGGTTTTCGTAAAACCAACAGTAAGCAAAAGGATAAGCAATAGCAAAACCCTCCCGTAAGATTTTACGAAAGGGTTTGCATTATTTTGCTTAAATATATTCTTATTTCGCTGGAACATTTTTAAGAGTCTCTGTCAAGTATTCCCAGAACAATTTAACTGAAGCAATGTTCACTCTTTCGTCCGGTGAATGTGGATTTTGAATTGTTGGTCCGAATGAAATCATATCCCAGTTTTTGTAAACTCCTCCTAAAAGTCCGCATTCCAAACCTGCGTGAATAGCCATCACTTTCGGAGTTCTACCGAACATTTTCTTGTATGTAGCAGTCATGGTTTCCAATATAGGGGATTGCATATTTGGTTTCCATCCAGGATATCCGCCTGTGAATTCTATGCTTCCTCCTGCCAATTCGATCACACTTGCCATCATTTCAGCAAAATCAGCTTTCGCCGTATCCACTGAGCTTCTCAACAAAGCACAAGCCAAGATTTGTTCTCCGTCAGTCTTGACAATGGCAAGGTTAGATGAAGTTTCAACAAGGTTTTCCATTGAATCGCTCATTCTGTAAACGCCATTTGGACAAGCGTAAATAGCTCTCACAACTCTCTTTGCTGCATCTGTATCCATTACGAACTCACAAGAAGATGCTTCTTTCATTGTTATAGTCAAATCAGGCTCAACCGCAGACAATTCATTCTTAACAACAGTTTCCAATTCTTTAACAATATTCATTGCTTCTTGAACTTTGGCTGCAGGAACTGCTATTGTACAGAATGCTTCTCTCGGTATAGCATTTCTAAGGCTGCCTCCATTGATTTCTCCCAAACGATAGTCAACTATCTCCAACGATTTCAACAATCTGAACAAAGTTTTATTCGCATTGCCTCTGCCAAGTATTATATCCATTCCTGAGTGTCCGCCTTTCATTCCTTTAACACTCAATTCGTATGCTGCATAACCTGCAGGCATTGCTTCTTTCTTAAAGTCGAATCTTATCGTTGCATCTATACCTCCTGCACAGCCTACATACAATTCTCCTTCTGTTTCAGAGTCTAAGTTCAACAAAATATCGCCTTCTAATTCTCCTGCTTTCAAACCAAAAGCTCCTGTCATACCTGTTTCTTCGTCTATTGTGAAAAGAGCTTCTATTGGTCCGTGAACAAGATCCTTATCTTCCAAAACAGCCAAAGCGGCAGCTGCTCCTATACCATTGTCGGCTCCAAGCGTGGTTCCTTTTGCTCTAACCCACTCTCCGTCTATCCAAGGCAAGATCGGATCGTTCTCAAAGTCGTGTTTAGTGTCGTTATTCTTTTGAGGAACCATATCAACGTGTGCTTGCAAAATCACACCTTTGCGATTTTCCATTCCTTTCGAAGCAGGCTTACGCATAATCAAGTTTCCTGTTTCGTCAATCTTATATTCTATATTGTTAGCCTTTGCAAAATCAACCAAAGCCGCAACAATCTTTTCCTCATGTTTTGATGGGTGAGGAATGGAACAAATATTATCAAAATGTTTCCACAATCCCTTAGGTTCCAAATTCAATAATTCGCTCATAATTCTTTGTTATTTTTATTTTTATTAAAATCAACGTAAAACTCCTTGCCAAACAAACGTATTTTTTCCTGCGTTTATTCTTTCCAAATCAATTTCTTTTTCAAAAATCCCGTACACCGTCGCCCCACTTCCTGAAAGCGAAGCATATATTGCTCCGTTATCGTAAAGCATTTGTTTGATTTCTCCAAGCAAAGGATACAATGGAAACAATGAATCTTCGAAATCGTTTTTCAATTCTTCTTTCCATCGATTCAATTCGGGCAAACGTTTATAGTTTATCACTGAAGGCTTCGGGCAAACCCTGCCGTAAGCTTCCTTGGTTGAAATTCTGATATTCGGCTTTACCAAAACAACACTCTTACCTTTAAGACTTAAATCACTCTTTTGCATTTTCTCTCCTCTGCCACTTACATACATCGGACTGTTTTCAACAAAGAACGCACAATCTGAGCCTAAAGATGTTGCATATTTCAAGAGTTCATCTTTTGAAAGCGAAAGAGAATACAAGAAATCCAACAATCGCAACGCACTCACAGCATCAGAACTTCCTCCTCCCAAACCTGCAAATGCCGGAATCGTTTTATGCAAATGCATATTCACATTTCCGATTTGCGGATAGTCTTTTTGCAACAACCGCAACGCTTTCATGCAAAGATTATCCTCCGAATTGCTTTCTCCAATATCCAAACCCGTAAGTTCAAATCTGCTTTCCGCCTCATCGCTTGGGCGAATCTCCAACGAATCACACAAATCCACAGGATAGAACACAGATTCGATTTCATGAAATCCGTCTTCACGCTTTGCAATTATGCTTAGACCTACATTTATTTTACAGTTTGGAAAAAATATCATAACAAATTCTTTTGCTTGAATTTCACTCTGCAAAGATAATACTTGAATCTGAAAAAACAAAAGCTTGTTTCGTAATTTTGTTTCTTGAAAACAATTTAGCGAAACAAGCTATCAGAAAAACCAAACTAAATTTCCAATTATTTAATGATTTGAACGCTGCGTTTGATAAAGCTGTCCAAAGCCTCACCCTTCAAAAGCCCCTGTTGCAACAAAGCAAGGTCTTTCAATTGGCTCAATATCTGAACACGCTTTTCAGAATCCTGTTCGTTCAAAACCTGAGAAATGATTTCGTGATTTGTATTCACCACAAGGTTATAATGTTCAGGCATTTCACCATAGAAAGAAGCCATACCGCCTCCCATTTCGCTCATTTCCTTCATTCGTCTCATGAATTCGTTTTGAGTAATCGTGAACGGCTGAGCCGATTGCTCCATACTTTCTGTTTGAATGGTAAATTTATCTTTGTCGAATATCATCTCTACCATTTCTTTTACCTTCTTACATTCTTCCTCATTCAACTTCGAAGGCACGACTTCATCTTTTGGAATAAGTTTTTCGATAGTATCAGAGTCGATTCTGACAAATCTAACATCGGTAAACTTCTGCTCTAACGCCTGAATGAAGTGACTATCCAAAATTCCGTCCATCAGCAACACATCATAAGACTTGTCTTTCGCCGCTTGAATGTATGGATATTGGTTTTCCACATTTTGAGCATAAAGATAAACGAGTTTCTTATCCTTATCGGTTTGATTGTTTTCTATTTTTGCTTTGTATTCTTCAAAAGAGAAATATTCGCCATCAACATTCTTCAATTGGCAAACTTTATTCATTCTCTCGTAGAACTTTTCGTCGCTAATCATTCCATACTTTATAAATATGGAAAGGTCATCCCATTTCTTCAAGAAAGCATCTCTGTCGTCCTTATACATTTGCTCCAATTTCTCTGCAACTTTCTTTGAAATGTGAGAAGAAATCTTCTTGACGTTTCCATCAGCCTGCAAATAGGAACGAGAAACGTTCAAAGGAATATCCGGAGAATCCAAAACGCCTCGAAGTAACATCATATACTCTGGAACAACCCCTTCAACGCTATCGGTAACGAACACTTGGTTACAGTACAATTGAATCTTATCTCTATTAGGATCTATGTTCTTCTTTACTTTCGGGAAGTATAAAACGCCGGTTAAGTTAAACGGATAATCGACATTCAAATGTATATGGAACAAAGGCTCATCGAAATTCATAGGATACAACTTGTGGAAGAAAGCATTGTAATCCTCATCCTTCAAATCGGCTGGCTTTTGCTTCCAAAGAGGATTCGTATCGTTTATGATTCTGTCCTTTTTTCTTTCAACTCGTTTTGCCTTTCCGTTCTCATCTTTTTCTGTTTCGCTGTCTTCCCAAACGCTTTCCTCACCAAAACGAATTGCAACAGGCATAAACTTGCAGTATTTGTTCAAAAGCTCGAGTATTCTGTGCTCTTGCAAAAATTCCGCAGAGTCTTCATCTATGTGCATTATGATTTCGGTTCCTCTGTCCGTCTTGTCGCATTCTTCAATGTTATACTCGGTACTTCCATCACAAGTCCAATGAACGGCAGGTGTATCTTTGAACGATTTAGTTCTGATTTCAACCAAGTCAGACACCATGAATGAAGAAAAGAAACCAAGTCCGAAGTGTCCGATAAGAGCATTTGCCTCCAATTCACTCTTACCTTTGTATTTTTCAACAAACTCTTCTGCTCCCGAAAAAGCGATTTGAGTAATGTATTTCTCAACTTCTTCTTCGCTCATACCGATTCCTCGGTCTATAACGGTCAAAGTCTTTGCTTTCTCATCGATTTTCACATCTATTGTGCAGTCTCCGAACTCGCCCTTAAACTCTCCAAGCGACGAAAGCGTCTTTAGTTTTTGTGTTGCATCGACTGCATTTGACACAATCTCACGCAAGAAAATCTCGTGGTCGGAATAAAGAAATTTTTTAATGACAGGGAAAATGTTTTCCGTCTTTACGTTTATCGAACCTTTCATTTCAGTATTTTATTTTAATGATTAAATATCGTGATCTACGCTTTCAATACATCAAAATCCGTTCCAAATTCAATAATCTGACAAGATGTCATATCCGAACCTGCTTTTCAGTGTCAGTTATGCCGATTTGCAAAACACAAAACGAGCGTTCGCAAATGCAAAAGCAAGTCGAACGCTCGTTTTTGTTTTGTTATTTATTTACATATCTATAGCGTAGATTGAGAAAAGTCTAATTCGTAAATCAATTCTTTATTTTCATTTTTTGAAAATTTAGCTACACATATTAATTCAGGAATATCATCAGTCCAAAATATGACCTCAATATCTTCTATTCCTTGATTAGAGAATTCTATAACCAATCTATCAGATTCGCATCTGCATAACATTTCCAATTTCTCAAAAGAGTCTGTTGTTTTACCTATTTTTATATCCATAATTCTATCTTTTTGTATTATCTAATGTATGTTTAATTCTTATCTATACCTATATAAAACATGGTATTCTCGAGTATCAAGATCAAGATATACTGATTCGATTATAATAACTCCCTGTTTATAAAGATCATATATATCAGGGAAACCATTTTTCAGTATTCTAGTTTGTTCGTTATAGTTTTTAATATATTCTCGATTATATGTACACGAAGCAAATAAAATACTAAAAACAGCAACTACCGTTAAAAATTTAATACTTTTCACTTTACCTAATTTTTTCTTTGTTTTGCCTCTGTCCCAAAGGCGTTTGATTAATCTTTTACTTTGTTTTGAGACACAATAAAAACGTGGGACATTTTCCTACGGTTATTTGAGGTTCTGGACTACCTGTTCACCAAATAGAAAAGCCCACGAGAATCATCGTGAGCGTTTTTCTACTTATCTATTGGTGAACTTTAATTTGAAATTGTCCAGATTTCAAATAACCAAGTATAAGCAAAGACGCTTTTATCTGTCGTTAAATTTAACTAAGTCTTAATAATAATCTTTCTGTTTACCGTTTCCTCCTTTTTTAATTTGGTTTCAGTTTACAAAAGCAAAGGTACAAAACTTTCTCATACCGACAAAATTATCTCTCGCAAAGGTTTATTTTCCTCTCGCAAAGTTCGCAAAGTCGCAAAGTAAGTTTTGCGGAATATTTCCCTTATTGATACCGGCAGTACCAATAACTGGTACTGGTAGTATCACTAACTGGTACTGGTAGTATCGCTAACTGGTACTGGTAGTACCACTAACTGGTACTGGTAGTATCACTAACTGGTACTGGCAGTACCAATAAGCGGAAAAAATTTGATACTTCTTTTGAATTTTTCAAGGCTTTGATTCGCAATCTTTTCAAAACGTTAAAATCACTGAAAATCAAAGGATAAGGATATGGAAATCAAGAGTGTGATTTCTAAAACTTGCTTTACGACAAAAAAAAAGCAGGCTTGGATGCCTGCTTCTTTGTTTATAATGTTTTCTTACAATCTGTCATCGACAATATCTCTTGGCAACACGCCTTTAACATCATATACCACGCCGACTTTCTCAAGCATAGAAGCTATATCAAGGCGTTCGAATTCTTTGTGAGCAACTGCCAATATCACCGCATCGAACTTTCCGCCCGGCAAAACCTTGGTTGTCTTTATTCCGTACTCGTGTTCGACTTCCGATTCCTTTGCCCAAGGGTCATAAACCGTTATGTTGTCGGTGTATTCCTGCAAGGTGTGATAAATATCCACGACTTTGGTGTTGCGAATGTCGGGACAATTTTCCTTGAACGTTATTCCGAGAATCAAAATCTTTGAATCCTTAACCATAACGCCCTTTTTATTCATTGCTTTTATCGTTCTGTTTGCCACATATTCACCCATTCCGTCATTCAATCGGCGTGCAGAACTCATCACTCTTGGCAAGACTCCATAGACTTGAGCCTTCTGAATCAGATAATAAGGATCGACACTTATGCAATGACCTCCCACCAATCCGGGACTTAACTTAATGAAATTCCACTTTGATGCCGCCGCTTCTATAACGTCATGCGTGTCTATTCCCATCGCATTGAAAATCTTTGCAAGCTCGTTCATAAACGCTATATTGACGTCTCGCTGACTGTTTTCGATGATTTTCGAAGCCTCGGCAACCTTTATCGACGGTGCTTTGTGCGTTCCGTTTATCAAAACGCTGTTATAAACCTCATCGACCAAGTCTGCAATCTCCGGAGTGGAGCCTGAAGTTACCTTTTTAATCTTTTCAACCGTGTGTTCTTTGTCTCCGGGATTGATTCTTTCGGGTGAATAACCTGCAAAGAAGTCTTGATTGAACTTTAAGCCGCTTACTTTTTCCACAACAGGCAAACATTCTTCTTCTGTAACGCCCGGATAAACCGTAGATTCGTAAACGACAACGTCTCCCTTTGAGATAACTTTACCAATCGTTTCACTCGCTCCCCACAACGGGCGAAGGTCGGGACGATTGTTTTCATCGACAGGCGTAGGCACTGCAACAACATAGAAATTGCAGGTTTTGATGTCTTCCAAGTTCGATGTACAACGAAATCCGTAAGTTTCAATAGCTTCTTGCAAGAGTTTATCATCTACTTCCAAAGTTGCATCGTGTCCTTTCATCAATTCCTCAACCCGAGACTTATTCATATCGAATCCGATTGTAGGATATTTTGTTGAAAAAAGGCGTGCCAAAGGAAGCCCTACATAACCCAATCCGATAACAGCAATCTTTATATCTTTCATTATTTATATTGTATTTCTAAAAGTTAATTCCCATTTTCTTTGCCTTTGATTTGTACGGTAATATCCTCAAAAGCCTTATGTTTTGTCTGAAAAGCAAAAGCAGAAAGTTCTTCGGCTGACGATAAACCAAGAAATGTTTCAGATAATTGTAAATCACTTTGCACTCAAACATCGATTTATAACTGCTTTTCCAAAGTTGCGGTTTGTAATAATAGACTGCGTATTTCTTAACCGAAGAAACCTTTTTGGTTGCATTTCCATCTGTCGGGTCAAGTCTGTAAAACGCCGTAACGAATTCTGTTTGTGCCATAACAAAGTTTTCATACAGCTTTGCCCAACAGTCCAAATCTTCTCCCTTTATCAATCTTTCATCAAACCAACCCACCTTTTCGAAACAATCTTTCCTCACAACAGCCGTCGAAGAAGAAATAACATGTTTTCCGGACAACAACCTTTCATAATAATCCTCAACAATAAAACAATTCATCTTCTGTTCGATTGTCTCTAACTTGTCTATATAATTTTCATCTGAAGTAAACTTTTCATAATTCGAGCAAAGCACCTCTGCTTGTGGGAACTTCTCGTGCAGTTTTACCAATGTCTCCAAATGAAAGCTCGTCCAAATATCGTCGGCATCAAGGAAGGCAATCCATTCATTTGCAGCTGCCGCAATACCTGCATTTCTTGTTGCAGAGACTCCTGAGTTTGGTTTTTCGATTATTCGTAAGCGTTTATCGGAGAACTCTCTCACAACTTCAAGACTATCATCTGTCGAAGCATCATCAACAACCAAGACTTCGAAATCAGTATATGACTGATTTAATACACTGCGTAATGTTTCTCTTATGCAGTTTTGCTTATTGTATAATGGTATTACAATCGAGAATTTCATTATTTAATTTTCCAAATTCGAAATTAGAAACTGCAAAGATAAGGTTTTCATTTCGAATAATCTGCGTTCGGCTTTATCAAAATCAAGATTCATCGCAACGGATTCAAGATTCATCGCGGCGGATTCAAAGAACAATCTGTCTTCCAAGCCAAGCGATGAAAGCAATGAAGTAAAGCGTGATACTCCTCTTTCTTTGTTGGCAATGACTGCAAAAGGCTTGCGATAAATTATTGCAAACACCATGCCGTGAAAAGAATCTGTCAGCACGAACTTTGAGTCTTTGAATCCCTTCAGCCATTTCTCCACCTCAGGATAAACACAACGAGAATCACAACGCCTTGTATCTTTCCCCAATACTTTATCGGGCATAACGGTAAAGGCTTTCAAATTCAGTTTTCTTGAAACTTTATCAATCAAATCCTGCTTTTCTTGATTTTTATCCAAGAAATAAACCATCATATCACCATCGGATTCCGGCAGATTCGCTTTTTCCATCAATCTGTCATAGTCTTCCGAATCTAAAAGCAAAGTCGGGTCAAGCACATTCAAAACATCAAGTCCCAAATTATCTTTACATAAACCCACTGCATCGTTTTCTCTCACGCTTATCGCCTGAAAATTCTTTGCCAACTGCATCAGATTCTCTGTTCTCTTTGAATCGAACTGCCAATCCTTCAATCCGAAAGACGCCGCATAAGCAATCAGTTTCTTGTTTTTTCCTTTCGCAAAATCACAAAAGTAAGACTCCACCCTGCCATAAGAATCCCGCCAAACCTGATCAGAACCTACGACAAAAGTATCATATTTTGCCACATTCTCTTCCGAAGGCAAAGTCTGTCCTTCGAAGAAATCAATCACCGATATATTGTTTTGCACGAATGCATCTGTGTTTTCGGAAATTGTTTTCCAATCTTTGCGTTTTGCATAAAAGGGAAAAGGATTGACACTCTTGCGTCCGAGAAGATAATGTGCCACTATGCGTTTTGTTCTGTCTATGTTATTTGCCCAAAATGAAGGAAACCGTTTCGGAAACCTATCCGTAACAACTTCATACCCTGCTTTGGAAATCACTCTCTGCAAAGCCCAAGCCTGCAACAAAGCTCCGTAATTGTTCCACAAGGGTTGGGTTAGCACACATATCTTTTTACTTCTCATAATTCAAGCATCCTTTCTTTATATTAGCGTTTTGCAATATGCAAATTAAGATAAATTTTCACAATCTGCAAAATCTTTCAATCGTTTTTTGATTTCAATTTTCTGAAACTTGATTTTAATTTACTGAAACTTGATTTCAGAAAATTGTTTCTTGATTTCATTTTCTTAATTTCTCGCTTAAGTATTTTGCAGTCTGACTTTCTTCGACACGAACAAGTTCTTCGGGCGTTCCCTCAAAGATTATCCGTCCTCCGTTCTTACCTCCACCCGGTCCAAGTTCGATTAACCAATCTGCTGTTTTGATTATGTCCATGTGATGCTCGATAACCACAACGCTATGCCCCAAATCGACCAATTCATCAAAACATTTGTTCAGTTTAACAATGTCATGAAAATGCAGACCTGTTGAAGGCTCATCGAAAACAAAGAGAGTTTTCTTCTCATTTCCGCCTTTGGAAAGGAAATACGCCAATTTGATACGCTGAGCCTCACCTCCGGATAAGGTAATCGAACTTTGCCCCAACTGTAAATAAGACAAGCCGACTTTTTTCAATGCTTCCAATTTATTACATATTCTTTTGCATAACGCATTCTCGTCTTGAGAAAAAAATTCCGAAGCCTGCTCTATCGACATCGTCAAAACATCGTATATATTCTTGCCTTTGTATGTTATTTCCAATGCTTCATCTTTGTAACGCTTTCCTCCGCAATTCTCACAAGGCAATTGCACATCTGCCATAAACTGCATCGGTATGGTAACTTCGCCTTCTCCCTTACACTCTTCGCATCTGCCCCCCTCTACATTAAAAGAGAAGTAGCCTGCTTTAAGACCTCTTTTCTTGGCAAGCGGTTGCTCTGCGAACAATGCACGAATGTCGTCAAAGGCTCCAAGATAGGTTACGGGATTTGACCGAGATGAACGACCGATCGGGTTTTGGTCCACAAGCTCTATTGATTCCAAGCAACTCAAACTGCCGATCGGAGAAGAGCATTTGGGAATATCTTCAACCGGCATATCGAAATACGAACACATCGCATTGTATAGTGTTTTCTTTATCAAACTTGTCTTACCCGAACCCGAAACTCCACAAACCACAGTTTTGATTTGCAACGGCAAAGTAAGGTTTACCGATTTCAAATTATTATCACACGCCCCCTCTATTTTGATGTATTCTTTCCACTTGCGACGCCTATCGGGCAGTTCAATGGATTGCGTCCCATTTATGTAGTTTGCGGTCAGTGATTTTCCCGACTCAATCAAATCTTTGTAAGTTCCCGAAAAAACAACTTCGCCTCCGTGTTTTCCGGCATAAGGACCTATATCGATAATATAGTCAGCTGCTTTTATGACTTCTTCATCGTGTTCGACAACTATAACAGTGTTGCCTGCATCTCTCAATTTCAACAAAACCTTTATAAGACTCTCCGTATCGCATGAGTGTAATCCTATTGTAGGTTCGTCTAACACATACATGCTTCCAACAAGCGGACTTCCCAAAGAAGTAGCCAATGCAATTCTTTGACTTTCTCCACCCGACAATGTGGAACTTTGGCGATTCAAAGTAAGATAACCGAGACCCACTTCTCGAAGGTAAGACAATCGTATTCTGATTTCAGCAAGAAGTCTCTCGGAAACTTTTTGTTCATATTCGGTAAGCTCAATATCATCAAAAAATTCACTTAGCTCATCTATTGACATAAGTACCAAATCCACTATGCTCCTTCCGTTTATCTTTACATAAGAAGCATCTTTTCTCAATCTTGTGCCTTTACAATCTGGACAAATCGTCCTGCCTGTGTATCTCGAAAGCATGACTTTGAATTGTATCTTATAGCTTTCGGCTTTCAACATATCGAAAAAAGCATTTATGCCTTTTACTTTGCCGTCTCCGTTCCACAAAAAGTTTTTTTGGTCTTCTGTAAGCTTGTTATACGGACGATGTATAGGAAATTTGTTGTATGCTTTTGCGATGAACTCTTCTTGAAACTTTTTCATCACCACTCCTTTCCAACAATTGACCACTCCATCGTAAACAGAAAGATCAGGACGCGTGATTACCAAATCTTCAGATATGCCTTCAATCATGCCGGATCCGCTACAAGTGCTGCAAGCTCCGTAAGGATTGTTAAAAGAGAAGAAATTCTCCGACGGCTTTACGAATGTCATTCCGTCAGATTCGAATCTGTTCGAAAAATTCAAAACTTCACCACTTGACAATCGGACATCGCAATAACCGTTTGACTCATTGAATGCGGTATGTACCGAATCGGATATTCGCATTATGTTCTCCTCGCTTTCATCTCCGACTTTGAGTCTATCGACAACTATACTCAGTGCAGTGTTTTTTGAAAGCGGTTTGTCTTTTATGTCTTCTATCAGATGCACTCTGTCATCGAACGAAACTCTTATGTAACCCGACTGCATCAAAACATCGAAACGTTCCTTCCAATCCTCGTTTTCTCTCAATTTTATCGGGCTTAGAATCATCACTTTCTCATCTTTATCCAACGAGAGTATGTTATCAACGACGTTTTTCACACTGTGTCGTTTCACTTCTTTGCCCGAAACAGGTGAAAAGGTGCGTCCGATTTTTGCAAACAAGACTTTGATGTACTCATACACCTCTGTGGTTGTACCGACTGTTGAACGAGGATTACGATTCGCCGTTCGCTGTTCGACAGCTATTGCAGGAGCAATTCCGCTTATGTCATCAACTTCAGGTTTGTTCATTCTGCCGAGAAATTGCCTTGCATAAGACGACAGACTCTCCACATAACGTCTCTGACCTTCGGCAAAAAGAGTATCAAACGCCAAAGAAGTTTTTCCACTGCCTGACACACCGGTAATCACAACAAGTTTGTTACTTGGTATTTGAAGACTTATATTCTTCAAATTGTTAACCCTTGCTCCTTTTATCACTATCGGTTGCAGGCTCTGAAGTTTTGATTTATTCATTGCTTGTTTCAATTTTCGGAATTACCTTTTCGAGTGATGCTTACCACAAACCACCGCATTTTATTTTAACGCTTTCAAATCGCAATTTATTGCCATGAATTTATTCTTTTGATTAGCTTTTGCGAAACTTGATTTCACTAATACGAAATCAAGAAACAATTAAATGAATTCAAGAAACAATCTCACGAAATCAAGATTTAATTTTCTGAAATCAGGAAACAAAAAAAGGAGAAGCCGTTTGGCTTCTCCCTTTGAGTGTTATCGATTGTTCGTTCTTACTTTACAATCAATTTTTGTGTGTTTACTGCGTTGCCGCTGATGATTCTGATGTAGTAAACGCCACTTGCGTAGTTGCTTGTGTTGAGTTCGTATGTGCT
>JAZNIO010000005.1:0-8822 GCA_045577535.1 Candidatus Onthomorpha sp. | reverse complement strand
AAGAAATCAGAATAGCATAACCAAATATTTTTGCAAGAAAATTATTTTTTAAGTCCCCGAATCAAGAAAAATAAAGGCAGGCATAATAGAATTTTCTCTCCAAAACAAGAAAAAATCTTCCGTATTACCGATTAAATTCGGCCAAACTGTGATTGGAATACACAATTGCAAGAATTTTTCGAGAGAATTAAGGTTTTGGAAACACTCCGTTTGATTTGAGTAATCTGAAACTTGATTTCAGGAAATTGTTTCTTGATTCCAGGAAATTAAAACAAAGAATTGGAAATTCGTGTGTAAGACAGATAATATAGAGAAATGAAAATCAGAATTCTATTTCCGATAAGACGGCAAAAAGCCTTTGACACGGAAGCCCCATTATTGTATAGAAATCTCCGTCTATCTTTTCTATTCCAATCAACCCAATCCATTCTTGAATGCCATAAGCTCCTGCCTTGTCGAATGGCTGATAGTGTTCGATGTAATAGTGGATTTCTTCTTCGGATAGTTGTTTGAAATATACTTTTGCCGTTTCGTGAAATGTCATTTCTTGTTTGCTGCTTCTCAAAGTGCATGCCGTTATCACTTCATGGGCTTTCCCGCTCAGCATTTTTAGATATTGTTCTGCTTGTTTGGCGTTTCGTGGTTTGCCGAGAGCCTTTCCGTCACAGAAAACCAGGGTGTCGGCGGTTATAAGCACGGAATGCTCGGGTATTGTTTTATTGTATGCTTTGTTTTTCAGAATAGAGAGTTGTTCTGCTTTTTCGTGATTTCCCAAATCTTCGTCAGTGATTTCTTCAACTTCGATTCCAACTGTTTCAACTTCGAATCCCATCTGTCGAAGCAACTGTAAGCGTCGTGGAGACTTGGAAGCCAAAATTATATGTGTGGACAGAATATCAGATAAGCTCATTCGTCATGATGAATTTTACAGCCGTTGTCGCAAAGAGAAGAGATATGAATATCATGCTTAACAACTTTACAAGGAAATCATAGTCTTGTATGGCTTTTGCTTTACGCAGTTCGTTGATAAAATAAAGCATCGGAAGAAGAACAAGAATGGATATTCCATATACTACCATCATTTTGGAAGATGCATGATAGCGTATTTGGAAATAAACAACAACAGCCATGAAAGCAAGGCTCAAAAAGTAGATTGTGCCTTTGGTTGCATTCTCTCCCAAATATGTTACGAAAGTTTTTCGATTTATCATGGCGTCATCTTCTTCGTCTCTTAGGTCTTTTACAAGTTCGGAAATGAATGTAAGCAAGAATGCAAAGGATGCAAAAAACAATCCGATGTAAAGCAGTTGCAACACTTTTTCATTGCCTATCGCCCGAAACAAATCTTCCTTTCCTTCGAGTATATGCAACTCCGTGAAAATCGGAAGTAAGAATAGCAGGGAGTAAAGCAAAGAGATGATGAGTTTACTTAAGAAATAATTGTATTTTAACTTCTTTATGTATATACACGATAGCAATATAATGACAAGATTTGCCTCAAACACTGGGGTGTTGTCAGATATGCGTATGTAAGCTCCTATTGCCAATGCGATGATGCAAAGAATGTATGGGAGTATGTTTGCTGTTTTTTTTGTGATTATTGAATCGATGTAGGTGATTTCGGGTCTTGTTTTTTGGTAAACGGCTTGATTGTGCAGTTCGTCAAGGATATATGCCGCTGCTATGATGAGTGCTATTGATAAAACGAACAATGCGTAATTCGCAACAGACATCAACGGGCTTGTTTCCAAAGAAATATAAAAGTAATCTATGATGAAAACTCTTGTGGCAATAAGTGCAAAGACTGCGATGAGAATTGTTTTCCAATGAATCAGATTCAAGAAGTCTCTTACCATGATTAGATGATTTTTATTTGTTTATCGATTCTTTGGTTTTTTTGCCGTTGCTGAAGGTTGTTGATGACAATACCTTGCCACTTCGATCGTAATTTTTCCATGTGCCGGATTTTATGCCGTTTTTGTATTCGCCCTCAGCGGATTTTTTATCGGCAGAGAAGTATTCAATCCATCTTCCGTCAGGTTTTCCTTCGCTGAATTCTTGTTCTCGTTGTTTGTATCCGTTTACTGCATAGAATATCCATTTTCCGTCTTTCTTTCCGTTTTTGTAAGCACCTTTCTCGATAAGTGTACCATTCAAATATTTCTCCCAAAGACCGTTCAAAATGCCTTCCGTATAGTATGCTTTCTGATAAATATCTCCGTTTTCATCGTAAAGTATTTCGACTCCGTGTTTCAAGTCTTCTTTGTATGAAGTCTGAGTTTTGCGTGTTCCGTCAGGATAAAAAACTTCCCAATTGCCACTCATCTTTCCTGCCGTGAAGTTTCCTCTTTCCAATGTCTTGCCGTCTTCATACCAACTTTGCCAAACGCCTTCTTCTTCTCCGTTCACGTAACTTCCTTTATGATGTACTTTGCCGTTTTCATAGTAAGTTGTCCATAAACCTATGCGATTGCCGTCGCTATACTCGCCTTCTCTCCATTTTTCTTTGGTTTCATAATAGTAAATCCAATGTCCGGTTTCTTTATCGCCCTTATAATTGCCTTCGCTCCCTTTTTCTCCATTGCTCTTGTAGTAATATATCCAATGGCCTTCTCGTTTGTCGGCTTTGAGTTCGCCTTCCATGTCTTTGTTCCCGTTTTCGTACCACCAGATTGCCTTACCCTCTAATTTATCATCTTTGTAGAAGGCTTCTGTTTTTTTGTTTCCGTTAGCGTAAAACTCTTCGAATTCGCCTTGTCTTTGTGAATCTGTTACTGCATAGCTGTATTGCAACTGTCCGTTAGGAAAGAAAGCTTTTACTTCGCCACTTCCGGAATGTACTTCCGTCTTTTGGATTTTTCCGTCTTTGTAGTAATATGTCCAAACTCCGATTTTGTTTCCTTTTTCGTCATAAGAACCTTCTGTTTGCAGATTTCCGTTGTCGTGATACCACTTCCAATCTCCGTAACGTATGTTTTTTTCATTTACATTGCCTTCGGTCGCTTTTGCTCCGTTGCTCCAATATTCTGTGTGGAGCTTTGTTTGTGCTTGTGTGGTGAAACAGATAAGCGATATGACTATCGGTAAAATCAGATTTTTCATATTGTCGAATGGATTTAGTTATTCTTGGAATAAGTTATCTTTATGCTTGCAGGTTTTGTTGAATGGTTAGGACCGTTCAAAATGACTCTGGTGGCAGATGAGCGTCTTGCATCAGGAATCAAATAGATGTTGGGATCGGTTATGTTTCCGTTCAGATAGTTCGCCAAATGCATTGTGATTCTCATCTTATAAGATTTTGTTCTGCTGTCATAAGTACCGCCATATAAAGCATCGCCTGTGCTTTGTGCGTCATGAATCAATACCAAACTTGTGTCATTGCCGGAGATGTGTTGTCTGTAACATAAAATCCTTGAAGTGAAATTCGGATTGTTGATTTCGCTCGCTTCGTTTACGGGAAACTCCAATAGAGCCGAGTTTATGGCAACATCATTGTTTGTTTGACCGTCGTTGATTGAGTCTTTCCATTCTTGCCTGAAGTCTTCGATGTTTATTTTCGCCATAGAGATACCCAGATTTCCCAAATAAATCAAATCATTTCCGTCAAGAGTGTCCTGAGTGTTGAATCGAGCAATGTCTGATCCGGAAAAATCATAATCGTAATGCATGAATCGTCTTCCATTTTGAGGGAATTGGATTATGTATTTAAGAGGCTTTCCGCTTTGTTTGTAATATACGGTGATGCAAGTTGATTTTGAAGTCATGTCTATGTAAGCCATCGCCCCGTTTTGGTCGATTCGTTGAAGTGAAAACATGAGTCCTTTGAATTGTTCCGTGAAAGAGGAGTTTTCTCCGTTGAAATTGCGTATTTTATTAAAGAATTCGCCCGTCAGATTCACTCTTAGTTGCGGGTCAAGCGTATCAGAATCTATTATTACGTCGGAATTGTAGTCTATAACAACATTCTCCGAGAATATAGGTTGAGAAGCAACGGGAACTTCGTCGAAACTGTATTTTTTTGTGGTGTCTATTTCTTCGCTTACTTCAAAAATGTTCAATCTCATCAATTTTCCGTTGTCTAAAGTGTCTTCCGAGAAACCTCCGGCATAGGAAAGAGATAATACGATTGAGTCAATGGCTTCGTAAGTACTGAATGCAGCCGACGGCATCGACAAACAAATCTGAGAATATATTGATGAGGTTACTCGTCCGAACTTTTCGTCATAGTAATCTCCCAAAACATTATACTGATAGTTGGCAGTAAGCAACGAATCCTCTCTAAAATATTTTGCTTCCATTGAAACATCGGAGTAAGTGCCTACTTCAAATTTGTCTTCTTCATCAATAAGATCCATACCCAAAGTTTCATCTTCATCGACACAAGATGTGAACAGAAAAGGTAAAGATGCAATCAGTAGCAAAAGTCTTTTCATGATTTATTTTTTTTAATCCTCGTCAAGAACAGCTATTTTATCATAGAGTTCGCTTAATTTGTCAGCCAATTCCGGCATAGGAGTGTATTCGATTACGTGTTTCTTGTTTGCGTATGCGTAATCGATCAATTCTTGATTGACTCCCTCTTCAGCAATAACGACAGCATCGGCATAGTTTATTGCAGCCTTCATGATATTTAAGTAAGTAGGCTCTTTATACAGCTTCCAATCTTTAACCGTTCCGCCATCTGCTTTTAGCTTCTTTGAAATGTTTTCGCAAAGACTTCCTTCGAAATCCTCGTTGAAAAGAGTTACGACCAACTTTGTGTTGGAAAAGAACGGGTGATTTTTATATTCGGTTCTTTTTACGTAAAAAGGAAGGAGCGAAGCAAACCAACCGGAACACTGAATCACATTCGGTTTCCAGCTAAGCTTCTTTATGGTTTCCAAAACGCCTCTTATGAAAAATATTGAGCGTTCGTCATTATCTTCAAAAAGGTTTCCGTTTGCGTCAAGCACGTCTGCTTTTCTCTGAAAGAAGTCTTCGTTATCTATGAAGTAGATTTGCATTCTCGCAGTTTGAATGGAAGCCACTTTTATAATCAATTGATGATCTGTATCATCGATTATGAGATTCATTCCCGAGAGTCTGATAACTTCATGCAGTTGATTCTTTCTTTCGTTTACGTCTCCGAATTTCGGCATGAAAGTTCTGACTTCCTTTCCTCTTTCTTGAATGCGTTGAGGCAGGTATCTGCCGATTTCTGCTTTTGTTCCGGTGCCAAGGTATGGCGTTATCTCTTGGTTAACGAATAAAATCTTTGCTTTTGTCATAATATTACAACTTATCAACGTGCAAAGGTACAAAAAAATCCTGATTGTGATTACAAGATGTTTCGTTTTGATGATTCGTTTGTTGAAAAGCAGAAAACCTTTCTTTGTTTGAAAAAAATAAAACGAAGAAACATTTTGTCGAAACAAAGAATAGATTTCTCTTATTTGGGAATGTGTTTTTTCGATTTTGCGAGCAGATTGTTCAGCGCAGTGATTATTTGCTGAAACGCCTGTCTTTGAGCATCGGAACGAAACGAAAGTCTCCGAAAGTTTCGTATTCGATTTGGTCTTCGCTTATTTTGTGGATTTTGTACATCGTTTGGGTATCAGTGCCTATTGGAATTACCATG
Source organism: Candidatus Onthomorpha sp. (assembly GCA_045577535.1). GTDB lineage: Bacteria > Bacteroidota > Bacteroidia > Bacteroidales > P3 > Onthomorpha. The sequence continues at coordinate 3,205 of JAZNIO010000005.1, read as the reverse complement.
ATGCCTCCGACTTTCAGTTGTTCGATAAGCTTTTTCGGAAAATCGGAAGCCCCGCAAGTAACGATTATTTTGTCGAACGGAGCAAATCCGGGCAAACCAGCGTAGCCGTCTCCAAAGTAACATTTAGGACGAAACCTAAGCAAGTCGAATATTTCTTGAGCCGAATTGTGCAAAGGCTTGAAACGCTCTATCGTAAAGACTTTTGCTTTCAATTTACACAAAATACAAGTCTGATAACCTGAGCCTGTGCCGATTTCCAACACCACATCACCTTCCTTGATTTCGAGAAGCTGTGTTTGAAATGCTACAGTAGAGGGTTGTGATATTGTTTGGTCGCACAAGATTCCCAAAGCTCTGTCTTCATAAGCAAGAACGTCCAAAGAAGAATCCAAAAAGAAATGTCGCGGAACTTCATTCATGGCATTCAAAACCCTTTCGTCAGAGATTCCTTTTTGTCTTAAAGCATCTACCATCAAACGTCTCAAACCTTTGTGCTTATAACTGTCCGTCCTCATAAAATTCTTTGTTTTGGGTGTGCGAAATTACAAAAACAAACCCACATAAAGGCTTTTGCAAAACAAAAAAGCGTACCTTTGCAACCGCATTTAGATTTATTGTTTCTTTGTTTTGTAATAATAAAGTGCGAATTGACGTTCTGAAAATAAAAACGAAAAATATGTACAATTTGAAAAGAATACCTCTTTTGTTGGCATTGATGGTTTTATTTGTACAATGCGATGAGTTCAAAGGAGAACAAGAAATACCGGCGTATGTTAAGATAGAAGGATTCAACCTTGTAGAAAATCAGGAGTTGGGAATACCTCAAGAAGAAGACTTTTTGACAAGCGATATCAGAGATGTGTGGGTCTATGTCGATAATGACTTTGTAGGAGCTTTCCCTTTGCCATGCAGTGTTCCGATTTTGCAGAAAGGACGCCATAAAGTAGATATTCGTCCCGGCGTTTTATACAATGGAATGCACGCAACGCGAGAAGCCTATCCTTTTTACACTACAATAGTCGATACATTGGATTTGGTACCCGGCAAAGAAATCGTTTTCCCTCGCAAAGACATAATGTACAATGCCGAAAAGAGTCAATTCCCTAACCTTTACGAATTGTTCGAAGACCCATATCCTAATTTCCAACTTGCAACCAATGCAGCAGAAGAAACAGAGAAAATGGCAATGGTTGTTTCGCCCGACAGCGTTCGCTATGGCAATGCCTGCGGAGCAATATACTATAATTCAAATGGAAAGAATAAATACGTAACCATTGATTCTATTTACTGCACCAACAAAAACGGCACGGTATTGGAAATAGACTATCACTCGAATATTCCTTTTGAAGTCGGAGTGTACGGGAAAAGAACCACAGCTTCTGCATCCGAATACGTAAGTGCCATAAGGCTTAATCCGAATGCCGAAAAGGGTTGGCAGAAAGTTTATGTGCTTTTGAACAAAGTGTGGGGCATGTTGGACTATCCTCCTTACTACAAATTTTATTTTGAAGCCTTTAATCCGGAAGAAAAGACGAATACGTTCATTCATATAGATAACGTCAAGGTAGTTCATTATCCAAACCAATACTAAAACCCTGAATCATTTGAACGATGAATAAAAAACTGCAAGCGGCGAAATATGTTTGTTCGGACTTCTTTGCCGCACTTATCTCTTGGTTGTTATTCTTTATATTCCGGAAGAAAAGCATCGAAAACGGCTCTTTCGACGACATAAACGCAGTATTCTCCGACATGAATCTTTATGTAGGATTGTTGGTTATTCCATTGATGTGGCTGATGCTTTATTATTTGCAGGGCAGTTACCAGAATGTCTATCGCAAATCAAGACTCAAAGAACTCGGACAAACACTTCTGATAAGCATAATAGGGATTGTGATTGTTTTTTTTACCCTTTTGCTTGACGATCACGTGAAAACATATCGCAATTACTACGTTTCGTTTCTTATGCTCTTCGTTTTGCATTTCACAATCACCTACATACCGCGACTATTCATCACCACAAGAGCAGCAAACAAGATTCACAACAACACAATAGGCTTTCCCACGCTTCTTATCGGCAGTAAGGCAAAAGCCGAAAAGACGTTTAACGACATCAAAAACCAAGCCTTGCATTCAGGAAACAAGTTTATAGGTTATTTGAGCATAGAGCCTGAAGACCGAAACGAAGCAATCGATTTGCCATACCTTGGTTCGAGAGAGAATATCTCCAAGATAATCGAACAATACAAAGTCGAGGAAATCATAGTCGCCTTGGAAGATGAGCGAGAGAACGAACTGTACGACATAATCAGTACTGCAGGACAAAATGTCGAAATAAAAATACCCGCAGACCGCAAAGACTTACTCATGGGCAACGTTAAAATGAACGCAATCTTCAACACACCGCTCGTAACCATCACTCACGGAAAACTATTGCCCGTTCAGCAAGTCATCAAACGAGCTTTCGACATAGTGATATCGCTTTTTGCGATTATCCTTCTTTCACCGGTCTATCTGATAACGGCGATAATCATCTACACAACGAGCAAAGGACCGGTCTTTTACAAGCAGGAGAGAATCGGATACAAAGGCAAACCGTTCTATATGCACAAATTCCGCTCCATGTACGTCGATGCAGAAAAGCACGGCCCGCAGTTGTCGAGCGGAGACAAAGACAGCCGAATCACACCCTTCGGTCGCTTTATGCGAAAGGTAAGATTGGACGAAATACCTCAGTTTTACAATGTCTTGAAAGGCACAATGAGTTTGGTAGGCTACCGTCCCGAACGCCAATACTTCATCGACCAAATCGTAAAGCAGGCTCCGGAATACAAACTCTTACACAGAGTAAAGCCGGGCATTACTTCGTGGGGACAAGTCAAGTTCGGATATGCCGACAACGTCGATCAGATGGTCGAAAGGCTCAAATACGACTTGCTATACATCGAAAACATATCCCTCGCCACCGACATCAAGATTCTTTTGTACACTTTCATAATCATCTTTCAAGGACGCGGAAAATAGTTTCGTCATTCGCAAATCCTGCAGGTCTCTCCACGAATCTCGCGAATCTGCACGGAGGGCTTTCTCGCAAAGACGCAAAGTCCGCAAACCTTGTTTGCAATGAGCTATGAGCAGAGAGCAATGAGCCGAAAGTTGCTTAAAAAATCCTCAAAGCTCGTTGCTCAAAGCCCAAAGCCGAAAT
>JAZNIO010000004.1:0-67689 GCA_045577535.1 Candidatus Onthomorpha sp. | reverse complement strand
CGTTTATCCAAACCCTGCAGACGACAAAGCAACGATAAGCGTAAGCAACGTAGCTAATGGAACGAAGATTGTTGTAAGCGACATGCAAGGACGCATAATCTTGAGCGACGATATGAGCGAAAGCACATACGAACTCAACACAAGCAACTACGCAAGTGGCGTTTACTACATCAGAATCATCAGCGGCAACGCAGTGAACACACAAAAATTGATTGTAAAGTAATAACGAACAATCGATAACACTCAAGGGAGAAGCCAAACGGCTTCTCCCTTTTTTCTTTCTTGAAATCCCGAAATGTAACTCTTTGTTTCATTTTCCTGAAATCAAGTTTCGTTCGAACGAAATCAAGAAACAATTTACTGAAATCAAGAATTATTTTTGCCTATTCAAGATGCTGTAAATCAAAAGCGTATTTTGCGGGTTTTAATCACTGATTTACTAATAGGAAATAACACTTAGAAAACTGCTTTCGTCGTTTTCTTTTGCTTTAATCCTAAAAATATTTATTTTTTTATTGTATTGTATTTAGGAATCGAATTTTTATTCATACATTTGCAGAGTTGAAATATTTCAAACTATATGAATACAAATTCTATTCAAATACTCGGAAAGAATAATTTGAGCCTGTAATGCTGTTTGCTTTCTATCCCCTTGTGCAAACAGCCGAAAAATAAATCCAAACAAGGATTGTAGATAATAATTTTTTAACTAAACAGGTGATAATAATGAAAAAGAAATATTTTACAAACATTTTTCTGCTTGCAATGTTGATACTATTTGCCACTTCTTCGTTGCAGGCACAGAATTGGTTAGTTAACCAAAGTACAATGATGCACACGAATCTTAGTGTCGAATTATCTGCACAGAAAGTAAAACCTTATAAAGATATATATTTAGTTGGTATCAGTAAAAAAGCAGATTCATTGCGTTATTGTTTCTCTTTGTTTAGGAATAATAATATTAATGTTTATAATTCTTTCCTTAGTGCTAATGATATCACTATCAATGATTTTACAATATTGGGAGATACTTTGTATTTTTGTGGAAACAGACAGATGAATCTAAATCAAAAAATGGGAATCTTAGGGAAGTTTTCTATGATTGATTTTATGGATGATGGGAACTTTAATTATGATTTTCTTTATCTTTCAAATATTGATAATCTAACAAAATTAGTTGCTTTTGATAGTGGGGTTGACACTATTTCTATTGTAGCAATAGGACATGATACTCTTAATGGATTGAATCCGGGAAGAATTGTAAAACTGAATTTTAATGCAAATGGGTCTGTTATAAATTGTTCAAAGATAGATTGTCCTTATATTTCAAATACGCATAAAGAAATTATGCATGATATTTATGTATCGGATCAAGAAGTAATGACAGTCAGTCATATTTATCCAATAAATAGATACATTGTAAGATGTTTTACTAAAACACATTTGGGTGTGAATATTGGCAATACTATTTATAGTTTTCCGAACTTAGATTTTAATGTCTCTTCCGAAATTTATGGTTTTCCTCTTCACTTAGCTAATATGTCGGAAGATACCATTGCTGTAAGTGTATCTGCAAGAGAAGGAACAAAAAACTTTACTATGGTAAATTTCTTAAAAAAGAATTCTTCGCCAGTTTTTCGGACACATCTCATCTATCATGAAGACAAATCAAACGAGGTGTTGGAAATGGAATATTATCCAGGATATAGAGATCTTTTAGTGTTGAATAATAGTTATCATTCAGGATATGGGATGATTCAAACGATGACTCATCTGAGTCCCGATTCAACAACAGATTATTTATCATTACAAGATATTTTTTCCTCTCCGAATAAATTAAATCATTTTAGTTTAATTCATAGAAAAAGATATGCAATTGCTGGTGTTTACCCGAATTCACAAGGCAATGATTTGCAGATGATTTCTGTAAAAGAAATACATCCATTAGGTAATAATTGTGTAAATAAATATTCAAAAAAAATATATCAAACAATTTTACCTGATGGGAATTGGAACGCAAGTCAATTGCAATATTTTCCTCAACAGTTCTCTTGGGGGTATGGTACTGCGACGAATAATGGAAATACCATAAGTGTGTATTGTTACGATTAAAAACGTATATAAAAATTAACGAATATGAAAGATAAAATGTTTAAGTTTTTTTGGGTTTTGATAGTTTCTGTTCTTATATCATTTAGGGTAGATGCTCAAATAGATACAGCGTATGCATCAAATTTGTATAGTAATCAATACATTTTCCCTCCTTTGATGGATACAAATTACACAAGTACAAATACGATGTTACAAGGATTTCTCGCCCTTGAAGGCGAAAGCTATGTTGGTGCTATGGCACGAAGTCATCCTGATTGTACACAACAAGTGGTAACAGCTTTTGCTCAACGTTATGAGGTGAAATACGATAGTGTAAAAATAATGGGGGCATCACTTTTACTTGCTCATTTATCATCTCCGTTTTATGAGATTTTTGGATATACCGAGATAATTATAAGTGTTTGGGATACGACATTGACAAATATGCTATATACAAAGAGTTTTGTAGACGGAGGACATTCTGCCAATTATCAACTTCCTGCAACGAGTTTATATCCTTACATGGAATTTGTATTTGATGATACATTAACATTGTATGAAGATTATTATGTATCTGTTGAATATCCTAAAGGATGTCCTGCACCGGGACAAGGCCCTATGTTTATGACGTTGAGCGATTATGCTTGTACAACAGAAGATGCGTATTCTGATTGCTGTACTCCTTATGGGGCGTGTACAAAATATAAACCTTACGTTAGATTTGGTTGTGAAGGTGAAAGAAGTTGGCAACATGTTGACAGCGTAAATAATTGGGCATCATCGATTAATACATATAGCTATGTGTCAAGGTATCAACGTAATCAAGAACCGGGATTTAGATACCCTGATATGAATATCTGTGATTCTGTTGTTTATAAAGCAATTGGACTTTGCCCTATCAGAGCATTGGAAAACTCAACGACAGGTAATGATTCAACAGTAACCGGTGGCGGTTCGGCAGGTGATGATACGACTTCAACGGGAGGCGGTTCGCAAGACAGTTACATAGCAACGGTTTTGGCAAATGAGAGTGTGGAACTTTATCCTAACCCTGCCGATGAAGTTTTGAATATACGCTCTGACTATAACATAACGGAGATTGATGTTGTCGATGCGATGAATCGTTTGATCGAGCATTGGGAACTTAATTCGAGAGAATTGACTCTTGATGTTGCAAGCTATAAATCGGGAACATATTTCATCATAATCAAAACCGACAAAGGCTCATTAACGAAGAAATTCATCGTAAGATAAAACCAAAACAAGTATAAAAAGAAAAGGAGATGCAAAACGGCGTCTCCTTTTTTACTTTCAAAAAGTTTGTAAAACGAATCTTTGTTTGAGCAAATTCTTTCTTTGTTTTATTTTCCTGAAATCAAGAAACAGAAAATTGTTTCTTTGATTTCGTGAGTTTATTTCTTTGATTAGAGTCTTGGTAATCAGTTTAAGCATTTGTTGATTGCGGATAGAGGATTTGTTCGTCATTCATATTTTCTATCCTTATTCGTAATTTAATCATGGTTCACGGTTTTATTACAATGTGATGATTTAACTCCGGTCGCTTTTTACGAACCGAGGTTTTGCGATATGATAAAAAGGATATGAATGCTTGATTGATTTTCTGCTGAATGAAGTTATTATGAATTGAATATTGTTTTAATTGGTGGGGCTACATGTTTAATGAAACAAAAAAGACGAGGCAGTCAACCACCTCGTCTTTATATTTATTTGTATGATTATTAGTATTCCCACATATCTTCTTCCATATTGAACAATAGTTCTTTTATTCTCTCGGATTCTGCCAAAGCGTCAGCTCCTTGAAGGTAGTCGTTTATGGAACGATTGAATGTGTTTGTCGCTCTTATTATGTAGCTGTCGAAGATTCGTTTCTGGAAGACATCGTCGTAAGAACGTCTCGCTTTGTCATTTTGCGGATTATAAACTTCTGAATTCGCAAGCAACAATCTTACTTCCGGATCATTGTATCTTATCCAACCCAACGCCAACGTTTGAACGTCTCCTTCTGATTTTTCATACGATGCAACCAATGAAAATCCTATTATTCTCACATCTTCAACTGTTCTGTTTTTGTCAAAGAACCAATCTTCTTTTATACGAAGCTTTTCAGCACTTTCAAAGTTTGCAGGAACGAAGATTGTAGTGTCTCTCGTGATTTCCATTCCGTCAACATCGTAATCTATCAATGTTTCGACTCTTGTTGTTCCGAATTTATCCTTGTACTCTGTCCAATTCGCAATCGGCTGAGTAAACATATCGTCTTCATAAGCTGTGATACGTCCTTCGGTCAAGGCTTCGTCCAATATTGTTGTAAGATTCTTTCTTCCTTGATCGGGAACAAGAGGATAGTAGAATACCTGATTCATCTTTTCTTTGAAATCAATGACTCTCCAAACTCTGTATGACCAAACAACATCGTCTTCTCTGACGTAAGGATATTCAAATGGTTTTTTGCCATCCGGATAAGCGTCTGAACTCTTTACATAAAATCCATCAAGATTTTCTTCCGGTTCATCCATGACTTGTGCATTCAAATTAAATGTTCCGCACAATATCATACCCAATACTAATAATCCAAACTTTCTCATATCGCTATAGTTTTTATTTTGTCATTGTTATTGTATGGTAAAAATCATCTGAGGGTTGCTAACGGCTTTTTCACCATCAGGTCCTTTTGCTCTGATGTTTTCTATATACACTTTGTTTCCTCTTCTCAACTTACTCAATTTTGCTTTCATTTCAGCGTTAAACTGACTGCCGGTTGCTTGAATAGGTGCTTGTGCATCTCCTCCTGTGTTAAATGACATGCTGAACGATGTTACATTGTATTTAACAGGGAAATCAAATCCTTCCATCGACACACGCAAGCCTCCTTGTGTAAGAAGAGATTCTTTTGGTATTCTTCCACCGGTGTAAGTTCCGACCATGGCAGTCGGTTTTGGTATTGCCTTACATCTGAACTCCATTGTACCCATGTTCATCGTCTTTCCGCTCATGTTTGCCGAAACACTGATAGTAGCCTTTCCTTGAGACTTAACCGTTGCCAAGTATTCTCCATCCTTAACTTTTTTCAATGTTATTCCGGCTCCCGTAGCAGTTACGTTGACATCTTTGGAATTTGCTCCGGGTACTGATACAGAAATCGGATTGTCAACACCTATGTAAAGCACATTCATCTTGGTTGGAGAGATTGTTGCAGATGGTGCAGCAACAAAGTATTCCAATTCGAAATCGTAAGGAACAGGGCCACTATCCTTTTTAACGAACAATGTTCCATTAAACTTTTGATTTCCCAAGGCTCCTGCAGGAAATTTCAATTTCAACATACCGGAATCTCCAACATACTCTTGTCCGCGGACTTGTCCGGTCAACTCACTTCTTGAGTCGTATGCTGCAACAAACACTTCAGCTTCGTACTGTCCTCCTTGAATTATATAGGTGGACTTCGGAACCACTTTTGCCACAACTGTGTTAAACTTGAAGTCATCTGCCGATACAGCCGAATACAAGTGGTTTATCAAATCGACTTCTGCGTTTTGAATTTCTGATTTGAACTTATTCAGCAACACCATGTCAGCCAAGGTAATCGTATGATAGAAGTTGTACATTTGCCAATTAAGTTCGTCTCCAGCAGCATTATAAAATGGCCCTTTGAAATCTATTTGCATTTTCTTCAAGGTTTCTTTGAATGAACCGGTTGCATATTCCAGCATTTCCTTTTGGTACGTTTCAATCTTCTTTCTCAATTCTATTGCCTTGCCCTTTGAACCGTCTTCACTACCTGCTAAAAAGAAATTCGTCGGTGTTGAATACTCATCTTTCTTAACTACGGCATCAAAACCTTGTTCCTTCAAAAGTTTTTTTGCTTCAGGAATTCCGCCTGGTGTTCCTTCAACTGCGACAAATAATTCATACTTCATGTTATCAATGTAATCAACAATGGCTTTGGTCTTTTTACGAACCTCTTGTGCCTTTGCCCAGTTATCCCCAACCTTTCCGGGGTCCTGATTGTAAGAATTTTCAAAAATAGTGTAAGCACTTTCTGCTTTTCCCATAAGCAGATTATTCGTTACTTCCATGCTGTCCCCGACCGTAACAAATGCCTGTAAGATCTCAGCAGACACGTTCAATGCCAACATCGCCGTGTAAACCAAGTACATCATCGAAATCATTCGCTGCCGCGGCGTTTCGGGACAATTCGTAGCACCCATAGTCTATATTATTTGTTTTATAATGTAATTCGATTAATTGTTATGCTTTTGTCTGCATTGCTGCAAGCATATTTCCATAAATATCATTCAACGCTCCAACTTTTTTAGATAACGCATTAACTTGCTCTTTGTATTTCAACACGTTTTCTGCTGTATCCGCAAAGTTAACAACCAAATTGTCAATTCTTTCTTGAACGACTTTACTTGCCTCCAATTGTGATGAAGAGTTTTGTATTTGCATTTCGTACAAAGCATTGATTGATGAAAGACTTGATGCCATTTTCTTCAATTCGTCTAAGTATGAAGCGTCTCCCGCTGACAATGTATTCGCTGTTTCTTTGTATATGTTTGCCAACGTAGATACAGCTGATGTGGCTTCTTGTACTGAAGACAAATACTCACCTGAAACCAACAAATCTTTATTTAGATTTTCTGCTGTTTTCTTATATGCTTCTGACAATTCACCTGCTGCAGACGCTGCATTGCTTAAGTTCTGATTAAATCTTTCTGAAGACACCGCAGCTCCAGCAACATCATTCAATTGTGAAGTTGTATCGGCCAAATTCTTCAATCCTTTTCCTAAACTTTCTATCAATTCAGGTCCGATTTTAGCATCTGCCAACATTTTGTCAAGATCTTGTGTACCGGAATAGCCTCCTACAACTCCTCCTACTACACCTCCGACAACTTGAACTTGCTCTTGTTCTTGATCTTTCTTTTTAGATTTTTTCTCTTTCTTGTCTTTCTTTTCTTCTGTGTGAATTTCATCCATTCCGGCCAATTCAGGGAAAACCAAACTCCAATCATAAGTAACGTGTAGCGGCTCAAATGCGGACACAAAGAAGATCAATGCTTCTATACCCATACCTATAATCAACAAAACGGTACCTCCGGGCCAGTGGTTAATCTTAAACAACGCACCAACGATAACTATAGACGCGCCAATACCATACAACTTAGCACTAAACTCTTTGTAAAATTTACTTCTTACGAAATTATCTACCCAACCCATAATTAAATGTTTTTAATTTTGTTTTTAATTTTTTATTTCTTTATTCTGATTAATTGTTTCTGTAAACGTTTGAAGATGTTTTCGGATTATCTCCTCTTACTCTTCCCAAGTAAGATTGTACACAACGGAATCCGATATAACTCTTTCCTGAATCTTGATACTCGTATGAACGAGTTGCTGTTTGTATAAAGAATTTCTGATCCTTCCAAGAGCCACCTCTGACTGTTTTTCTTTTCATCTGTGGAGCGTCATCTTCAGTTGCATTGTATATATTAACTTGATTCAAGTCATGTGCAAAGTTATAAGCTGCTTCATTGTAAGCGTCCTCACACCATTCTGCAACATTTCCTGCCATATCATACAATCCGAATCCGTTAGGTGCATAGTGTGCCACCAATATAGGCGTTACACCTCCGTCATCACCATAATTACCTCTCAAAGGCTTATAGTTTGCGATAAAACAGCCATTTCCGTTTCTTACATACGGACCTCCCCATGGATAAGGTGCTCCATCAACGCCTCCTCTTGCAGCATACTCCCATTCTGCCTCTGTTGGCAAACGAAAATCTTCCATTCTGGCATATTCTTGTTTTGTAAGATAATCATTCATCATTATTGTCCTCCATACAGAGAAAGCTTTCGCTTGACGATAAGAAACTCCAACAACCGGATAGTTGTCATAACGAGGATGACTGAAGTAAGAACGAGTGGCAGCATCATTATAGGAGTAAGCATAATCATGCATCCAACACAAGGTGTCAGGATATACGTTTATTACTTCTTTTCTAAAGAATTTATCTCTGTTTTTCAATGTTCCGGGTCTTGAAGCGAAAGAAGAGCCTCTATATTCTTCTTGAGCTTGTGAGCCATAATCTTTTTTACTTGCTGCCCTAAGGTCGATCCAATAATATTCGAAATTCAACTTTCTTGCATCTATTTGCATATTGTTATAGAATCTCTCATCAACCGGCACAAACAATTCTGACAAAGCTTCTCTTTCGTCAGCGTTCTTCATGCTCCAATCAATTTTTTCTTTCCAATTTATTAACGGAGTTTCCAAATCCTCTCCCCATTGGTCTGCTTCGATAAGATATCTCTCAGGATCATTTTCTCCCAACAATCTATAAGCTATCGAGTCTCTAACCCAATCAACAAATTGCCTATATTCATTATTTGTAATCTCTGTTTCATCCATCCAAAACGATTGAACTTGCACCGTTTTTGGCTGATGCTCATACAATTTGTACAAATCCTCGTCGGCTGCTCCCATTAAAAAGCTACCTTGTGGGATATCAACCATTCCATACGGCTGCATATCCAAGAAATCAGGTCTGTCTTGGACGCCAATCAATTCTCCCTTGTCTGAACTTCCGCAACTTACTGCAAGAAATGCGGCTGAAATTAACAAAAATATACGTTTCATAAATCCAAATATTATTCTAATTCAATTATTACTTATTTTGTCTACGTAACTTCTCGAAAGAATGTTTCAAAACCTTACATTCTTCGAGTATTTCTATAAATCGTAGGTGGTTTAGGAGGATTCTCTATCTTGAAACAGAATCTTGCGAAAAGTTCTAACGAACCTGCTGATTGAGTTGAAATTCTCGATGTCGGTATATCATAAGAGAATCCGAGCTTAAAGTCTCCCAATGCAACACCTCCCAACAATATTATAGCATCTTGCACTCTGTAGGTTACACCTCCCCAAAATTTATGCTCCCATTCCAATATTGCTGAAGCATCTAATTGATATGCAGATTTAGATAGAAAATCCGTCTTCAACAATGCAGAAGGCAATACTCTCAATGAAGGATATGACGGCACAGTCCATTCATAACCTGCCAAGACATAATAAAAGCGTCTATTGTCCCATTTAAGCTTTTCACTTTCTGCCTGCATTAACTTAGAGGAAGAAATACCTATATAAAGCTGTCCTGGAATCTGATAATAAATACCTGCGCCTAAATCGAACAAAAAGTCCTCTTGATTTGTAGGATCTGATAATACAGGATCTTGCGAAGTCCCTATTTGATCATCTTCAGTATACTGATCGGCACCTACTAATCTTGACATATCTAAGGAGGAATTAAACAATTGAGCTTCAATACCTATGGCAAGATTTCCTCGAGGGAATTGTATTCTAAATGCATAATCAATCTTGGCATGCAAGTTATTCCAAAATCCTATCTTATCCGAAATAATCGTTGCACCGATACCTCCATGCAAAAACCGCACAGGCATATCGAAAGACAAATTCATCGTCTCCCCTCCCGAAGCTCCTGTATTTTGACCTGTGGCATCGGTAAATGTCATCCCCATCCATTGGCTGCGATAAAAGCCTGTAAAACAAATAGCACCATTACTGCCTGCATAACCCGGATTGTACGACAACCTATTAAACATATATTGGGAAAATTGCGGTTCTTGTTGAGCCATGACACGCCCTCCTTGAACCAAAACAAGACCCAACGACATTACAATAAGTAACACGTTGATTCTTAACTTAATTCGCAATATATCTCTCTGTTTGTACATAAATTGTACTAATCTCCTCATAAATCATCTTTTTTCTCTACGTCTTACATTGTAAATATCAACACAATGCACAAAGTAGCACTGCAAAGGTAACTAAATTCTCATTAAATACGAAAACTTATCTCATTTTTTTATCTTTATTTCGTTTTTCAGAAACCTTAATATTTATAAATCAAACAATTAAACGCTAACATCAATTATCTTTCTTTTTTATCAAATGAGCCAAAGGATAGTTCTTTTTAAGTATCTCCATAGCTTCTTTCGCAGTTTTCTGAGATATAAACGGTCCTATGTTTATGTAATAGAAGTTCTCATTATACACCTTTGTTGCTTTTGCAAGTTTCTGATACTGTTCGGGAAGCTGATGAACAATATCTTTTGCCTCCGATTTGTTGGCCGCAGTAGCCAATCTTATATGATAGGTAAACAAAAAGGCTTCTTCGTATTTGTTTCCTTTGGCAAATATCACAGAGTCAAGATACCTGTTTCTTACGCTGTCATTCATCTCTGCCCGATCAAACATCTCAAATAATTCGTCTTGCTTTTCCCACAATTCCATATAGTCTTGTCCGAGTATCTCAACTTTTACCTTTGCCGTTCCGGTCTTATGCAACAATATTCTTTTGGCAGCCAATAACGACAAATCAATTACACCGGCCCGAGGACAACGATCGTTCACTCTTACCAATACTGAACGTCCGTTTTTCAAATGTGTAACTTTTACCAAGGTGTTCAATGGAAGAGTTTTGTGTGCTGCAGTATATTTCTTCTGAGAAAAGATTTCTCCCGATGAAGTCTTCCTATTTTCAAACTTATTATGATAATAAGTGGCACTTGCTTTGAAACTTTTAGTTTCTTGAGACAATAAATTGAAACCAAAAAGCAACGAAACAAAACCAAGAAAGAAAAAACCGAATATTTTATTTACCATGCCTTTGCATCTTCGTGAAACCATTGTCCTTGCAACCGAAGGACTTGTTCTATGACATCTCTTACACAACCTTGACCACCGGGTTTGTGAGATATGTAATCGGCAACTGCTTTTATTTCTTCGGCGGCGTCAGCGGGGCAGACAGATACTCCGACCATGGTCATGACATCGTAATCAGGAATATCATCACCTACATACAAAACCTGCTCAGATTTCAATCCCTTTTCAATCAAAAACTGTTCAAAAATTTCTTTTTTACGATGAGACCCCAGATAAACATCTTCCACACCCAACATCTTCATTCTCGATTTTATGCTTTCTCCATTCCCTCCCGAAAGAATTGCGACAATATATCCTTTACGTAAGGCATACTGTATCGCATACCCATCTTTGACATTACCGCTCCTTACTATGATTTGATCATTTGCAGACCAAATGTTTCCATCGCTAATCACGCCATCATAATCGAAAACAAAAGCTTTTATATCATGCAATTTCGCTTTATAATTCATAAATCAAAGATATTTGTTTCCAATTAAATAATTTCTGACATAATCTCTTATTCCATCTTCCAAAGAAAAAAAATCGGCAGTATATCCCACAGATCTGAGTTTCTGCATATTTGCCTCGGTAAAATATTGATACTTATCTCTTATATCAATAGGGATATCGATATACTCAATATTTACAGGCTTATCCATCGCTTCAAATGTTGCTGCAGCCAAATCATAGAAGCATCTTGCCTTTCCACTTCCCAAATTATAAATATCCGATTTTGGCTTGTTTGTCATCAAAAAGGACAAAACATCAACAACATCCTTTACATAGACAAAGTCTCTCATCTGTCTGCCATCTTGAAAGTCTTCTCTATGTGAGCGGAACAATTTCACCTTACCTGTTTCCATTATCTGCTTAAATGAATGTATTACTACAGAAGCCATCCTCCCTTTATGATATTCATTAGGCCCGTAAACATTAAAAAATTTCAATCCGGCCCAAAAAGGAGGTTGTTTCTCTTGTTGCAAAGCCCACATATCAAATTCGTGTTTAGAACGACCGTATGGGTTTAACGGGCGAAGATTAGGCAACATCCGCAGTTCATCATCATATCCTAATTCTCCATTTCCATAAGTTGCCGCAGAAGAAGCATAAACCATGGGGATTTTATTTGCAGAGCAAATTCTCCAAATACTCTTCGTATATTCCAAATTCAACTCAACGAACACCGACCAATCAAATTCCGTCGTATCTGTTCGAGCCCCTAAATGATAAACCCCTTCCACCGAATCAGTATTATCATTGAACCATTCGATAAAGACATTCCTTTCTACCTTTTTAGAATACATCAGTCTGTCATAATTCTTGGTTTTCTCTGTCTTTGAGAAATCATCAACAATCACAACATCCGTTATTCCCATATCATTAAGCTTGCTCAGCATACAGCTACCTATAAATCCGGCAGCTCCGGTTAATACTATCATAATTTCAATTTATTTAATTGGTCGAGTGCAAGATTTCTCCAATCTCGAAATATATTCTATCGATTTTTCGTAAACATTTCTCCAACCTTCCCATTCCATCTCGTCAGACAAACTTTCGTTATGCCAAACACTAATCAGATTTCCTCCTACTTTGACAACCTCATCTGCAATACTCTTTATCTTGGCTAAAGCTTCATCTTGAGAAAATTGCAGACTGTTTTTCAACGCTACATCCATATATGCAAACGGAAAAACTCTCAATTTGGTTTCAAAATCCAAAGCTAAATCATAAAAATTAAAGCTACTACAGATGCCGGCTCTGAATCCGATGACATTAGAATAGCCCATGGAATAATCACCCTCGATACTATTGCTTATCAATCCTCGATAAGACTCCGGCAATCTGAATCTGAGATAATGAAACCTTGATCTATGTATAGGTTTCCGCAATATGGTCTTCAGCATTTTGATTTGCTCAACCATAAGTTCAGGTTCCTCAAAACTTTCATAGGAAGGATGTATCCCAACCTTGGCATAATCACACAAAGACTTGATTAGCAACTGAAAATCCGGATTATAAGGAGATATATTTTTGTCATAACGTCCGTAATTCCCAAATAAAACGAAAAAAGTCGTATTTACTTTGTATTTTTGCGAAACCGAAAGAATGTAATCAAAAGTATCATACGGGTCACTCGCTTTTCCTATCAACACTTTCAGCCTTTTCGCACATGAAGCAAAATTTCGCAAAAACAAATCTTTGCAAAAACCGGCACAAGAGCGAATCAATCCTTTCCCTTTATAGGAATAAGCCGAATCTACATCGATTGTGTTATTGTAAGTAAAAAAGTGCTCCTTCGAAACCAAAGTCGGATAAATCCCCTTCAATTTTTGTTTAAGTTCTTCAACCCAAATATTCACCACAGGCTTATCCAAAAATCCCTTTTTATAGGCTAAACTATCTTCCGGTTTGAAACGTGAGTGCTTATCTTGAATAAAAGGCAAATATTCTTCATAACGCGAAACCAAATAAAAAACCGAGGCAAGCACATCGTAATCACAAACTGAATCTTTCGAATATTTTTTAAACAAATACGGCAATCCGTTTCTTTCAAAATAATTCAGTTCGGCAAGTTCTATTGTTGTGCTAAACAAAATTTCATCGCAACACAAGAAAACTTCATCACATATTTTGTGTTTACAATAAGACAACTTTGGACCATCACTTTCGATGAAAAATCCTTCATCTGTGGTTATGGAATATTCGATTCCCATCAACTCTCCGAAGACAAGATTCAGCGTGTACCCCAATCGGTTCGTTATTTTCCTGGCGTATATAAGCAACATACTATTTACCTCAATTCAAAATCATCTCCAAGATACTTTGTTCTGACTTCAACATCTGCAGCCAATTCTTCCGGAGTACCATGTCTGAAAACAGTTCCTTCTATCAACAAATATGCCCTGTTTGTTATGGAAAGAGTTTCATGAACGTTGTGATCTGTAATCAGAACGCCTATATTTCTATCTTTCAAACCCATTACAATATGTTGAATATCCTGAACAGCAATCGGATCCACACCTGCAAACGGTTCATCAAGCAAAACAAATTTTGGATCAGCAGCTAAAGCTCTCGCTATTTCACATCTCCGTCTTTCACCTCCTGAAAGCTGATTACCATTACTTTTACGTATATGTGTCAAACTAAATTCTTCCAACAACGATTCCATCTTTTCCACTCGCTCTTTTTGACTTATTTTTTTGAATTCCAAGACTGACATAATGTTATCCTCAACCGACATATTCCGAAACACAGATGCCTCTTGTGCCAAATAGCCTATGCCGAGTTGCGATCTTTTGTACATCGGCATGTTCGTAATGTTCGTGTCATCCAAATAAACATCGCCCGAAAAAGGATGAATCAAGCCCGTCATCATGTAAAAAGTAGTCGTCTTGCCTGCTCCATTCGGTCCCAACAATCCAACGATCTCTCCCTGCTCCACTGAAATGGAAACACCCTTCACGACAGTCCGCTTCCTATACTTTTTAACTACATTGTCAGTGTAAAACTTCATTTTCACATATTTTGAAAGCACAAAGATACAACAAAGAAACGACAAAACGAATTCAAGAAAGAAAAGATTGTTTCTTTGTTTCAAATCTACAAGTCTTTGAACAAGTGTCTCGATTCACGATTCCAAGACTAAAAAGTCGGTATCTGCACAAGCATACCTTAAAATAAAATGTTATCTTTGCTGTTAAGATAAATTTCATTTTACGTTCGATTGTATAAAAGCAAGAAAAAAGACAAACATGTCAAGACAAAAAATATCCGCTACTCTGTATAAAGAATATATTCAAAGGTACAAAGAAGAGATTCGAAAATTAGAGAATGACGAAGACTTTATTCGCAACGACGCTGTACGCAACAAAGAGCTCAAACACATAATCATGTACAAGCTTTGCAGGAATCCGTTATCCGGATCCAAAGAATTTTTATTTGAAAGCAACTCTCCGGAAAAGAAATACAAGTATGAGTTCCTCGTAGAGTTTGATACAGAAACCCCGGGCTATGGAATATATTACGGATGCAGGGCAACGATGGACTTTTCCATAGATTCCGAAGAAGAAATTGAAAAGCAGATAGATTTGATCAATGAAGATTGGGCTGAGATTAAAGACGAAGTGAAAAAAATATTGAACAACGTATTTCAAAACAAAAAATACCGCGACCGCTCTTTCAGAATAACAAACAATGTCAACGATAACACTTATTGGTCCTTTTGGATAGCATTGAATGATGAAGAAGACGTTTTGCAAATCGCATCTCGAGCCGTAAAATTGATTGCAAACTGCTATTTATTCAAAAATACGGGAGAAACGTTGTTTGATCACAATCTGCCTGATTATAGAAAAAAAGAAAAAAAACCTGCATCCGCTCGCACAAAATACACAATTGAAGCGTTTGAACGTTCATTACAACAACTAAAAACTGAAAATGCAGCAAGCAAATTCTTGAAATTCATAAGCAGATCTGAGAGTCTCGGATATATTGCAAGGAACAGATTCTACGAAACAGCATGGGATTTACAAAAAAGCGAGAATCAAAACAAAAACATCTTTATCGGAGCAATTCGAATACTGCTTTCCGAGTTAGGAGTCAAAAATCAATGGAGTTTATTTGAGAGAATAATACTACAAGAACTTAAACAAAACCAACCTGATAAAGTATTGGACGAAAAGAAAGATGTAGAAAAGTCCATGAAACTTTATAAGGACATAATGGAAAATGATTGAATTGAATTATTTCTTAAATCGAATTTTACGGTAAAACAATCGCACAGAAAAAACCTAATATCTTTGCACCTGCATTCAAGCAGGAAATTACAGCTTTCTATTTAACATATTATTAATCAAAAAAACAAAAATATCATGGAAAAAGATCGAAATGTTATTGACAAAGATTGGAATAGTGAAAACTTAGAACAGTACGAGAAAAACTACTCCGAAGACAATCTTTGGAAGAAAATCGGAAAGTTTGCAAAGAAAGCGGGATTGGAAGTCATTTATTACGTACTCCTTCTCTATTATGCATTGCAATCAGACAAAGTTTCAAAAAAAGAGAAAGCCATCATAATCGGAGCATTAGGCTATTTCATTCTTCCTGTTGACCTTATCCCTGATTTCGTTCCCGTTGCCGGTTTCACGGATGACGCTGCCGCTTTATTGGCGGTAATACACACCCTAACCTGTATTGATTTCGAAATAAAGGAAAAGGCAAAGAGCAAACTGAAAGAATGGTTCGGCGATTACGATGAAAACAAACTGAAAAACATTTAATGAAAAATAATTTTCAATCATGGAAAAGCAAATAGAAACCAAAATCACAGAAATCGCAAACGAAATTGCTGGTCCGAATACCGAAGCAATATATGATGGCGTATTCGATTTAGAATTGTATAATAATGCACCCGTCAAATTGATGTATGTATTGAAAGAAGCATACGATGAATTTGACGATCAAAACAATGCCTACGGAGGAGGGTATCACATAGCGAAAGATTGTTTCACAAAAGCTGACGCAGGAAACAATAAAAGTTGGCAACCAATCATATATACTACTTATGCTTTGTTTAACAAGCTAAAATACAACGAAATGGACTACATTCGCAATGACAAAAGCATGGCAGAGGTTTTGAAACAGATTGCCTATGTCAATACTAACAAAATGCCAAATCAAAAAACGTCCGACGACATAAGCCTATACAAAGCATACGATACTTGGAAGCCGGTTTTGATGCAACAATTGGATTTTTACAATCCTCAGGTCATAATATTCTGTGGTACATTCAAATTTTACAAAGCCGATTTGATCGGAGCAGATTCCAAACCGATATACACATCTCAAAGCAACTCTCTTCACGTTTATCAAAAGGACGACGGCACTCTTTTGCTTGACGCATACCATCCCAATCAACGCTCTGTCAAACACGAAATTTATGTTAATGATATCCTAAACGCTATAAGGCATTTATTGAAAAAAATAAACTGTTTCAAAACAAGAAGCACATGAACAGAGGGAAAAACATATTCATTTGTAATGATTGCAAAAAGATATTTGCAGGTAATGATTTCGAATACAATGCTACGATTTTTTCTCAACCATTGAAATGTCCAAAATGCAAGAAAAATGCACACAAAGCCCTTATTCGCAAGCAAATCTGCTTATAAGAGAATATGGGAAAGCACAGATGCAGAATCGTAATCAAGAACCTATTTTTCAAAACAAAGAAAGGGCTTGCCGAAATTTGAATCCGGACAAGCCCTTCTTTGTTTGAATCAGACAAAACTATTCTTCGTCTTTCGTTTGTTCCTCATAAGTCTTCAACAACTTGGTTTGAACATCTGTAGGCACTGCTTCATATTCAGCAAAACGCATAGAGAACACTGCTCTTCCCGAAGTGATTGACGACAATGAAGTAGAATAGCGATACATCTCTGCCAAAGGAACCTTAGCCTTGATTATGGTATTCATACCCTCAGAGTCCATACCCATAACTATTGCTCTACGAGATTGTAAGTCTGTCATAACTCCACCCATCAACTCTGAAGGAACCGTAACTTCCATATCATAAATAGGTTCCAAAATCTTAGGACCGGCATTCTTGAAAGCTTCTTTGAAAGCGTTACGTCCGGCAAGTTTGAACGCCATTTCATTACTATCCACAGGGTGCATCTTACCATCGAATACGTTAACCACGATATCCCTCGCATAAGAGCCCGTCAACGGACCTTCTTCCATTTTTTCCATAATACCCTTTAAAATTGCCGGCATAAATCTTGCGTCTATTGCTCCGCCGACAATACAAGTGTTAAACACCAGTTTACCACCCCAAGGCAAGTCAACAGTTTCCGTATTTCTGATAGGATATTTCTTTTGTTGCTGCATATCCTCATAATATGGCTCAATCAACATAAAGACTTCGCCAAATTGACCGGCACCTCCTGATTGTTTTTTATGCCTATAAGAAGCCTCTGCACTCTTTGTTATGGTTTCTCTGTATGGAATTTTAGGAGCGAACAATTCAACAGGAATCTTGTAAACATTATCCAAATACCACTTCAACGTATTAACGTGATATTCTCCCATTGCACTGATAATTGTTTGTTTAAGCTCACGAGCAATCTCCACTTTCAAAGAACAATCATTTGAAGCGTATTCATTCAGAACCATACCAAGCTTTTCGTCATCTGAACTATCGACAGCCTTTATCGCAGTCGTGTATATAGGTTCCGGAAACTTGATTTCATTTAATTTATCTCCTATATTCTTAGTCGAAGTCAGCGTATCGTTTGTCGCTACATCTTTGAGTTTGATTGTTGAAATAATATCTCCGGCTGCCGCTTTTTCGATTTTGGTTCTTGTTTTACCCGAATTGATAAATATTTGTGCTATTCTTTCTTTTCCTTCATTGGTTGAATTCACTACATCCATACCTTCTATCAACTCTCCGCTCATTACTTTCATGTATACCACGTTTCCGACATGAGTTTCATTTGCAGTCTTGAACACAAACAAAGTTGTAGGAGCTGCTTCGTTGAAAGTGATTTTTTCTCCGGAAACAAGCGTTTTTGCATGTAAAGCTTCTGTTGGAGATGGTACGTTAAACGTAATAAATTCCATCAATCTGCCGACTCCAATGTTTTCTTTGGCAGACACGCACAAAATAGGAAATACATTTCTTGCGGCCATACCCAATCTCAATCCTCGTCTCACCTCATCAATTGCAAGATCTCCGTTATCAAAATACTTTTCCATCAAATCATCTGAGCCGGAAGCTGCATTTTCAACCAAAGCCAAACGCAATTCCTCTGCCTTTTCTCTTTCTTCTTCAGGAATATCCACTATCTCAGGCTTGCCTCCACCCGCAGGATATTTGTACATTTTCTGCATGATAAGGTCAATGAAACAATTGAATCCTGGACCTTGATTGACAGGATATTGAACAACTGTTATCTTTTCACCGAAGAATTCTTTTAATTCCTTTATTTGTTCATCGAAATTCGACTTTTCGTGATCCAATTGGTTCATTGCAAACATCAAAGGTATGGATAATCTTGATGTATGGCGAAAAGCGATTTCCGTTCCCACTTCCACACCGATTTGAGAGTTGATTACAACAACTGCAGTCTCAGCAACGTGCAACGCAGCCACCAATTCGCCTTGATAGTCTGCATAACCCGGCACATCTATTATGTTTATCTTTTTATTATTGTACTCTCCATACAACAAACTTGAAGAAACAGAACTCTTTCTTTCAATTTCTATGTCTCTGTAATCGGAAACCGTATTTTTCTCTTCAACAGAGCCTCGGCGGCTTATGGTTTTTCCTTCAAATGCCATAGCCTCTGCCAATGTTGTTTTTCCCGATTTGGCACCGCCCATCAAAGCGATGTTTTTAATTTCTGACGTGTGGTAAATTTTCATACAATCTTCCGTTTTTTGAAAGTTAATAATATAGTAATTGTTGGAGCAAAGATAAATACTTTTCTCTTTTCTGCAAAACTTTTTCTCAAAAAAAATACAAAAAACAAAGGATTTCTTTTCTCGAAAGAAAGAAATGGTGTCAAAATATCAGTAAAAAACAGATTATCTCAAGAAAACGCCCTGCAAAAGCACCGCTCTTGAAGATGTCTCTCTTAGCATGAAAATCATCGAATGGTCAAATGATAAATATTCTCCGCAATTGTCGCGTTCCATTCTTTCAGACAATGTCCGTTTATATGATTGCAATTCCGCTTCTTTTGGTTTGCGAATGTTAAAACTGCAATATGTCCGCACCTCAGAAGATAACGAATCTGTAGCATAAGGTAAAGAAAACTTCATATCAGATTTCAAAGTATCAAACGTTGGAAAGCACACACAAATGTTTCGTTTCTCCAATCCTTTGACCACTTCCGCATATTTCTTCTCAGAAAACATAGACACGTAACGACGCAAAGGTTGCTGCAGAGGCATAATCAACAAAAGGGAATAAGTTCCGTTGCCGACAGGAATATCAATCGCCGCTTCATATTCAGAAATCAAACAAGCAAAACTGCCGGATAATTTATAGAACTCAAAATTTCCGACTATCGAATCTTCGTCATAAAAATCTGATTTCAAGGTTTGCAAAGCATCTTCATGAAACAAAGGAACCTCGATCCGCTGAACGAATCTCTTGATGTCGGTTTGCGAAGAATCAAGAAAAGAAACAATTTGCAAAGTGCTGTCAACAGTGAAGAGATTATTGAGAATAGTTTCGAACTTTTCGCACATCAATACCTCTGAAGTATCGTTTATTCCGCTCAAAGCCGCAATCCGATTGACATATTCTCTGTTCGTTCCCGTCAAATACAAATCCCGACAAATAAACAGAGAAGAGTACGCAAAAGAAACGGCAAAACTGTCATTCAAAGCAGAAGATGAGAGAATATCACAGCCTAAGCCGTTAGACATTCCAAACAACGGCAGATAGTCTGCAAAATGCGACGAATCGGAAAGAGAAGCGAGCGAAGGAGCTGAAACAGACACACCATAGGGTTCGGAATTTCTTTTTTCCGAACAAGCAGACAAAACCGCCAAACCACATATCAACAATACCGAACAAAGTAAAAGTTTTCGCATATCTTCATTTCAATACCAACCCTCTGCATAAAATCGCAATCCGATCAGAGTTCGATTTCCCGATGCAAAGATACGCTTTTTCCCTTTCTTCGTTTTACAAAAATATTTCTTTGTTTCAGAAAATTCTTTCTTGATTTCATTTTTTTGTTTCTTTGTTCTACGAAACACCACCCAACCTTGTGACTTTCGAAAGCAAAAAGCATAGATCTGTTTTTTCGTTCGCTCGGCAGGTATTTACGGCTTATTTTCGTACTTTTGCAAAAATGATTCCCATGTCACAAAAGAAATTATACACTTTATCACAAGCATTGGACTATGCAAAGACTTACTGTGCCAAACAAGAGCATTGTCAGAGTGAAGTCAGAGATAAGTTACGTTCTTATTCGGTTGCTGCCGACGAAATCGACATCTGTCTTGCCGAATTGATATGCGAGGGATTCATAAACGAGCAACGCTACGCCGATTTGTTTGTTGCAAGCAAGCTTCACCAAAACCAATGGGGACGAATAAAGATTGCAATTCATCTGAGAGCGAAAGAAATTTCCGATGTTTGCATAAAGAAAGCCATTTCTGCAATTGATTACGATGAATACATGGATACTTTACGCAAAGTCTGCGACAAAAAAATCAAAACTTTAAGCGGGACTGCCATAAGCAAGAAACAAAAACTCATAAGCTTTCTTGCATCGAGAGGATTCGAGTTTGATTGTATTGATGTTATATTGAAAGAGTCCGGATTATGATTTCGTTTTTTCTTCGCTTTTGGGCAAAAGTTGCAAACACGGATACAGTGTTCCGTATTCATACCGACGAAAAAAGAATCTTCCTTACATTCGACGATGGTCCCATTCCGGAAGTTACGCCTAAGGTTTTGAAACTGCTTAAACTTTATAACGCCAAAGCGACTTTTTTTTGTGTCGGAGACAATGTAAGAAAGCATCCCGAGTGTTTTGAATTGCTTAAATCGGAAGGGCACTCGGTAGGCAACCATACAATGCATCATTTGAAGGCGAGCAAGGTTGATTTCGACACTTACTTGAATGACGTGGAGCAATGTGCAAGAATGTTTGATTCAAACTTGTTTCGTCCACCCTATGGCAGGCTTTCGTCTCGTCTGAAAAAAGAATTGAAAAACCGAGGCTTTCGTTTGGTATTATGGACCGCAATAAGTTTTGATTACAGCCAAAAAATATCCCAATCCTCTTGCCATAAAAATGTTGCAAGATTAAGATCGGGAGATATTGTTCTGTTTCACGACAGTTTGAAATCCGAAAAGAATATGTTATACGCCCTCGAAAGGGTTTTGGAACAATACTCTGCCTTGGGATTTCGCTTTTGTGCCTTGAAATAATGGTGCTATTCTGCCACCAATACTTCTTTTATCACAACCTCATTGTATTTCAAGCGAACGGTACTTTTACCTCTTCTCACCAATGGCTCATCGCCGTATGCCACATCAACTCCGAATATAGCCTCATTGTCAAAGAAGAAATACGCTTCTCCATTCACATCTGAAACTCCTGTCCTGCGTATGCTGCCTGACTCTTGCGAAATGGTGATTCTTGCATTTGCCAATCTTTGTGTAGGATTCATAGCATCCTTTACAACAATTGTCAAACCGCATCCATCAATTTCATCCTCGCCACAAGAACTAAATAACGGTGTAACAAGCACTACAGCCAATGCCATCAAAAAAAATATTCTCACTTTTTTCATCATAACAGTTTTTTTTTGTAATATTGCGTTTTCAATTAAAGAATTAAAGTTGCAAAGCTAAGAAAAAAATCCGTATGAGTACAAAGAAAAATTTATTTTTAAGTCTTTTTGTCGCTGTTTTTGCATTTGGCTGCTCCAACAAGGTGGCTGACAAGAACATTTCGACAGAACCAAAGAACGAAGAAACAAAAGAAAAAACTACTATGGTTATTATCAGCACCGATTTAGGAGAAATGAAGGCTGTTCTTTACAATGAGACACCTCTTCACAAAGAAAATTTTATCAAATTGGCAAAAGAAGGATACTTTGACGGCTGTTTGTTTCACAGAGTCATAGATGGATTTATGGTACAAGGCGGAGACCCGGACTCAAAAGCCGCAAAACCCGGTCAAATGTTAGGTCAGGGCGGTCCGGGCTACACAATACCTGCCGAATTCAAGCAAGAACTCATTCACAAAAAAGGAGCCTTGGCAGCAGCTCGCATGGCTGATCAAGTGAATCCTAAAAAAGAATCTTCAGGAAGCCAATTCTATATCGCTCAAGGCAAGACTTATACTCAGAATGAGTTGAACGTGCTAAGCAGCAGAATGGGAAAATCTTTCAATAAGCAACAAATGGACGCCTATACCACGGTTGGCGGAGTACCATTCTTGGATTACGAATACACAGTCTTCGGAGAAGTAGTCGAAGGTTTGGAAGTAATCGACAAAATTGCAAAAGTACAGAAAGACAGATATGATCGACCTGTCCAAGACATTAAAATGACGATCAAGGTTGTAGAAGAATAATTGCAATATGAAGCAAAGGATTAGGCAATCGATAGAGAATTTAAAGCAATTAAGTGCCAACACTCTCGAAGAAATAGAACAACTGAGGATTCAGTACCTTGGTAAAAAGGGTGTTTTGAATGATTTATTCAATCAGTTCAAAGCAATCCCTAATGAGGAAAAACGCGAAATGGGTTCTTTACTCAACGAACTCAAAACAGCCGTTCAGTCCAAGATAGAAACACTTCGCGAAGCTCTGGATGCGAAAACAGATAGTCAAACAAACATTGATGACCTTACAAAGCCGGCTTATTTGGAGACATTAGGTTCTCGACACCCCATATCTTTGGTTCGCAACGAGATTTGTGAGATTTTTTCTCAGATAGGCTACATCGTAGAAGAGGGACCTGAGATTGAAGACGATTGGCACGTGTTTTCTGCCTTGAATTTCCCACCTGAGCATCCTGCAAGGGACATGCAAGACACCTTTTTCATTGAAAACAGAACCGATGGCAACAATGCAGTATTGCGAACTCACACTTCATCGATACAAGTTCGTACAATGGAACGTCAGAAGCCACCTATAAGAATCATAGCCCCGGGAAGAGTATTCAGAAATGAAGCAATATCTGCCCGTGCTCATTGTATATTCCATCAAATCGAAGGTCTGTACATCGACAAAGGTGTTTCATTTGCCGACTTAAAGCAAAGTTTATTGTATTTTGCCAAAGAAATGTTCGGAAACGACACAAAAATAAGATTGCGTCCTTCATACTTTCCGTTCACTGAGCCAAGTGCGGAAATGGATGTTTCATGCAATCTTTGCGGAGGCAAAGGCTGTAATGTGTGTAAAGGAACCGGTTGGTTGGAAATAATGGGTTGCGGAATGGTTGACCCGAACGTTTTAAGAGCATCAGGAATCGATCCCGACGTTTACTCGGGTTTCGCATTCGGAATGGGAGTTGAAAGAATTGCCATGCTGAAATACGGAGTTAATGACTTGAGAATGTATTTCGAAAACGATGTAAGATTTCTCAATCAGTTCAAATCATTTATTTAGACCTTGATTTTAATATTGTTTTAATTTCGGAGGAGACTTCGGTCTCTTCCTTTTGTTTTTATGGCACGAATAACTATTGACAACATGTCTTTTTATGCTTTCCACGGTTGTTTCGATGAGGAAAGCAGAATAGGAACAAATTTTGCGGTTGACTGCGAATTCGACTGCGATACAAAGAATGCTGAAATCAGCGACGACATCGAAGACACCGTAAGCTATCTTGATGTTTACAGAGTGATAAAACAACAGATGGAAATCCCATCCCATTTATTGGAACACCTGACTCGAAGAATCATTGAGGCGTTATTCGAGCAGTTTCCCCAAATTGATTACTGCAAAATCAGAGTTCACAAACTTAATCCACCGCTTGGAGGTCAGATGACTGGCGTGAGCGTTTGTCTTGAGCGTCATCGTTCTTAGCTTTCTTGCCTGCGAAAAACTGTACCCAAACAATCCATAACAGGAATATTACAACGTACATAAGCGGTCGGGCAACCCAATCATGATAATATTGAAATTGTGCAGGCTCTTGTGCATATAGATTCGTCAATAGATAAATCCTCAAGATATTTGTCAATATCAACACAATGCTTCCTAAAACAAAGTAAGGAATCTTTTTCCACCAACGTCCCGTACAAAGAACGAGAATAAGCAAAAACTGCATTATTTGTTTGATTGCAGAACAATCGTGTACCACATTCATGATTGCATAAACTTCTAAGCCGGAATGCGGATTGTTTTCATAGAAAAAGAACGACGTACCCTCTTTATAATAAGGTATGTCGCAAAATAATTCAAGAAGAAAATCTGTTCCCGTGAATGCAATCATCGTAAAGAAATCGAATATCTTGTTCGTAAACGGACCAAACAGCCAAGAATTCATATCCGTCTGCCAATACAAAAAATGAAACACTATACTTGCCACACCCAATGCCAAAAGATTCTTCAGCATTTTCTGATTTTCACGATTATTCCAAATCTTTATTGCGAGCTCTTTGATTTTCATTTTGCAAAATTAAAAAATAATTTCGTTATCTTCATCGTTGAGTCCATCCTTATCGCATTTTGGCTCAACAAAACAAAGAAACAATTTTCCTATTCTTTGTTTTGATTATTTATTTTCAAAAAACAATATTGTGGATTCAAACAAAGATTCTGTCGTTGCAAGTATGATATTTTCGAGTATTTTATCGTACCTTTGCAATCTAAGTTATTTTGATTTGATTTATGAATACGGATTTCTTTGCTCACGAATCGGCGGTGATAGATGAAAGTTGCATAATCGGAAAAGGCACAAAGATTTGGCACTTCTCACACATAATGAGCGGATGCAAAATAGGAGAGAATTGCAACATAGGACAAAATGTGGTGATTTCGCCTTCGGTTGTCTTAGGTAAGAATTGCAAAGTACAGAACAACGTTTCTGTTTACACAGGTGTGATTTGCGGCGACGATGTCTTTCTCGGACCGAGTTGCGTCTTCACAAACGTCATCAACCCTCGCTCAGCGGTTGCACGCAAAAGCGAATACAGACAAACACTTATTGGAAAGGGTGCATCAATCGGTGCAAATGCAACCATTGTTTGTGGTCATGACATAGGCGAATACGCCTTGATTGGAGCCGGTTGCGTAGTTACTAAAGACATTCCTGCTTACGCTTTGGTGGTTGGGAATCCTGCACGACAGATCGGCTGGGTCTCCGAATACGGACACAGACTCGCATTCGACGAAAAGGGAATCGGCATCTGTCCCGAAACAAAACAAGTTTACGAATTAAAAAACGGCATTGTTAAAAGAATAGAATAATAATATGAAAAACTTTGGCATAATAGGCGTTGCAGGATACATTGCACCGCGACATTTGAAAGCAATCAAGGATACGGGGAATCGTCTTGTCGTAGCTTTGGACAAGAGCGACTCTGTCGGAATCATGGACAGCTATTTCCCTCAATGTTCTTTTTATACAGAATATGAACGATTCGATCGCTTTGTTGAAAAAATCAAACATACGGAAGACAGATTGGATTATGTGAGTGTGTGTACTCCTAACTACTTACACGATTCCCACATCAGATTCGGATTGAGAGCAGGTGCGGATGTGATTTGCGAAAAGCCATTGGTGTTGAATCCTTGGAACATTGACGCTCTCAAAAAGATGGAAGAAGAGACAGGAAAGACCGTTTACAACATCTTGCAACTAAGATTGCATCCCGCAATTATTCAATGGAAAGAAATGGTTGACCAAGGTCCGAAAGACAAAGTTTATGACGTCGATTTGACTTACATAACCTCACGAGGCTTATGGTATTACACTTCATGGAAAGGCGATGTTACAAAATCGGGAGGAGTAGCCACAAACATAGGTGTGCATTTCTACGATATGCTTTCATGGATTTTCGGCAAAGTTAAAGAAAACATCGTTCACATTTACGAACACGACAGAGCGGCAGGACTTTTGGTGTTCGAAAAAGCAAGAGTGCGTTATTTCCTTTCGATAAATGCGGACACTCTTCCAAAAGAAGCCGTTGCGGCAGGTAAAAGAACGTTCAGAAAAATGGAGATGGACGGCAAGGAAATCGAATTCTCTGACGGCTTTACCGAATTGCATACCGAAAGTTACAAGAATATTTTTGACGGCAAGGGCTTTGGATTGGATGATGCAAGACAATGTATCAGCATTGTTCACGATATAAGAAATTCAAAGCCGTTAGGATTGCAAGGAGACTATCATCCGTTGGCGGCTTTGCCTTTAGACAAGCATCCTTTCTTCAAATAATCTCAAAGAAAAGATGATTGAGCTGACTCGTGCGGACAATTTCATAAAAGAATTCGAGAGAGTGTATTCGCTAAAGGTACATAAGATTCCTCTTGAATACTTTGACGGCAGGCGTGTGTTGCTTCTGATGTGCAAGTGCTCAGGAGTGTGGATTGATTTACCATATCACTCGCAAGGATACGCACAAACAGATTTATCAAACTTTGATGGAAAAGCTCCATTCAAATTTGTGGAATCTCAAGACGGCAACTTGTTCTGCACAAAGAACATAAAATGGCAACTAAGAGACACAAGAGCTTACAGCAACCACATTTACGCCGACAAACTCAATTTTTCATTGGACTTAAACAACAATCAGCTCATAGGAAACGCCAATGTGAGAAGAAAAATCCGCAAAGCAAAAGCCTCAAACTTGAGAGTTGTCAGCGGAGGAAAAGAATTGGTAAAAGATTTCTACAAAGTATATTCACAAAGAATGTATGAATTGGGATCGCCTGCTTGTGGTAAATCACTGATACGAAGATTGGTAAGACAAAAGTCAACTAAAATATTCGTGGTTTACCACAACCGACTGCCCATAGGCGGAGCGACCTTATCGTTACGGGGAAACAATTCCTGCGAAAACGGATTGTTTGCCACCGACATAAGATACAACCATCTTTACACAAGCTATCTGTTGCATGATGCAATGATAGAATATGCCCGAAACAACAATCTATCAACATATTTCTTGGGAAGAAGCACACGAAACAGCAGTGTACATCTCTATAAGAAGCATTTCAGACCTACGGAAGTTGATTTGTATTGGAGCAATTCTCATGCAACAAAAAACATTCGAGACAACAAACTTTTCCGTAAGCTTTGGAGATTGTTGCCTTTCAGACTTGCCACCCTTTTAGGACCTTTCGCAAACCGATTCGTTTATTAGATTCACCCCTTTCAATAAAGCGATAAGACAAAACAACGTTCTTTTTTGGTAATTCGGCACATAAAAAGCACTCCTATCAGTCCGGTTTCACAGTATTTAACTTCCGTAATTTCTTTCTTGATTTCAGAAAAATAAAACAAAGAATCAGCAAATTGTTTCTTTGTTTCAGTAAATTAAAACAAAGAGTTGGTAAAGCGAATCGTTGTTTGCGGGTTTTACAGCTTTGGGGAACGAATTTTCAATTTCTGTCTGAGTTGCTCGAAAGTCTCAACGCCGAGTTGCTCTGCCTCATGCAACAAAAGCCTTGCACAAGCCTCTGCATCGGAGTCTGCTTTGTGATGAGCAAACTCAAAACCCATCTCATTACAAAGGTAATCCAACGAAAATTTCGGGCTTTGCTGCCAAACCAATCTTGCAATCTGATAAGTGCAATAATATCTTGCGGGAGGGATTTCCAATTTGTAATGCCTCAAAGTCTTACGAAGAACATTTATATCAAAACTCGCATTGTGTGCAACCAAGACTTGCGATTCCAAATACGGTTTTATTTCATTCCAAAGCTCATCAAACTCAGGTTCAAACTTGACATCATCTTTATGAATGCCATGAATGCGTTGAGCATAGTAATGAAAATAAGGATAACATATCGGTTTAATCAACCAACTTCTTTTTTCAACAATCTGAGAGTTACTTACGACAGCCAGCCCCAAAGAACAAGGAATGTATTTGTCGGCAGTCTCGAAGTCCAATGCTACAAAATCGAACATAATATAAAGAGCGGTGCTTTTTCAGACACCGCTCCGTTTTTATAATTTCTTTATTTTGTTTTATTGAAATTTGACAAACCTTCATCCAAGAACTTAACGAAATTCTCGATGTTTCTGTCGTATGATTTAGGTTCTTTTGTCAAAAGATTGCCATCAGCATCCATCAAAACGTATAAAGGTTGTGCGTTTGCATTAAACTGTTCTATTTGGAAGTTATGGTTCTTTTTCCCAAGCGTTTTAATGGTTTTGCCGTCTTTTGTTTTGATCCATTCGTTCTCCGGCAACTCTATATTGTTCACATCTGCGTAAAGAGCAACCATTACATAGTCTTCGTTTAAGCGTTTCTTGACTTGAGGATCTACCCAAACGTAATTTTCCATCTCACGGCAGTTTGCACAAGTCTTTCCTGTGAAGTCGATGAATATAGGCTTACCTACTTGCTTTGCATACGCTTTTGCTTCTTCCAAATCGAAGAATCCCTCGAATCCTGTCGGCAAATGCAATTCTTTAGCGTATTTTCTGTCGGCAGGCAATGCAGATGTACTTGTTGCAACTGTTGCATTCTCTGCGTTGATTCTTATCAAGTCGAAATCCTGTGTTGTTTGTGGCGGAATGTATCCTGAGATTGCTTTCAACGGAGCACCCCACATACCCGGCAACATATAGATTACGAATGAGAAAGTTATCAAAGCGAGGAACAAACGTGGCACTCCGATCTTCTCTAACGGCTCATCACCTTTGAATCTCAATTTTCCCAACAAATAGAATCCCAACATAGCGAACGTAACTATCCATAGAGCGAGGTAAGTCTCTCTATCCAAAATTCCCCAGCCTGCAGAAAGGTCAGCCATCGACAAGAACTTCAATCCCAATGCGATTTCAATGAAACCGAACACAATCTTAACCGTATTCAACCAAGAACCGGATTTCAGATTCTTCAATACCGACGGGAACATCGCCAATAAAGTGAACGGCAATGCAAATCCGACGGCAAATCCTAACATAGAAATCAAGAAAACAAAGCTGTTGCTTGAGCCTGACGCCATTTCAATCAAAGCCGCACCAAGAATCGGACCAGTGCATGAGAAAGACACCAAAACGGTTGTCAAAGCTATGAAGAACGTTCCAAGATAACCGCCTTTGTCTGCTTGTTCATCTGATTTGTTTATTATCTTTGATGAAATGGTTATTTCAAACAATCCGAAGAATGAGAAAGCAAATATCATAAAGATAACAAAGAAGATAAGATTCGGTATCCAGTGAGTGGAGATTATGTACATCGCATCTTTACCTAAAAGAAGTGTCAAAACAGTTCCTAAAACGGCAAACATAAACACAATGCTTGCTCCAAAGAAATAAGCTTGCTGTCTTGCTTTTCTTTTAGAGCTGTTACCCTTCATAAAGAACGAAACGGTCATCGGTATCATTGGGAAAACGCAAGGAGTAATCAATGCCAACAAACCTGCGGCAAACGATACGAAAAACACACCCCACAACGACTTATCTTTGGTTGCGGCATTCTCAACTTTCGTTTCAGCCTCGGTTGTTTCGGTAACACTCTTTTGAACTGCAACAACACTCTCTTTCGTTTCTGTTTCGGCAACTCCCTCTCCAACAACTGCCACCATTTCTTCCTCGATTACTACAACAGGTGTCGCAAAATTAGGATTTCCTTTCACATTAAAAACATATTCAACATCATCCGGCGGAATACAACTGCCCTTCTCGCACAACTGAAAGCTGACTTGTCCTTTTATTTGGAAGTCCTGCTTGGTTTTTATCTTAATGCGTTGACGGAATGTTACATCTTTTTTGAAGTACCTTGAAGTATCCTTTGCATAAGGGTCGTATTCTGCAATCGGATTCGGTTCTTTAACGCCCCCTATTCTGTCATAAGAAGCACTTTTTTCAAATTTGAACTCTATCGGAAGCTCAGTCCCTTTCGTATGTTGCGAATACATGTGCCAATCTCCTTCAAGCCTGCAATGCAATACCAATTCTGCAACAGAGTCATTTATTTTCTTTGTTTTGAAATCCCAATGTGCAGGACTTTGTGCAAAACCACTCGTCTGAGAGAACAAACTCAGCAACAAGATTAACGCACCAACCATTCTGATTCTTTTCATATATTTTCTCTATTTTTGTTTATCTGCTTAACCATACAGAAGGATTCAAGTGATGTGTTCCTTTGAAAATTTGGAACTTAAACTCACTCACGCCCTCTTCGTTTGTATTCACCACTCCTATTGTCTGCTTTGTGGAGACCTTTGTTCCGGTTTTCACGCTTACACTCTTGAGATTCGCATACACCGTCATATATTCTCCATGTCTGATGATGACCACCATTCCCGAAGGACCCTTTGCCACTCTCGACACTTCACCCGAGAAAACCGCCCTTATGGCACTGCCCTTTGTCGTTCTGATATCGATACCTTTGTTTTCAATCTGAGTACCTTTGATTTCCGGGTGAGCATGCACGCCATACTGCGAAACGATTACCCCTTGTGCCGACGGCCATGGCAGTTTTCCTTTGTTCGATTCGAAATTGCTCGACAAGGCTACCTCTTCCGGCGTCGTGGCTATTGTATAATTTTTCTTCTTTGCAGTTTCCAAAGCAGCCTTATTTGCAGCGACCTCCTTCTTATCAGCATTCGAAGACTTGGCCTGTTCATTCATTTTCTTCTTCTTTGCCTCTGCCAACTTTCTTTGCTTCTCCACCTCTGCCGCTATTGCAGCGTCTATCTGACGTTGCAGTTTCTTCACCTCGGCTTGCTTCTTCTTCAAATTCTGTGCAATCTGCTTTTCCTTCTTCTGCAGATTCTTCACAGCCTTTTCCTTTTGTTGTTTTTCCTTATTCAGAGCCTCGCTATTCTTCAACTCTTGCTTCAAAAGCGATTCCTGACTGTCTTTCTTGAGTTTAAGTTCCCCCGTACGCTTAGACAACTCGGCTGTTTTCTCTTTTATTTGCTCCAACTTCTGTCTTTGCATCTCTCCAAACTGTCTGAAGAATATATATCTTTGATAGGCTTCCTTGTAATCCTTCGCCGAAAAGATAAACAACAACTTATCTGTTGCCGTTTTGTTTCTTTGAGCATATCGCAACATCTGTGCATAACTCTCTTTCAAAACATCGATTTCTTTACACAACTCCCCTATCGATTTTTGGGCACTGTTGATTTCGTTGTTCAGCATACCCATTTGAGAAGATATATTGTTAATCAATCGCTGACGGCTCGCAATCTTTTTCTTCAAAATCTGCAACTCGGATGTTGACATTTTTTTTGTCTTTTTCGTCTCTTTCAAAATGGCATTCATAGAGGAGATTTCCTTCTCCAACTTGGCTTTCTGCTTTTCCAACTTGTTTCTGTCTTGAGCAGAAGCCTCGAAAGAAGATACGACAAAAAAGACTGCAACGAAAAACATCGCAGACAATCTTATCAACACTTTATCGCAAGACTTGGTAAACAACATTTCTTTGTTTTTGATTCAGCCTCCAAAATTACAAATATTTGTTGAATTAAACAGCATTCATACAAACTTTTCAGCCGTTCTTTGAAACAATCCGCAATTACTCTTAGACAAAACACACAAAACAAACTCCGCTTTTCTCTCACAAAGACGCAAAAATCACAAAGAAAAGTTTAGCGAAAACAAAACAAAGATTCAGCCGAACGAATCTTGATTTGAGAAAATTAAAACAAAGAAAGAATTTCGCGAAACCTTATTTCAAAAAAGCAAAACAATGATGCGAAAATCGTATTTCTGCAAATGCGACGAGTTTCTGCGTTTCGATATATGCACAATAAGGAATAAAGAGAGGAAGTCTTTTTAGCGGGGCACAAAAAGAAAGAATCGCCGTATGCATCACGCATAGAGCGATTCGTAAAATATAAAAATTGATAATGTGTTCTGATAAAGTCTCCGCCTTGTGCATCTCGCAGAGACGGAGAACGAAAAAGAATTCTATTAAAAGTAGTATAAAAGATATTATTCAACAACAATCTTTTGCGACTTCGAAGCTTTGTTGCCTTGAACTTTCACAACGTATGCTCCTGATGCCACTCCGCTCAACACAAAGTCGGTTTCGTTTGTTTCATACACCTTTTGACCCAATGTATTGTAAACTTCTACTTTTACTTCTTCTTGTGCTGTGATTGCGATGTTGCGGTTGCTGTTTGTGATTCTTACATCCAATTCTTCAACATCTGCCAAACCGACATTCTTCTTAACCAAAACTTTGAATCTGTCTGCGTTTTCGCCGCTTGAAATCTCGGTTGTGTACTCAGCTCCTTCGGTCAAATCAACAATTTCTTCGCCGTCGATTATGCTTACAGACAATCCCTCTGGTATATAGTCTGCTTTGAACTTCACTTCCTTGCCTTCGTAAGAACGAACGTTCATCGTAGCATAATAAGGCAAAGTATTAACTTCTTCTTTCACCAAAGCAATGCCGTCGGTTAGGAAATATGGCTCTGCTATCTCTGCTGGAGAGAACAATTTGTTCGCATCATAAATATCGTAGCTTTCATTTGCATCATCATTTTGAGCAAACAACAATTCAACACTTCTTTCTCCATCAAGCATTGCAAGACGAACAGATTCTCTTTCTGTGCTTGCCTTTGCAGAAGAAGTACTTCTTTGAGTTGTTTTGAAATATGCAGTTTGAGGTCCGTCATTTACAAAGTTTACAAAGAAACCTTCGGTTACTTTTATTGATGCACCTAATTCTTTACAGGCAAAGGTTCCATTTTCAAGAGTATAAACACAATTACCTTGAACGTTTTCTTGATCTGAAAGGAATATTCCTACATCCAATTTGAATGTGTAAGGATTTGCTAAAGCCATCCAATTACCTTCATTTGCCACTACGGGTTTCGTAATGGTCAGGTAATCATTATTCAAAGTGTAATGCTCATCTCCTTCATTCTTTGCAGTTTTGAAAATTATAGGAGTTGTAACTGTATTAAAAGGCCATGCGTAAAAACCTTCGCCTGCAGAAACTTCGTCATCAAATGTTGCATATCCACTCTGCCAAGTTCCTGCTCCGAAATCAAACAATTTAACAGCAACATCTGTATCCGTTATTTTAACTGCATCCAAGTTGTAATCGCCAAAAGGTGCTCCGACAAAGTTCCAAGCACCTACAACAGCGTTTGGAGAAACCACCTCAACACTTCCGAAATCAGCATCTTCGATTTCATTAACAAACTCCCCGCCTGCAGCAATCACAAGCTTACCATCGTTAATCAAACCTTTGTTTGCTGTGATTTTGTATTCGTTTGAAATAGTCCCTGTTTCACCTTCGGGAATTTCTTCATAGATTCTTGCAAATGTTGCACGGATGTCAGTTGGTAAGTCCTTATAAGCATCGTAACGACTAAAAGGAACAAGCATAACTTTTGTATCAGGAGTGTTGTTAAAGAAATGATCTGTTCCTAAGTTTGAATCAGAACCTCCGAGAAATACCGGAGGATTTTGTCCCAAGAATCGTACTACGTTCAAATTAGGACAATTCCAAAAAACCTGGTAATCAATAGAATCGACAGTAGCAGGGATGGTTACCGTATCCAAAGCATCACAGTTAATAAACGCATATTTTCCTATTTTTCTCAATTGAGAACCTTCCTCAAATTCAAGGGAAACAAGGGCATCACAATCTCTAAAACCATAATACTCTATTATTTCTAAACTTGCAGGTAGTTTTATGTCAGTCATTCTTACACAATATTCGAATGCGTATTGAAGTATTCCTTTTACTTGACTGTTTTCCGCAAAAATAACTTTAGGAAGTTGGAAACAATGATAAAATGCTTTCATTCCTATTCCGGCTACTCCACTTGGAATATAAACCGGTGAAGATAGTCTTGTACACATATAGAACATTTGATAAGGTATTGAGTCCAACAAACTGTTTTCCGGAATATTTACTGTTTCCAATTTATTTGCATAACCGAAAAGATAATTTCCAACTGTTTTTACTGATGCAGGAAAGTTGAATTCTCTTATTTGATTTGAAGCTGTATCACCTGCTGCTGAACCACCGCTGAAAGCTCTGGCACCAATCACTTCCAACTGGCTATCTTCAGAGAAATTAACCTCTTCCAACTCTTTGCAATAACGGAATGCTCTTTCTCCTATTCTTTCCACTGATGCAG
The DNA here is from genome assembly GCA_045577535.1 of Candidatus Onthomorpha sp. GTDB lineage: Bacteria > Bacteroidota > Bacteroidia > Bacteroidales > P3 > Onthomorpha. The sequence continues at coordinate 33,071 of JAZNIO010000004.1, read as the reverse complement.
GAATATCGATGGTAGTTATTTTATTTGAATGACATACAAGAACACCTTCAACTACAGCAGCACTGCCTACAAAAGCATCGTCGTCTATAACTTTCAATTGGCTGTTTTCTGCAAAAGTAATGCTTTCTAAATTTTCGCAAAGTTTGAATGCTGCTTTACCTATTCTTGTTACTGTGGCAGGGCAGCGAACTTCTGTCAAAGATGCACATTCTTCTAAAGCATTATCAGCGATTTCTGTTACCGTATAGACAGTTCCATCATGAGTAACTGTTGACGGAATATCCAATACAGTAATACCCCCGGAATATCCTGATAATGCAACCGTATTTTCATCAATTGTTGTGTATTGAAGGCTGGTTGTTTCCGAAAACGAACTTTTCGTCATTGGAGAATCAGAATTAATATTTTTTGTAAAAGTAACTTGAGCCATGGATGCAGACATAGCAAACATGGCAATAATGGTTAAGAACAACTTTTTCATTATTTTTCCTCCTTCTTTATGTTTCTATAAACTACGGTTCCTGCTGTCGCTCCTCCAAGTCCCAACAACAAAAGTGTTGCAGGTGCGATTGGAGCGTTTTGATTTTGACCAAGACCATCACCTGGAGTAGGCACATCTGGAGTACTTGGTACTTTTGGTGTTGGAATAGGATCCGCGAAGACTCCGCAAGGCAACATGAATGCAATTGCCACGATGATTCCTTTAAGTGTTTTTTTCATTTTAATTCTTTTTTGTTTTTAATACATTTTTTCTTTTTTCGCCCAAGTTCCAAAGGCGATACAATTCATTTCTTTTTTTTATTCGTGTGTTTGATTCTTGATTCGGGCATAAAAAAGTCGTGGAACTTTGTTCTTATTCGGAAGTCTGAGGTTCTGGAATACCTAACACACCTAACAAGTAAAGCCCACGATGGAATCACCGTGAGCGTTTACAACTTTACTTTAGTGTGTTGACCAAAATTTTCCAGATTTCAGACCTCCAAGTATAAGTTAAAACGCTCTAATATGCTGTATGAAAATAACTATGTCTTAATATTTTTTTTCTTTGTCTCCTTTTGTTTTCTCCTTTCTTTTTATTGGTTTCTGCCGGCAAAGATACGCATTTTCCTTTTACCTGCAAATAATTCACTCTCAAAAATACGAAAATCACAAAGATAAGTCCGCAGATCCAACACATCGACAAGGTTGTTTTTCACTTGACAACCGATGAGAGACAACAGATGACAAGAAGCTGAAAACAAGAAAAATAGAATACTCGTGTAAATCCAAGAAAGACAAAGAAAAGTTTAGCGAAAACAAAACAAAGATTCAGCCGAACGAATCTTGATTTGAGAAAATTAAAACAAAGATTCAGAAAATTGTTTCTTGATTTCGTCAAAGCGGATATTTTCGCCGATTCAACGGACTGAAACTGCGTTTTGGGAATACGGGCAATTCAAAATTTACAGTCCTATTTTGGAAGAAAGTTTTTTGCTTACCTTTCGGAATATCTGTATAACGACTATCGAAAGCAAAAGGACAAGCGACAGTTTCAAAATCCACGGCATCGCATTCCATTGATTTGGGAGATTTTCTCTAAATATCAATATGAAATAGCAATGTATGAGGTAAATTCCAAAGCTGATTCGTCCTATGTAATTAAGCATTCGTTCTACCGAGGTTTTGCCTTGCAGAAGATTTTCAAGTTTTGAGCTGAATGCTATTGCGATTATTCCAAACGAATAGAGGAATGATGAGGGTTTTATGCCGACTCCGCCACTGCCGATGGAGATGTAGTATTTTGATTCAAGATATGAAAGCACTAATCCGCAAAGAGTCATAATTACATAGGGATATAATTTGTGGTTTCTTTGCGTTTGCTTTCCCAAATAAACTCCATAGGCAAAGAAAACGGTCCATAGCGGAAACAGACCTGCATATCTGACAAGCGGAATACTACGTTGCTGAATCTGCGTAAGATAAGCCACGATTGCTATGCTGACAAGTGATACTGCCGCATTGATAAGAAGGTGCTTTTTGTTCATTTTATGGTAATAAGGCAACAAAGCATAGTATTGCATTATCAAAAGAATGAAATAGTATATGGAAAAGCTACATAGAAATAAGTTAAGCAAGCCCTTAATCACACTTCCCCCATTACATAAAGAGATAATAAGATAGGGAATCGACCAAACAAGACACGGAAGATAGACTTTGGGGATTTGTTTTGAAAGAAAAGTTTTGTATTTTATTGTATCGGAAACGTCTTTTTTTGCCATAAAGAATCCGCTGCAAGCAAGGAATAAAGGGACGGCACAATTGAGTATCTGTCTTACAAACAAAGAAAAGTCGTTTCCTGTTTTGAAAGTGTGTATTCCAACAACCATTATTATGGCGACTCCTCTGAGCAACTCAAAATACGGATTCCGTTCAGTCGTTCTTTTTATCATAAAATCAAATCTAAACTTTGAAAAAACAAAGGTAGAAAAATCTGATAATCTTTCAAAACAGAATCCTCTCTTTTTTCGTTTTAATTCTCCGAAATCAGATTTCAATTTTCTAAAACGAAGATTCAGTTTGCGAGGAGAGAGTTTGCGAGCAACTAATTAAAAAATAAGTCCGTTGCTTTTTTTCCGCAACGGACTTTATTGATATATGCTTATTCTGATTCTTTAATTCTTAAAGCACATTTACACCTTCAACCAATTCTTTTCCCTTTGCAACTGCATCAAGGTTGGTTGGTATCAATTTATGGTGTCTTTCAGGAAGTGAGTGTTTCAATCCCTCTTCTATATATTGCTCTGTAACGACCGGTTTTATCTTCAAGAATCCTCCAAGCACCATCATGTTGAATACTTTTGCCATTCCCATTTCAACACTCTTTTCTGTAGCAGGGATTTTGTAAACATTGATGTCTTTTCTTGTTGGAGGGTTGATGATTCCGTTTGGATCGTATATCAACAATCCGCCGGGTTTAACACTGTTTTCAAATTTGTCCAATGATTGTTGGTTAAGTATGATTGCAGTGTCAAATTGGCTGATGATAGGTGAAGATATTCTTTCGTCGGATATGATAACCGATACGTTAGCTGTACCTCCACGCATTTCAGGACCGTATGACGGCATCCAACTTACTTCTTTTCCTTGCATTGCTCCTGAGTAAGCAAGTATTTTACCCATAGATAAAACTCCTTGTCCTCCGAAACCTGCGATTATTATTTCTTCTGTCATTGCTGTATGTTTTTTATATGGGTTATTTTACAGATTTCAACTCTCTGATTACTTTACTATCTTCAGGGTTGTATTCTCTTACGATTTGTCCTTCCAATTTTATGTCGCCCAATACATATTTAGGGAACATGTTTTGACGCATCCATTCGTTCGCTTGTACAGGGGTCATCTTCCAACCTGAGTTACATGTTGACACAAACTCGATGAATTGTGTTCCTTTCTTTGCTGCTTGGTTTTCAAACGCCTTTCTAACTGCTGCTTTTGCCTTTCTGACATCTGCAGGTGTGGATGCACTTTGACGAGTTACGTAATACGTTCCCGGAAGTTGTGCCACCAACTCTGTTATTTGCAATGGCCAGCCGTTCAAGTCCACTCTACGTCCGTAAGGTGTGGTTGCAGATTGCATTCCTACCAATGTAGTTGGTGCCATCTGTCCTCCGGTCATACCATATATTGCATTGTTCACAAAGAATATGATGATATTTTCTCCACGGTTGCAAGCGTGAATTGTTTCTGCAGTACCAATCGCCGCCAAGTCGCCATCACCTTGATAAGTGAAAGTATGGTGCTCAGGATGTAGTCTTTGGATTGCTGATGCAAGGGCAGGTGCTCTACCGTGTGCAGCTTCTACAAAGTCCACATTAAAATAATTGTACGCCAATACTGAACATCCTACCGGTGCAATACCAATCGCTTTATCTTGGATGCCCATTTCGTCTATAACCTCTGCAATTATTCTGTGGATTGTTCCGTGAGGACAACCTGGACAATAGTGCATTATTGCATCGGTAAGAACATCTGTTTTCTTGTAAACAAGATTTTCCGGTTTTACTATTTCTTCGTTAAACATAATCTTAGCCCTTAATTAATTTGTTTTCCAATGCTTCTACAACTTCTTGCGGTGTTGGTATGATACCTCCGTAACGTCCGAAGTATTCTACAGGACACTTGAATTCAGAAGCAAGTTTTACATCATATACCATTTGACCTGCAGACATCTCAACTGTAAGTATTCCTTTTACTCTTTGTGCCAACGCTTTGATTGGTTGAGTAGGGAATGGGAATAAAGTAATAGGTCTTAACAAACCAACTTTTATTCCTTTTTCTCTTGCAAGTTGAACAGCCTTGTGAGCGATACGAGCACAAGAACCGTATGCTACAAATACATAATCTGCATCTTCACACATTATTTCTTCATACAAAGTATCGTTCTTTTCCATTTCACGATATTTTGCTTGGAAACGATGGTTGTTTTTCTCTTGTTTAGAAGAATCTAACTCCAAAGATGTAACTATATTGTGGTCTCTGTGAGCTGGTTTTCCGAATGCTGCCCATGGTGCATTCTTTGCGATTTCTTCATCTGTCCAACGAGGAACGTAATCTCCGACATAAACTTTCTCCATTACCTGTCCGATAGCTCCGTCTGAAAGAATCATGACAGGATTTCTGTATTTGAATGCTATATCCCAAGCTTTGAACACGAAATCGTACATTTCTTGAACGCTAGCAGGTGCAAGAGTGTATAATTGATAGTCTCCGTGTCCACCACCCTTTACTGTTTGGAAATAATCTGCTTGTGAAGGTTGAATTGTTCCCAATCCGGGACCGCCTCTCATCACATTGACAAGCAAACATGGTAGTTCAGCTCCTGCAAGATAAGTAACACCTTCCTGCATCAAAGACATTCCAGGAGAAGATGAAGATGTCATCACTTTCTTTCCTGTTGCAGCACCACCATATACCATATTGATTGAGGCAACTTCACTTTCTGCCTGCAAAACGACCATACCGGTTTTTTCCCATGGCATTTCAGCCATCAGATGTTCCATAACCTCAGATTGCGGAGTGATAGGATATCCGAAATAGCCGTCACAACCGGAGCGAATTGCGGCTTCCGCAATTGCTTCGTTACCTTTCATTAATTTTAACTCTTTTGCCATTTCTTATACAGTTTTTTCGTTTATAATTTTGCTTTGTAAACTGTTATAACTCCATCAGGGCAAACCATACCACAAGATGCACATCCGATACAATCGCCGTTTACCATTTCGGCATAATTATAACCTTTTACATTCACATTTTTTGATAGAGCGATAACTTGTTTTGGGCACACGGAAACACATACTCCACAACCCTTGCAACGCTCAACATCAATTACAATTGCTCCTTTTATTGCCATTGCTGTTTGTTTTTAATGAATACTTTATTCTTTCTTTTCAAACCCCAAAATTAGGCATTTATTTTGAAATGACAAAGATTTTTTCGTTAAATCTTGTTTTTGTTTCTCTCCTCAATGATGAACCAACTGCTTTGTTGCTTGTTGTGTAATCAAGAAACACCAAAATTATATGCTATGAAAAAGATAGAATTAATGCATTTACCATTTCACGTTAATGCTTTGGAACCACACATCGGGAAATCAACGTTGGAATTCCATTACGGAAAACATCACAATGCTTATGTTGAAAAACTGAATAAGCTTATCGAAGGAAGTAATTTTGAAAAAATGACTCTTGACGAAATAGTTAAAAATTCTGATGGAGTGATCTTCAACAACGCTGCCCAAGTGTGGAATCACAATTTTTATTGGAATTGTTTAAGTCCTGAAAATAAGAAAGGTCCAATGGGAAGTCTTAAAATTGCCATCGAAAAGGAATATGGAAATTTTGAGAACTTCAAAAGCAGATTCAACGCAGCGGCAATGGAATTATTCGGTAGCGGTTGGGTATGGCTGGTTAAAAACGAAGAAGGTAAATTGGAAATCATAAAGACCGCAAATGCGGGCAACCCGATTTGTGAAGACAAAATTCCATTATTGGTATGCGATGTCTGGGAGCACGCTTACTACCTTGACAGACAAAATAGAAGAGCTGAATATCTGGAACATTTTTGGGAATTGGCAAATTGGGAAAATATTTCTGAGAGATATTGATATGTTTTTTAGAAACTCTTCTTTGATTTTTTAATTGATTGAAGCAGGACGACACCTATCTCAACTCATTTTGCTTTCCGAATAATCAATGTCGCTTCTGCTTCAATTTAATTATTGTCATCTAATCCATTTTCGTTCCAATCAACCTGACAGCTGTCGCTATGAGTTCTCTGCATGGTCGAGTCAGCTTGGTTGAACCGGGTTCAATTCCTCTCAAACGCCTGCATATTATCTCTCCGCATTCATCACGAAATTCGTCTGCAAGATTTTTTGTCCACTTATGAGCCTTTTCAATATCGGTTTTTCCCTCAGACAATTTATTCTCTTTCACAAGTCCACTCAACATAGCAATTGCTGAAACGCAACCACAAACTTCTCTCATCTTTGCAATTCCTCCGCCAAAAGCTGCAGACATACTCTCTGCCAAACTTAGATCCAATCCTACATCTTCTGCATAGACCATCAGTACACTTTGAGAGCAATTAAAGCCTTGCTTATGCAATTCCAAGGCTTGCAATACTTTTTTTTCGATTTCAGATTCTTCCATGAATACTTGTTTTATCTGATAACGTTTGTCTTCTGTTAATATTTTGCTATCTTTGCATTTCATTATAAAATCAAAAAGCCATGAATAGAAAAGAGCTAACGGAATTGATATATCGCAAAAGAAGTTTCCTTTGCGTTGGATTGGATAGCGACATCAGTAAATTGCCTGAATGCGTTTTAGGTACGGAAGATCCTGTATTCGAGTTTAACAAAGCCATAATCGATGCTACGTTACCTTATACGGTTGCTTACAAACCTAATCTTGCATTCTACGAATCTCAAGGCATAAAAGGACTTGTCAGCTTAAAGAAAACAATGGATTATCTTCAACAATTTTCTAAAGAATGCTTTACAATAGCAGATGCAAAACGAGGAGATATTGGAAACACTTCTCAACAATACGCAAAGGCATTCTTGTCTCCTGAAAGCGACTTCGGATTTGACTCTATGACAATCGCACCTTATATGGGAGAAGACTCGGTTCAACCTTTTACGGTTTACGAAGGAAAATGGGTAATATTGCTTGCATTAACCTCAAACAAAGGTGCAAATGATTTTCAATTTACAACAGACAAAGAAAACAACAGATTATTTGAGAGTGTTTTGACAAAAGCTCAACAATGGGGTACTCCGGACAATCTGATGTTCGTTTGCGGAGCCACACAAGCCACTATGTTTGAACGAATCAGAGAATTAGCACCGGAACACTTCCTTTTGGTTCCCGGAGTCGGTGCTCAAGGCGGCTCGCTTGCAGAGGTATGCAAATATGGTTTGACAAAAGACTGCGGATTGCTTGTCAACTCTTCTCGAGGCATTATTTTCGCCGACAAGAGTCAAGATTTTGCAAAAGTAGCCGCTGAAAAAGCGAAAGAATTGCAAGAAGAAATGGCTTCTTATTTGAAATAAGGTTTTATATGTTCCGCAATGCTTTGACCAAAGTGGAGAACACTTCTCCTCTATGCTCAAAATTGCGGAACATATCATAACTGCTGGCTGCCGGAGAGAGCAAACAAATCTTTCCTTTCTGCGTTTTCTCGGCACACCATTTCACAATAGCCTCGTAATCGTTGCTTTCAAAATGGTTATATTTGAATCCGGACTCTTGCAATATTCGATTCATTCTCTTACCTGCCTGTCCTACAAAAGCGATATTTTCAACAGAATATTTACTTAAGCCTTTCGCCAAAACAGAATAGTCAATTCCTCTATCCTTTCCTCCGAGTATTAAAGTCTGCACCTCTTTCAGTGCGTCCAATGCGGCAATTGTTGCCTCTGGTATTGTACTTATGCTATCGTTATAGTAAGTTACGCCGTTTATTGTTGCAATCATTTGAAGCCTGTGTGCCAACGGCTCAAACTCAATCATGCTTTCGACAGCCTTTTCTTTGTCCAATCCCAACAACTCAACGACTTTCATTGCCGCAACTGCATTTGATTTGTTGTGTTCGCCTTTCAGATACTTCATTTCAGGATAGGCGTAGTCTTTTTTACTGAATCCGATGAGCGAAGACTGCAAATCATTGTTACGTATCAAGCTTTCGATGCGTTCATCTTCGGAATTGAAGACAAAGAAATCCGAATCGGTTTGTTTACTTGCAAGATTGAATTTTGCATTCCAATATTCTGAACAATCACCAAAATGATCTAAATGTTCCTCATAAAGATTCAATAAAACGGATATATGAGGAGCTTTTTTCATAAACTGCAACTGATGAGCCGACATCTCGACAACGATTATCGTTTCTTCGTTTATCTCGTCAAAAACCTCAAATAAAGGCAGTCCTATGTTTCCCGCGAACACCACATTGGGATTCTGATCTTTTATTATTTTATAAACCAAACTGCTTGTGGTGCTTTTACCTTTTGTTCCGCTGATTGCCACCATCTGTTTCGAAAAAAGTCTGACAAAAATATCGCTTTGAGATGTCAATTTCTCTTTTGGCACAAACCCAATGGCACTACAAGGAATTCCGGGCGTTTTCAAAAACAGCGAAACATCGTCGAAGTTTCCTTCTTCCAAAAAACGGAAATCTGTTTCTTGAAAAGAATTTTCTGAATCTTGATTTTGAGAAATTGTTTCTTTGTTTTGAAAAATTAAATCTTTGTTTCCGTCAGCCACTATCAAGTTTGAATCCGGCATTATCTCTTTCAGCAGATTCAAGCTCGACTTTCCTTCACGTCCAAATCCCAAAACAGCAATCTTTTCTTTTGAAAGCAATCTTCTCAATTCAGCTTTCTTTATAACCGAATAAGCTTTTGAAAAAATCTCATAGTCTCTCGGCAAAAGATTATGGTCTTTCCGCGGAGTAAAACAAAAATCCGTATCGGTTTGATTAAGATATTGCTTTGCAAAAGGCAGATTCAACCACTCTTGAAGAAGAGTCTCTTTCTCAGAAGCAGGATTGCGTCTGATTCTCATTGCAATCGCTATATTGACTTCTTCTATCGTTCCCACGCATTCAAAAGGTTTTTGCTCGCCTACGCCACATAATTGCAGCAAATAAGTCTTTAAGTTTTCGTCTTCAAATAAATTCTTGCCAAAGACTTGTTTCAACACTTCTTTTTCTAAGAATGGAGAAAGTATAATAAAGGCAAAAAGGCACTTAGGGCAGTTTCCGCACCATATATCTTGCTTTGAGCCTACGTTACAGCTCTTAAAAACATATTGATACCTTAATTCGGAAAACAGTTTCGCTATATGAAGCTCGGTCAACGGACGAAGAAAACTGAAATAATTAAAATCGGGGGAAATGTATTTTGAGACGTAAGAACGGAAGTCATTTTCGAACTCAAGGCTTTTTGAATATTGATGATTGATTTTTTCTCCCTTTACGGTGGATTCATTTGCCGAACTCTCGTTTGAAAGAGCTATGTGTTTGCGTTTTGAGAAGGCGGCAACCAAAAGGCTTGTGAATGCAAGCATTGCCGAAAACGGAGTATGTCCGTTCAAAAATCCTTGGGCGTTAAGTTGCAATAAATGTGCGTCAATGGTTCTTCGATCTTCTATTATTTCATCTCTTGAGATTTTTGCTTGATTACAACAATCCAAAGTCGCTCCACGCGGATTTATTATGAAAGTTCGCACATCTCTCCCTGCACCATAAAGCAAATCTAAACTGACAACAGAATCCTTTCCTCCGCCAATGGGAACGATGTATTTGTCATCCAATTCAAAGAAACACGGTTTCATTTCCGTTCTTTCTTCGAATTCAAATTCCACAAAGCTGTTTAAGTCGGTTTTTATGCCGTTCACAAAAAAGAATTCACCCAATCCATGAAAGTAAATCTTCCTCCAAAAATCTTGTTGTCGGGAATCCAAAACGTAATTACGGATTCTGATTCTCTTAGAGCAGAAAGCCTTCCAATAACTTATCAGTTCAATCATTCCAATATTGAACACAAGCAAGTCTAACTGCTCTTTATTCAAATCTGCGAAAGAATAGAAATTCTTAGACTTGAGAATATGTTTCGGATTAAAAGAATGCTCTCCGCAAGAAAAGTGAAACACCATCTCAAAATCACTTTCTACAATGCCGTATTCAAATCCATTGTACTCAAAACAAGGATACGCTTCTCTCAATTGCTTATACTTTCCGCTGTTATCCGCTATCATATCTCTAATCTTTGAATCCGAAAAAATAACTCTTTGTTTTATTTTGCTGAAACTTTGTTATAATAAATCCAAATAAGAAATCAATTTATCGACATCTTCTTTTGTTGTGGACCAATCAGTAACGAATCTGACCAATGATTGTTTTTCTCCTTTTGAACCCCATATTTCAAAACTGACATTTTGTTTCAGTTTGTCAATGTGTTCATTCGGCATATTAAAAAACTGTTGGTTTGTAGGCGAATCCGAATATGGTTCATAACCTTTTGAAATCAAGGCACTCTTTATTTCCATTGCCCGCTCTATTGCATTGCGTGATAATCTGAAATACAAGTTGTCGGTGAATAAAGTCTCAAATTGCATTCCTAATAAGCGACCTTTTGCCAACAAGGCTCCATGTTGTTTTATCAAAGGGAAAAAGTGTGGTAACAATTGCTTGTTTTTGACAACCACTGCTTCACCAAAAAGTGCTCCGACTTTGGTTCCTCCTATGTAAAAGACGTCTGAGTATTTTGCAATGTCGCACAGATTGACATCATTTCCTGAAGCCATCAAGCCATAGCCTAATCTCGCTCCGTCAATGTAAAGAGGAATATCTGCATTCCTGCATACGGAATAAAGATTCTTTAATTCCTGCAAATTATACACCGATCCCATTTCCGTAGGAAAGCTTATGTAAAGCATACCCGGGAAAACCATATGTTCAAATGATTCATCGGCGTAAAATTCCTTGATATAAGTTTCTACATCTTCTGCTTTTACTTTCCCATTATGAGAAGGCAAAGCAAGAACTTTATGACCCGAAGCCTCTATTGCCCCGGATTCGTGAACGTTTATATGTCCTGAATCTGCGGCAAGCACGCCTTGATGTTTTGCCAACAAACCATCGATTACGGTTGCATTGGTTTGTGTTCCTCCAACCAAGAAATAAACTTCTCCTTCTTGCAGTCCGCATGATTGAAGGATTAGTTCTTTGGCTCTTGTACAGTATTCGTCTAAGCCATATCCGACGGTCTGCTCCATATTACTTGTTGTAAGTCTTTGGATTATCTCACTACAAGCACCTCTCATGTAATCGGTATCGAAATGCAACATAAGGTATTGGTATTTTAGTTATTTATCTTTTTCTCTAAAAATATAGGTGTTCTATAAGCGTTTTCACTCCTATCAGAATCAATATTGCTCCACCTAAAAACAGAGCTATTCTCGGTTTTATGAAGTAAACTCGCTCTCCCATCTTGACTCCGATGAAGGAGAACAAAAATGTAACAAAAAATATCACCGCCACAGCAATCAGTTGTTGCCATATCGTCCACATCATGCTGAATCCGATTCCAACCACAAAGGCATCTATACTTGTTGCCAATGATAGGAGAATTATCACTTTAAGACTCGACACATCGAATATCTTTTCTTTCAACTTAAAATTTCGTCCTTCCAATATCATCTTTAACCCCATGATAAACAAAAGAGCAAATGCTATCCAATGATCTGCTTTGGACATGAATATTCCAAACGCATCTCCAAGCAAAGCTCCCAACAATGGCAATAGTGCCTGAAATAATGCAAAGCTAAATGTCAAAAGAATGGTTCGCTTCTTGGTTAGAGTTTTCTGTAATCCACAAGTGATTGACACTGTGAAAGAATCCATCGAAAGGGCTATGGATAGAAAAATGACTTCCAATATATATGCTATACTAATCATCACTCAATATTTTTGTTATATGAATAAATTGTTCCGTACTCAACTGCTCTGCCCTCAGAACAAGTAAGGATTCGTCGATTTTGGACAAAGGAAGTCCCAAAGGTTTTAATGCGGAACGCAACATCTTTCGTCTCTGATTAAATGCTGTCTTTACAATTCTCACAAACATCGATTCATCACAATCCAATTGCTTGACATTATTCCTAACCAATCTTATGACAGCCGATTTCACTTTCGGAGGGGGTGCAAACACGCTTTCGTCAACCGTAAACAAGTATTCTCTGTCATAATACGCAGATAAAAGCACAGAAAGTATGCCATAGGTCTTACTACCACTTGAAGCTACAACTCTCTCTGCAACTTCTTTCTGAAACATTCCTACCAATTGATTTATTTTATCATGATTCTCGAAAAGTTTGAAAAGAATTTGATTCGATATGTTGTATGGGAAGTTTCCCATTACGGCATATTGTTCCGGAAATATCTCATTCAAATTCATTTTCAAAAAGTCACCATCAATCAAATTAGGGACAAGGACAGGATAATTCTCTTTCAGATATTCCACACTCTCTTTATCAATCTCTACAACTTTCAATTCGCTGACTAAAGGATTATTTAACAAATATTTTGTCAAGACTCCCATACCCGGACCTATTTCCAAGACCGAACTTTGCGATGAAAGGCTATCCGCTATACGCCGAGCAATATTTTCATCTTTCAAAAAATGCTGACCAAGATGTTTTTTAGCTTTTACCTTCTCCATTATGACTTCTCTTTTCAAAAACATGAATACTTTTATGCTGAATGGGAAATATTTATTCAAACTTATAACAAGACAGATTTTGATTTCCTTATCTTCTTTCTTGATTTAGAACTTCCCAATTCAAGACCTGTTTGATTCAAACTTAAAAAGGGTATGCCAAAATTTTAATCCCGGCATACCCTTCTCATTAGATTACAACTGAATTATTCTCCCAATTCAGCACGTTGGAATGAGGTAATCGTCAAATCTTTATCTATTTTTCTTAGATGTTCTTCAACTGACACCTTCGCCTCACGTGTGTATTCCTGACTTAGCAATGTACTTTCCTTAAAGAATTTGTTAAGTTTACCTTCTGCAATCTTTTCAACCATATTTTCAGGCTTTCCTTCCTCTCTTACTTGCGCTCTGTAAACTTCCATTTCTCTTTCGATGATTTCAGCAGAAACGGTTTCTTTGTTTAATGCCACCGGTCTTCCTGCAATTACTTGCATTGCCATTTCTTTACCTTCTTCATCGAAACCAACTTTTGACAATCCGACAACTGATGCCATTCTATTACCTGGGTGAACATAAGCATAAGTTGCAGCAGCCTCTATTGGTAAATAGTGAGTCAAAGTGATTTTTTCACCGATCTTAGCAACTTGTTCAATGATCATTGTTTCTACTTTGATGCCTCCTATTTCCAAATTCATCACTTCTTCCAAGGTTTTTGCCTTAGAAGCCAACGCTGAATCAAGGATTGTTTTTGTGAATGCAACAAAATCTTCATTCTTTGCAACAAAGTCTGTTTCACAATTCATCATGATGACAGCCGCACAAGTTTTGTCTGCATTGGTTGCTGCCAAAACTGCTCCTTCTGAAGCATCTCTGTCAGCACGTTTAGCTGCTAATTTCTGACCTTTTTCTCTAAGATAATCTATTGCTTTATCCATATCACCGTCACACTCAACCAAAGCTTTTTTACAATCCATCATTCCGACGCCTGTACGTTTTCTTAGTTCGTTAACAAGTGATGCTGTTATATTTGCCATATCTCTACGTTTTTAATTCAAAATTACTTTCTTGGAGCTCCCTTTTTAGAAATTTGTCTTCTTGGACGCTTCGTTTCGTTGTCCTCTGCAACTGATTTTACTTTTCTGATTTTGGCTTCATCTTTTTCTTCTGTAACCTCATCATCAAGCAACTCTGTTGCCAATCTATCGTTTTCTTCCTCAACTTGCTCAGCGTTCTTGCTGTCTTTATCCAATTTTCTCTCCTGCATGCCTTCCTCGATTGCCTGACAAACATAATCTACTATCAATGCAACAGATTTTGACGCATCATCATTTGCCGGAATTGCGAAATCAACAACATCAGGGTCGCAATTAGTATCAACCATTGCGAATGTAGGGATATTCAAACGTTTTGCTTCTGCCACAGCAATGTGTTCTTTGTTGATGTCAACGATAAACAAAGCTGATGGAAGACGTGTAAGTTCTGCTATTGAACCTAAGTTCTTTTCCAACTTAGCCTTTTCTCTTGTTATTTGCAATCTCTCTCTTTTTGAAATAGCTGTAGATTCTTTATCTGCCAACAATCTTTCCAAAGAGTTCATCTTTTTAACTGCTTTTCTGATTGTAACAAAGTTGGTAAGCATTCCACCAGGCCAACGTTCAGTTACAAAAGGCATATTTGTTTTCTTTACTCTCTCTGCAACTATATCCTTAGCCTGTTTTTTCGTTGCAACAAACAATATTTTCTTTCCTGATTTTGCTATTTGCTTCAAGGCAGCAGAAGCTTCTTCTACTTTAGCTGCTGTTTTGTGTAAGTCAATAATGTGGATTCCATTACGTTCCATGAATATGTATGGAGCCATTTTAGGATTCCATTTTCTTCTCAAGTGTCCGAAATGAACACCTGCATCAAGCATTTGATTAAATTCTAACATCTTTTTTTGATTCTTTTGTTTACTTTCCTATTATTTATCATCAATCAGCAAGTAGTCGTACAAGCGAATCTTACTGATTTGGATACTAAACAATATCCAATATACTAACGTTTGCTGAATTGGAAACGTTTTCTTGCTTTCTTTTGACCAGGTTTCTTTCTCTCAACCATACGTGGGTCTCTACGCAACAAGCCTTTTGATTTCAATGCGCTTCTGTCCTCTGCATTGGCTTCACACAAAGCTCTGGCAATACCCATTCTCAATGCCTCTGCCTGTCCTGAAATTCCACCACCGTCAAGGTTTGCTTTCACGTCGTACTTTCCTTCAGCACCGATTGTTTCAAAAGCTTGTCTGCAAATGTATTGAAGAGTCTCTGTTGGGAAATACTCTTTGTAATCTCTTCCATTTACAATTATCGCGCCCTCACCCGGTTTCATGTAAACTCTGGCAACAGCACATTTTCTTCTTCCTATGGTATTTATAACTCCTTCCATATTTCTTATCTGATTGAATTAAGGTTTACTAATTTAGGTTGTTGTGCTTGGAATTTATGTTCTGATCCTGCTACAACATGCAAATTTCTGTACAATTTGCTTCCTAATTTATTCTTTGGCAACATGCCTTTCACTGCATGCTCTACAACTCTTATCGGAAATTTTGCAAGCAATTCCTTCGGTGTTGCAAAGCGTTGTCCGCCCGGATAACCGGTATGACGTACGTAAACCTTATCCGTATATTTCTTTCCTGTAAATCTTACTTTGTCTGCATTGATTACAATTACATAATCTCCGCAATCTACGTGTGGAGTAAAGCAAGGTTTGTGTTTTCCTCTCAAAACGTTAGCAACTTTTGTTGCCAAACGTCCCACAACTTCATTTTCGGCATCAATGACAATCCATTCTTTTTTCACCGTGTTTTTATTTGCCGAAATTGTTTTATAACTCAATGTACTCATTTCGTTTTTGCTTTTCTAAAAACATTAAATAACTTACACTTTGCCCTACAATAACCGCCGAAACGGGCAGTAACAGCGAGTATTTTCAGACACTAACTATCTCCAAATCAACAAGTCATAGGATAATACGGGTTCGCTGACTACTCGACTTGGAGTTTGCAAAATTACTATTTTTTCTTTACAAATCAAGTATTTGACCATATTTTTTTGTTTTTTTGTTGTATAAAGTCTTTTGTTGTGATATATAATTGCTAATTTCGCATGGTTTTCAATATAAATAAAATCACGACTCAGATTATGGATAACGACAAAGAATATCAAGATGCTTACAAAAAGAAACTAAACATAAAGGATTGGGATGTGGCAGACAGGCCGAGGGAAAAGTTAATGAGTCTCGGCAGACAAAGTCTTAGCAACGCAGAATTGTTAGCCATAATATTGGGTAGCGGAGACAGGAACAAGACTGCCGTAGATCTGGCTAAAGAAATCCTGAACAGTGTAAACAACAATCTGCAAGAACTTTCCAGATTGTCTTATCAAGAATTTTGCAACAGATTCAGCGGAGTCGGTCCTGCAAAAGCATTGAATATAATTGCAGCATTGGAACTCGGATTCAGAAGAAAAGAGTCTATGGGATTGCAGAAACCAAAAATCACAAGTTCTCAAGACGCTTATAATGTACTTGCCCAATATATGTTGGACTTGGAATATGAAACTTTTTGGATTGCATTGCTTGACATAAGAGGAAAAGTTATTAAAACCTTGTGTATAAGCGAGGGCGGTTGGAACGACACTTCCGTTGATGTAAGAAAGATATATAAAGCAGCATTGGAATACAACGCTTCCTCAATAATACTCGCACACAATCACCCTTCGGGAGAAACCGATCCAAGTAAGGAAGATTTACTTTCAACAAAGAGAATATCAGAAGCAGGAAAACTGATGTCAATAAATGTTCTTGATCATATCATAATAGGTAACAATGGGTATCTCAGCCTACTCGATCAAGGGTATATGTGATAATGATCAACCAACATGAAAGAACTCAAGATTACCTCATAAAGAATAAGCGATGCAGATTCAATCCACATCGCTTATTTGGTTCTTAATAGTTTTTATCTATGAATAAAACAACTCCGATTCAATTCTCATCAAGGTACTGCCACGAATTGACCTGAAAATGTGCGTAACGAACTTTGTATTGCTTCGGGTGTAAGGTTGCCATTCATAAGGGATATTGCATTATCCTTAGGCAACATCTTTCCGGTGAAAGTAGCTGCTATCGAATCAGCACCATACTCACTCATTGTTAAGACTCCACACACCGCTACAAACTCTTCCCGTGCATCAATCGTTGAAACAAATTCCAAATCTGCTTGTGTTGCAAAATCATCTCCGAAAGGATATGCCGCAGACATTGATTCAAAATCATCTCCGTAACCTATGGTGTATTGTTTTACGGAATTACCCTTCACTTTCACAGTTAGCGTTTGAGAAACATTCGTTCCCACAATATCAGTTGCTCCATTTGCAAACACAAAATTGGCAACCGGCATATGATACGTGGTTTTGTCTATGGTCAAATCGGCAGAACCGGTAAAATCTCTATCTTCGCTGCACGACATTCCCAAAAGGGAAAATACAACACATGAAACTACCAAAAAGAATCTTCTCATAATCTGATATGTTTATTCAAATAAAACCTATAATTTCTGTCCTATCGCTCTGAAATCACCATTTATTTCTTTTATGCTTTCTTGTATTGAGCTAAAATCTATGTTACCCTCCTGCAAAATAGATGTCTTTAGTCCATATCCGGTAAACGTGCCTTCTATGTTCTGATTATTGTATTTTGTTATCTCCAACTTTCCGCATATCATAGTAACTCCGTCTTCCTTGATACCTGATGTAGGAATGTAAACCAAAGAATTCTCTATGTCGGCTATATTTGTAATATTTCCAGCGGCAGAAAGCAAATCATCACCCAAGCCAAGAGTATAAGTTCCGACTGAATCACCGGTAAATACGATTGCCACGCTTTCTTGAATATTTGTTCCGGCAATGGTTGTTACGCCTTCAATCTGCGTAAACAATGCATCAGGAATCTTAACTGTTTCTTCGCCGATTGTCATATTTATTTCACCAACCATATCTTCCAATTCTTCACATCCGAAGAACATAAACGGTGCTATCAAACACACCAAAAATTTCATAATTCTTTTCATGATCAAACTTTTTTTAAGATTTTGAACTGCAAAAGTATCGTTTTTTTCTTTAATAACAAAATTTATTTCTATTTTTGCAAAGAATTTTGAACGCCATGAATAATCTAATACGCTTTTTACAGAGATATTATTACGTTTTTTTGTTTCTGTTGCTTGAAGGCTTGGCCATATATTTCATATCCGGAAATTCGTATTACCAAGGTTCGGCAATAACAAATTTCGCCAACAACATAGCCGGATACACCTTCGAACAATGCAATTCCATCTCTAAATATTTCAGTTTAGCCTCGGTAAACGAAGAATTAGTCAAAGAAAATGCCCGATTGAGAGAACAAATAGAATCATCTTACGTGAAATACACCGATAGAGTAATGATAAAAGATGACACAATCTATAAACAACAATTTTCGTTCGTTGAAGCAAAGGTGATTTCCAAGTCCATAAACAAACGAAACAACTATTTCATGTTAAACAAAGGGCTTTCGAGTGGCATAAACAAGGACATGAGCGTCATCGCTCAGAACGGAATTGTCGGAATCGTTACCAACGTTACAGAGAATTTTGCATTGGTCATGACAGTCTTGCACCAAGATAGCAAGATTGCAGTTCGAAACAAACGTACTCAAGCATCGGGAACATTGGTTTGGTCCGGAGGAAATTACGAAACAGGACAAATCGTGGATATCCCTTCATCTATGCCGCTCAAAATCGGAGACACAATTGTTACAAGTGGATTTTCCAGAAACTTTCCCGAAGGAATCGAGGTCGGATACATAAAGAAATTCTCTAAAGATCAAGGTAGCGGTTTTTACAACGTGGACATAAAATTCTCAACCGACTATAACAAACTGGGATACGTTTATGTAGTTAAGAATTTCTTCAAAATCGAACAAGAAAAGCTTGAAAAAGGAATAAAAAATGACTAAGAACATACTTTTAATCGCAATCAGATTCATCATACTTCTGATTATTCAAGTGTTTATTTTGAACAACATCAATTTATTCGGCTTAGTGGAACCATTGTTGTACGTATGGTTCATACTTCTTCTTCCTCTCCGCACACCTAAATGGGCAGTCCTTTTATTATCTTTTTTAATCGGTTTTTCTGTTGACGTATTCAGCGGACAGATTGGCTTCCATACGGCAGTAAGTGTGTTTACCGGATTCATACGTCCGCTATTCCTTGGAGCGTTGATTACAAATCAACAATCGGAAACCCACGACACGCCGACATCAACAAACATGGGATTTATGCCTTTTTTAGGCTATGTTTCAATTCTCACAATCATTCACACGTTCACCCTGATCATGATAGAATCTTTTCGATGGAGTGAAATTTTGCAAATATTGCTTAGGGCAGGTTTAAGTTCGCTTTGCACCATTGTTTTAATCATCACTTGCGATCTGATTTTCTTCAAATCATCAAAAAATTAAATAATCCCACATCTTGAAAACAAAATTGTGATTCTTTGATGCAGAATATTATTTCTTCGTTTGAGAAAAGTAGATCTTACTTTTATCGGGCACATAGTTCGAACGACTCAAACGCATCAATATTTTAGAGAAAAGCAAACCGATATGCTTTTGACAACATATCGGTTTGCTTTAATGTTTCAATTTTCAATAAAATCAATCTTCCGGAAAATCATTGTACTTTGACAAATCATACTTCTTAACTCCCCATTCCTCGTCGGAAATATCTTCTTTAACGGATTCAACCTCCTCAAGGAGTTGCTCTGTTGCGATTTTTTTCTTCTTTTCTTTCCTCCTGTAAGACAACCACAAATAAAGCAGAAAGCCTGACACCATCACACCACAAGCAATGAGTATTACATTCTCCAAAAAATAGTTTCTATATGGAGAAACGTCCAAAAACACTCCCTGATCAAATATTACCTTCAATGCAATCATTGCTCCGACAACAAACAACAAAAGAGGAATATTGATTTTTTCATCATCAACCAATTCATTTTCTTCATCCTCAATGAACTTGTAGCGTTTCAAAACCACCGGCACAAGAATCAGCAACATTCCCAAAAGAATAAACAAACTACCTCCTAATTCCAACCAAGTAAAATCAGGAGCATATGGTATGAAGAACAAATTGACAATCAGTAAACCTATAATTGCAGGAGCAAAAACATTACTAACTATTTTTTCTTTCAAGCGTCCCGAATATGGATTGACTATGTATTTTATCAATGATGCAGACCAATAAAATCCTGCGGCAGTAAGTAACAACACAACTATAACAAACAAGATTTTACCCAAATTTCCGGGATAAGTAATGCCCATAAAATCGGTTACCAAATTAACATTCCATAAATGCGATATGTGACCTACGACAAAATTTCCGCTTAACCTTACGAAGGAACAAATAAATATCCAAAACAAAAACCGTTTTATTTGGATTTTGTCTGTTATCCATCTCGTAAGCAAAAGTATCGACGTCATGCCTAAAATAAACACCGCAATAATCGGCATACCGAATATTGCTATCACATTGTCTGAAGACGTCCAAACTTCACCACTTGCTGCCGTATTGACACTATTGAAGTCTATATCATGAGTATACAGCACCATTGGTACACCATGAGTAAATGCAGACAAGATAATCGCAATTTGTACTACATAAAACACGATCAGATACGACATCACAAACAACACTACATTGTTTATCAAGCATTTTTTCTTTATCGTACAACCGTTTTTCTGATTTAATGTTTCCATCTATACCAAAATAATTGATCTTTTATTTGCACCTCAAGAATAACTCTTATTCTCAATGCCATCTGTATGAAAATTTCCAAGTCTTTTTCTTGCAACCAACGCATCCCATCAGGCTCTTTACGACACGCTGCCGAGAAATTGATCATGAATTCATCTTTTGAACTCAACACCCATTGAACAGCTTTCTTTTCTCCGTCTATCGCATTACTCAGAACACCCAACTCTCCATATCCATTGTCAAAAAGCCAATGCAAAGCATCAACATCACCCAACACTGCATTGCTCCAAGCTGCAAGTTCAGGATAACCATTTGACAAAAGCCACTTAAAAAATTTTTTCTTCCCTTTCAACGATTCCAACAAGACGATCAGAATCTTTATGTCATAATTAACCAAAGATACCATGCCTTAGCGTAATGATGAATTTAATTTCTGTTCAAATGCTTTGATTAATTTCTGCATTATTGCATCGATCTGTTTATCCGTAAGCGTCTTTTCTTTATCTTGTAATACAAATGAAACTGCATATTGTTTAGTATTTTCCGGCAGTTTCTCACCTCTGTACACATCAAACAAAGAAACAGACTTCAACAACTTCTTTTCGGTTTGATAAGCCACTGCTTCAATCTGCGAGAATGCTACATCATCAGCAACAATCAACGCAAGATCTCTTCTCACTTCAGGATATTTTGATATTTCGCTATATTTTACGTTTTTGGAAGGAAGCATTCTCATAATCAAATCCCAATTGACATCAGCATAATAAACTTCCTGTTTGACACCGAACTTTTTGCACAACTGAGATTTTAATAATCCTATTGTCGCAACAACTTTCTTGTTGTCTTTTCCTGTATATCTCAAAGCATATTGAAAACATCCGTCTGTCATTTGCTCGATTGTAAATCGTGAATCATCAATTCGCATTTGTGCCAACAAATTACAGAACATGTTTTTCAAATGATAGAAATCTGTTTTTTCCTGTTTTGCCTGCCAACTCTCTTTTGTTTTACCTGTTGTAAGGATTGCCAAATGTTTTGTTTGATCATACCTTTTTGTTATGTTGTCATTGTCGAATGAATCCAAGTTCTTCTTATAACAGTTTCCGAATTCAAAAATCTTCAAATCAGAAGTTTTGCGATTGACATTGTATTCCACTGTCTCCAATAAGCCATATAGCAATGTTTGACGCATTTGTCCCAAATCCTTACTCAAAGCATTCAAAACAGGAACAGATTGCTCGGCCGGAAATTCAGGATTGCTTTCATAGTAAGCAAGTTTCGTCAATGAATTATTCATAACCTCGTTGAAGCCGTTAGAAGCCAGATAATCTGAAACATGATTTTGCACTTTGTCCGGATTAGGTTTGTGAGTCTGATTCAAACAACTCTTGACAGAATCCGAAATTTCAACATTGTTATATCCGTATATACGCAAAATCTCTTCAACTAAATCACACGGACGTGTAACATCCACTTTATTGGTTGGCACAACAGCTGTCAATCCTTCCTCGTTTACATCTGTCGTTTCTATATTCAAATGTTCCAATATATCGATTACCAAATCACGATCTATGCTTTTACCTACCAGATTGTCCATGTAAGAGTAATCCAATCGAATACGAACGGGCTCTATCTTAGAAGGATAAACATCCTTTATTTCAGAAGATATTACGCCTCCTGCAATCTCTTTTATCAAAAGGGCGGCACGTTTAAGAGCATAAAGAGTTATGTTCGGATCTGCCCCTCTCTCATATCTGAAAGAAGCATCTGTATGAAGCCCATGAGTTTTGGCTGCTTTACGAATGACAACCGGATCGAAATAAGCACTTTCCAACAAAATGTCTGTTGTATCGGCACATACTCCTGATTCAAGTCCGCCATATATTCCCCCCATACACATGGCTTCTTCCGCATTACAAACCATGGCTTCTTTGCCTGTCAATTCTCGTTCCACGCCATCTAATGTCGTAAACTTTGTTCCGGCTGACTGAGTCTTGACTTCAATTTTATGATTCTTGACTTTGGAATAATCAAATGCGTGAAGAGGCTGTCCGATCTCCATCAAAACAAAATTTGTTGCATCAACAATATTGTTTATCGGGCGAATACCAATCACTCTCAATCTGTCTGCCAACCATTGTGGAGAATCGGCAACTTTAACCCCGCTTATGACAACAGCCGAATAACGTTTGCAAAGATCTGTGTCTATTTCTATTGTAACATCATTGTTTTCCGCAGATTCGACTCTGAAATTTTCCACACTTGGAATTTGAAGCTGTTTGTTTTCATTCATCTGTGCTCTCAACAAAGCAATCAAATCACGACCTACTCCTATGTGAGAGGTTGCGTCTGAGCGATTTGCCGTCAATCCTATTTCGAAAACATAATCTTCTTTTATGTTGAAATATTCCTTTGCAGGAGTTCCGACAACAGCTTCTTCGCTCAACACCATTATTCCTTCGTTGTTATCACTCAAACACAGTTCTTTTTCGGAACAAATCATTCCTTCACTTACTTCGCCTCTCAACTTGGAACGTTTAATCTCGAAACACTCTTCATCGGACACATAAACCTTGGCACCGATTTTTGCCACGATCACTTTTTGGCCCGCCGCAACATTCGGAGCTCCACAAACAATATTCAAAAGCTTATCTTCACCGACATCAACCGTTGTAAGATGCAAGTGATCTGAGTTTGGGTGCATAACGCATGTAAGAACTTTTCCGACGACATAGTTTTTCAGTCCACCCTTTATTGTTTCTACCACTTCCACATCTTCGACTTCCAAACCTCCGAAGGTCAACAATTCTGCAACTTTATGAGCTGAAACTTCTGTATCCACATATTGTTTCAACCAATTATATGATATTTTCATTGTTCTTTAATTATTTTACAATAGTCATTTCATCCACTAAATGCTTCGCTCCTGCGAATTTATCGATTATAAATAAACAGTAACGAATATCCAAAGATATATTTCTACATTGAGAAGGGTCATACATGATATCGCTCATCGTTCCCTCCCAATTTCTATCGAAATTTATACCTATAAGATTTCCCTCCGCATCTAACACAGGGCTTCCGGAGTTTCCTCCTGTAGTATGATTACTTGCAATAAACGCAACAGGCATTTCACCTTTCTCATTAGCGTATCGGCCATAATCTTTGGTCAAATACAATTGTTTCAATTTTTCTTCAACAACATAATCGTACACATCAGGATTCTCTTTCTCCATTATTCCTTCTATTGTTGAATACGGCTTATACACAACCCCATCTTTAGGTTCGTACGATTTTACTTTTCCATACGCAACTCTCAAAGTAAGATTGGCATCAGGGTAAAAGTCTTTGTCTTTTTCCATTTGCATGATTCCTGCGACATAAACACGATATAAACTATCCAATTCATTATTGGAAGCAATCAATTCATCACGCATCGAATTCACATATAAATCCCAAAATGGAGATAGCAATTTCACCGCAGGATCTTCTGCTATTTTCTTTATGTTTTTTGATTTGAAATTTCCCAAAAGCTTTTTTGCTTTATCCGGATTCGACAATAACGATGTTTCATACACAGATTCAAAATACGCTTCAAACGGTTCATCAAATTTCTTTTCAGGAATAAGAATTCCAACACAAGCATCGTAAAATGTTGTCATCGTTTTAACAAAAATTTCTTTGTCAACCTTTCGATGATTTTCATAATCGTTCTCGTAGTATTTTGAAAGTTTGCCATACATTCCTTCCGCAATCATTTTCAACACTTTTTCATCTGTCTCTTTATCCGCTTCAGTAATTAAATCCAAAAGATTACGAGCATTAAGCATTAAATCTGATGCAAAAATTGCCTCATTCAGATAAACGTACATTATTTCCGACGCCATCTTTTTCGAATAAACAGACTTCATGGCAGGCAACACACTTCCGTAAACTTTGTTTGTTTCCTCCGAACTTGCAGCCCAATCTGAATATCTCTTCTCAAAATCTTTCTTCTTTTCTATTGTATTCAAGCGTTTCAAACCTCTGACCTCTCCTTGCCACTTTTTCCAACCATTGGCTATTGAAGCCACCTGAGAGGCATAGCGTAATCTTTGAGCAGGACTTGAATTCATCGCTCTGTTATAAACATCCAGTCTTATGGTTCTAAGTTTTATTCTGATAGGATCTTCCAAATTTTGGACAAAATCAACAGCGTCGGAAATCAAAAACTGTTTAGTTGTTCCGGGATAACCAAACACAAAAGTAAAATCTCCTTCTTTTACGCCATTAAGGTTAATCTTCAAATGCTTTTTAGGAACATACGGAACATTTTCCGGACTATAATCAGCAGGTTTATTATCCTTTCCGACGTATACTCTAAACATCGAAAAGTCTCCTGTATGCCGAGGCCACATCCAATTATCCGTATCTCCGCCAAACTTACCTATATTGCTCGGAGGGGCTCCGACAAGACGTACATCTTTGAATACCTCATTCACATAAAGAAAATATTGATTTCCGTAATAGAACGGTTTAATCACCGCTTGATAATGAGTACCCTCAACAGCCTTTGATTTTATCGATTCAATATTTTCATCTATCTTTTTTGACCTTTCTGACATCGACATCTTATCTTCCACACCTTTCAACACCTCTTTGGTCACATCTTTCATGTATACCAACGATGTAACCGTCATTCCCTTACACGGCAACTCCGATTCTTTATTTTGAGCCCAAAATCCGTTTGTAAGATAATCAGCCTCAACGGTACTAAGCGAAACTATGCTTCCATATCCACAATGATGATTGGTTAGAAGCAGCCCTTCAGAAGACACAAACTCGCCTGTACATCCGCGACCAAACAAAACAACGGCATCTTTCAATGAAGAATGATTCGCACTGTAAATATCTTCAGCCGTAATCTTCATTCCGTTTTTCTGCATATCTGCTTGTCTATCTGCCAATAGCAAAGGCAACCACATGCCTTCATCCGCAAAACTTCTGCCTGCAAAAGATAGCAGAAGCATTCCTAATAACAATATCCTCTTCATTTAAATAAACATTTTACTACTTGACTGCAAATTTACTAAATTAAAAGCGATAATTTTCTTTTTTTGAGAAAGAATTTCGGATTTCTGTTCTTTTTTGAGACAAACCGCTTTCACACCATTATTTATCGATAAAATTACCATTATTTTTTTATTTCTGATTTCCAATAAAGTAAACACAAAATTATGATATAAATACAGCATTTTGGCACATTGGCACATTTATTGACATTATTAAGGTATGGGGTTTGTTTTTCAAGTCAACCAAACGACATGGCAAACAAAACTTCACAAACATATATACATTAAATAATAGTTTTACAAACAAAAAAAGATTACGCTATGAAACAACAAGATTTCGAACACAGATTGATTGAAGAGAGAAAGAACCTTGAGTATTTCTCATTTTCTTTGACAAAAGACACGGAAGAAGCCGAAGATTTGGTACAAGACACCTTGTTAAAAGCACTCACACACAGAGATTCATTTGATGAGAGCACCAACATCAAAGCTTGGCTGTTCACAATAATGAAGAATACTTTCATAAACAATTATCGACGTAAGAAACGCTCAGAAGAATTGTATCGACAGACCGATTCACAAGCTTTATCCGGCACTTACACTACCATAATCACTGAAACAGCCGATCATGAAGCAAGATACAAGGATATTCTCAAAGAAATCGCTGTTTTACCTAAAGAACAACGCATTCCTTTCAATATGATAAACCAAGGATACAAATATCAGGAAATAGCAAATATGTTTAACATATCCATAGGCACTGTAAAAAGTCGTATATTCCTTGCAAGAAAGAAACTGATGAAAAATCTGGATAACGACCTTTAGGCATCGGAAATACAGCACTTTGTGAGAGCAGTATTTTGTTCGAATAAAAATAATTTGTTTTAATTTTAGAATCTTTAATCAGAAAAAATTCCACATGGGATTCAATAACTGCAAGGGCTTGATAGTCTTTGCAGTTATTTTTTTCAAGAAACGATTTCATGAAACAAAGAAATAATTTAATGAAATCAAAAATCTGAAAATCAAAACAAGATTTCCGTAAATCGAAATGTTTTTTCAGATTACAATCGCTGTGTAAGCATGTTTTTTTGTACCTTTGGCACTCGATTTCAACAAAAACAAATTATCATGAAACAAAAATTATGCTTTTTAGTCCTAACATTCCTAATTGGTTACCAAACACTTGGACAAATATTATTAGGAACGACGGAAGAAAATAACGGAGAAATGACGATAAAAGAGTCTTTGACAGATTTGTCTGTTTCTCAAAATTTTTCCTTTTTGAAGGTTGAACAAGTAAATCATGAGTCTCAAATCTTCAATAAGCTATACATGGGAAAGGATTTTGTGTACACGAACAAGATTGCAGAAGCAGAATTACCGATTTACTCATATCTTATAGAAGTTCCAATTTGCGATGACATAGTGATTGAAGAGAACGCGACGAATTTAGAAACATTCTCCCTTGAAAATGGATATAGAATTTTTCCTTCGCAAGTTTCTCAATCGAAACAAAACGAGGAAGTGCCTTTTCAAATGAATGAAGACTACTATTCCCAAAACACATCTAACCCTCAAAAAAGAGTACGCGTCGATGTAATAGGCATCATGAACGGAACAAGAATCGCTAAAGTATCCGTAAGTCCCGTTAAATACAATCCCCAATCAAACATAATCGAAATAGCAAAACAACTCGATTATACCATAAAATTCATAAATCCAAACTACACGGCGACACAATCTCTCAAAGCGAAGACAAACTCTCTCTCCACCGGATTCATATCAAACAAAATTGTAAATCCCAAGAACCTATCTGCAAGCGTTCATTCCACCAACATAAACCGACCTTACAAAATGGTGATAGTATCGGATCGAATGTTTGAAGAATCTTTACAGCCGTTCATTCAATGGAAAACGCAACAAGGTTTTGAGATAATAGCTCTCTATACCGATGAAATAGGTAACACGACGACTGCCATAAAGAATCATTTACGCTCATTATGGGACGAAGCGACCGAAAGCAATCCGGCACCTGATTATCTTTTGTTGTGTGGAGATATAAACAAGATTCCTACTTTTGATGGAGAGAATACGGGAGGCACAAGCGGACATCCAACAGACCTTTACTATGCTGAATATACAGGAGACATACTTCCGGAATTGTTCTACGGAAGATTCTCGGCAACATCTTCATCTCAAATGACAGCAATCGTAAATAAAACAGTTAATTATGAGAAATATGGATTCGAAAACGACGAATTTCTAAACAGAGTTCTGCTTGTGGCAGGGAAAGAGACAGCTTCACCGGCACCAACTTGCGTTAACGGTCAGATGAATTACGTAAAACAATATTTTGACGGGCTTGACACATCCGTTTACTATAATCCCGCATCCGGAAACAAATCAACAGAAATACGTCAAAAGATAAACAACGGTCAAGGTTGGATAAACTATTCTGCACACTGTGACGAAACCGGTTGGTATTCACCTTCGTTTACCACAAGTAACATTTCATCAATGTCCAACACAGGAATGTATGGAGTATTCTTAAACAACTGCTGTCTTTCCAGCAGATACAATGTTTCCGAGTGCTTTGCAGAAAAATTGTTGAGAGCAAGCGACGAAGGAGGCGTAGCAATAATCGGCGGAAGCAACTATACATATTGGTACGAAGACTATTATTGGTCGGTAGGTGCAAAGAATGTCGTATTGAATCCTAATTACAGCTCATCAGCACTTGGAGCCTATGACAGAATGTTCCACACCCATTCAGAATCTTTTGACAAATGGTACACAACTGTCGGACAAATGATACAAGCCGGCAATTTGGCTGTGGATTTAGCTAATTCAAGTCGCTCGGAATATTATTGGGAAGTTTATAATCTTATGGGCGATCCATCACTTGTTCCTTTTGTCGGAATAGCAAAAACATTCGATGTCGAACTTCCGCAAAACCTTCCTTTGGGAACAAGTGAGATAACATTGGAAAACCTTCCCCCATACACTTACGTGGGATTAAGTTCAAACAATACTTTAATCACCGCGGCACAAGCAGATGCCAATGGTTCGGTTTCTTTATCTTTCGAACCTATCAGCGAGAACAGCAACATTATGGTTGTTTTGACCAATCAGTTTTACAGACCTATGATTTCTGAAATAAGTATTGCCACTCCGAATGAGCCATACATCATATTGTCTGACATAAAATTCGAAGATGCCTCAAACGGAGAAATTGTCGATAAGCTACAAGCCGACAAAGAATACAATATTCACCTCAACGCACAAAACATCGGCTTGAATCCATTGAACAATACGGTCATTCACATCGAATGGTTGGAAAATGTAACCGTAATCAGCGATTATCATTTGAACATAGGAACTATGAATCCTCAAACATCAATTCCTTGCAACAATATTTTCAAAATCCGAACTCATGAAGCATTGGCAAACAATCTTGAATTGAATTTCTCGATACTTGTGGATGGCACAGATTATCAATCTAACAAAATCGTAAAGAAAAAAATAGAAGCTCCTGTTTTGGACATTAAAAACATCAGAATCAAACAAGGCACTAATGGCAAAGAAATAGAATTCAACGTTTGCAACGATGGTGCGATTGCAGCGTCGGAAGGAGCAGTAAGCATCGAAAGTCGTTCTACAAATATCTCTTTTGAAGAAAATGCAACATTGAACATAATTCCCCTTGTTGCCGATCAATTCACCACTGCATCATTTGATTGTACGGTAAGCGATGAAGAAAACATCGAATTCGCAATCACATACACTGCAGGGCACTACAGCATAACCAAATTGGTAAACATGGCAACTCAAAGCACCATAGAAACTTTCGAAAGCAACTCTTTGCCACAGGAATGGCAAAACGACAATAGTGCAGCTTGGTTCATAGATAACTCAACGGCTTACGAAGGAAATTATTCTTTGCGTTCGGGAGACATAGAAGACAACGAAACAACCTCAATCGAAATTACAACAGAAGCAGTTTACAGAGACACAATTTCATTCTACGTTAAAGTTTCTTCGGAAAACAACTATGACTTCTTCAAATTTTATTTGGATGGAGAAGAGAAAGTATCGCTATCAGGCTCTTCAAGTGATTGGCAACAGAAAAAATATGTCATAAATGCAGGTACTCATACCTTGAAATTCGAATACTCAAAGGATTATTCCAACTCAACAGGTCAAGATGCCGCATGGGTAGACAATTTGAGACTTCCTGTAAAGAGCAGCGTAACCGGACTTGGAGACATAATAGTTTCAGATTTGACTGCAACACCTAACCCTGCCGACAAACAAATTCGTCTATCGGGACTTCCTTCTCATGGAGAACTTTTCATATTTGACATGAACGGGAAAGTGATGCTTAGAACTAATCTGACGAATTCAAATTCCATGTTAGTGGATCTTGAAAACATTCCGACGGGAACCTATGTCATTTGCGTGAAAAGCGAAGATGGAATAATCACAGAAAAGCTCATAATTGCGAGATAAAACATAAAATCGCATGAATCAAGACAGTGTAGCAAACAACCTGCAAAGCGATTTGTTATTCGTGCCGTTGTATATCCAAAAGGATACAGCGGCACGTCCTGATTCTGTCAGCGATATGCTGTTCAAAGATTATGTAACACATATCTTGAACGACTCTTTCCCTGTCTTGAAAACAGAACCATCGTTATTGAAAGAGAAAACATACGTGCATAATCCGAAGATGACACTCAAGCCCATGGAAAATAGAGATAATGCACAGGATTGGTCATTCATTGTTTTGATTACGATATTTGCCTTTTTTGCAATATTGTTTCGATTCTTCCGCCATAGGAGTTTTGAAATAGTGCATGCATGCTTTTCAACCAAATCATTCGAACTGCTGTCAAAATCGAGCAACAATATAATCATACCTGCAGCAATACCGTTTTTCCCTCTTATTGCTTTGGGATTTTATTCCGTAATGGACTTTCACGAAATTCACTTCAACATAGGATATGAGTTATCTTCATTGCAAACATATTTTCTCTTGCTCGCAGGAATCACAGCCTATACTTTTTTGAAATTTTTGTTGATTTACTTCTTTGGGACCATATTTAGAAGCAATTCCATCAGCAAACTATACATAATAAATCAGTTGATTTTTCTTTTCTTATCCTCACTCATACTATTCCTTCCAATAAGTTTTTCATTGTTTTCCGATGATTATGTACGATATCATGTATCGATATTTGCCGTTTTTTCATTCGCAATTCTAAGTCTTGTAAGAATCATCAGAGGACTTTATTTGGTTTTTAATTTCTCAAAATTTTCTCGTGTCTATTTATTTTTGTACCTTTGCATCGTTGAATTTGTACCATTATTTTTTGTAGCAAAGATATTATTATCATAGAGAATCAAGCACTTATGTCGTTACCAACAAACGTAAAGAACATACTTATTTCCCAACCTAAGCCCGAGGATTTGGCAAAATCACAATACAAAATCCTTATCGATAAGTATGATGTCCAATTGACATTTTTCAAATTTTTTGATGTAGTTGGAGTAAGTACAAGAGAGTTTCGAGACATGCGAATCGCCCTTTTGGATTACAGTGCCGTTATTATGACGAGCAAACTTGCCGTTGACAATTATTTCAGACTTGCAAAAGAATTACGCACTGTGATACCTGAGAGCATGAAATACTTTTGCATAAGTGATACAATTGCTAATTATCTTCAGAATTACGTACAATATCGCAAGCGGAAGATATTCTACGGCAAAGGAACTTTCTCCGATTTGGTGGATGTTATAACTAAACACAAAGAAGAAAAATATCTGTTCCCTTGTGCAGAAGATTCGTCATCTGATTACTTCAAAACTTTAGATACAACAAAGATAGAGTTTAAGAAAGCAGTGATGTATCGTTCGGAAGTGAAGGACTTGTCTGCGATAAACATAAACGACTTCGATATGGTCGCAATGTTCAGCCCCATAGGAGTGAAAGCGTTTGTGGAAAACTTCCCTGAAGCAAATCATGACAATATTTTAATTGCCGCATTCGGTGCAACAACCCAAGCTGCCTTGAAATCGGCAAAACTCAAGTCCTATATCCCCGCACCGACACCGGAATACCCTTCAATGGTTATGGCAATCGACAAATTCTTATCCCTAACTGATGAAGAAAGAGTTGAATGGATGAAAGAAATTGATGCACAGAGCAAAAGGCGAACGAAGAAAGTAACATCCGAAAAGCCTGTCGGTAAGAAAACATCGGCAAAAAATGCCAAAACAACCACGAAAGCAAAAGCCAAGACCGACACTAAAACCACCACAAAAAAGACTACGAGCAGAACAAGCAAGACAAAGAAAACCGAAACCAATGAATAAACTATACAAACACGAAAGGACAGCCTCTCTGAAAGAAACGGAGAGGCTGTTTTCGCAAGGCAGCAAATTCATGTCTTATCCTTTCAGTGTCAGATTTTTACTCACGGACAGCCATTCTTGCAGTATATCTGCACTACTCACAGCTCCGAAACGCTATCAAAAGACTGCAGTAAATCGCAACAGAGCCAAGAGACTGTTAAGAGAAACCTACCGCAAACAAAAGCACGTATTATATTCACATCTTGAAGAAAGAAAACAACGACTCATTATCAACATCTGCCTTGTCTCCAAACAAATGCCCACATATCAACTTACAGAAGAACGAATGAACGAAATAATCCGCACAATCGTCAAAAAGACAAGCCATGAAAACGATTAAGAAAATCTTTTCTTGGTTTTTCATTCTTCTTATACGGTTTTATCAGACTGCGATTTCTCCACACACCCCTGCAGCTTGCCGTTACACACCCACATGCTCGCAATACGCACTCGAAGCGATAAAGAAACACGGACCGTTCAAAGGACTTTGGCTTGCAATCAAAAGAATATTGCGTTGCCACCCTTGGGGAGGAAGCGGATACGACCCCGTACCATAACGAAACCAGCTTTCAAGAAAACGAAACAAAGAAACAAATTATTAAAACGAGCGTTCGCAAATGCAAATGCAAGTCGAACGCTCGTTTTTCTTTACCTTATATATATTATAAGGCAGTTTGATTTTTCCCAATCAAGGAAGAATCTTATTTTTCTTCTTTTACCAATCGGAAGAAAGCAGAGATTTCTTCTTGGTCGAGAATCATTCGTACGTTAAATTCCTTTTCTTGCGGATAGTATCCTTCTTTTTCGCAACGCAAGATAACACGTACATCTCCGGAGTTCTCGTAACTGAGTCCGCGAATGTCCAAAGATTTTGTCGCTTCGTAAGGAGTTGTTTGCAAATACTTGTTGTTTGTACTCTTAACGCTTGGAGTCTTTGACACAACTCTCCAAAAAACATCCGCTCCAGCAGGACGAGATTGCACATCCCAACGAACAATTGTA
>JAZNIO010000003.1:0-88650 GCA_045577535.1 Candidatus Onthomorpha sp. | reverse complement strand
GATGTTTAATTGAAGAGATTTTGAGTTCGATTCTTTACGTTCGATAAAGCGATTCATAACATCAAACACCTCAATGCTTAAAATATTGTAATCAGACTTTATGTTCAAAATTTCATCCGCAGGAATTGGCGATAGTTTTACCGACTCATCAAGTTGTTTGCTTAACTGCAAGGCACTGTTTGTCGAATCGTTGCCGTTTGAAGTTGTATCCCCACCATTTGAAATAGTATCACTGCCATTCAATGTGCTATCATTGCCATTTGAAAGAGTATCTTCCAAAGCTCTTATCGGGCAAAGCCCTATTGCTTTGTAAACAGCAGTATCGCATAAAAGTTCCGGTGGAAAATTTGGATTCAGTACTTGCGAGAGTTGGTATCTTGCCATATAATTATAGCTTAAGTCCCCCATCCAATTTGTTACACTATCTACATGAGTCCAAGGAGTTCGATTATCACAGCCGAATCTAACGTATGGTCTATACTTAGCACAAATTCCATAAGGGACACAATAACCGGAAAGTCCGTCAGGCGAATAATCGATATAATCACTCAATACCATAAACAAAGGTAAAGAAGTTTGAATGGCTTGACATCTTTTTGGATATTCCACAGATATATGATAATCTTCGTACAAAGTTAAAGTGTCATCAAAAATATACTCAACAAAAGGATATATCGATGTAGCAGGATATTGATAACCTGCAGTCCAACCACCATCTATAAAATGTTTGATATGTATCAAATTCGTCATAGTTGAATCCCATACACTTATTGTAACATTATTGTTTCCAAAAGGGTCTAAATGAACACCATTAATCATAAGAGCCACACCCATTATCTTAACACTGTCTTTTACTTCATAACGTTGGGCATAACCTGTCAAATAACATTCCGGTACTGGGGCATTAATATTCAAATCAAATAGATTATAAGCACCTTCAGTATAATTACCAAGTGTATTTATACTTGTATAATTTGTATCAACTAAGTGCGGGTAGATATATTGATTGCTATATAGATTTTGAACATAAGCTGTATCTGTTTGTGCATTCAATGAAACCAATCCTATCAAAGCGAAAATAAACGTACATATTCTTCTCATATCATAAATGTTTTTAATTGTTATTCATTACATTCAATTATTACTCCTTCATTACTGTTATAAGCGTTAAAACTATTCCAACCACATCCAATTGGATTTGTAGAAATAGTTTCATTACTTGGAGCTCCATCGTGGAAATTCAGGGGTTGTACATTAAGATCTTGAACTACAACGCAATTAATTGTTGTTGCAGGTATAACTTTTGTTATAACCATTTGAGAAAATGAAGTTTGTGAAAGAGGATAAACTCCGGCTACGGCATATCTTCTTCCTGGTATAACGCTGAAATGGTTTATCAAATTAGAAAAATTGAAGTGATTTTTTTTACTTATATATGCAGTAGTTCTATTAGGATCTAAAATATACATAATAGGTTCTGGTTTAACTCCTCCAAAATCCTCTTCGCCTAAAATCAAAAGTTTTTTAGCTTCTTGAGAATATTCCATTTCCAATATATTATACGTTTTGTCAATATTGTAAAACAATTGTGAGGAAAGCACATGGTAAGAATTTTTTTTCAAAAAATTAACCATTGTAAAAGGATTATTTTGATTACTGTAAGCAAAAACGGCAACTGCTATTTTTTCCACTGAAATATCCGCTAAATGAAATGAATATTGAAATTTATCAGAAGACTTATTGAAAAATATGTTTGTGTCAGAGTATGTATTTTTTCCAATATTTGTATATGGAGCATTTGGATTGTGATACCTTACTACATATTTGTCAGTAGGGTGTAGGTGACTCAGTGTTATCACTTGATTATTTGTTAATTCAATATCCCAAAACACTTCTTTCTGATTAGCTTGAGCATTAGTGAAATCCTCATTATGTAAAATCGGTTGTGTGTTAGAATTAGTAAATTTCAAATAAATAAGTTTGTTTTGAAAGTTTGTATCTATCGAATCGTACCCAATGGCAACAATAGATGTCGTATCAGAATCTTGATACGATGCCACCAATTTTGTCAAAATTTCGCTATTTCCAATATATGCTAAATCGTAGCTAAAGTTACCATCATCAAGAAAGTCTGTTATTTTAAATCTTCCAATGATTCCAAGTGTCGTATTTTGAGATGGAATTCTTTGTCCGCAAAAATATATAGTATCTCCTAATATGGTAAAATCCGATATAGTGAGATTATTAGTGTTTAAGGAAGATTCATAAACAATAGTATTGTTGTCATTCCACAAAGTAAAATAACTACCATTTGCTCCCAATTTCTTACAACTTCCTATCAAATATTCATTCCCATTTTTATCAATATATGGTTTTATTTTTTGTCCTTTATTTTCGATTTGCAAATTTGTACGCATTATTATACTATTATCATTTGTCCAAACTTGTGCGTGTAACGTACCAATATTTAACAAAGTACATGCTAATAGGATTATTATGTTAAAAGATTTCTTTTTATTCATCTGATTTTCATTTTTTAAGGTTCTATTACAAATATTACTTCACTATGGAGTGATTTCAATATTGTAATTCAAAGTTTAAGATTTTTTCTTCCTTTGTTTGAGCTTATTTTACCGATGTTCGCACAAGGAAAACAAAACGAACATCATCGCTTGCTCAGGTTATTCTTACAGAGGATATAAATTCGATTGGTTTTCATAAAGATGTGATTTGACAGCACAAAGATAGAAAATTTTATTTAATTAACAAACAAGTACGAAACTTTTTTTTTGCTTTGAGTAAGATTTGCTTATGCAAAAACAGAACTTGAATACTTTTTGGCGAAACGAAGTTTGGGCATAGCGAAACGGCGTTTTAGGAAATTGAATTCAAGTTTCAGAAAATTAAAACGGCGTTTCGTTGAGTGTGAAACGCCGTTTTAATTTTCTATCTGTTTAATTGCAGGACTTCTTTTTCGTAATTGAAGTAAACGTCTCTTCCGTTTACGATTTCTTCTTGCTCTTGTCCCGGGTATAAAACAATGAGAGGTGTTTCAAATGAGAAGATATATCGATTGGATACTTTGACTATGGAAATGTAAGGCAGGACATTGTTGTAATCCATTCTTCCATTCGCTCCTTTGGTGTAAGCTGCTATTGGCAGGTATCCGCAATGTTTTATGTTATTCTTTTCATATAGATAAACATCACAGCCAAGGCTCATCTCGTTTGTTTTGTTTACCAAGATGAATGTTTTGCGTTCTTTCGGACAATCGAAGATTTCGTATTCCAATCTTTCATCTCTGTTTTCTGCTCTATAGGTATAGTTGCCCATTGTTAGTTTTTGCATTCCGTTTGCTATGCCGGGTGTGATACAAATGCTGTCTTTTTTCGATAGTTTATGAACATAGCTTTGTTTTTTCGCTTCCGGATTTACACTTACGCGGTTATAGGAGTATTGTGCTTGCGTAATGGTGGTGCAAAACAAAAATAAAATAAACAGTATCTTTTTCATGTTATTCTCTTCCTTTTAATAGTGTTCCGTCTATGTCGTATATTTCAATTCCTGCAGGCGTTCCGTCCGATAGAAAATATTCCCATTTGCCTACTTTGGTGCCTTGTTTGTATTGTCCGCTGATCAGCAATGAGCCTGTTTCGGTATAAACTTTGTAAACGCTGTCTTGCATTCCGTCTTTATAGTAGTAGTATGAGTTCAGTTTGCCATTTTCGAACCAAGCTGTGGTTTCTCCGTTTGGAATGTTGCCTTTCATGTTTGAAACTATGTTTACTTTGAATGATTCAAAGAATTTGTAAAATGTTTCATTGCTTCCTCGCACTATCTTGATGTCGCATAGTCCTCCGTCTGTGGCAAAATGCAATTCCTTAACTTTATCATCTTTGCTAACCAAGACTGCACCGGTTGAATCGAATACTTCCCAATTTGTTCCCAAAGGAGAATCGGTGAAATCTGCACTTGCGAACAAGGCTCCGCTTTCAAAATAAAATTTCCACTTGCCTGTACGATTCTCTCCTTCGATTCCTCCTTCGTGCCTTAAAGTTCCATTTTCATAGAATCGTTTTTCACCGATTTGTTGTTGCGAATCGTTTTTCTCTTTTACTATATGAACCAACTTAGGATTGCCATTTTCATATTTTTCTATTGTTTTCTCTTCGCTGCATGCAAGAAATAGTGCAACGATTGCAAAGAGCAGACTTGTGCTTTTTAGTTTTGATATTTTCATTATGGTATTTATTTCGCTTTTGCCTGCAAAGATAATCATTTGTTGTGATTTGAGCGGAGTCGTTATTGTAAAAATCTACTTTTGTCTGCGTAGGAAATTTCACAATCGCGAAAAAAAGTTGTGCGATTTTGTTGGCAATTGAATATATTGTTATATCTTTGCATCGTTATAAACCTTAAAAAACTTATAAGCAATGGCGTATAAAATTTCAGAAGATTGTGCTGCTTGCGGCACTTGCATCGATGAATGTCCTGTTGGGGCTATTTCAGAAGGAGACATCTATAAAATAGACTCTTCAAAATGTGTTGACTGCGGAACTTGCGCAGATGTTTGCCCTATGGAAGCTATTCACCCTGAAGAATAGTTCCTTAAACAGACACTAAGATTTAGCCCTATGTAATACGTAGGGCTTTTTTTGTATCATTAACAAGATTGAATATGAATTATAAAGAACTTGGCGAAATCATAAAGAAAAAATCGGATTTATTGGAATGTGTGCTCGATAACACCAAAGAAACTTTTCAATTGATGAAATCGA
This sequence comes from Candidatus Onthomorpha sp., assembly GCA_045577535.1. Classification (GTDB taxonomy): domain Bacteria; phylum Bacteroidota; class Bacteroidia; order Bacteroidales; family P3; genus Onthomorpha. The sequence goes on along the minus strand of JAZNIO010000003.1, from coordinate 83,872 downwards.
CCTCCAAAGAAATAATAGATGACTTGAGAAGCTTGTATCCGAAGTATTTCTCTTTCACTGAAAAATCGGAATTTGAATTTGAGATTCGTTTCGGTGCTGATTTGTTGCTTTTCAGCATGCATACAAATGTTTACGAGTTCTCTCGACTGCACGAGGTTATGAAATTGCCATACATAAAGGAAGACAAGGAACGTTCTTTCTGCGGAACGATTTCGATATACAACTTTTTGAAGGATTCATACGACTATAACAGAGACTACGATATTGGTTACCTTATCGGGAGAATGTTTGTAAATAAAGACAAACACTATTTCATAGAAGGGAAACGCGAAGTCGGTTTATTGTATTCAAATTTCAATACATCGGTTGTTGATAAGGATTCGATAACAAGCATAATCCTATCTTCTATGGAATATACTAACAATTTCAATCTTCTTTCTCCGCCTTTTGACCAAGTAAAAGAGGTTACAGTTGGCGAAATCAAGCAAAAAACATCTGAAAAACGTTTAATTACTGCAAAAAGATTAGGTTTTGAATTTCAACAAGATAAAGACTAAAACAAAGACTGAGTTGTATTTTTTTTGCAATAAAGTTTGGTAGATTCAAAAATTGTTGTAATTTTGCACCGTCAAATGAGGCAAGAAGTTAAAGACGCCCCGTTCGTCTAGCTGGCCTAGGACGCAAGATTTTCATTCTTGAAATCAGGGGTTCGAATCCCCTACGGGGTACTAAAAATTAGATAAAAGAAATGGCAAATCACAAGAGTGCAATAAAGAGAATACGTGCGAACGAGAAGAAGAGATTGGCTAATCGCTACTACGCAAAGACTATGCGTAACGCTTTGAGAGACTTTAGAGCAACTGAAGATCTTAAAGAAGCAAGCGAAAGATTGCCAAAGTTGATTTCTCAAATAGACAGATTGGCAAAACGTTCTGTAATTCACAAGAACAAAGCTGCCAACTTGAAGTCAAAATGCATGAAGAAAGTTGCAAAACTTCAATAGTAAGAGTTATTGAAGTAAGACAGAGAGAGATTCAAGCCGCTTAAATAGCGGCTTTTTTTGTTACCCAAAACAATCAATCATTTATGAAACTGATAGATACGCATTCCCATATATATGAAACTGATTTTGATTCGGATATTCAAGATGTTATACACAGAGCCGAAGATAATGGTGTTTATAAGATTTTGCTTCCAAATGTCGATAGCACTACAATAAGCCCTATGCTGAATCTTTCGAAACAATTCGACAACCTTTATCCGATGATGGGCTTACACCCTACAAGCATAAAGGAAGATTGGGAGAAAGAATTATCTATTGTAAAGAATTGCTTGTTTTCTCAACCTAATGACTTCTGTGCAGTGGGCGAAATAGGCATCGACCTATATTGGGACAAGACTTTTGCAGAAGAACAGATGGAAGCTTTTAAGCAGCAAATGAAATGGAGTTTTGAATTGGGACTTCCTACCTCGATTCACAACAGAAAGGGTTTTGATGAAATGTTTTCCGTTTTGAAATCGCTCAATCGTTCTTCCTACAATGGAGTTCTTCATTGTTTCGGTGGCGATTTGCGACAGGCTGAGAGACTTATTGAAATGGGATTCGTAATCGGCATAGGCGGTGTGCTGACTTTTAAGAATGCTCACCTGGCTGAACTGATAAAAGGCATAAGTCTTGATAAGATTGTTTTAGAAACCGACGCCCCTTATCTTGCTCCCGTTCCTTTCAGAGGAAAACGCAATGAAAGTGCATTTGTTCTTCATATTGCCGAAATGCTTGCAAGAATCAAAAACATAAGTCTTGAAGAGGTTGCAGAGAGAACAACAACGACTGCACTGAATCTTTTTCCGAGAATCGCATAAACGAATAATAAAAAAGGGAAACACTTGATTGACAAATGTTTCCCTTTTGTTATCCCATCAGGATTCGAACCTGAGATAAGAGAGCCAGAATCTCTTGTGTTACCGCTACACTATGGGACATTGTGTTTTCACTTTATACTAACGTTTTGTTGCTATTTTTATTTCACACTGAGGTGTAATTATTTTGTTTTTTAACTTTTGTTGATCTTTCAGTTGTTTCTCCAACTCTTTTATTGAGGAACCTCTCGTTCTTATGCGATTCTCGTTAACACCCTGTGAAACAAGATAGTTCTTTATTGCTTCAGCTCGTTTTTTCGAGATTTCATTGTCTTTTCTCACGTTAAGACCTTCCGTTGCTATTCTTCCGATAATATCAATATTTATTTGCGGATATTCATTCAAAGTTTTTATGATACCATCAAAGGCGTGGTAGCATTCTTTCATCAAAATAATTTCACCTTGTTCGTTATTGTCAAAATACAACTCACCTTCAAGCGGAATATTTGAGCCAGGCTTTATCTCAATCAACTTTGCAGAAAATACAGAGTCCTTCGCAGCAGCTTGTTCGTGTGATACGACCCTATTCATTCTGAAAAAGCCCTCTTTGCTCAAGTTGACACTATATGTTTTTCCCGGAAGAAGTTTGATTTTCATTGAACCGGCATCTTTTTTATCAACAACGATTCTGCCTGTCTCCAATTCCTTTACATATATGTCAGCTGTGGTTCTCTGAGCCTTCAAACTATCCATCGGTTGTATGTAAAGAGGTGCGAAATCCGTCCATACCTCGCACGTAATCGTGTGTCCTAACCCACCATCTGTGAGATTATCCAAAACAATTATGTAACTCTCGCCTGCTTTTACGTCAATGTATTTTCCAAACGCCACATCAGACGATTTCTTTATGTGTGCCATTGTTCCTTGCAAAGACAAACCTGTACGCCCTTGCACATCGGTACTACTGATTGACTGAACGCTACGAATAGGTTTCACTCTGTTTTTCTCGATTCTGTTACAAAAATATTTATCTGTATATTTGTAAACAAGGAAATCATAATCGTCGGAAGCACCTTTTGGCTTTATGTCTATCAAAAGCTTGCCGTCGTACGGTATATCCAAGCTATACCAAATCGAATTATGCTCTTGTTCGAACACATTTTGAGTTTGAGCATCTCTATGTATCTCATTGACATATCCCGCACCATTCAACGGCTCGGTAGGACCGAAAGGAACATCCGTTTGCAACTTCACCGCGAAGAAACAATCAAAACATCTTTCCGGCAAGGCAATCTCTACAGGTGCTACCGGTTTTGGTGCAGGCTTTTTCTTCTTTTTCTTACCGGTTTGTGCCGTAAGACCAAAACACAATAGCAATAGAACTGCAAAAAACACCGTCTTTTTCATGACATTATCTTATTTTAAGAAATTTCGACAAAGATACGCATAAGTTTGTAAATGACCAAACGTATCACATTTTTTATTCAATAAACGTTATATAGACACTAAAAGTTCGGATTTTGTTTTGTGAATGCTACTTTTTTCTTTGGAGCTAACGAAAAAAGCATAGATTTGAATGAAATTTGTGAAAAAAAGCGTACATTTGCAAAATAAAAAATCGTATTAAAAATCAAAAACATTATAACATGATGAAAAAAGGATGTAGATACGGAACACACCGTGTGATCGAGCCAAAGGGAGTTTTACCTCAACCGGCAAACAAAGTAGACAACAATATGGATGAAATTTACGACAATGAAATTCTTATTGATGTGCAAACATTGAATATAGACTCAGCTTCTTTTACCCAAATCGAAGAACAAGCAAAAGGAGATAAAGAAGAAATCGCAAAAATCATGATGTCAATTGTTGAAAAACAAGGAAAACATCGTAACCCTGTAACAGGATCAGGCGGTATGTTGTTGGGTACGGTTGAGAAAATCGGAGACGCTTTGATCGGAAAGACAGATTTGAAAGTCGGAGACAAGATTGCAACTTTGGTTTCTTTGTCATTGACTCCTCTAAGAATAGATAAAATCAAAGATATTCGTCCTGACATCGACCAAGTGGACATAGACGGTAAAGCTATTTTGTTCGAATCTGGTATTTACGCAAAAATTCCTTCTGATTTGCCGGAAAATTTGGCTTTGTCTGCACTTGACGTTGCCGGAGCCCCTGCTCAAACAGCTAAATTGGTAAAACCGGGCGACACAGTTGTGATAATAGGTGCCGGTGGTAAGTCTGGAATGCTTTGCTGCTATGAAGCAAAAAAACGTGCAGGCGTAACTGGTAAAGTAATCGGTATATGCCACAGCGAAAGAAGTACAAAACGTATGATGGATCTTGGATTCTGCGACGAGGTATTTTCAGCTGATGCAACACAACCGGTTCCTGTTATGAAGAAAATTGAAGAGCTTACAAACGGACAAATGGCTGACGTATGTATCAACAACGTAAATATCCCTGATACAGAAATGACATCAATCCTTGTAACAAAGAACACAGGAGTTGTTTACTTCTTCTCAATGGCAACTTCATTCACAAAAGCGGCTCTTGGAGCTGAGGGAGTAGGTTCTGATGTTACAATGATCGTAGGTAACGGTTACACTAAGGGACACGCAGAAATCACACTTCAAGAGTTGAGAGAGTGCGAAGCGTTGAGAAAGATATTCACTGAATTGTACGCTTAATAAATCAATTCCGACATATTAAAATACGGTATTCCGATTTGGGAATACCGTATTTTTTTGTGCATACCTATTTGTTGATTTTGATTAAACGAAACAAAGATTCAATTGAGTGAAATCAAGATTTATTTCACCAAAACAGCGTTTTATTTTTCAGGTTCTTCGTTCTGTTTTATCTGAAAACTTCTATCGAGCCGGTAAAGTCGAAGATTCTCGTTTTGCCTTTGGCTTTGAATCTGAAGAAATACGTTCCCGGTGCAGAGTTTGTTGATGCAGGAGACCAGAAATCCGATTCCTTTTGTATGTTTTCTTTGTAATAGACTCTTTTTCCGTGGCGGGTGTAAATCAAAAGCTCATTCCAAGAGAAATAAGTGTTGTTAAGAAGACCGATGATTTCAAAAACATCGTTTATACCATCGTCATTCGCACTGACCATATTTGGGAAATTCAGATTTATAACCCTTAAATCCAAAAAGTAAGTGCTGTCGCATCCGTTCAGATCTGTATAAACTTGAGTATATTCGCCTGAAGTGGTTTCCGAAAAGCCATGTTCGTCATACGTATCCCCCTTATAAATTTCCACTTCCAAACTATCGGTAAACAAATCCCAAACCGTAAGATTCAATGTTACTATACTGTCGCAACCATTTATCGTTTGCAGATATTGGGTGTATATTCCTGATTCTTCTTCGTAGAAATTGTTGGCATCATAAGGCACTCCGCAAAGTTCGGAATAGATAGTGTCATTATAAACAGGGTTTACGACAAGATTAAGGTGCACAATAGAGTCGCAACCATGTATTGAGACATGCTCTTGTGTATAAACACCAGTTTGGGTTTCGAAGAAATTGTTCTCATCATAAGTTTCTCCATCGCAAATCTCTGCATCGATAACATAATCGTATGTAGGGTGAACGACAAGATTAAGAGTAACAATACTATCGCAGCCATATATGTTCGGCAATGTTTGACTGTAAACACCGGTTTGGTTTTCCGAGAAGCCATATTGTGTGTACGTTGAATCATCACAAATCTCTGCATTGATAGTTATGCTATGCGTCATCGAGACATGCAGATTCAGTGTAACAACACTATCGCATCCGTATATGTTTTGAAGATTCTGAACATATACTCCGGCATTTGTTTCATGGAAATTATGTTCGGTATATACTTCTCCCAAACATATAGTATCGAAAAACTCAATCTCATGTGTCGGATTTACAGTCAGCACAAGTGTAATCAAACTATCGCAATTGCAATCAGTCGTTCCATACCATGTATAAACGCCTGCACTGTCCACATTGAACAAAGCGTCTTGATATGTTTGATTATCACAAATTGAAGCATAGATAGTATCGTAATAAGTTGGGTTTACGACAATCGTTTTTGTTGCCGCACCCCTGCAAGAGCCCCCTTCCGATGCAGCCAAACTCCATTGCTTGGTCTCATTTGCAACAACGATTATACTATCCGTCGTTTGTCCCGTATCCCATAAGTATTCCACATTCTCGGTATTCATTCCGGTGAACAGATCGGCAGAGAGAATCATTGTATCTCCATGACATACCGTATCGGGACCTGAAATGTTTGCAAGGAAATTGAAATTGATGTTTATAGGTATAAGCAAGGTGTCTACGCATTGGGAATTAGAAAGAGTGGATACTAATTTTACGTCATACAAACCATTATCGGGATAATTCCTGCTTAGAGTATCATCAACAGATGTGCTACCATCCTCGAAAATCCAAAAGACCGAATCGACAATATGCTCGGTAAATACGCTATATGTCGAATCCATAGAAATTGTACTTAGATTCTCAAAGAAAACTTTTGATTGGCAAGTATCAATTGTAAAATTCGCAATGGAATGTGGCGTAACTGCTATAGAGTGTGAGGAAATCGTAAAATTACACTCCGGTTTGCCTACAAAGGATGCAGTACAATGATATTCGCTATTGTCAATCGGAACAAGAATGTCGTAATTGGTCGATATAACTGTTGTGTCGCTATCTTTATACCACTTATACTCAAATCCCAAAGGGGCTTGCAGATGAACCGAATCGGCAGCGTCGCACGCATTTATAAGATATATTCTTTTTCTGTCGCAATTTAGCGTAAAATAAGCATAACCGAAGTGCCCTCCATCTTTACAATCGTATGTTGTAAGTCGAACTCTTACGTTTTGTCCGTGGTAAGGAGCGATGTCTATTCCGATTGTAGTCCAATCTTTCCAAATGATGGTTGAATTATTGTAAGTATTCTGGTTCCAACCCAAGTCTCCACTCGCATAGAAATCGGCAAAGCCACAAGTGCTATCAATCAACACATCGTTCTCGTCAAGAATCTCGAGCGTAAATCTTGGTTGGTTTTCTCTCGTATGGTCAGGATTTTGCAACACAACGGCGTATTTCAAGGTTATCATGTCGTATTCCATCGTATCAACAAAGTAATCGTACGATATACTCTCGGCTTCCGCTCCTGTAGAGCTGTTTCCCAATCGCACACTTGCCTTTTCACCCGGAGGAACGCAATATAACCGAGTCGAATTCCCGCCATTATAATTATATGTATAAGAATCATACGAAGAGGAATTAAGAAACACGTTTCCTCTAAAGGAGTTATTCCATTGATAAGGGTTGTCGTAAGTTCCAGATGTCGGATGGGAATTTTCGGAATAAATATTGATGTAGTCAATACATCTGTCAATAGTCGTATTCACTGAATTGCTCCAACCTGTCGACATTCCGCATTCTTCACATAAGGTATGGACGTAAACATTATATGGTGTTACCTCATCAAGACCTGTAATCGTTACTTGTTCTACGCCAAAAGGAATTGTATCATAAAAGACCGTATCGTATGGAGCTTTGTTCCTTACACACCGCACAACATACTGCTCAATCGTATCGTTGTCTTCCCAATACACTGTCATAGAATACGGCGTAATATTACTGACCCAAGAAGAAACATTCGGGCAACCGTAGTATCGATTAACAGCATACTTGATATTACAATAATAAAAACCGCCATATCCCCCTGTCATATCAAGCCAAAAACTACTATTGCATCTTTTAGGAAAAGTTGCATAATTGTTAGTCGTAGGAGTCCAAGTGTAATTCAAGTTACTCTGCATATACCAATTAGCATTGGCAACAGAATCCCAAGAAACATATATGGAATCCTCATCAGTGGTAACAGTAATGTTCTGCGGCTGAAAATGTTGGCAGGATGTGTTACCCAAAACTCCACACATAGGTAAACTGTCACAAATACCATAGACATGATAGTGGATAAATGAATACGAAGGCAGTCCTGTAATCAGCACAGAGTCAGCATCAGTGTAAAGTGTTTGGATGTTGGCATTCGGATCTGAAAGATAGAATGGATAATTCGTCAGAATGCCACTTCCAAGTGGAGGATTATAAGTAAGATAATCGACTCTGAACGAATCTTGCCCATGTCCGTCCCAACGAAGAACGAGTGAGGTGGAATCAACGTACTCATGAGTTAATCCGCTCGGAGCATCGCAATCACAAAATTGCACAATAATCTCAAAACTCTCGAAGGGATTATCGTTATCTGCATCAAACTTTACTGTTATCTCATCAGTATCAGAGTAGGTTATTGTATGATAATAGAGATTATAGCCTCCTGTTATGCGTTGTGTTGAATTAGTATCTCCTTTGTAAATATTGTATTCGCTAAGTCTTGAAACGTAATAGTTATAAGGGTTTCTTACAATTATCTTGCAACGATAATCAGGGTTGGTTGCTTTGATTGTGTATGACGCATCGACACGAGGAGAATGTGGATTGCCGGGACCGTTATCCGCATACAATACACAATAGTTGGAAACAATCTCTTGGTGATTGTTTGTACCCATAAAAACCGTATCCTGCCCAAAAACAGAAGTCCCAAGTAAAAATAAAACACACAGTATGGAGAAAAATCTTCCACTCATCATACAATACAATTCTTTATACAATATGCAAAGATACTATTTTTCGTAAAGAAATAAATAAAACAAAGAAAGAAAAAATCATTTCAAAGATTCGGCAAATTCTTTCTTGATTTTGTCGAATTGTTTCTTTGTTTTGGAACAACCTTTGCTTCAGGTATTTAGCTTGAGTATAAAAGGAAATAAAAATAAAGAATACGCCTTAAATTGTTTGCAAAACAAAGCGTATTCCTTGCTTATAAATATTATTGTTTTTCGTACTTTAAGATTTGTTCGCTGAAGAATTCGAGTTTTACTCCTGCCATTGCGAACATTTCTTCGCTTTCCGCTCCTGCGTGATATTTCATTTGACAAACCACTCTCTTGATTCCGCAATTGATAATCATCATCGCACATGTTCTGCATGGGGTCATACGGCAATAAAGCGTCGCACCATCCAATGCGATTCCCCTTTTGGCAGCCTGACATATCGCATTCTGTTCTGCATGCACCGTTCTGACGCAATGAGTGCTTATACTGCCATCTTCATTTATCGTTTGCTTGAACAGATGTCCCACATCGTCGCAATGAGGCAAACCTGTAGGTGAGCCGACATAGCCTGTCACCAAAACCTGACGGTCTTTCACTATCACGCAACCGCTTCTGCCTCTGTCGCATGTTGCTCTCTTCGACGCAGCATCAGCCAATTCCATGAAATATTCGTCCCATGACGGACGCACTTTTCGTTCTATTTCATCTATTACTTTATTTACCTCGTCTTTCAAGCTTTTCATGTCAGCGTTATTCAAGAATGCGTAATCCGCAAGCTTCATGCATTCGCCTATGTTTTGACCTTTGTCATCTTTTGCCGTCATTTCGCGTTGCTCGTTCGCAACAAAGGTCTCAAAACTCACATTGTCCGTAGCGCTCTTTCTTAGCAAAATTCGTTCGTATCTCGTTTTCAAATCCGCATCTACCGAAAAGAGATAGAAATTGCTTGCGTTTTTGAGCAGAGCAACTTCGTTTTGATGCCTTATACTTTCGATTACGCAGTTTTTCCCTTGCTTTGAGGCTTCTTCAAGAATACATCTTATCAGGTAATCCGCACCATGTTCCTGCCTTATAGAAGTTGCCACCATTGTCATCGTGTCTCGATTGACCTCCAAGCCTCTTTGCTCGATTTGTTTAACGAGAAAATCTCTTACGGAAAAGTGTGTAAACCCTCTTTCTTTGAGTGTTTCGACTATTGTACCTTTTCCCGCACCCAATGTGCCGGTTATGCCGATTATTATCATACTTTGAATTTGTATTTCACCTCTGCAAGGTCTTTGTTTGCCTTTACGATTTTTTGTTTCAAAGATTCCTTGTAGTCAATCATCTTTTGCTTCAAACCATCGTCAGCCGTAGCCATTATTTGCAAAGCCAAGATAGCTGCATTCAAGGCTCCGTTTATCGCAACAGTTGCAACAGGTATTCCGGGAGGCATTTGCAACATTGCCAATGCGGCATCCATTCCTTCCAATGAAGCTTTTATCGGAACGCCTATCACAGGCAGTGGTGTCATTGCCGCAATCACTCCCGGCAAATGTGCTGCCATTCCCGCTCCTGCAATGATTACTTCTATGCCTCTTTGTGCCGCATTTGTCGCAAACTCTTCCACTTCTTTAGGTGTGCGATGTGCGGAAAGGGCATTTATTTCGAAAGGAATTTCCATTTGATCTAAAAATTTAGCTGCTGCTTCCATAACGGGCAAGTCTGATGTACTGCCCATGATTATGCTTACTTTAGGTTTCATATAAACATCTATTTTATTAAAACTTTGTTTTGCAAAGATAAGATTTGAATCCGATTTTACAATATTTTGTTTGAAATATTTGTTTCCTTATTACACGTCCTTAAAATTTTGACGTATCTTTGCAGGTTGTTTGCATGGCAAAATGAAACACAAAAACCCGATGTGAAAATCGGCAAAAAATAAATCAAATACATTTAATTGAATGGAAGAAAGAAGAGACAACCGCTCTTGGAAAAGACCGGAAAAGGAGAACAGGGAATTCAGAATTGACGAAGGCTTTCGCAGAGAATCGAACGAAAGAAGAAATTTTCGAAAAGGAGAAAATGATCGCTCTGACAGAAGAAACGCTTACAATTCTCCAAGAAATGAAAGAAGAGAAAGACCTGAAAATGGTTTTTCACGAAGAAGAAACGAACATCGATTTGATTCAGAACATTCCTTCAGAAGAAACGAACACAGAGAATGGAGAGAGGAAAATTCTGAATACTCAAGACGTCCTCGCCGTTCTTTTGGAGAACGATTCGAGAACAATGATTCAAGACGTTCGAATTTCAGAGAAGAAAGAAGAAGAGGCAACAGAGAAAGGCAGAACTTCGGAAGATCGGATAGAAACGAAGGTTTCTCTGCCCCAAGAAAAAATTACTTTTCAGCAACCCCTGACATAAGCAGTAAAACCGATGGATTGATACGTTTGAACAAGTATATATCAAATTCAGGCATTTGTTCACGAAGAGAAGCCGACGAATTAATCGCAAGCGGTGTCGTTACGGTCAACGGAGAAGTCGTTACACAAATGGGATATAAAGTAAAACCAACCGATGTTGTTTGTTACGACGGACAGAAACTTTCAAACGAAAGGAAGGTTTATCTTTTGCTCAACAAGCCTAAAGGATTCATCACCACGGTTGATGATCCGCAAGAAAGGAAAACAGTAATGAGTCTTGTGAAAAACGCATGCAGTGAGCGGATATATCCTGTCGGACGATTGGATAGAAACACCTGTGGATTATTGTTGTTTACCAATGATGGCGATTTGACAAAGAAATTGACACATCCTTCTTTTGGAGCAAGGAAGATTTATCACGTGGAATTGGATAAGCCTTTAACCAAAGCTGATATGCAGACTCTGTTGAATGGAGTAGAGTTGGAAGACGGTTTGGCAAACTTCGACGACATACAATACGTAGAAACAGCCAACAGCAAAAAGGTTGTGGGAGTTGAATTGCATTCCGGCAAAAACAGAATCGTCCGCAGAATGTTTAATCACTTAGATTACAAAGTTGAAAAGCTGGATAGAGTTTGTTTTGCAGGACTTACTAAAAAGAATCTGTCAAGAGGCAACTACAGATTTTTAACCGAAAAAGAAGTAGGCTTCTTAAAAATGTAGAGAATGAAGATTCATTTCTTTGATAGCAAGAAAAAAATTCATAGAATTTTGTTCTGGACGGTCGGTTCTTGCATTGCATTTCTTCTTATTTGTATTGCAGTTGTCAGAATCAATTCCGACAAAATCAAACAAACGTTTATCAAAGAACTGAATAAGCATTTGCTGACGGAAGTCAAAGTAAATGAAATCGACATCGGCTTTTTGTCGTCATTTCCTTTGGTTTCCGTTTCTTTTTATGACATTTTCATTCCGGATTCCTTCAATGACAGCACTTTGAACAAAGACACATTGGCATCAATTGCCGAATTGAACCTGAAATTCAACCTTTCTGATATACTATCCGGCAAATACAACATTCGAAAAATTGAAGTTGAAGAAGGAAAAGTAAGATTAAAAGTAGACAAAACAGGAGATTGCAACTACCTTTTTTGGAAAAGCGACACGACAAGCAGTGATTCTGATTTTGCTTTTTCGATAAAAAACATAGTATTCGAAAATCTGTCTTTGGAATATCAAAATGAAATTTCCAAATTATTCGTTGGACTGGATCTAAGCAAAGCAAAAGCCGCCGGAAATTTTTCTTCACAGAAACAAGATATAGATATAGTATCCGATATCAACCTAAGAAGTTTTGCATACGACAAGTTGCAAATGAGAAGCAACATTCCGTTACACATAGACATTGAAGCACAAAACGATACCGAAAAGGCAATTGCGACGACCAACGAAAGCGTAATCGAAATCGGTGAAATGAAGTTCCTTTTGACAGGAGCGTTGAATTACAAAGACATTTTGAATATAGATTGCTCCGTTTCGGGAAAAGACATCAAACTTTCGGAAACACTGTCGTTGTTTACACATGAGGGAAAAGAGATTTTCAAAGGATATAAAGCAGATGGATTGCTTGCTTTTTCAATGATTGCAAAAGGCGAACTTGCAAAAGACAAAATGCCTCAAATAACCGCAAACTACAATCTTGAAAACGCATCTTTGCACTACAAGAAAGAGAGAATCGACATCAGGGATGTGAATTTCAAAGGCAGCTATACAAATGGCGAAAAACGCAATTCGACCACTTCGGTTTTGAAATTGGATGCATTTTCCGCAGAATTCAACGGCAATTACATAAAAGGAAAATTACAATTGACCGATTTCAACCGATTGTACGTAGATGCGGCATTACAGGCTCAAGCAGAACTTTCGGAAATTAAAACACTGATAAAACAAGACAGCCTTGAAGTTTTGTCCGGCAAAGCATTTGTCGATGTAAAAGCCAAAGGCAGATTGCAAAATCTTAAACTAAACGGCAAAGGCAAAGTAACAAATCTCTCATTCAAAGACAAGCGTTTGTCTATGATTGATTTGACTCAAACCAATTGCGAAATTAATTTTGCGAATGACCGAATCGTTGTAAACAAATCAAAAGGCAAATATTTCAATCAAGCATTCGAATTATCGGGAAGCTATATGATGAATGGGAAACTTACAGCGGATTTGAAGTTAAAGCGATATAAATTGAACGATATCGAACTTGACGACATTGATGCTTCGTTCACATACGACAAAAACGTGATTGATTGCAAACGACTCAGCTTAAAAGTTTTCGATGGCAAAATAAGCTCAAAATCATGCAAGATTTTGTTGAAGCCCGATTGCACAATAGCCAAAGGAGATGCAAGATTGGAAACGATAAATCTTCAAAAGGCATTCGCTCAAACCAAGAATCTGAATCAAAAACTACTTACCGATAAAAACATAAACGGAACCCTTTCTGCCAATGCGAAGTTCAGTCTTTATTTTGACAAGAATTTCAACCTCAAACTCGAGAAATCAACAATCAACACCAACTATTCGCTCGACCAAGGTCGCCTTAAAAATGTACAACTCTTGGAAAAACTCTCTTTCTTTGTTGATGAGGCTGCACTGAAAGACGTAAAATTCGAAACGATCAGTTCATCTCTGCAGATAAAAAACGGAGTGATCAGTATAAGTCCTATAAATGTTCAAAGCAATGTGGTGAATTTCAATCTTGTCGGCACACATCATCTCGATGGAGCGATAGATTACAACATCTCAATCAAACTTTCAGAACTTGCAAGCAAAAGAAAGAAAGCCGCAATGAAAAAACAACAACAAGAATTCGGTACTTTCGAAAATTCATCTGACAATCGCATAACTCTTTTCGTCAAAATAAAAGGCACTCTCGACAAACCGCTGTTTTCATACGACCTTAAAGGAAATATGCTTAAAGCAAAAGAGCAGATAAACAAAGATCGCAAAGAGGTATTGAAAGCAATAGACAAAGATTTCAACCTTCAGTTGGAAGAAAGTCGCAAAAACAAAGAGCAATGGGAGCGTCAACAACAAGGAGAGTTCATTATAGAATGGGAAGAGCCTGAGGAAAAAGAATCAAAGCAAGAAACTAAGCAATTCGAAGACGCAGAATTCTCGGTGGAATGGGATTAGTCTTTGTGCGAAACAACTTTTGCTAAAACCTTTTCAAGTTCCTCGTTGCATTTTTCCCAACGGAAATTTTCCAATATGTATTCCCGACCGTTTAATGCAAGTTTCTTTGCAAGAGATTCATCGTTTAATAGTTTTAAGATGCAGTCTGCATACTCTTGATCCTTATTTGCAATCAGAATTTCTTTGTTATGTTCCGCTCCGAGAGCTTTATTGGCAAGCGGAGAACTGATCGAAGGAATTAAACACGACATCGCTTCCAACAATTTATTCTGCAAGCCCGTTCCTATTTGCATCGGTGCTATGAAAACCTTGCTTTGCAGATACATTTCCCTCATATCCTCCACCCTTTCGATGATGATATTTTGTTCATTTGCCATTGCTTTGATTCCTATCGGAGGATTGACTCCTGCAATGCAAACTGTGGTTTGCGGACGTTTGCTTCTGACAAGCGGCATTATGCAACGAATGAGATAATCCGCCGCCGTAATGTTGGGTTTGTAGCCCATGTTGCCGCAAAACAACACATCGAATTTCTTTTCTTTTGTTTCCACTTCGCCAACATACCTTTGGGAAACTCCATTCGAAACGATCGCAACCTTATCCTTTGAATCGAAAGGCAACAACTGCCTGTCAGCATCCGTGATTATCGTTTGAGCATCAAACAAACTTACAGCCTTACGTTCATATCTTCTAAGGCGTTTCGCCTCCATAAGAAAGAAAGGTTTCAAAAAAAGATTGCTTTTACCTGCTCTTCGTTTCATATTTGCCGAAAGCGTATCTTGAAAGTCTAAAACCTGAGGTAAAGCAACTCCTTCTGCATAAGGCATCGTTCTTACGAACTGATAATAACATACATCAGGTTTTACTTTTTGCAAAAAGGCGTTGTATTGTTGTTTGATTTTGTTTGATTTGTAAAATGCGGTCTGTAAAGGCAGTTGAGAAAAGAAAGCTAAAGACACATTCAAAAGCGAAGAAAACTTGTTTAACTTTCCGATTTCTATTTCTTTGCAATAAGGACGTAACTGCTCCATCCAATCTTCCTCCACCTTCTCATCGCTCAGACAAAACAAATACACCTCATGCTTTTTTGACAATTGAACAATCTGATTGTAAGCTCTGAGTTTGTCGCCTTTTATCAAAGGATATGGAAACCTCGAAAGAAAAACCGCAATCTTCATTTCACAAAATTATTTCCTTGATTCAAATCACTCGTTTAAGATTTTCTCATAATAAGACGTGATTTGCTCAGCTATATTGTTGATGTCATATTTTGTAGCTATCAATCTGGAGGCTTGATAACCTATTTCGTTGCAATATTCGGGGTTTTCAAGGCAATGTTTCACCGCAAGAGCAAACTCTTCCGGCGTATCGGCAATTATTATGTTCTTTCCGTTTTCGTACATCAGCCCTTCGGCAGCAATGGTTGTTGCAATCACCGGCTTGCCTATGCTCATCGCTTCGATGATTTTTATTCTTATTCCGCTGCCTGAGAGAAGCGGCACGACCATTATTTGTTTGCTTGTCATGAAACGCACACTGTCATCAACCTCTCCAACAATGAACACATCTTTTGTTTTGTTCCCGAGCAACCAATCAGGCATATTGCGACCTGCAAAATAAGCTTTGACATTTGGACTTGCAGCTTTAACGGATTTCCAGCAAGATTCTAAGAACCATTTTATGCCTTGCTCGTTCGGAAACCAATTCATACTGCCGATATGAAAGATACTGTTTTCTTCTTCTAACACATCGGGTATAAATTCGGGCGTTTCGATTCCAACGGCAACAGCTTTGCATAATTTGCGATAGCCATTCTCTATGAAATAACGGGCATCCACATCCGTTACAGGAAAGATTGCGTCGTACAGATTGACGTTTTCTCTTTCGTAATACTCCAATGTGAGTGCCAGATGCTTGAGATAATACCTCTTAAGCGGGTTTTTGGTTGCCTTGTATGTTCGTTTCCATATTTTATTTTCCACATTCGGAGAACGCAAAACAATCTTTGCTTTGCTCAAACGACGAATCAAAGACACGTAAGGCGTAAGGAAGATACTTTCCATTTGGATTATGTCAAATTCTTCCTTTTTTAAGATTTCCACAAGTTTGTCTTTCATTGCCTGATTGATGAATCTCTTCACGTGATAGCTCTCTCCGGTAAGCCATGCCACAAGTGCAGGCAATGGTTTGACGTCCAAATCCACAAAAACGGTCTCAAAATTCGTTTCATCTTTATATTCTTGCGGTAAAGCCTCAACATTGCAAGGGTGTTTTTTTGAATGGAAAGCCAAGACCTTGACTTTATGCCCCAAATTCAGCAATCCCCTTGTCATGGAGTTCATTCCCATTGCACCGCCATCAGAGGCAGGAAACGGAGGCTTGTAACAAATTTGCAATATCTTCATTTTAATTTTTTATTTCTTTGATTTGAAAATTTTGAACAAAGTTCCGAAAAACTTATTCCAACTTTCGGAACTGAACAATGCCGAATCGGAAGTTGCTTTCATCGTAAGCACGATTCCAAACGGCAAAAAGATTAGCGAAGAAAGCCACATACCGAGCCAAACCGGCAATACGCCCTCCACAGCTGCGTTCTCGCCAACCTGTCCCACTATATGATAAATGATGAAAGCAAGAGTTGAAACCACCACCGGCATTCCCAGACCTCCCTTTCTTATGATTGCTCCAAGCGGAGCTCCGATAAAAAACAGTATAAGGCAGGCTGCCGAAAGCGTAAACTTACGATGAAATTCTATCTTATGCCTTCGTATATATTCTTCGTCGGCTTTGATTTTTGAATCATAGACCGATAACTCTTGAGTATAGAACTGACGTTTTGCTTCGGAGAACACGTTAAGTTTTTGCATTTCTTCTTTTCCCAGACGTCCGTCTTCATCACACTGAATGTTTATTCCCTTGTCTCTGAGTTCAGGTTCCTCATTCAGTCTTGCAAACACAGCCTTGCCAACCTTATCTTTGTAAACGGCATCTGCTGCAATCAAAGTATCCAAAGCTCGTTTGAGTTCCATTACATTCAATGTTTTGTAATGTCCTTCGTATCTGTTCTCATCTGTTTTCTTGTAAGCAAAGTCAGAAATATCGAATCGTATGGTTTGTTTTTTATAGTTCATTCTTATCAATTGCCTTGCATCCTTTCCTTCTTCAGTCAGGTCTTCGTCAAAGGTGTATCCGTCAAACAAAACAAAAATCAAGGTATTTCCGTCATTGCTTGTATACATCTGACCACTGTCTGCCACATTAACATTGTTGTTCCCCAAATCTTTGCTGTGATCATATATGATTATGTCTTTGAGATAGCGTCCTGTTTCGTCCTTTTCTCCTATTTTAATCGTATAGTTGTCAATTTCAGAATAGAATTGCCCCGGTTTAATGTTCAACGCAGGCTTCTTGGTTTTTATTTCATAAGATATAAGTCTCAATTCGTTGGTGGCAGATGGAATTACATTGTTCGAAAACACAAAAGCCAAAACGCAGAAACAAAGCGATAAGACTATCAAAGGCCGTAGAATCCTCCACAAAGACAAGCCGGAAGATTTCATTGCGACCAATTCGTATTTTTCTCCAAGGTTTCCCATCGTCATTATCGAAGCCAGGAGAATGGAAAGCGGCAAAGCCATCGGCACAAGCGTGGCACAAGCATACGCAATCATCTCAAAAATGACCGAAAACTCCAATCCTTTTCCGACAATCTGCTCTATCTTTTTCCAAAGAAACTGAAGAAGAAGCACAAAGACCGCTATGGAGAATGTAAGCACCATAGGTCCGAGATAAGATTTCAAAAGATATTTGTCAAGCTTCTTCACAGACATTCAAATTAAATGTGCAAAGTTACGAAAATAAATCCGAAACATTCGAAACGGATTTACAAATACCACAAACGCCTAAAAGAATCACTCGAATTTGCTTGTTGATTTACCGTTTTTACTTTTGCAGTTGACTTTCTCTGTTTCATACTTACCGAAAGCCTGCGACTAAAATCAAAACAAAGAAAGACGGGCGTATGTCTTGATTTCAATCCGACAAACGCCCGTTTTATTTTTTTGTTTCTTTATTCTATGTTCACGCTTCTTATGCGTGGAAAATCAATGTGCTCATTAAGTAGAATGTTCCTGCACCTGCAAGGTATCCTATCAAAGCCCAAAGAGATATTTTCTTCAAATACCAAATGAAGTCTATTTTTTCCATTCCCATAACTGCAACACCTGCTGCTGAGCCTATGATTAACAAGCTTCCTCCTGTACCTGCACAGTATGCAAGGCCTTCCCAGAATGCTCCATCAACCATAAATGCTCCTGTTGCTTCAATTGGATACATTCCCATTGCGGCTGCTACCAAAGGAACATTGTCTATGATAGATGAAAGCACACCTATAACGATGTTAATCACGTACACGTTTCCTAATTTATCAAGGTTTTCAGCCAAAAGTGCCAAATGTCCTGCTTCGTTCAAGCAACTTACTGCCATAAGAATACCAAGGAAGAACAATACAGAAGGAACGTCAACTTTTTGTATGATTGCAGTAACGTTTAATCTTGAATAATTCGCTGGATTGTTCTTGTGCATAATTTCAGTTGTTATCCAAAGAATTCCTAATCCGAATAAGATTCCAAGATATGGAGGAAGGTGAGTTATTGTCTTAAAGAAAGGAACGAATAACAATAATCCGACTCCCATACAAAGAATAAGAAGGCTTTGTTTTCTTGTAACGCTTGAAATCTCTTCTGATTCTACTTTTTCAGGTCTTTCAAGGTTTCCTTTCATTGTCATACCTATAATTGCAACAGGCACAAGTAATGAAACTAATGAAGGAATTATTGTTTCTAATATAATATTTCCTGCTGTGATATTACCTTTTATCCAAAGCATAATAGTAGTTACGTCTCCGATTGGCGACCATGCACCACCGGCATTAGCAGCAAGGATAACCATACCTGCAAAGAACCAACGTGTTTTTTGATCTGCTACAAGTTTTCTAAGCAATGCACACATAACAATAGAAGTTGTTAAGTTATCAAGCACTGCTGACATGAAGAATGTAAGGATAGAGATAATCCACAACAATTTTCTTTTGCTTGTTGTTGTGATTCTGTCTGTGATAATTGAGAAACCATCGTGTTTATCAATGATTTCAACAATTGTCATCGCACCTAAGAGGAAGAAAAGTATTTCTGCTGTTTCCCCAAGGTGATGAATCAAAGCTCCGTCTTTGATTCCTGGTCCGAACAAGGCAAACACTGCCCAAATTACTGCTGCCAACAATACAGCAGTCGCAGATTTGTTTATCTTCAAAGGGTGTTCCAATGCAATAACTGCATAACCCAAGACAAACAATACAATCATTAATCCGAAATACATGATACTTGTGTTTTTAATTGTTAATTATTAATTATTGATTTATTGTTATTTTCTCCTCTGTTGTTGTTTCTGTCTTTCAGCTAAAATAGCCTGATTTTGTTTTTCCAAAGCCTCTATTCTCTGTTGCCATTTAGATTTTTTCAACGGTTTTTTGGAATTAGCCTCCAAACGTTGCAACACTTTTTTCTCGTCAATTGTTCTTCTGATAATAAACATTTGCAAGAATGTAAAGCACAATGAAATGAAGTAATAGTAGTTTAAGGCTGCCGAGAAACTATTAAAAATAAACAACATCATAATCGGCATGAAATACATCATGAATTTCATGCCCGGCATAGTCTGTGTTTGTGCTTGTTGCTTCATTGAAATGTGTGTATAAACAAGTTGTGCTGCTGTCATCAAGAGACAGAATAACGAAACGTGATTTCCGTAAAATGGAATGTTGAACGGCAGATTTATTATCGAATCATAGGTTGAAAGGTCATCTGCCCAAAGGAACGATTGTTGTCTTAACTCGATTGAAGCAGGGAAGAAACGGAACATCGCAACCAAAATAGGGAATTGAATCAACATAGGCAAACAGCCTGCCATTGGTTTGATGCCCGCCCTCTTGTAAAGATTCATTATGGCTTGCTGTTTCTGCATAGCCTGTTCTTGTTTAGGATATTTCTCGTTTATTTTCTGAACTTCAGGTGCAATAACTTTCATCTTGGCTGTTGATGCAAATTGTTTATATGCCAATGGGAACAACACAATCTTTACAAGAATTGTAAGAATCAAAATAATCAATCCCATACTCCAGCCAAAGCTTTGCAAAAAGTCAAATACAGGAATAATCACAAAGCGATTTATCCACTGCAAAAGGAAGAATCCCCAACCCAAAGGTATGATCTGCTCCATTTCTATGTCGTAATCGCTTATTACAGAGTACTTATTAGGACCGAAAAAGAAGTTCATGTCATATTCATAGAACTTTTTAGTCTCGTCGAATGGGATATTGATGTTCGCACTCATCGTTCTGAGGTAGTTATCCTTTTGTCCCTTCTCCGTAGTCGTCTTCATCTTGGCATAAGCAAAGTCTTCGGCATTCTCAGCTATCAAAGCGGTGGAAAAGAACTGCTGTTTGAACGACACCCATTTGATTGGAATGCCACTTTCTTCCTTTTCGTCATCAACACCGTTCTCTTTAAGATACTCAACCTCATCTTTCAACAAGTAATATATGGAACTATTTTTGGCTTCCACGCTTCTGTCTTTTTCTTTCATCTTAAGCTTGGAATCCCACACAAATTCCAAAACACCTCTGTCTGCTATGACTTTATTAAGGTTGTTTGTGATTATGCTGAATCCTATTCTATAATCGTTTCCTCTTACAACATAACGATATTCCAAATATCCTCTGTCCTTGTTCAAAGAATCAACATTCGTAAACAACCGCATCGACACCACCAATGAGTCATCGCCTTTTACGCTAAGCGGTTTTGAACCTGTGTATGGCTTATCGTTTACGAAGATTTCAAAGTTGAGTTCTTTGGTTTGAAGAATCTTTGAACCCATCGTAAGATTCAATCCATATGAATTACCGTTTTTGGTAAAGAACTTCACATTCTCTTTTTGCGAAGTCAAATATTCCTTGAGCGTAACCTGCTCTATGGTAGCACCTAATGAAGATAAATCTGCCTTTAATAGCTCATTTTCAACACTGATATGCGTTTCCGGATTCATGGCTGCCTCAGAGAAAACCCCAAAACGGTCAAACAACATATTCTTTGCCACAGCCGATGTCGAATCATTGCCACTTGCAAGTTTTACTAATTGATTTAAGTCGGTTCGATCGGTATTCTCGGACAATTGCTCTGCCTTTTGGGCATCTCTTTCTGCCTTGATTCGAGCGGCAACTGCCGAATCCTGCCTTTGTTTCAGTTTTGTTCTCTCTTCTTCCGAAGGTTGGGTGAGATACATCCACAAACCAAATACTCCGAATATAAGCACCAAGCCTATAATGGTCTTTTTGTCTATCATCTTCTTTGTTCTTTTTTTCTATTTTGCAAAGTTGCAAAGATAGGCAAAAAAAATGGTATCGCTACAAATAAATCAGGAAAATATTTTCTTGCGACTGAGAAATGCCATCAACACACTTCTTGCAAGCAAATAAGAAAGAAATGCTATCCAAAGTGCGTTATTTCCTAACGAATCTTTGAATCCGAAAAACAAACCAAAGAATAAAGCCGTTGCAACAAAGATTGCGTTTCTCATAAGTTTGGTTTCAATCATGCCTATCAATATACCATCATAAAGAAACGCCACAGAACCGCAAAGAGGTATCAAAAGCGTCCAATATTTATAGTCTTCGCAAACTGCCAAAACATCTTTCTTATTTGTCAATATTGAAAGTATATCACTGCCAAAAAAGAAATAGATTGCGGTAAAAAGAACGCTCAAACCCGCACCCCAAAGCAATATGTATTTTACGCATTTTACCAAATTCACTCTGTCGTTTGCCCCTTTGAATCGCCCACATAAGGATTCGGAAGCGTAAGCGAAGCCGTCCATAAAATAAGAGAATAAGGTAAACAACTGCATCAGCAAAGTATTTACGGCAAGCAGAGGATAAGACATTGAAGAGGATGCGATGGTAAAATAACTCGTAACGGCGATAAGACACAAGGTTCGAAGGAATATATCAGCGTTCACTTTGAAAAAAAGAACCATTTTGCTACGTTGAAGAGCCTGCTTCCAATCTGCAAAAATCCTAAGACTGCCATACTTAACAAACCATATCGAAACCGAAACGACAAGTCCGCCCCATTGAGCTATCACTGTACCGAGGGCAACTCCTTCGATATTCATCGATAAGCCGATTGCAAACACATAACTGAAAACTATGTTCAGCACGTTTATCAGTATCGAAATCCACATCGGCGTTTTTGAATCCTGCATACCGATAAACCAACCTTTCAAAGCATACATGCCAAGCGTTGCAGGAGCAGCCCATATTCTTATGAAAAAATATTCCAACGCCAAATCGAGAGCGTGATTCTTGTTTTCGACAAACGCTTCTGTCAATAGGCCGATAGGTTTTTGTAAGACAATCAGAGCGAGAGCGGCAAGCAAGGCTATTGTGCAAGCTCTGAGAAGGATACTCATTTGTTCCTTTTTGTCATCTGCACCATAGGCCTGAGCGGTAAAGCCACTGGTTCCCATTCTCAAAAAGCCGAAGTTCCAATATATGATATTGAAAATCATCGACCCGATTGCAATTGCACCAATATAGTCCTCACCCGAAGAGCTTGCTGTGATATGACCGACAATCGCAGTATCGACCATTCCCAACAAAGGTACGGTGATGTTGGTTATTATATTGGGAATGGCAAGTTTGAGAATATTGCGGTTCATTCGCAATATGTTTATTTCTTAAAAAGATTCTTATAGTATTTTAAGTGCCATACAACGTGGAAAAAGGCAACTATCGTCATCGCTATGCCGAATTCGACATGCAGTTGCAAAATAGACGAGAACCAACTCATGCCAAAGCGATAGTTTATTTGAACGGCAAGCAAAAATCCCAACAGACAAGACACCAAAGCGGTAATAAGCAGGATTGCATTCCAAATCTTGCGATGAGTAATCTTTTTCATCTTGCCCGCTTTTACCGATATATAAGTCAGAAGATAAGCTGCCAAGCAAAACAACGAAATAAGAATTACGTTATACGGCTTTGGAGTGTTTTTTTTCTCCGAAGGCTTTTGCTCGACTATGGTTTGAGTTGAGCTAAGCGTTGTTTGCTCCGAATCTTGTGCAGTTGCAACCTCATCCCCTGCTGTTTCTGTTTCCAAAGGCTTTGCCTGCTCTTGTTGAGACTTGGTTTTCTTTGGTTCGATTGTTTGTTTCGTTTCTTGTTTTTCTGCAATCGGTTCGGTTGATTCGGCAGTCGTTTGCTCAACGTTTTTATTCTCTGCTTTCGGAGCTTCTTTCAATCCGAAATCGCAAAAGCCATCGCCATCCTCATCAATAAAGCGACCGCACGCTCCTTCGCAATTCACCTTGTCTCCAAAAGGACATTGTGCATAACTTTCAATCGATGCAAACATTCCAAGCATCAAAATCAATATTCCTGCAAATAATTTCTTCATAATCTCATTTCATTTTAGGGGTGCAAAGTTAGTAATTTTTTCAAAGCTGCATCGAGAAAATTAAATCTTGATTTCATTGACCCGGATTTTGAATTCAAATGATTGAATCCTTATTTCAAAAAAGCAACAAAAAACCCTTATGCAGAGAATCAGCATAAGGGTCGGACAATTTCAAACAATCACCCGTAGTAAAGCATTTCTCATTTTGTCATTATTCGATTGACTTCATCAAGTATAGGTTGTGTGCTTATATCTGTGCCAACTGCTTCTCTCATCCATTGTTGCGGAGTCAGACGACCAAGCGTGTATATTCTCTTTATTTCGTTGGCAAATTCCTGTTTCGTTTTCAATTTCGCAAAATGGCTTTCAAGCTGATATTCTATGATACTTCCCAACGGATAGTTAGGCAGATACATTGGCGAATTGACCATGTGCGAATATATTGCCAAAAGCGGAGAATCGTGAGTGCCGAGAACCGGTTCGTAATACTTGTTCCACACTTCTTTTGCTGTCTTCAGTGTAGCTTCTTTCAATTGTTCGGCAGTCGCTTCAGGATTTTCGTACAACCATTCCCAGACCATCATGTCCACAAGTGCGACTCCCATGATTTCATACAAGCCCCAGAAGATATCAAGCGTGGTATTATCGTTTCTTTCTGTGTCAAAGCCAAGCAATTCCAAGTCTCGCTTTTGGAAGATAAAGGCAAGAGCTTCGGTAAATCCTGTGTTAGGAACGCCGTTCAAAGTATAGTAGTCGATTTTGTAAAGGTCGAGAGTTTGTTCTACGTTATGACCGAATTCATGCACCGCTATATTGTAGCCTTTGTAGTCCATACCGCCCTTAACTATGCGTGTACGCAAGCGAGCCGGCTCCCAACGTCCTTGAGCTCCCCATGCGTGTCCGCTTCCTCTTGCACCTTCGACAACGATACGCTCAGCCAAAAAGTCCGCATCTTCTTTGCTGAATCCCAAAACTTGTAACATTCTCGGCATATCGGCATGGAAAGCCTCAGCATTTGGATAACGTTGTTGGGTTTTGGCAGTAAGCATATCCTCCGAAAGTGTTGAACGACTCTTAAAGCCATCGTACCAAATGTCATAAGGTCTGAGCTTTCTGCCTAAACGACTCTCGATAAGCTTTCCAACTTGTTTTACTTGCTCTGAAGAAATCAAATGAATGAAAAGCTCTTTGATTTGAGCAGGAGACATTTCCATTCCGCCCTCAAAGTTACGCATTATGCCCGTTGGAAGAGCCGGAGTGTAAGGATCAATTTTTCTTTCGACCTTGTAAGCATCGAGAATCTGTTGATAGCGTCTTGCTCCTTCGCCTGCAAGTTGCACTTCTTTTCCGTCTTTGAATGCCTTGTTTGAATATGGAGCCCAATCGTATGTGGCATTGTTTATCACTTTCAAAGGTATGGTTTGATCGACTATTCTCTCCATTACCTTATATATCATCTCTTGTTTTTCATTCGCATTAGGCAAATCGGCATAGTTTGACTTGATCTCGTCTCTCAGATTCCAATGCGACAACAACACCATGTCCTTCGGAAAGAGTTTTTCGCCTTTCTCAGTCAACAGATTACCCATCATGATGTTATATTCTGCGATATAGTTTTCGCTATTGCTGCTTGCGACATTCTTTTCTGCCGTAATCTCCGCCGGAATGCGACTTGTGAACACATCACCCAAGCGAGCATACGCCCATTCCAAGCGACTCCATTTTTCTCCTTGTGCATTCTTCTCGGCAAGTGAGAAATTAGGGAAATTGATTATCGTTATGAATGCGAATTTATTTGCAAACAAATCGTCGCTAAGGTGAGAGAACGGTGTATATGCTCCCATCAGATAATCAACTTCAATAGGCTCATCACCCGCAAGGTGCAACGGCTTTTGCAATTCAACAGTCAATTGATTG
This sequence comes from Candidatus Onthomorpha sp., assembly GCA_045577535.1. GTDB lineage: Bacteria > Bacteroidota > Bacteroidia > Bacteroidales > P3 > Onthomorpha. Next base: position 58,314 of record JAZNIO010000003.1, on the reverse strand, counting down.
GATGTACCGTATAGTCTCTCGATTATGTAACTGATTCGATTGAAAAGGGTTTCTTTCTCTGCAGGTGTTTTAGCTATGTTTTCGAGAACAAACTTCGTAAAATCTTCTTGCGAACCGTCTTCTGTCTTCCAAAGAGCGGCAGCCTGTTTTACTCCTTTTGCAACCAATGCATCATCGCTTTCGGGAGCTGTTTTCTTTACCTGTTCCAATGTTTGCTTTATCGTCTCTTCGGAAATCGCACTTGATTGAGCATCTTTATCAGAAGAGCAAGCTGTCATCAATATCGACAACGGCAATAACAAATTAAATAACAATCGTTTCATATATCGGTATTTTAGTTTCTGCAAAAGTACACAGAATTAACAAATTATCCAAATTTATTTTACAAATCCCGACAAATCTTTATTTGAATCGTCAGAATTTAACATAGCATCCGAGATTTACAAAGCCTTTCGCACCCCAGCCTGTCTCGACAAAAAATCCATATTGTCCGCCATAAGCGAAACAGATCGGGTAAACGTTTGCCATGGGAGCAAATTCCATCGTTATATTTTGTCCGTTGGTTTTATTGTGTTGAGCATTCAAAAACATGGTTGCTCCAATCGAATAATTTCCATAAAAAACAAAATGATTCTTTTGCCAATAGTCCATATTGACTCCCAACATCAATGACGGATAAATGAACTTTGCCTGCCTTTTTAGTTGATTACCGGCATCTGAAACCTTTAATGAAGCATATCCGACCGAGAGTTGCATTTCCAAATCAAGCCAATCATTAAGTCGATATGCCATTCCGATATTCGGATTGCAAAGCGGAAGAAAGTTTTCTTTCTTTGAACCTTCTTCCATATCGATAGAACCGAATCCGACACCGAATAATGACACGAAATCCATAACCGAGAACCATCCAATGCCGAATCGGGTCTTCCATCTTTCGGGTGATTGTGCCGAAGTTTGAATCGGAAAGAATAAAATCAAGAACAAAATTATCCAAATCAAAAACCGATGTTTCATTTCTTTGCTTGTTTATCCGCAACAAAGATAGCAATATTTTCAATCAAGAACGCAACTCGACAACATAAAATCATGAAAAAAGAAAACCGGCATCGAATTAAATCGACGCCGGAAAAAAATAAAAATTATGAAAAAAAACGTTTTTCTTATGTGAGTTTATTTGTCTTTTACATCAAACAACTCTACCGGAAGGAAGTTTGCAATCAGGTTATCAGTGTTATTGATTGCCTGAGATGTGAATGACAATGTCGGAATCTCACTCTTTTTAATCATGTTTTGGGCTACGGCCCCTATATAGTTGTCTGCAAGACTCAGCTCTTGGTGTGTCATTATCATCATCAAATCGGCATCGACCGTTTTGCCATGTTCCAAAATCACTTCTTCAATAGGTTTTTCGTCTTCCAAATATGCCTGAGCCGTAACCTTAACTCCTTCTTGTTCCATCACCCATTTAGCTTTCTCCAACTTCTTTATGAGACGAGAACCGACTAAATTAGTTCCGCGTTTTACAACACCCACCAAATGCACTGTTGATTTGTAATACTTCGCCCAGGAAATGGCTGCATTGATTTTCTCTAACGTTTGCTTCGAAAGGTCGATAGGTAAAAGTATATTCTCGAAACGACCTGCGTTTATTTGATTTTCGCTCACCGTAATCACAGGACATGGAGCTGAAGCAATGATGTGCATAGTCAAAGGACCGATAAAATGAAACGCACTTATGGTTGAAGACATCTTACCCATGATTATATATTGTGCTTTCAAAATTTCGGCTTGCTCCAATATCACTTCGGCAGGATTACCGTGCTCAACGATGAAATGAAACTTAAGGTCGGTTTTCGCTTTTTCGGAATTAATGATATCTTTCAGGTTATTCTCAACCATGCGTCTATCTTCGCGTTGTTGCTTTTCGCTTTTGAACAATTCCATAAGAAAGTTCGATGATTGTATAACCGACAACAAATACACTTCTCCTTTGATGAATCGTGCCACTTTTATTGCTTCCTGCAGTGCAGCCTTAGCTTTAGGTCCGAAGTCGTAAGGAACGAGCACCGTAGGTATTTTTTCGAAATTCGTTTCTGCCATTTTATATCATTTTTTTATGTTTCTAATGTTTGTAAATCTCATCAAAAGGGAGTCTGAGGCTGATTGAACGAGCCAAAGTCTGCTCATCGGCATATTCTATCGAGTCTCCCATCGATATTCCGCGAGAAACGGCTGATACTTTAACGTTTTTTCCTTCCATAAGTTTATTTATGTAAAACGCAGTCGTATCCCCTTCCATTGTTGTGGGCAAAGCCAAAATTATTTCTTCGATTGGTTCGTTTGAAATGCGAAACAAGAGATGCTCAATCTTTATATCATTCACCCCTATGCCCTCAAGAGGAGAAATAACTCCGCCAAGAACATGGTACAATCCCCTATAATATCCCGTATTCTCGATTGCCATGACATCTTTTATGGTAGCAACAACACAAAGCAATTTTTCATTGCGACCTTTATCCTCACAAATCGAGCAAGTCGGCATATCGGAAAGGTTGTTGCACTTTTGACAATGATGAATCTTGGTTTTCAATTCACTTATGCTGCGAGTCATCGATTCGATTTGTTCATCGCTCTGTTTCAAAAGCCAAAGGGCATATCTGAGAGCTGTTTTCTCTCCAACGCCCGGCAACTTCGCCAGTTCATTTACTGCTTTTTCGAGTACAGATGATGAATATTCCATATTTTTATTAACTTTGCTCGGTGTTTGATTGGCAAAGATAAGCAAAATCGTTTGAATGGTGAGAGCGAAATCTACTTTATTTGCATTGATTTGAAAAACAAACAAATAAAAACAGCAAAATAATGGAACAAACCATCTTTTGGGTAATCTTGGGTTACACATTGATTTTATTCGGAATTACATTCCTGACATCGCGAAAAGCAAACAGCAAAGCCTTTTTTGCAGGCAACAAAAAAAGTCCTTGGTTCGTGGTGGCATATGGGGCAATCGGAGCAAGTCTTAGCGGAGTTACGTTTATGTCTGTGCCGGGTTGGGTCGAGGACAGGCAGTTTACATATATGCTTACCGTATTTGGTTATCTTTTGGGCTACATTCTGATAGCTTTTGTTTTGTTACCATTATATTACAAACTCAATCTGATTTCCATTTACGAATATCTGAAGCAACGTTTTGGCAATTCATCGCATCGAACAGGCTCATTCTTTTTCCTTCTGTCAAGAACCCTCGGAGCAAGTCTTAGAATGTTCATCGTCATCTGGGTACTCTATGAATTTGTATTCAAACATTGGGGTGTTTCTTTTCCACTCACTGTTTTTGTTTTCTTGCTTCTCATATTGTTGTTCACCATGCGAGGAGGAGTAAAGACCATAGTGTGGACGGATACCTTGCAAACAACCTGTATGTTGGCGGCATTGGTCATCAGTTTCGTGCTTGTGGGCAGACAAATGGGCTTATCAAGCGGAGAGATGTTCAAAGACGTTGTTCGAAGTGAGTATTTCACATTCATCAATACCGATTTCTCGAGCCGCTTATGTTGGTGGAAGCAAATACTTGGCGGAATGTTCATCACTATTGCAATGACCGGATTAGATCAAGAGATGATGCAGAAAAATCTAAGTTGCAAAAACCTTAAGTCTGCACAGAAAAACATGCTTAGTTTCGCAATCATACTACCCCTTGTCAACTTTCTGTTTCTCTGTTTGGGAACTGCATTGTATATCTTCGCAAAAAAAGAAGGCATCACTGCAAGCGGAGACGATTTATTCCCATACGTAGCTCTCAACTCCTTGACTCCTTTTGCTGCGATTGTCTTTATAGTCGGCTTGATTTCAGCCTTATTCCCTTCCTCCGACGGAGCATTGACTTCATTGACCACTTCATTCTGCATAGATCAACTTAAAATAGAAGAAAAAAAGAATTGGTCGGAGAAAAAGAAAACAAACGTACGCCATGTTGTGCATCTGGCATTTGCACTCTTGTTTGTAGGCATTATCATTTTCTATTCCGAACACAGAGACGCTCATTTGATAGACACTCTTTACCAAATCGCTTCTATAACATACGGTCCGCTACTCGGCTTGTTTGCGTTCGGAATATTCACCAAAAGAAAGGTGAATGATAAATTGGTACCTTATATCTGTATAGCCTCGCCGGTGATTTGCTTTATCTTGAACAACAACTCCCAAGCATGGTTCAATTATAGTTTTGACTTCGAATTGTTGCTTGTGAATGCGATATTGACATTTGGAGGGCTGTTGGCAATCAGTCGAAAGGCAGTAAAGAGTAAAACCGATAGAATCGCTCAAATTCAAACAAAGAAAGGTTGTTCTGATTCTTGAAAAGGATTTTCCGATTCTTTGTTTCAGTTTATTTGAAGTAAAGATTCGCTGAATCCGGTCATTTAGTTCGATATTTCAAAACCGAGATTACTGATTTGTTCGGTGGAATATGTTAAAATGACGTGTGATTAGATGTGATACAACTGCTATAAAAACAAACGCTCCGAAGTGTTGAAACTCGGAGCGTCTGTTTTATCGTTTTGAAACTGCTATTTACCGGGAAGAACCTCTATCATCTCTATGTGGAATATCAAAAGGCTACCCGCAGGTAAGTCAGGGTTACCTTGATCTCCATATCCCAAATCAGGATGTATCCATACATCATACACAGAGCCTGCATTCATCAATTGCAACACCTCTATCATTCCGGGAATCAAGCCTCCATTCAAAGCAAATATAGTCGGTTCACCTCCCCTTGCGAAAGTATCTTCCAAAGGCTGTGTTATATTACCGTCTTTATCAAGTAGCGACAAACTATAATGTATTCTCACTCTATCGTCCGGCTGAGATGGCTTCACCCCTTTTCCTTCTTTTACCACTTTGTATTGCAATCCGGAGGCTGTTGTTTGAACTCCATCTGCCGTTTTGTTCTTGTCAAGGAATTTTTCAGCAGCCTGACGATAAGGAACTGCATCTTGTCGTGCCATTTTTTGTTGTTTCTCCATCATTATGGCTTGATACTTCTGCATTATCTCATTTACCTGCTCACGACTGAAAGTTCCTGCGGTATCTCCTGCATAGCCCTGCTGATAAGCCCTTACAAAAATTTCCGGATTCAATTCAATACCTTGTGCTTTCATGCCAAGACCTTCATATAATCCAAAAACATACGAAGCAGAATCTTCCAAGGTTTTCAGATCTCCCAAATCCACATATTGTTTCTTTTGAGAACATGCCGTGAAAGCAAAAGACAATGCCATCACAACAAATAGACTCTTAATCAAATTTAATTTCTTCATTTCGACTTTTTTATTTGTATTTGTGTATTTTTCAGTCGGCAAAATTATAAAATAATCGCTAATCCTCATCTAAAATTTGAAAAAAACAACACAATGACAACGAAATGTCTTATTTTTGCAGTTCGAATGCAACCTAAACGATACGGATTGCGTTCAAACAAACAAAGTAACTAACTTATAATACAATCATGAAGAACAAGTATAACGATTTGATTGAGCAAACTTTTGAATTTCCCCAGGAAGAATTCGAAGTTGAAGACAATGAACTGACTTTCCACGACATTCCTTTGATGGACATCATCAAGCAATACGGAACGCCGCTTAAAATAACTTATCTTCCAAAAATAAGTTCGCAAATACAGAAAGCCAAACGACTTTTCAATGTCGCAATAGCGAAAACCGACTACAAAGGTTCATACAATTATTGCTATTGTACCAAGAGTTCGCATTTTTCATTCGTTTTAGACGAAGTAATAAAGAATGATGTACATCTTGAAACCTCATCAGCCTTTGATATAAACATCATCAACGAACTTTACGAACAAGGAAAGGTTGGCAAAGAGCAATACATACTTTGCAACGGCTTCAAACGCCCTCAATACATCGACAACATAGCTGAGTTAATCGAGAATGGCTTTTCAAATGTGATTCCGATAATAGACAACATAGAGGAAATAGACCTGCTTGACGAAAGTGTGAAATCACAATGCAATGTCGGAATTCGCATAGCCTCGGAAGAAGAACCAATGTTCGACTTTTATACTTCTCGCTTGGGCATCCGTTATAATCACATCGTCGAATTTTACAAAAACAAGATTGCGACAAATCCGAAATTCAAACTGAAAATGTTGCATTTCTTCATCAATACAGGCATAAAAGATTCGGCTTATTATTGGAATGAATTGCAAAAATGCGTGAATGTGTATTGTGAATTAAAGAAAATATGTCCGGATTTGGATTCTTTGGATATCGGAGGTGGTTTTCCGATAAAAAATTCGCTTGGATTCGAATATGATTACGAGTATATGGCAGAAGAAATACTTGCTCAAATCAAAGACATCTGCAATAAGCAAGACATAGACGAGCCTCACATATTCACAGAGTTTGGTTCATTCACCGTAGGCGAAGCAGGATGCATCCTTTACAGCATCATAGATCAGAAAAGGCAAAACGACAGAGAACTTTGGTACATGATAGATTCTTCATTCATCACAACACTGCCGGATACCTGGGGAATAGGACAACGATTCATACTTTTACCAATCAACAAGTGGGATAACGAATATCAAAGAGTCTTTCTCGGCGGCTTAACCTGCGACAGCCAAGACTACTATTCGGCAGAGACTCACTCGAATGCAGTATTTCTTCCAAAATATTCAAATGATGAAGAAGAGCCTCTTTACATAGGATTTTTCCACACAGGAGCTTATCAAGAGAGTCTTGCAGGCTATGGCGGTATTCAACATTGCCTTATTCCGCAACCAAAACACATTATATTAGATAAGGACGAGAACGGAGAGTGGACAACGAAATTGTTTGCCAAAGAGCAAAGCCATAAATCCATGCTGAAGATATTGGGATACTAAAACCAAGAAATATTTTTTTGAAATCAAGAAAGAAAATAATAAAACTTGATTTCAGAAAATCAAAACAAAGAAGCGAGAAATTTGATTTTAATTTCTCGCTTCTTTTATTTTAATCAACTAATATGAAATACTGTCGTAAACTCTGTCGATTACTTCTTGTTCGTTAACCAAATAGGAATCGGCATCTTTCAACACATAATCCCATTCCACAATACTTTCATTCCTGTCGGTCGTTGTATAAATCCTCACGATATAATCTTCAAATTCTCTTTCGACATCAATATAACCATTCTCGATGAATGACTCCAATGTATCGAGAATGTCTTCGGTCAACTTGTTTGTATTGTTCTCAACGCTCATATTTAATTAAGATACAATGTCTGCATACAAATCAAATTCTTCTGCCGCAGTTACTTTTGCGTTTACAAAACAACCTATTTCGGCATCTTGATTTGCCGGAATCAAAACCTCGTTATCCACTTCGGGAGAATCGAATTCGGTGCGTCCCACCCAGAAATCTCCCTCCAAACGGTCAATCAACACCTTGAAAACCTTACCGACTTTAGCTTGATTGAGCGATAGGGAAATTGCTTGCTGTATGTCGACCAAACGATTCAATCGTTCGCTTTTTTCTTCTTCCGGTATGTTGTCCTCGAGTTTGAATGCAGCCGTTCCTTCTTCGGGAGAGTATGTGAAAGCTCCCATTCTGTCAAATTTGGTCTGTGCAACAAAGTCTTCGAGTGCCGTAAACTGTTCTTCTGTCTCGTTCGGATAACCTACGATCAAAGTTGTGCGAAGACATAATTGAGGAACTTTTTGACGCAAACGCCCAATCAAATCCATGATTTCCTCTTTGGTTATGCGTCTGTTCATGGAATCGAGAATACTATTGTCGATGTGTTGCAACGGCATATCGATGTATTTGCATATCTTCGGCTCGCGTTGCATCAAATCCAATAAATCCATCGGAAAATTATTAGGATAAGAATATTGAAGTCTGATCCATTCTATTCCATCAATATTTGCCAACTGCTCAAGCAAAGAAGTCAATCGACATTCACCATACAAATCCACTCCATAGTTGGTTGTGTCCTGTGCAACCACGATTAACTCTTTCACACCTTTGGAAGCAAGTTCCTTTGCCTGAGAAACAATATCCTCCATCGGTTCAGAAACATGACGTCCTCTGATATAAGGAATAGCACAGAAAGAACAGAATTTGTCGCAACCTTCCGAGATTTTGAGATATGCGTAATGAGAAGGCGTGCTTAGCAAACGCAAACAATCGTTCTTTGCAATATTTTTTTGTAATATGTATTCGGCAATCTCCTTATAGTCATTGACTCCGAAGAATCTATCGACTTCGGGAATCTCTCTCGATAAGTCTTCGGCGTATCTTTGAACCAAGCAACCGAATACAAGAAGTAATTTAATCTTTTTCTGTTTGCGGAGTGTGGCATATTGAAGAATCATGTCGATAGACTCTTCTTTCGCATCTCCTATAAAGCCGCAAGTATTTATGATTACGATGTCGAAGCGTCCTTTTTCAGCATCGAAACTTATTTTGTAATCATTACCCAACAGCCCTGCGAGTTGTTCGCTGTCAACCAAGTTTTTCGAGCAACCTAATGTAATCAGATTTACTTTTGTCGGCATTTCAATTGGTGATTATAGTCTGATTCGTAGTCCGAGGTTGATATTGAAACGATGCAATGATTCATCATATCCGCTTATGTCGAATTCATCTTCTCCCATCTTGAGAGTGGAAACCGTACCTCCCAAAAGACCGAACGAAGCTCCGACACCGATGTAACGACTTATTGAATAATCCACGCCAAAACCAAGTCCCCATCCAAAGCAATCACCACTATATGTAGCAGATACACCGTTTGCCTTGTCTGTGTTTCTCATATTCAAATAGCCCACTGTTGCTCTTGCCCAAATGTCCCAATGATTGGCAATTGTCGGAAGTTGAAATTTGAATGTCGGACCAACGTAAAAGATATTCATATCATCGGAACATCTGCCTGTTTGAAGGTATGTGTCATCCACTTTGATAGAATCATAAGTGTGAGTCGCACTCCACATAGACGCCTTAAAACCTACTGAAAATAATTTATGAAAACGGTAGTCGTAATCAAACTCCAATTCAAAGCCATGCTTCATTGCTTTTGCATGATCTCCCGGTCTACTCATGGCAACGAAGTATTGCTCCGGATGTAGGTCTGTTGCCTTGTAAGCGTAACCTGCATTCATCGAGAAATTATGCTTCTCGAAATTGTTTTGTGCAAAAATCGGCATAGTCAAAACCGCCGACAATAATAGGATTAAAGTCTTTTTCATTTTGTTATTTGTTTTTAGTTCTATTCGAATAAGCTATCTACGAATGCTTTTGTGTTAAATATTTGTAAGTCTTCCATTTGCTCACCCAAACCGATATAACGTACAGGTACTTTGAACTGATCGGATATTCCTATCACGACTCCGCCCTTTGCTGTGCCGTCGAGTTTTGTCAAAGCAATGGCATTGACGTCTGTTGCCGCAGTAAATTGTTTTGCTTGTTCGATTGCGTTTTGTCCTGTTGAAGCATCCAATACCAAAAGCACTTCATCTGGAGCCTGAGGTAAGACTTTTTTCATGACATTTCTGATTTTGGATAACTCATTCATCAATCCGACTTTGTTATGCAAACGCCCTGCAGTGTCGATTATGACTACATCGGCTTTTTTTGCTACGGCAGATTTCAGAGTGTCGAATGCAACCGATGCAGGATCGGCACCCATGCCTTGAGAAACAATATCCACACCGACTCTTTCAGACCATATTTTCAGCTGATCGACAGCCGCCGCACGGAATGTGTCAGATGCTCCGAGAATTACTTTTTTGCCTGCCTGCTTAAACTGATAAGCTAATTTGCCTATTGTAGTGGTTTTGCCGACTCCATTAACTCCGACAACCATTATAACATACGGATTTTCGCTGCTTGGAAGGTCGAACGATTCTCTTTCTTCGCCTGCATTCTCTTGCATAAGGGACATAATCTCTTCACGCAATATGTTGTTGAGTTCCGAAGTGCCAAGATATTTATCCCTTGCCACACGAGCCTCTATTTGATCGATGATTTTCAAAGTGGTTTCCACTCCAACGTCTGCCTCAACCAAGATTTGCTCAAGGTTGTCCAATACATCTTCATCAACTTTGGATTTTCCGGCAATTGCTTTGGAGATTTTGGTAAAAACACTCTCTTTCGTTTTTGAAAGACCCTTGTCCAAGGTTTCTTTCTTGCTTTTTGTGAAAAAAGAAAAAAATCCCATATCTCTTAATTTTTTGATTGTGATTCCTTAACAAATCATCGCAAAACTTTGTTCTGCAAAATATATAACAAAAAAAAGCTGTCATCCTCCTTCGTTAAGAGAGAGTATGACAACCTTATCTTTCCACGTAATCCGAAATCTATCGGATTCTATCAAAAAAGCTTCGTCCTTAAACAGACAAAACGCAAACCTTACTTCTTTGCAAAATATTCCTTAACGCTGTCAGAAGGTATGATTTCTTCCTTAAATGTGTACGCTCCTGTTTTCTCTGAACGCAATGTTCTGATCACTTTTGCGAAATCTTTACCTGTCGATGTCTTAAGGGTTGCAACTACTTTCTTTGCCATTTTCTAAACTCCTCTTATTTTGTTACTTTATTTCTTTATGTACAGTCATTCTTTTCAATATAGGATTGTACTTTTTCAATTCCAATCTTTCAGGTGTGTTCTTTTTGGACTTTGTCGTAACATAACGAGAAGTTCCAGGCATTCCTGAAGCCTTATGCTCTGTACACTCAAGTATAACTTGAACTCTTACATCTTTCGTTTTCTTTGCCATCTTTCTACACTTTTTGAGGTTGCAAAGGTACTATTTTTTTTTGGTTCAACCTAATATTATTTGAAAAAAAATCAATTCTTTGTTTCTTTTGACTCCTCGACCGCCTTAGCAACTCGTTCTATTCCAGATAATTCCGAAGTCAAATCACCATAGTAAAAAGCCCTGTCATAATTGGTGCGGGTATAGTCTCGAATAAAACCATGAACAGACTTATCCCCATCTTCGAAGCTATGAGATATATATGCGCTATAGCCATCTCGACAGTCAACTCTCATAGACAAAAACTGTATTTTCCCGTTTTTTGAACGTATGACATCAAACTCTGTGAATCTTACCGAAGAGTATTTCAATATGTTCTTTCTTATTTCGAGCAATTCTTTGTCAGAGGTGTCAGCACTCACTCCAACAACAACATAATCCTTACCAATGTAAAAAGGATAAAGGGATTTGCTTTCGCCTTGAGCAAACAATGCAAAAACATTCATCAGCAACAATCCCGTCAATATTGCAATACATTTCTTCATAATGAGCTTCTGTTTTTCGTGCAAATATACGATATTTTTTTCTCTTTGTTCTAAAAAAAACGGATTCTGAAAACATTTTATTGTTTTTTGAATCCATGCGAACGAATCAAAGATTCTTTCGAGCATTCATTCCTTTCAACTTTAATCATTGAAAAGATGACGTTGTTTTTTGCTTCTTTGCCCGTTCCGAATCAAGTTGTTTTTTAGACTTGCTTTGAGTTACCACATAAACTCCCGCAAAGACCAATCCGGCAGCCAAAGCCTTTTGACCCATAAAAGAATCCATTCCCATGAACACTGCAACAAGAGTAGTTATGACAGGTTGCAGATAATTATACATTGAAAGAGTTGTCGGACGTATGCGGGTCTGACCGATAGGAATCAAGAGATAAGTAACGAATGTCGCAGCCAAGATTATGTAAGCAAGTTTTCCCCACATCTGAATCGGGAATTCGGCAAAAGGGACCTGCAAAAGAGGCTTGTAACATATAGGAAAGACCATTATTGACCCGAAAAGAAACATCCATTTCATCAACGTCAAAGGATGATTCCGCTGAATGATATTTTTGAACAAAGTCAGATAAAGTGCATACGCTATACAGCTGCTCAAACAAAAGAGATTACCAAGCCACGAACGTTCAACCGTAGAATCATTTGCCGAACTCAGAACAAGCAACAAAGCCCCCGCACAACCGATAAACACACCTGCCACCTTCAAAACGGTTATCGGTTCTTTCAAAAACAAAGCAGCCGCAATCATAGTCAAAACCGGAGTAAGCGTAACAACTATCGAAGCATCCACAGGTGAAGTTGACGAAAGCCCGACAACAAAACTCATTTGATTCATCGCAATTCCCAAAAACGCAGCAACAATCATGATTGCCACATCTTTCTTGCTTGCCTTTGGAGCCTTGAACAACCACGCCACAAGCCAGAACACCAAACTTGCTCCTATAAAACGCAAAAATGTCAAAGCCAATGGAGAAACAGCAAACTCACTGCCGAGTACCGATTTAGTTATCGGAGTATTGAAACCGAAAATCAAATTAACTCCGATTATCGCCATGTGTCCCCAATACGATTGTTTCATTTCATCTGATTTTGTTTGGCAAAGGTACGACAAATAATTACTTTTAACACACTTCGATTGCAATCTCATAAACAAAAAACTTTCGATAACCATCTTTGATTAAAATTGTTTTGTTTAATTTTGCATACATACAAATACCATAATAAATATGCGAAAATTGATTTTGTTGCTTTGTTTTTTGGGGTTCACCCTTGCCGAATGCGTTGCAATTCCCGCAAAACGCACACCAATCACAATAACCCAGCCGAACGGTAAAACATTAACATACATAATGAAAGGCGATGAAGTAATGTCTTGGTGCGAAACCCTTGACGGCTATACACTTCTAAGAGACGAAAACGGGGTTCTTTGTTACGCTTTCATGGATTGCGAAGGCAATTTGACCGCTTCAAAAATCATGGCATGCAATCTTGAAGAAAGAAACGTCGAAGAACTGTTGTTTTTACAGAAAATCGAGAAACGTCTTTTCTTTGGCAAAAAACAAATGGAGGTTTTCAATCAACGACGTATGCAAATGCATGGTTTGACACCTTCAACAACAGAATAATAAGAACTGATTCAAAACTTTGGTTTTTTTTTAGTACCTTTGCAGTCTTATGACAATGGAAGAAGATTTTAACAAGGTCGAATACACCGGCGATAACATTAAATCGCTCGAATGGTGGGAACATATACGCATACGTCCCGGCATGTACGTCGGCAAGTTAGGCGATGGAGCATCGGCAGACGACGGAATATACGTTCTTATCAAAGAGATAATCGACAATTCCATCGATGAGTTCACCATGGGTGAAGGAAAAGTCATCGAGGTTGACGTAGATTTTGAAACGAAACGAGTACAGGTCAGAGACTATGGGCGAGGCATTCCTTTGGATAAAGTTGTCGATTGTGTGTCTAAAATGAATACCGGAGCGAAATACGATTCAGACGCCTTCCAAAAGTCGGTCGGAATGAACGGAGTGGGAACCAAAGCAGTCAATGCTTTGTCTTCATACTTCAAAGTGCAATCGACAAGAAACGGAAAAATGAAGGTGGCAGAGTTTCGCCAAGGACAGATTTTCAACGACGCACCTATAATTGACACAAACGAGAAAAACGGAACTTACATCGAATTCATACCGGACAATGATCAGAGAATATTCGGTAACTATGCCTATATAGATGAATACATTACCAAAATGATTTGGCATTACTCGTGTCTGAATCGCGGACTCTCCCTTATATATAACGGAAAAAAGTATTACTCGAAAAATGGCTTGATGGACCTGCTCTCAGGCAATATAAACGAAAGCGACATCATTTATCCGATAATCCATCTCAGTGCTGACAATTTCGAATTCGCCTTTACACATTCGGATAAAGTCTATACAGAAGAACACTACTCGTTTGTAAACGGACAAAACACCATTCACGGAGGCACACACCTTGCAGGATTCAGAGAGGCCTTGGTTAAAGTACTCAAAGACTTCTACAAAAAGGACTATGAGCCTGCCGACATAAGACAAGGTTTGGTTGCAGCAATCAGCCTTAGGATAGAAGAGCCCGTTTTCGACTCTCAGACAAAGACAAAGCTCACTTCGACGAACATGAAGCCGGATGGAAGCGGCACAGCCGTAAAAACATTCATCGGAGACATTGTACGAAAGACTTTGGATGACTATCTGCACATCAACAATGAAACAGCAGAACTTATGTTACAAAAAATCGTTCGCAACGAAAAGGAACATAAGGGAATGCAAAACATAAGGAAACTGGCGAAAGAAAGTTCCAAAAAAGTAAGTCTTACAAACAGAAAACTGAGAGACTGCAGAGTACACTACAACAGCAAAGATCCGCGGCGTCTTGAATCGACTCTGTTCATCACAGAAGGAGATTCTGCATCCGGTTCCATAACCAAGAGCAGGGACGTCAATACTCAGGCAGTGTTTTCTTTGAGAGGAAAGCCCGAAAACTCATACGGAAAAAGCAAAGAGTTCGTTTACAAAAACGAAGAGCTCAATCTGTTGCATAACGCCTTGAATATAGACGAAGACATGGACAATCTGCGTTACAACAACGTGGTTATAGCGACCGATGCCGACGTTGACGGAATGCACATCAGAATGTTACTGATGACGTTCTTCTTAAAATTCTTTCCGGATTTGGTAAAAGCGGGACATGTCTACATATTACAAACACCATTGTTCAGAGTGAGAAACAAACGAGAGACATTGTACTGCTATAGTGAAAAAGAAAGGGACGAAGCTGCTGAAAAACTGAGAGGAAACGTCGAAATCACTCGATTCAAAGGGCTTGGAGAAATATCGTCTGACGAATTCAAACATTTCATAGGAAAAGACATAAGATTGGATCCGATAATGCTCAACAAAGAATCCTCCATCGATCAAGTTCTTTCTTTCTTTATGGGAGCCAATTCTCCGGAAAGGCAGGAATATATCATACAAAATCTGCGTTATGAAGACATTGATTAAAACCAATACAAAAATATGAAAAAGGGATTATACATATTGTTTATCGCCGTTTGCAGTTTTCAATTTGCAGCAAAGGCACAACAAGAGGAATTGAAACCTTGGATAGACGTTGTGATGGATGAGAGAGATCCTTCGCAATGGAAGTGGAACAAAACCGACGCTTCTCGTTTCAGCATAAGAGGAGATTTTGACGGAGACGGATTTTCGGAAAACCTTTACGAAACTGCTACAAGCATGTTTTCGGATAACGACGAATTGACACCGCTTAAATTGGCAGGAGATTTGGGAGTGTATTTTCTTATCAATGAGGGAGATTTAGACGGCGACGGAGGAGATGAAATATCCTTCATGATAGTGAACCGAGATTATTCAAACCTGAATTATTTCCGCATTTGGACATACAAAGACACCAAATGGAAAGAATTGTTCTCGGTATTGGTTCACGAATACGACTGTCCGAATTACAAAGCATCAAAACCCGAAGAAATGTTCACTCATCAATGGAAGAGGAAGAACGGATACAACATGAACAAAGTTGTTTTGAAAGTGTGCGACGGAGTAGTCGATGTAATAGGAATTCACCCTTGCGAACGCTATGCAATAGAGCATGTAAAGCTTGTGGGAAAGACATCTGCAAAACGTGAATGGGGAGTGATAATACAGCCAAGAGAAGAAGAATAAGACGAATACAAGCAATTCAACAAGGCATTTCGAAAAACGGAATGCCTTTTTTGTTTGCTCTCACGCACACTGACACAAACCGATGCTTAAAGAAAATCGTAAGCAGAAAAAGCCGATATTATATGTTCTATTTCAGGCTCGGCGTCCTGCCTTTGCACAATCGACACAATATCGAAACGAGCATCTTTATCCACATTATACTTTAGCAGATAGCTGTTTGCCGCACGTATGATTCTTTTCTGCTTCTTCGCATTCACCTCTTGATACGGCATTTGAAAGAAATCATCAGAAAGAGTCTTGACTTCGACAAACACTATCTGATTCGTAGAGAAGTCAAACGCCACAATATCCAGCTCATTGCCTGCCGCAACAAAATTTCTGTGCAGAATATCATAATTCTTTGCCTTCAGAAAATCCACCGCAAGCTGTTCGCCCTTACTGCCGAGAAGTTTTGTATTCATGATTGTTTGATGTATATCATTCCGTCTTTGACACATACCGACGCATTGCCACCCACGATAACCGGATTATTCTTTCCCTTTTCATGACCTATGTTTGCACCGAATATCTTAGGGTAATCATACTCTTCAACTGCCGAAGCGATAATTTCGTAAGCCGATTGCCCGAACGAAATACTGTTGTCATGCATATCGGAAAAAGAACCAACGACAATACCGCTAAGATTTGCAAGTTTTCCTGCTCGTTTCAACGCCTGCATCATTCGGTCTATATGATACAAATACTCGTCTAAGTCCTCGATAAACAAAATCTTACCATCCGTCTTGCCAAAAGAATTCGAGCCAAGTAAAGAGTAAAGCACCGATAAATTACCGCCAATCATTTCCCCCTCAAACTCTATGTTCTCAACTCTTGAATCCGTTTTGCTGATTTTTGAATTCATTTTACTGAAACTTGAATCCATTTTTCCAAAACAAAGATTCATTTCAGTCTTTCCAAACAAAGAATCAATCATCATTCCAAAGCAATTGCCCGAGTCTTTGCCCTCTTTCACGTCAACAGGCATCGAGGCATGCATTGTGGCTATCCCAAGATTGAAATGCACATGAGAATGTAATGCAGTAATGTCAGAATAGCCTATAAGCCATTTCGGACGTTTTGCAAAGAGAGAAAAGTCGAGCATATCCAAAATTCGGACCGTCCCATAGCCGCCACGAGCAAACAAAACGGCTTTTATGTCCTCTCTATCGAGCATTCTCTGCACGTCTTCTGCCCTTTGAGCATCCGTTCCCGCAAACTGATTGCATTCAAGCCCGATCGTATCTCCCAAAACCACTTTCAATCCTCTGCTTTGCAAAAGTCCGATTGCGAAATCCAACTCTCCGCGATTCATCTTCCTTGCCGAAGAGCACAAAGCAATCTTATCGTTTTCTCTTAAAAAGTTCGGCAATATGCTCATATCACTTTATCGTTTTCGATTCTCATTTGAATGATTTCAACCCGACAAAGATACGACATTATTCCCACTCAAACAAATCAATCCCCAAGAGAGTCAAAGCCATTACAACCTCCCGCAAAAAACTTCCTTTTAATCCCCGAACAAGTTCAAAATCCATGAAGCAAGAACTTTTTGCAGATAAATTCCGTGTTTGTTCGCGAAAAAAAACGCAAAAAAAATAAATTCACGGCAAGCCCTTGTCATTTCTTGTTTCCCGACATATTTTCATCCAAAATGAGAAAAGAAAAATCAAAACTTTTTTTCTGAAAATTTTGTTGGTTTGCGGAAATGTTATATCAGTTGCGAACTGAGGAAAAATTCAAAAATCATAATTGTTTAACTAAAAAAACGAGATATAGAAGCAGGAAAAAGAAAGAAATATTGAAATAACATCGATTTTATTGTAACATTAAAGCGTTTTTTGCTTATTCTGACTTGTATGAAACCTGGAAAATTTTGTACACATCAACCGAAAGAAAAGCGAGAAACGCCCACGAATGCAAAAAGTGGGCTTTTCTTATTTAGTTGATTAGGTAGTTCCAGGACCTCATACAAGAGATAAGATACGATGCCCACTATTTTTTTTGTTTAATCGCCTTTGGGCCTCAGGCAAAATGAGGAAAATAATCTTAAAACAAATTAAAAGTAGTACTAATTAAACCAAAGGTAAATGAAAAAGAAGTTTTTATTGATTATGGCTTGCATTGGTTTTTGCACAGCCTTGAATGCACAAAATGGTTTGCTTTGGCTAATCCGTTTTCTCATTCGATAGATATCGACAAATTTTTGGATGCGAATACTGTTCAAGGAGCCGGAGTTTACGTTTGGAACGGAACTGATTGGTCTGCAGCCACTGCAACAGGAGAAATCAAACCTTTCCAAGGTTTCTTTGTAAATATGACCTCAGAAGACGCTACAATAGATTTCCATTTGAAAGATTTGTTCTATGTTGCTCCTGCTGTCGATGCAACTCCTGCAAACAATGATTATGTTACTCTTGATGTGGTTACAGATGGTTACCCTGTTGCTGTCAAGATTGCTCACAACGATGCGGCTTTGACGGAATACGACATATTTGATGCTGATAAGATGTTCGGAAGCGGTGCTGTTGCTGAACCATATTTTGTTTCCAATGGAAAATATATTTGCAAGGAAGAGATAAATGCAAATTCTTACACTGCTGCAATGAACATCAAATCAAGCGAAGCTCGCGATGTTCAAATTGTTGCTTCAAACATACCTGAAGGATACGATGTAGTGTTGATGGATGGTGAGGAAGAAATCGCTTTCGTTCAAGGAAGTGTTTATGAAACTCAAATCGCAAGTGGTGAAAATGCCGATCGTTTCAAAGTGGTTCTTAACAAGAAAAACAATGTTTCAATCACTGATGCAGAGTCTTTGGAAAACATTTCAGTGAGAAACTTGAACCGCAACATAATCGTTGAAGGCGACAATGAAGTTCGCACAGAAGTTTTCAACATGTTGGGACAAAAGATTTTCGAAACTGCAGACAGAAATTTCATGCTTGATGGCGTGGAAGCCGGTGCTTACATTGTAAAGGTAAATGGCAACAAGTCTTCAGTATCTCAAAAAATAATAGTTGAATAAGATGTTTTTGTCGAAATCATTCGACGATGTTTCACCGACTATGCTTGTTTGAATAAGCATAAGGGGGTTTTTGAAAAATTATCATCAATTTTTATATTTTCGAATCGCCCCATGCGTGATGCATACGGCGATTCTTTTTTTTGTTGTCGTGTATCGGAAATCATTCGATTGGGTTTGTGCGAATGTTTGTTTTAATTCAGCCTGAGTGGATTATCGTTTCGTTTTTTCAGTCTTTGATTCTGTGATTTTCAAATCAAGACATAGATTTTGGAGTCTGCGAAATATTTTGTCTGCCATTCTTTGCAATGGAATGGGTTTGGATGGGAAAGTGAAAAAGATTATAAAAAAATCGATAAAAAAGGAGTTGCGGAAAAGGAGGACATTATTGAGAGAAATAAAAAAACCGAGGCGTTGAATGTCTCGGTTTTTTATTTTTATCCGTTTGTTTATCTCTCTAAGCTTTTCCCATCGGATTGATTTGTTCGTAAGGTGTGCCTTGAAGATCTGTGATTTTACCGTTGGTCATTTCGTAACGGCTGATGTTTTCCTGCAATGCAGAAAGGAGTTTCTTCGCATGAACAGGCGACATTATCACTCTGCTCTTTATTTGTGCCTTTGGAACTCCGGGCATTATTTGAATGAAATCCATGACAAACTCTGTGGGTGAATGCTGTATGAGTTGCAAGTTGCTGTAAACTCCTTGTGCCACATCGGGTGTCAATTCTATGTCCAATTGTCCTTGTTTCTTGTTTTCCATTTCTTTTGTGTTATGAATAAACGCAGGAAGCGTTTGATGCTCCCTGCGTTCGTTGTGTTTTTATCTTACTTATCGCTTAGTGCTTTCTCAGCTGCGGGCTTTCTTCCTCGTCTTACGGGTTGTATTGCTTGTGCCGCCTGCTCTTCGATTTGATCTTTGTTCGATACAGTGGCTTTCGTATACTCCTGCAAGCCGGTTCCTGCCGGTATAAGGTGTCCGACCAATACGTTTTCTTTCATTCCCAACAAGTAATCGGTCTTTGCACTTATCGCTGCTTCGGTCAATACTTTCGTTGTCTCTTGGAAAGATGCCGCAGACAAATAACTCTTGGTTTGAAGTGAGGCTTTGGTGATTCCTTGCAAAACTTGACGTGCCGTTGCTGGCATCGCATCTCTTGCAACTACCAATGCTTTGTCTTTTCTCTTCAATGTGGAGTTTTCATCTCTCAATCTTCTTGCTGTGATTATCTCTCCGTTTTGACAATTTTCGCTGTCTCCCTTGTCTTCTACGACTTTCATTCCGAATATCTTGTCGTTCTCTTCTTGGAAGTCTAACTTATTGACCATTTCGCCCTCAAGGAAATGCGTATCGCCCGGATCTTCGATTTCAACCTTTCTCATCATTTGTCGAACTATGACTTCGAAGTGTTTGTCGTTGATCTTCACACCTTGCAAACGGTAAACTTCCTGTACTTCGTTGACAATATACTCTTGAACCTTCATAGGGCCCTTGATAGCCAAGATGTCAGCCGGTGTGATCGAGCCTTCACTCAATGGAGTTCCTGCTTTGACATAGTCATTTTCTTGTGCAAGGATTTGTTTTGTCGTAGGAATAAGGTAGCTTCTTTGTTCCCCGGTCTTGCTTGTGATTATGACTTCTCTGTTTCCTCGTTTCAATTTTTTGTTCAAAGAAACCACTCCGTCTATTTCAGCAACTGTTGCGGAGTCTGATGGATTTCTTGCTTCGAACAACTCGGTTACTCTCGGCAAACCTCCGGTGATGTCTCCTGCTTTTCCGAATGAACGCGGTATCTTAACCAATGACATTCCTTGAGTTATCTTTTGCTTGTCGTCCACTATGAGATGGGCTCCCACAGGTATGTCGTATGATTTTATTACTTCGCCTGCTTCGTCCAATATGCTCAACGCCGGATTCTTTGACTTTTGCTTGGATTCTATTATGACTTTGTCTTGCAATCCTGTTTGATCGTCAGATTCTATTCTATAGGTTACTCCCTCTATAATGGACTCGTATCTTACTTCTCCGCTTACCTCGGAAATGATTACTGCATTATATGGATCCCATTCTGCAATCAAGTCTCCCTTATGCACCTCTACGTTGTTCTCAAAGTAGAGTTTTGCTCCGTAAGGTATGTGTCCGGACGCCAAAGTTACATCTGTATTCGGATCGATTATTCTCATCTCAGCCGAACGTCCGATTACGATGTTGTAAGTTTCGCTGTCGTCTTGGAATGGTACGAATCGCAATTCGTCAATCTTCAAGATACCGTCATACTTAGCTGAAAGTTTGGAGTTTGTTCCGACATTACCACCGGCAACACCACCGACGTGGAATGTTCTCAGTGTAAGCTGAGTACCCGGTTCACCGATTGATTGTGCAGCAATGACTCCTACTGCTTCTCCTTTTTGAACCATTTTACCGGTTGCAAGGTTTCGTCCGTAACATTTTGCACATACACCACGTTTGCTTTCACATGTCAATACAGAACGTATTTCTACTTCTTCTATTGGTGAATCCTCAATTTTCTGACAAATATCCTCGGTCAATTCATCGCCTGCTCTCGCTATTATCTCGCCGGTTTGCGGATGTATGACATCGTGCACGGTTACTCGTCCGAGTATTCTGTCGTATAGTGATTGAACTATTTCTTCGTTTTTCTTCAATGCCGTGGTCGGAATACCTCTCAATGTTCCGCAATCTTCTTCGTTGATTATCACATCGTGAGTTACATCGACCAATCTTCTCGTCAAATATCCTGCTTCTGCTGTCTTCAAAGCGGTGTCGGCCAAACCTTTTCTCGCACCGTGAGTGGAGATAAAGTACTCTAACACTGACAAACCTTCTTTGAAGTTGGAAATAATCGGATTCTCGATAATCTCTGCTCCGGTTGCTCCTGACTTTTGCGGTTTTGCCATCAATCCACGCATACCGGTCAACTGACGGATCTGTTCTTTACTACCACGGGCTCCGGAGTCCAACATCATATATACAGGGTTGAATCCTTGACGGTCTTCTGAGATATGTTTCATCACAACATCGGTCAATCGACGGTTGGTATCGGTCCAAATGTCGATTACTTGATTGTAACGTTCATTGTTTGTGATAAGACCCATTTGATAGTTCATCATGACTTCGTCAACAGATGCGTTGGCTTCTTGTATCATGCCTATCTTTTCTTCAGGAACCAATACGTCACCAAGGTTGAAAGAAAGACCTCCGGTAAACGCCATTCTATATCCCAGATCTTTGATATCGTCGAGGAATTTCGCTGTTTTAGCCATACCGCATACTTTTAAGACGTCTCCGATTATGTCTCTCAATATGCTCTTTTTCAAAACTACGTTTATGTATCCATATTCCTCAGGAACCACAAGGTTGAACAAAACTCGTCCTACCGTGGTTTCGATTATTTCAAACTTAGGTTCGGCATCTTCGGTTCTAAGTCTTCTCAATTTTATGTTGGCATGCAAATCGATTCTTCCTTCATTGTGAGCTATCTGAACTTCGTCTGAAGAATAGAATGTCATGCCTTCGCCTTTTACTACGCCTGTTTCGTCAGACACTCTTCCCTTGGTCATGTAGTACAATCCCAAAACCATGTCTTGTGATGGCACAGTGATCGGTGTTCCGTTGGCTGGGCTTAGAATATTGTGCGATGCCAACATCAAAAGTTGTGCTTCCAAAATCGCTGCGTTGCCAAGCGGAACGTGTACTGCCATTTGGTCACCGTCGAAATCGGCATTGAATGCTGCACAAACCAACGGGTGCAATCTTATCGCCTTACCTTCGACCAATTTTGGTTGGAATGCTTGAATACCTAAGCGGTGAAGAGTCGGAGCACGGTTCAAAAGAACAGGGTGTCCCTTCAATATGTTTTCCAAGATTTCCCAAACTCTTGGATCTTCTCTCTTGTCAACGATTTTCTTTGCACTTTTAACTGTCTTGACAATGCCTCTCTCCAACATCTTTCTGATGATGAACGGCTTGAACAACTCTGAAGCCATATCTTTCGGCAATCCGCACTCGTGCATCTTCAAATCCGGTCCGACAACTATGACAGAACGGCCAGAATAATCGACACGCTTACCCAATAAGTTTTGACGGAAACGTCCTTGTTTACCTTTCAAAAAGTCGGACAAAGATTTCAAGGCTCTGTTCGAGTCTGATTTCACCGAACTTACTTTTCTGGAATTGTCAAACAATGAATCAACCGCTTCTTGCAACATACGTTTTTCGTTACGCATGATTACATCAGGGGCTTTTATTTCAATCAATCTCTTCAATCGATTGTTTCTTATGATGACTCTTCTGTATAAATCGTTCAAATCCGATGTTGCGAAACGACCTCCATCCAATGGAACAAGCGGACGTAAATCCGGTGGAATGACAGGTACAATTTGCACTATCATCCACTCAGGACGGTTTTCTGTTTTCTTTTGTGCCTCTCTGAATGCTTCTACTACATTCAATCGTTTCAAAGCATCGTGTTTCCTTTGTTGAGATGTCTCGTTGTGTGCTTTGTGTCGCAACTCGTAAGACAAACTATCCAAATCCAAATTCTTCAACAAATCATACAAAGCTTCCGCTCCCATTTTGGCAACGAATCTGTTTGGATCGTCTTCCGGCAAATGACGGTTCTCCATCGGAAGTTTCTCCATGATTTCGAAATATTCTTCCTCTGTAAGCAGATCCATTTTTTGTACTTCAAACTCCGAAGCCAATCCGGGATTGATTACAATGTATTTTTCGTAATATATGATTTGATCCAATTTCTTACTTTGAATTCCTAACAAAGCTCCGATTTTGTTAGGTAAAGAACGGAAAAACCAGATGTGAGCAACAGGAACCACTAACTTGATATGTCCCATTCTCTCTCTTCTAACCTTTTTCTCGGTTACTTCAACTCCACATCTGTCACAAATAATTCCTTTATATCGTATTCTCTTATATTTTCCGCAATGGCACTCCCAGTCTTTTACAGGACCGAATATTCTCTCACAAAACAAGCCGTCACGCTCAGGTTTGTATGTTCTGTAATTGATCGTCTCTGGTTTCAAGACTTCTCCTCTCGAACGCTCCTCGATGGACTGAGGAGAAGCCAGACTGATCGTCATCGAATTAAATGTGCTATTTATTTGATTTTCTTTTCTACTCGCCATAATGTTTAGCCTTAAATTCGTCAATGCTCGACATCAACTAATCAAATGATACTTCCAAATTCAAACCTCTCAATTCGTGGATTAAGACATTGAAAGACTCAGGAATACCCGGTGTAGGCATGTTATCACCTTTCACTATAGCCTCATACGCTTTCGCTCTTCCTACTACGTCGTCTGATTTCACCGTAAGGATTTCCTGCAAAACGTGAGACGCTCCGAAGGCTTCCAATGCCCAAACCTCCATCTCTCCAAATCTTTGTCCTCCGAACTGAGCCTTACCGCCCAATGGTTGTTGCGTTATCAACGAATATGGTCCTATACTTCTTGCGTGCATTTTGTCGTCGATCATGTGATGCAATTTCAACATGTACACATAACCTACCGTTGCCGGTTGGTCGAAGTATTCTCCGGTTTCTCCGTCTCTCAAATAGCATTTTCCATTGTGTGGCAGACCTGCCTTATCCATATATCCGTTTACATCTTCCAATGTAGCACCATCAAATATAGGAGTATGGAATCTTAAACCTAATTCATGTCCTGCCCAA
Organism: Candidatus Onthomorpha sp.; assembly: GCA_045577535.1. GTDB lineage: Bacteria > Bacteroidota > Bacteroidia > Bacteroidales > P3 > Onthomorpha. The sequence continues at coordinate 34,006 of JAZNIO010000003.1, read as the reverse complement.
CCTAAAACAGTTTCAAATATCTGTCCGAGGTTCATACGTGAAGGTACACCAAGCGGGTTCAAAACTATATCAACAGGCTTTCCATCGTCCAAGAACGGCATGTCTTCTTCTCTTACTATCTTCGCAACAATACCTTTGTTACCGTGACGACCTGCCATCTTGTCTCCAACTTTCAATTTTCTTTTCTTCGCAATGTAAATCTTTGCCATCTGAACTATACCGGATGGTAAGTCATCTCCGATTGTCGCTGCATAAACCTGACGTGCCAAAACGCCTTGAAGTTCTCTGCATTTTATGTTGTAATTGTTCAACATTTCCTTTACCAATTCATTGGTTTCAGAATCCGTCGTCCAATTGTTTGGATTAACATTGGCAAAATCAATAACGGCAAGAAGTTTTTGATTGAATTTAGATTTATTTGGAACGATTTCTTCATTGAAATTCGAATAAACTCCTGCTGAAACTTTGCCTGTAAGCAACACCAACAATTTATCGACAAGTTTATTTGTCAATTCTTTTTCTTCTTTTTCGAATTTCTCTTTCAGTTCCTTAATAATCTCGTTATCTCTCTGTCTTGATTTTTTGTCTTTTATGAATCGAGAGAACAAACGTTTGTCAATTACAACTCCGCTTATTGAAGGTGGAACTTTCAATGAAGCATCTTTCACGTCTCCTGCCTTGTCGCCGAAAATCGCTCTCAACAACTTTTCTTCCGGAGTAGGATCAGACTCTCCTTTTGGCGTGATTTTACCTACCAATATATCACCTTCCTTAACATGAGCTCCGATTCTGATCATTCCGTTCTCGTCAAGATCTTTTGTGGCATCAAGACTTACGTTAGGGATATCGCGAGTCAATTCTTCCAATCCTCGTTTCGTTTCTCTGACTTCGGTAATGAATTCATCGACATGAACAGATGTGAAAATATCCTCTTTTACTATTCTCTCTGAAATTACGATAGCGTCCTCATAGTTGTATCCCTTCCAAGGCATGAAAGCAACCTTCAAGTTACGTCCGAGAGCCAATACTCCGTTCTTTGTTGCGTATCCTTCGCAAAGAACTTGTCCTTTGACAACTTTGTCTCCCTTGTTCACGATAGGACGAAGGTTGATAGAGGTGCTTTGATTGGTTCTTTGGAATTTTGTCAGTTTATATCTCTTGACATCATCCTCGAAGCTGACAAGTCTTTCGTTTGCGTCTCTTTCGTAACGTATCACGATTTCTCTTGCATCGACGAATTCAACTATTCCATCTCCTTCTGCATGTATCAATACCCTTGAATCGTATGCAACAGATTCTTCTATACCTGTTCCGACTATCGGAATGTCCGGGTTCAACAATGGCACGGCTTGACGCATCATGTTGGATCCCATCAAGGCACGGTTGGCGTCATCATGTTCCAAGAACGGAATCAACGAGGCTGCTATGGACGCAATCTGGTTTGAAGCTACGTCCAACAAATCCACCTGCTCCGGAGAAACGATAGGGAAGTCTGCCATTTGACGAGCTTTTATTCTTTCTTCCGTCAAATTATGGTTATCGTCCATTTTGGTTGCAGCTTGTGCCACAATCTTATCCTCTTCCTCTTCTGCAGTCAGATAAATAGGTCCATCACTCACCAAAACCTTACCATTCTTCACTTTGTAGTAAGGAGTCTCAATGAATCCCAAAGAATTGATTTTGGCGAATACGCTCAATGATGAAATCAACCCAATGTTCGGTCCTTCCGGTGTTTCAATCGTACAAAGACGACCGTAATGTGTATAGTGAACATCTCGCACCTCGAATCCGGAACGGTCTCTCGACAAACCTCCGGGACCTAAAGCCGAGATTCTTCTTTTATGTGTCAATTCCGAAAGCGGGTTGGTTTGATCCATGAACTGAGACAATTGATTCGTTCCAAAGAATGAATTTATGACAGACGACAATGTCTTTGCATTTATCAAATCCGTCGGACTGAATACTTCGTTGTCTCTTACGTTCATTCTTTCGCGTATCGTTCTTGCCATACGAGAAAGTCCCACTCCGAACTGTGCGTACAATTGTTCGCCGACCGTTCTGATTCTACGGTTGCTCAAGTGGTCTATATCATCAACTTCCGTTTTCGAATTTATGAGTTCTATCAAATATTTGATGATCGAGATTATGTCTTCTTTGGTAAGAACTTTCACATCATCGCTCACCTTGAGATTCAACTTGGTGTTGATTCTGTATCTTCCGACATCTCCCAAATCATATCTTTTATCAGAGAAGAACAACTTCTCTATAATTCCTCTAGCAGTCTCTTCGTCAGGTGGTTCTGCACTTCTCAACTGCCTGTATATGTATTCAACAGCTTCCTTGGCATTATTAGCTGTATCTTTTTGCAATGTATTGAATATGACAGAGTAATCCGTTGCTGAGGCATCGTCATTGTGCAACAATATTGTTTTGATTCCCGATTCCAAAATCAAATCCAAATGCTCAGGTTCAATGGCAGTCTCTCTGTCTATGATAACCTCTGTTCTTTCTATTGAAACTACTTCTCCCGTATCTTCATCTACGAAATCTTCTATCCAGGCTCTGACAACTCTTGCTGCCAATCTTCTTCCCACTACCTTCTTCAAATTGGCTTTTGTAACCTTTACTTCCTGTGCAAGGTCAAATATCTCCAATATGTCTTTATCTGTTTCGAAACCAATAGCTCTCAACAATGTCGTAATAGGCAACTTCTTTTTTCTGTCTATGTATGCATACATCACATTGTTGATATCGGTTGTGAATTCCATCCAAGAGCCTTTGAAAGGTATGATTCTGGCTGAATACAACTGCATTCCGTTCGGGTGTGTGCTTGTTCCGAAAAATACTCCCGGAGAACGATGCAATTGTGATACGACAACTCTCTCAGCTCCGTTTATGACAAACGTTCCTTTCGGTGTCATGTAAGGAATCATTCCCAAATATACGTCTTGAACTTTTTCTTCGAAATCGACATGTTCCTCATCTGTGCAATACAATCTTAACTTTGCTTTCAAAGGAACGCTGTATGTCAAGCCTCTTTCTATACACTCATCTATAGAGTAACGAGGAGGATCAATGAAATAATCTAAGAATTCGAGGACGAAATTATTCCTTGCATCTGTTATAGGAAAATTTTCTGAAAATACTTTATATAAGCCCTCATTAACTCTGTTTTCCGAATTGGTTTCCAATTGGAAAAAATCTCTAAATGATTTTAATTGAATATCTAAAAAATCCGGATATTCAAAAGGTTTTACAGATGCAAAACTAACTAAGGTTGGATTATGTTGTGCCAAGGTTTTCAAAATTAAAAGGTTAAAAAAATAAGTTAGATACAAAACACAATTAAAGGATGGGCGTTTTCACTACGAAAACACCCTCCTTTATTATTGATTGTGGTGAAATGTCTTACTTAATTTCAACCTTTGCACCAGCTTCTTCCAACGCTTTCTTCAATGATTCAGCTTCATCTTTGGTAACTCCTTCTTTCAATGTTTTAGGAGCAGCATCTACCAATTCTTTTGCTTCTTTAAGACCTAAGCTGCAAAGATCTTTAACCAACTTAACAACATTCAATTTTGAAGCACCAGCTTCTGCCAAAACAACATCAAAAGCTGTTTTTTCTTCTTCAGCTGTTGCACCTGCTGCTGCAGGACCTGCTGCTACTGCTACTGCTGCTGCTGCCGGTTCTATGCCATATTCTTCTTTAAGAATGTCAGCCAATTCCTTTACTTCTTTTACAGTTAGGTTAACTAATTGTTCTGCGAATGCTTTCAAATCTGCCATTTTATTATCTTTTTAATTTGTTATACAATTTATTTTTTTTACTCGGCTCTTTCCGATAATGTCTTTACTACGCCTGATAACGTATTTCCTCCAGACTGCAATGCTCCAATAACATTCTTTGCAGGAGATTGCAAAGCTGCAACGATGTCTGCAATAAGCTCGTTTTTCGATTTAATAGCTATAAGTTCTTCCAATGCAGAGTCTCCAATGTAGAATCCTTCTTCTACATAAGCCGACTTCAACAAAGGCTTTTCGCTATTAGCTCTGAAAGACTTTATTAGCTTTGCAGGTGCATTGTTTACGTTAGAGAGCATAACAGAAGTAGAACCTTTGAACGTTGGGAATAATTCAGAGTAATCCACCCCTGATTTCTCCAATGCTTTTATCAACAAAGTGTTCTTTACAACCAATAGCTTAACTTGGTTACGATAACACAACTTTCTCAACTTCGCTGTATTAACAGAGTTTAAGCCCTCTATGTCTACGAAGTAGAGATAAGGATAATTGGCTATCTCGTTACCAATTGCGTCTATCAATTGCGTCTTTTCTTCTTTTCTCATATTTCAATGTTTTACTGAGATTATTTGCTAATTGACTTCGGATCAACTTTAACTCCAGGACTCATTGTAGAAGAAACTGTAACGCTCTTAACATATGTTCCTTTCGCTGTAGCAGGTTTCAGTTTCAATATAGTCTGTAATACTTCCATGGTGTTTTCATATATCTTTTCAGGTTCGAAAGACATACGTGCAACACTTGCATGAACGATTCCAAACTTATCTACCTTAAAGTCTATTTTGCCGGCCTTAACTTCTTGGACTGCCTTACCTACTTCCATTGTAACCGTACCGGTTTTCGGATTCGGCATAAGGCCTCTTGGACCCAATACTTTACCCAATGCACCGACTTTAGGCATTACACTTGGCATGGTAATTATAACATCGACATCCGTCCAACCGCCTTTTATCTTGGTGATGTAGTCATCCAATCCAACATAATCAGCTCCGGCAGCCTTAGCTTCTTCTTCCTTGTCCGGTGTACACAAAACAAGCACTCTTTTGGTCTTTCCTGTTCCGTGAGGCAATGTAACGATACCTCTGACCATTTGATTGGCTTTACGAGGGTCAACTCCCAAACGTACATCCAAGTCAAACGAAGCATCAAATTTAGTGAAAGTAATGTCTTTCACCACTTTAACAGCTTCCTCCAAAGAATACTCTTTCGCAACATCGAATTTTGCTAACGCTTCTTTTGTTTTTCTCGATTGTTTTGCCATTAGATTTAATTCTTTTTTTTGATTTCAATTCGGTCAAGCCTATTCCTCAACCACGATACCCATACTTCTTGCAGTTCCTTTCACAATGCTCACAGCAGCATCAAGAGTGAAACAATTCAAGTCCACCATTTTAGCTTCTGCAATAGCTTTGATCTGATCCAATTTCAAAGTAGCAACTTTGTTTCTGTTAGGTTCACCGGAACCACTCTTCAACTTGGCTGCTTCTTTCAATTGTACTGCAACAGGAGGGGTCTTAATTACAAACTCGAAAGACTTATCCGTAAATACAGTTATTATGGCAGGAATCAATTTACCGGCTTGGTCTTGTGTTCTTGCATTAAACTGTTTACAGAACTCCATGATGTTAACACCTTTCGCACCTAACGCAGGTCCTACCGGTGGAGACGGATTTGCCTTTCCTCCTGGAATTTGTAACTTAATTAATCCAGCAACTTCTTTAGCCATTTTACTAACGTGCGTTTAATAGATAATTAATAAAAGTTTCGCAGGTAGAATCACTTTACAACTTGAACAAATGCCAACTCAACGGGTGTGCGTCTTCCAAAAATCTTCACGATCACCGTAAGCTTCTTTTTCTCCAAGTTTATTTCGTCAATTACTCCCGAAAAGTTGTTGAACGGACCATCTATAATCTTTACCGTTTCTCCGACAATAAAAGGCTCAAGCAACTCTTCATCATTACCCATCATTTCATCGACACGTCCCAATATTCGTTTAACCTCAAAGTCCTGCAACGGCACAGGCTTTCCATCTTTCTCAGATAAGAAATCTATGACGTTAGGAACATTTTTGATTACGTGAGCAACTTCCCCTTCGAGAGAAGCTTCTATCAAGACATAGCCCGGAAACAACGTACGATCTTTGCTAACCCTCTTGCCGTTACGCACAGAAAAGACCTTTTCGGTAGGAATCAAAACCTGTGTAACAAACTCTGAAAGACCGCTATGAGCAACTTCGTTTTCTATATACTCCTTAGCTTTCTTTTCTTTGCCTGAAATAGCTTTGACAACATACCATTTTTTTGATTGTTCACCCATCTCGGAAGTTTATTGAAAAGATTTAACCTGACAAAATATAAACTACAACCCGCATCTCATAGGTATAACCTTCGGGAAGCAAGACACAGGCAATAGAATGTTTCTATCCTATTATTCCATAAAGATAGCCTAATAATCCTTTCCAGAACATGGTAGGATGAACTCCCACAGCCATATCCATAAGGAATATTATAAGGGCAATTATCAACGAAGCAACAAATACAACGACAGTACTATTACTCAACTCCGACATTGTTGGCCATGACACCTTGTGTACAAGTTCATCATAGCTTCCTTTTACATACTCGACTATCTTAGACATTGTATATTTTGTTTTTTTATTTGCAGGGGCAGAGAGATTCGAACTCCCATCAATGGTTTTGGAGACCACTATTCTGCCCTTAAACTATGCCCCTAAAAAGAGGGCGAAACCAATCGCCCTTTTATTCATTTAATCTCTTAATCCAATATCTTGGTTACCTGTCCTGCACCTACAGTTCTACCACCTTCACGGATAGCAAAACGCAAGTTTTCATTCAAAGCTATTTCAGATATCAACTCAACAGTGATTGTCAAGTTATCTCCCGGCATAACCATATCACGACCTTCTGGTAGAGATATTTCTCCTGTTACGTCAGTGGTTCTGAAGTAGAATTGAGGACGATATTTGTTGTGGAAAGCAGTGTGACGTCCACCTTCTTCTTTCTTCAAGATATAAACCTCTGCTTGGAATTTTCTATGAGGGTGAACAGAACCTGGTTTAGCGATAACCATACCACGACGGATTTCTGTCTTATCAATACCACGAAGCAACAAACCTACGTTATCTCCGGCTTCACCTTCATCAAGAAGTTTACGGAACATCTCAACTCCGGTAACGGTTGACTTCAATTTTTCAGCACCCATACCGATGATATCAACTGCATCACCTACGTGAATAACACCAGTTTCAATTCTACCTGTAGCAACGGTTCCACGTCCTGTGATAGAGAACACGTCTTCTATAGGCATCAAGAAATCTTTATCTTTATCTCTTTGTGGAAGCGGAATCCATTCGTCAACAGCATCCATCAATTCCATGATTTTTTCAACCCAAGTTGGTTCACCATTCAATCCACCAAGAGCAGATCCTCTGATGATAGGAGTATTATCTCCATCGAATTCATAGAATGACAACAAGTCACGAATTTCCATTTCTACCAAATCCAACAACTCAGGGTCATCAACCAAGTCAACTTTGTTCATAAACACAACCAAACGAGGCACACCTACTTGACGAGCCAACAATATGTGCTCACGAGTTTGAGGCATCGGACCGTCAGTTGCAGCAACAACTATTATGGCACCATCCATTTGAGCAGCACCTGTTACCATGTTCTTTACGTAGTCAGCGTGGCCGGGACAGTCAACGTGTGCGTAGTGACGATTTTCTGTTTGATACTCAACGTGTGAAGTATTGATTGTGATACCTCTTTCTTTTTCTTCAGGAGCAGAGTCAATTGCATCAAATGATTTTACTTCTGAAAGACCTTTAGAAGCCAAAACATTTGTAATAGCTGCAGTCAAGGTCGTCTTACCGTGGTCAACGTGACCGATCGTACCGATGTTAACGTGCGGTTTTGAACGTTCAAATTTTTCTTTTGCCATAATATTGACTATTTAATGTTATTATTTACTAAATGTGTTTAATTACTTTAACCAAGAGCCATTGACGAGACTTGAACTCGTGACCCCTTCCTTACCAAGGAAGTACTCTACCACTGAGCTACAACGGCATAACTCACCTTTACAACAATAAGAACGAATCAAACACTATGACTCGCTCTTATTTTCGTTTCGTTGAGCGGAAGACGGGGCTCGAACCCGCCACCTATAGCTTGGAAGGCTATCGCTCTACCAAATGAGCTACTTCCGCATTGTTTCAATAAAAGCAAACGAACCAACTTTTACTTTTTTTGTGGGAGAGGGTGGACTCGAACCACCGAACTCCGAAGAGGACAGATTTACAGTCTGTTGCAATTGCCACTATGCGACTCTCCCATACTGAAAGCGTGGAGCCGATAGAGGGATTCGAACCCCCGACCCGCTGATTACAAATCAGCTGCTCTGGCCAACTGAGCTACATCGGCATACACTATATCAAACTTTCAAATATCTCTCACTCTATTTCCCCGAATTGAGACAAACTCGTAAAGAAAAAAAATCCTCATCACAAACCTCGATTCGTTTCTCAAATGCGTTTGCAAAGATATATCAAAACTTGATTCCTACCAAATATTCTTACGTTTTTTTTCTACTTTTTTACGTAACTATCTAATTATTAACCGCAAAAAATATATCTTATTTTTAAGTTTTTCACTTTATTTTGGGGAAAACAAAGATAAAATCCAATACTTTCACAGCAAAATCATCTCGATTTAACCATGAATGAACAGCAATTCTTTCAATTCCGCTTCGATTTTTTCGCCATTTTCTTTCTCCAAAATCAGATAACCATACGGATTAACATCAATTGCTTTTGCAGAAACCCTGTTTCCTTTATATATATACTCCGCAAAAACGCCCCTATACAGCAGATGACTCAAATACTCTGCCTTAATCGAATCCGTCTTTCCTGATTTCAGTTGCTCATATCTTTGAAACAAACACTCCAAAAGCTGATTCAGCAAAACATTCAAATCAAAGTCATATCCTGCGTGCAGACATAACGAGGTTGGATTCGGAGCATGATAAAACTCTCTCTGATTTACGTTCAACCCGATTCCGCAATAGACACTGTCAAGCGAGCAGCCGATGATTCTATTGTTTATCAGACACCCACACAGCTTCTTTTTACCGATGTATATATCGTTGGGCCATTTCACAAACACTTCATCGTCGAGATGAAATCGAACAAAATCGAGCACACCCAAAGACAATGCCTGCATCAAATCAAATTGTCGTTCGACAGCAAGAAAATCCGGTTTTAACAAAAAGGAAAACGTAAGATTTTTTCCATCTTGCGTTTCCCATTTATTTGTACCCTGCCCCTTTCCTTCGCTCTGACCGTCAGCTACAATCACATAGCCCTCGGGCAATTCTTCCTTTTCAGCAAGCTCGATCAAATCATTTTGAGTCGAGGCAGTTGTTTGTTTTCTATGTATAAAGAACTTCACTTCCGCTATCTGAGATAGAGCATAGAATTGACCGTTCCCGTTGCACGTTTCAACAATCCGTTGCCGTCTCTATACATAAGCACCCAGATATATACGCCATCAGGAGCATAGTCCTTACCATCAACCTTTCCATCCCATTTTTTCATTTTTGGCGATGAAGTGAATATTTTATTTCCATTGCGAGAGAAGATGCTCAACTCATATTCTGTTTCAAAGGCAAACACAGGGCCGAACATCGAATTCTCATCTTCCGAACCCGGTGTAAAAGTATTCGGCATCCAAAGCGTGAAATCCGGTCTTACTTGAACGGTTCCGTATGCCGTATCAGGACAATTTGCCTCATTAAACGCAATCAATCTGACTTGATACGTAGCAGTATCATTTGAAGGGTATGAAACAATCCCATAAGATGAAGTCGAAGTTTGTCCGTCTCCAAAATCCCATATTCTCGAATAAGAATTAACCGTTACATCTTGAAATTCAACATCCGGATTTGAAAGCGTTGTTATCGTAGGAGTAAGTCTCAATGCCGCATTTACCGAAGGAATCACCTTTACAAGAACTTCTGCCGAAGCCTTACAAGTATGTCTATCGGTTATTTCCACGGTGTATCTCGTCGTTGTAGCAGGAGCGACTTCCGGCTCTCTGACATTGGCATTTGCTGCAAGAGTTGCATCATACGGATCAGAAGTCCAAACATATTGAACTGCCTCATCGGTTGTCAAAGTAACCACATCACCCACACAGATATTGTCTTTATCCGCGGCTGCTGTTGCTTGTGCCGTATTGATTTTGAACAACACAGAATCTTCCAACACTCTACCGCAACCATCTGTAACATTTACCAAAACCGTCATCGGATTCACAACAGGCACTGTGTTTTGCTGTTCGGTTTGTTCATTGCCGTAAGACCACTGATATTGCAAATCTCCGATTGCTCCTTCAACATCTATTCTCAACTCTTCATTTACAGGAAGCACATCTCCACAATAAACAATATCGTCGGTTATTTCCGTCCAACCATCTGCCGTTTGCCTCATCAAAGTATGCGTAAGAGGAGTCGGAGCAACCAATTCGAGAGTCAAAGTATCGCGAGATGCACAATCATTAACCTCTTCCGTCATGACAACAAGCGTCTTCATATCTCCCGGAACATCGTTGGGATTTTCCAAAAATCTGATTCTCAATGATGCTGCTGTATCTCCTTCGTTGAATGTCAACATTGCTCCTGTCGGATTGCCTTGTAAGTCGAGTAATTCATAATCCTCCCCTTCCACGGCATCGCCTCCTTGAAATACCAACATGTGTGTTTCTCCGTCTGTTGCAGGTCTGTTGATACGCATTGAAATATCGTAGTAATCACATCCTTTTACAAATTGACCGGGATATGCCCCCGATGTCAGCGTCGAAGCATCAGGTTTAGACAATGAGAATTCATCAATACGAAATGAATTTGCAGACAAATAAACCGCAGAATTATAACTATGGTCTCCGACATCACAAACAGCCAACTCCATTTTGTAAATTCTGCACGGCACAACGCTTATCGTAGATGTAGGTAATTCTGTTGTATATCCGTTCATTTTACAATTGTTATTGGAATTCATTCTATGATATTGCGTATTTGTCAAATCACAATTGGGTGCAGAACCCGCAGACACTCCATTGTTCACAGTGTTTATCATAACCGGCAAATTCGTTCCGGGTATCAAGGCAATGTTTTCGTACTGATAAACGACCCCTTCGTTGGTTATCAATTGTCCTGTCTCATCATACGGACCTGAAATAAAGAAACCAAACACATCATTAAAACTTGAGCAGACATATCCGGGGTATTCCTCCGACGCAAAGCTATATTTGAACGACACTTCCTCACCCGAAGGGATGAAATCAAACTGCAACACAGCCACATCATTCATCGATTGCGTATTTCCCGAGCCTCTCAAGGCATACATCAAAGCCGTGGAAACGTCATCTCCGTCAGAAGCCGGACTTATCGAACTTCCCTCGATTCCACCACTGTTTCCGGAAGCACCGTCATTGCAATTACCTGTAGCCATTATTATACCTCCCGAAACCGGCATATTGGGTGCGTCCGTCGAAGGATTGAGAAACGTTCCTATTGCATTGCTGTTGACCACCGATTGCCCGTTAAACTTTCCGTTGAATATTTCAACACCACCGCCGGAGAAGTATTGCTCCAACAGAGTATTGACGTTCATTCCTTGAGCCGAAGTAACGGTAACTTGAGCCGAAGCAAAAGAAGCAACCGATAAAAACATCACAAAAGCCAAAATACTTTTTTTCATTTTCTTTTTAGATTAAAATTAAACAAAAACCTCCCACACTTTCTCTCCCTCAAAAGACATGACACTGTAACTTGCCTTTTCGTTTCACAAAAAAAGAACTTTCCTTTGAAACTGCTAAATTAGCACAAAAAAACCAATTACACTTATTTTATCATCAAAATTATTTTCGTACCTTTGCTCAATAAACATTTTGAAGTCAAAAAAGATAGTATATGTTCATGAAAAAAACAGTAATTTTGGCTCTTTTCATCGCACTGATTGCAACATCCTGCACTCAGCAACCGCCTATACCGAAACCAAAAACCTATTTGAGATTATCCGTTCCTGCACCCGAATATTTGGAATCGACAGATCAAACGCTCCCTTTCAATTTTCAATACCCCGATTACGGCAAAATAATCCGCTTAAACAGCGATAATCAAGCAAACAAATGGTTCAACATCGATTTCGAACGCTATGGCTTCGAAGCGAACGTGAGTTATATTCCGATGAAATCCGACACCATGTTGGCTTACATGATAAACGACTGCTACACTTTTTTGGACAAACACAAAAAATTCTCATCCGGCATAATCGAACGCCAATACGAAAACAAGGAAGCCAAAGTATATGGAACCGTTTTCGAAATCAAAGGCAGCGAAGTCGTTTCTCCGTATCAATTTTACCTGACAGACAGCAACCATCACTTCGTACGCCTTGCTCTTCACTGCAAAACAGTTCCAAACAACGACTCTTTGTCAGCCTATATCGAAAGAATTCAAACCGATCTCGACCATCTGATTACCACATTTCGCTGGAAAAACCGATAATTCGAGATAAAGAGAAAATCAAACGAATATCCATAAAAAACAGAACAGCGTTTCAGAAAAATGAAACGCTGTTCTGTTTTCGTAAAACCAAGAACCATTTTTCGGAAATCAAGAAACAATTCTTGGAAAATGCTTCTGCTATTCTTCTTGTTTTTCTTCTTCCAAATCGATAAGTTGTCTGGAGTTAAGAATCTTGTACCACGAGAATAATTTACGCATATCAGACAAATAAACTCTGTCTCTGTCATAGTTAGGCAATACCTGCTCCATATAGTCTCGGATTTCTTTCTCCGGTGCTTTGTTGTCGATGCAATCACCTCCGTTTTCTTTCTCGTATATCTTTTGAAAGACTTCCTTCAATGAAATATCATCGTCCGTAGTGAATATACTGATGTCCTCCAATGAGGAAATCTTTTCATGTGAAAAGGCAGGATAACGTCTCGAATCCAACAACGATTCGACCAATGCCCCGTTTTTAGTTTGTGAAATGAGCTTAAACAAGCCCGGTTTTCCCGAAATAGATAGAATTGTACTTAAATCCATTTTATCAAGCTGTTTTGTGTATTTATTATTATTTGATTGTTATTTCTTCTTCAAAGATACTTACCACGTCTCCGCTGCGAAGCTTTGCTCTTTTGCGACTTTCGTTTTCCCCATTCAACTTTACCAGACCGTCAAGCACCATCTGACCTGCCATTGCACCGTTTTCGGCGATTCCAACAGCCTTCAAAAGTTGTGTAAGTTGAATGTATTCTTCTCCTTCTCTTAGTTTGAACTCCATATTCTTGTCATTAAAAAACGAGAGTGCAAATATACGTCATTATTGGCAACAAAAAACAAAATAAATCATAAAAAACAAGCCTCCGAAACAAAAATTTCGAAGGCTTGTTTTTTTATTCGTTATTATCGAAACGTTTCTTACTTAGCCACTCTTTCAAGCCACTTAACCATTCCGAACATTACGCCCATCGAAATCAAGCATATAACCACGAATACCGTCCAACACAACCACAAAGGTATAGCGTTGTACATCATAGAGCCTAAGAACAAGAATGCATTGCCGACTGCAGTTGCTCCCAACCACAATCCTTGGCACAATCCCAACATATGCTTAGGTGCAACCTTAGAAACGAATGACAATCCAAGTGGAGAGATAAACAACTCTGCAACCGTCAAGAAGAAATATGTTACAAAGAATACCCAAACGCCCGCTCTCGATGCTTCTTGCTCAGCAACAGGCAATGCAAGATACTCTTGAGCTGAAGGATAACCCTTAACATAAGAGAAGATTGCAAGGAATATGTAAGCCAACGCAGCCAATCCCATACCTATAGCAATCTTTCTTGGAGTTGAAACCGGTTTTCCTTTTCTTGCCAACATAGCAAAGAATCCCATAATAACAGGAGTCAAAACTATAACGAAGAATGGATTGATCGCTTGCAAGAATTCTGGTGCTACTTTAGAAGTATCCATAAAGTCTCTTGCGAACAAAGAGAATGAAGCTCCGTTTTGGTGGAATGAGAACCAGAAGAATATTGCGATTCCTAATACTGCGAACAAAGCATACAAACGTTGTTTGATTTCTTTTGCCATTGCAAGTTTTTCTTCTGCTGTATAGCCGACAGATTCTGTCGCAACTTTTTTAGCAGGTGTAGGAAGACCTTTTTTAGTGCAAAGGAATATCGTCAATGAAATCACCATTGCAAGAACTGATGCTATGAATGAGAAGTGTACTCCTTGGTTGAACACTTCCAAGTATTGAGTTGGGTCGAACGCAGCACCTGCATTAGTAACTGCTTGTGCAGACAATTCGTTATAGTTAGTCAATTTATCTCCGGCCAATGTACCATTCAATTGTTCGTGGCAAAGAGCAGGAAGTTTAGCATTATAAATAAATCCATTAACTTTCAACCACCATGATCTGATAAGCGGAGCTACGAAAGGAGCTATAAGACCTCCTACGTTAATGAACACGTAGAAAATTTGGAATCCTGAATCTCTTTTGTCTTTTGCAAGTTTAAGAGCTTCCTCTCCTTTCTTTGCTTCTTCTGCTTCGAAGTTATCATACATCTGACCAACGATTGCCTGCAAGTTACCTTTGAAAAGACCGTTACCGAATGCAATCATCAACAAAGCGAAACAAGTTAACGGCAACAACCAACTTTGATTTGCGTCTGTCGCTGTGATAGGAACAGCCAACAAAATGTAACCTGCTGCCATTGTAAGCAAACCTGCTTGAATCGTTCCTTTGTAATTTTGAGTTTTGTCTGCGATTATACCGCCGACCAAACTAAGAATGTATATTCCGCAATAAAAGCAAGAATAAATAACTGCTGCTGTCGCATCGCTCAAACCGAATTTCGAGCAAAGGAACAACACTAACACGGCATTCATAATATAGTAGCCGAAACGCTCTCCCATATTACTTAGGGCTGCCGAAATAAGCCCTTTTGGGTGTCCTTTAAACATCTCTTTTTTTTGTTTTTTGTTATTACTTAATTTTTGTTTCTTGTTTTTGAACTTGCAAATATACGACTTATTATTGAATTTCCAAAAACAGACTATCGATTTTGTTAAAAACAAAACGCAGTTTCGAGAAATTAAAACGCAGTTTTATTCTACTGAAACTGCGTTTCGTCCGATTGTTTTCCGGTTTCAATTAGTCGATAGGAGATACTGCTTCAAACAAACGTTCTTCAAAGAAATTGCTTACCGTCATTCTTTTTCCATTCTGAACAAATATCAAATCGGAATCCAAAAACGAATATTGATTATTATACACCCTTAAAACAAACGGAGTATTGAAATATTTTACACGTCTGCCCAATATCTTGATATTGTCATCGATTTGCTCACAAAAGCGAAACTGTTTCATTGAAGGGTAATATTGTTTCATTGAAGCAATGGCCATTTGTTGCGAAAGTTTGTTTCTGATTTTGTCTTTCTTCAAAGCAATAAGCCCGTACAACTCTATGGTATCATTATCATAAAGACCATGCTCTTCAAGGTAGGAATTCAAAATTTCATGACAATCATGACATCCCAAAGAAGAAAATCCGACATAGATAGAATAAGGAGAAGAATGTAATTTATGAACTTTCCTATCGGTACCGATACAACTCACGCTATCCAAATTTGTTTTGCACGAAGCAAAAAAAAGACTTAATATCACAACAATAAAGATTCGCTTCATTCTAATCAAACTGCAAGACTTCGACGACAAAAGACAATTCGTTATTCATTAAATATTCCTCCAATTTATGCATGTATATCGGCTTAATGTGCCAACCCATATCCGGCATATCCAATCTGAGTCTCAATATTCGGTCTCCTATCACAAACAATTCAACATCATTCGCCCCCACACCAAGCAATGAACGTTCAAAACAATGCCTTATTGAATTTGTTTTATCGCTTATATTCCTATCTTTCAGTGTCCAAATTCCCTCTTCCCTACTCCATACGTCAAAATAAAAGAATGATTCTTCTCCTCTTAATTTGTAAGAAACCAACATAGAATTTTCATCGGAGTAAACAGATTGTATATAAGAATACTCATCAATTGCAGAAACAAAAGCATGACATTTATTGGCAAGAGGAAGAGATGAATTCATAATACTATCGGAAAGAGCCATTGTCATTTGATTCCAATTTTCAGGAATCGCAGTCAGGTCTCCCTTCTTATTCAAATCAAAATCATATTCACTGATTCTATATTCGCCTCTTTGCGAAAGCATAATCGATTTACTGTTTATTGACAAATTTTTATAAGGAGACAAAAAAGTAAATCCGATCAAAGGGAAGTCCACCTCTACAATCTTTTCAAGCATTTTGCCATTCAAATTCAACAAAGACAGTTTTGTCGGATTGTCATCACCGGAAAAAGGATAATTCTTTAATCCCAACAATTTGCCATTTGGCAGGAATTGCATATCTTTGCTAAACAAATTATCCGAATCAGGCAGTTTGGAATCGAAAACGAAAGTATCTCCCTGCTTTTTGAAAAACCACAAACATGCTTCACTGTTAACATCATACAATACCAAATCCGTACCGTTTGTTGCAAAATGTTCTATCATGTAAGGACTGCCCCGGAACAACGAACAGATAGGTTTCGTATCTATATCGCAATAGGAATATGTTGAAGTTTTAATATCATACTTATACAACCTCAACATCTCATAACAATCGTAGTCTATCATAAAGAAATACAAAGTATCGTTCCAAAAACAAGACATCAGGTCGGAATATCTTCCCCCAAAATCTTTTCCCATGCTGTATTTAAGTTCATCGATTTTGGTACAACTTTCTATTTTGAATTGTCTGTGATTTTTCTGTGCCGAAACGGAAATGCAAAGCAACAAAACAACAAACAACACCCTACACTTGAATCTCATAAATCACCATATATACGGTTATAATTACAATATTCTATGTTCGATTCTTTATCTGCAAACACAGAAACTAATATTGAAACAATAAATTCCACGACAGTAATCTCTTTTTTCTTGATCTCACTTTCTATTTTATCATTTAACATCTGCAAAATTACATATTTTCTTTCACATAACCAAATACGAATTATTTTTATCATTATCTTTGCAAGGCGTTTTAATACAAAGCTTCACACAAAAGAGATGACACAATTTGCAAAAGAAAGAAGAATACTCGGAATCGACCCCGGAACGAACATTCTCGGTTATTCGGTTATAGAACAACGGAATAAGTCTGTTGAAATCTTGACAATGGACGTTCTGGTCTTGGGTAGCAAAGAGGAAATGAATACAAAAATGAAGTCTTTGTTTGACAAGATTGTCGAAATCATCGATTGCTATAACCCGGATATACTTGCAATCGAAGCTCCTTTCTTTGGAAAAAACGTACAATCAATGCTTAAACTCGGCAGAGCTCAGGGGCTGTGCATAGCAGCTGCATTCTCTCGAAGCATTCCTTTTGTCGAGTATTCTCCACGCAAAATCAAGCAATCCATAACGGGAAATGGAGCGGCATCAAAGGAGCAGGTGGCTAATATGTTGCAAAGAATGTATGGTTTTGACAATATTCCGAAATATCTCGATGCGACCGACGCTTTGGCAGTTGCGGTTTGCCACTTTTATCAGTTGGATTTACCGACAGAAGTCGAAAAAACAAAAAAAGCAACCCGAAGCAAAAAAACTTCTTGGGCTGCTTTCATAAACCAAAACCCCAATCGCTTGAAATGATTCGCAATCGGGGTTGAGTCTTTCTTCGTTTTATTTTCCGCAAACGCAGTTTCAATTTTAGTGTTCGTGATCGCAAGAGTGGTGTGCTTCGCAACCGATTCCGCTATCTGCGATTTCGCCTTTCAAATAGCTTTTCACAACTTCTTCTGCCAAGCCATGACAACCTCTTATCACGTTTATGCTGTTGAATTCCAAGACATTTTTAGCTCCTTCGCCCATATTGCCTGCCAACATCAACTCTACACCCATTTGAGCCAAAGTTACAGCCACGCCGGATTTGCAACCACAACCTGCAGGTGAAGGAAGCAACTCGCTGTTAACTATCTGATTGTTTTCAATCGTGTATATGGTAAACGCTTCGCAGTGTCCGAAGTGATCATCTACCATGTTTTCTCTTGTAGGTAATGCTATTTTCATATCTCTCTGTATTTTATTTTTTCTTATCTGCTTAAAAGAACAAAGGTTTGAGAAAACAAACATCTCAAACCCCGCATTCGTATTTTCATTTCTTTGTTATCTCAGTCTCAATTTCTGACCTGCTTTAATTTTCGTGCCTTTTATGCCGTTCAATTTCGCAAGTTTCTTGACCGTTGTACCGTTTCTCTTGGCTATTGCACCAAGCGTGTCGCCTCTTCTCACTGTATAATACTTGCCACCTTTGCTTGCCTTGCTCGAACCACTGTTTGCAAGTTGTCGTTTCGATGAAGAACGCTTTCCATTTTTGAAATATTCTCTTGTAAGGCTGAGCGTCTCACTCTTGAGTTGATAATTGGAAAAGTCTATGACCATTTCCGGATTTATTGCTGCACCGAGATATCTTATTTCCAAGTGAAGATGCGGTCCTGTCGAACGTCCCGTGCTTCCTCCCAAGCCCAAAACTTCTCCTGCTTTGATTTCGTCGTTTGGTTTTACATTTAATTTCGACAAGTGTCCGTAATACGTTTCCAACCCGTTATCATGACGAATCACAACCAAATTTCCATAAGCTCCGGCTCTTTTTGCGATTCTCACTTTGCCATCAAACATCGCTTTAATCGGCTGTCCGGTTCTCAATCCCAAATCAACGCCATAATGCCAACGCCTTCTACGCGGTCCGAAATGAGAAGTAACCTTACCTTCGAAAGGACAAGCATAGTATTGCTTTGCTTCCTCATTAACCAATTTGATTTCTATCGGCTCGGTTATTTTTGTATAGTCGAATTTCTGCTGATAGTAGTGAATGGAGTTGTTGTCGAACGACGCATATATGATATCATCTTCGCTTTCGGCCGCAACATCATCTTCCACAGTGCTGTTGACAAACTGTATGAAAGAATTCTTGAATTTGGTCGTATCTTTGATGATTCCTATTGTGTAGCTCGAACTTTCAATCTCCACATTGGCACGATTTCTCATCATTCCCCTTTCGTGAATCTGTGCTTCACAAACACATGGAACGACAAAAAATGCCAACGACAATACTCCGCTTACTATTTTTCCAAACATATGTTTCTATCTCTTTCTTTATCTGTTTTATTTCCTTCTTTCCCACAAATCAACACCACTTAGAATTTGCAAAAATACAAACTTATTTTTTTTCAACCAAGTTTTTCAACCATTTTTTGTTGAAAAAATCAATCAAATCAAACTTTAATGCGGTTGATGTGTTGTTTCAAGAAGGTCATTCACCGTTTTGACCGGATTGAAATAAGCTATTGGTGTTTCAACGAAAATAGTGAGCCATTGTGCCATTGAACCATTCCACAAACCCGGTTTTTCCTGGATTTTTATCTTTGACGACTTTTGTGTTTTTTCTGATATGAAACCCGTATTCTCATCAACAAATCGTTCCAACGGCAACACATTTCCTTTATGGTCGGTTATACTGCACACAATATCGACAGGATTGAAATGAGTTGCTGTTTGAAATATTTCATTTTGCTGTTTGTCTGAAAGATCTATTTGAGCTTTTTCCACAATTTGAAGACTTATTTCTCCGTTTGTGCTTTCCACCCAAAACGGTCCTCCACCCGGCTGCCCCTCATTGCGAACCATCGAACACACTCTCAAAGGTCGCTCAAGGAATGCCCTGACATGGTTTGCGAAAGCTTCCATTCCATCAAACTCTTCTTCCATTTGCAATTGCACACCGAAACTTTCTGAAAGGAAACATCTTATCTGTTCGAATGTATCTTTGTCGTAAGTCTTCGAATCCAAGGCTTGCAAAAACGAATCCCTCTTCATTTTCTTTTCAAGCAACAATCCTCCAAGCATCTTTTTGTATTCGGCATCGGCTTCTTTAAGATAATCCTGCTCAACGTTGTCTATGTTTTTTATGAATATGACATCTGCATCCGTTTCTTGCAAATTCTCCAACAAAGCCCCATGTCCCGATGGTCGGAATATCAATCTGCCTTGCTCATCTCTTGCAAGTGAATCATCAAGGTTTACTGCAGGAATATCCGTCGAACTTTTCTGAACGCTGAGTTTGATGTTGTATTTCACTCCAAAAATTTGCTCATAACGTTCTACGACTTCGGAAAGCAACTTCTCTACTTTATCGAAATGTTCGGGAGATATTGTGAAATGAAGAAAAGTTTCTCTTTTGTCATTTGAGCAATACATCGCCGCTTCAACCAAATGCTCTTCGATTGATGTTCGAACGGTTTTGCCATAAGCATGAAACAATATAAGTGCTTTTGGATTGCTTCCATAGCCTAAGCCTTCGGAACTCAGTATGTTTTTGATTATTTTCTTATTTTCCCCTTTTGCCAAACATTCTTCAAGACTTGTTCCTTGGGATTTCAAGACCTCATCAAGCTTATCCGCAAAAGCAAATCGGTTTATGTTGTTTATAAGTTTCCCAACCTGAGGAAAATCTTCCAAAGCATCATTCTCCGATTCCGAATATTCATACAAATCCTTAAACATTCGACTTGCGGCACCCGATGCAGGAACGAATTTGGCTGTTTTTATGTTTCGAACATATTTGTCATAGAATGCGTTGTAGTTTTCTCTCGTTTGCTCATCTGCAATCATAATTCCGTCATTCGGGGTTGCGGCTCTGACTATTTTTGTCGGAGGAAAACCTATCGAAAACCTTTTCAAACGTTCCAACACTTCGTTTTCACTCAAACCATGGGCGTTTATCTGTTCTATATCTTTGTTTGAAAGCATCTCT
This sequence comes from Candidatus Onthomorpha sp., assembly GCA_045577535.1. Taxonomy (GTDB): domain Bacteria; phylum Bacteroidota; class Bacteroidia; order Bacteroidales; family P3; genus Onthomorpha. Next base: position 13,231 of record JAZNIO010000003.1, on the reverse strand, counting down.
TTCTTGATTTTATTTTTCTGAAATCAAAAAACCGGACTTTGTTTCCAAGATCCGGTCGTTATCTTTTTTGTTTTTATTCCACCGTTACGGATTTTGCCAGATTTCTTGGTTGATCCACGTCTCTTCCCTTGGCAACCGCTATATAGTATGAAAGTAATTGCAACGGTATTATGGTCAATAGCGGAGACAAACTATCGATAACCTCCGGTATTTCTATGACGTAGTCTGCCAGATTTTTGATTTTGTCATCTCCTTCGGTTACTATGGCGATTATTCTGCCTTTTCGAGCTTTCACTTCCTGAACGTTGCTCAATATCTTTTCATATATACCGTACTTTGGTGCGATCACGACTATCGGCATTTCCTCATCGATCAACGCAATCGGACCATGTTTCATTTCTGCCGCAGGATAACCTTCTGCATGTATGTAAGAAATTTCTTTAAGCTTCAATGCACCTTCCAAAGCCACGGGATAGTTATAGCCTCTTCCCAAATAAATAAAGTTCTTTGCGTATGTGAATACTTTGGACATTGCTTCTATTTCACCGGCTTGAGCAAGTATCTTGTTTATCTTTTCACCCATGTCGCTCAAACCATCAACCAATGCCGCATATTGAGCATCGTCTATCGTTCCAAGCTCTTTTCCGATCGTTGCTGCCATCATTACAAGCACTGTAACTTGAGTTGTGAACGCCTTTGTCGAAGCAACACCTATCTCCGGTCCTGCATGCGTATAAGTGCCGCTGTGAGTTGCTCTGGCGATACTGCTTCCCACAACATTGCAAACGCCATAAGCAAACGCTCCGTTTGCCTTTGCCAAATCTATGGCAGCCAATGTGTCGGCTGTTTCTCCGGATTGAGATATGGCTATCAAAACATCGTTCGGCAAAATTACCGGATTTCTGTATCTGAATTCGGAAGCAACTTCTATTTCCACAGGAATTTTGCAATATGTCTCAAAAAGATACTTACCGATCAAACCTGCATGCCAAGATGTTCCGCATGCAGAAATCAAAATTCTGCCCGCATTTCTAAAACGCTCGATATTATCGATGATACCGCTTAGTTTTATTTCTTTCAGTTCTTTGTTGATTCTGCCATTCATGCACATCGCCAAAGAGTTCGGCTGTTCGAAAATTTCTTTGAGCATAAAATGCGGATAATCTCCTTTTTCTATCTCACTCAACGAAAGTTTCAATTCACTCACTTCGTGTTCGACTATCACATTTGAAAGATTTCTTATCTCCAAGTTTTTGTTTCGTTCGACTCTTGTAACTTCTTCATCGTCCAAATAAACCACTCTGTTTGTGTATTCGATGATAGGTGAAGCATCAGAGCCCAACAAGAACTCATCATCTCCCACTCCGATTACCAACGGACTGCCTTTGCGAGCTGCAATCAAAACATTTGGATTACCTTTTTCAATGACACCCATGGCATACGCACCTTCGACTTGCGGCAAAGCGTAATGAACCGCTTCATACAAATCTCCGCCGTGTTTGTTTTTCATGTACTCTATCAGTTGCACCAAAACCTCGGTATCAGTTTCGCTTACAAATTCGCAACCTTTGCTTTTAAGAAATTCTTTCAACGTTGCATAATTTTCGATTATGCCGTTATGAATCAAAGCCAAAGTTTTGCTCTGAGAATAATGAGGGTGAGCATTCACATCCGAAGGTTCACCATGCGTAGCCCAACGAGTGTGAGCTATTCCTATCGTTCCGCTGATGTCTTTGTTCTCACAGAACTTTTCCAAATCAGCAACCTTTCCCTTGGTCTTAAAAACATTCAAATCACCTTTCGGATTTATCAGAGCGACTCCCGCACTGTCATATCCTCTATACTCCAATCGTTGCAACCCTTTAATCAAAATCGGGTATGCTTCTTTGTTTCCTATGTATCCTACTATTCCGCACATAACAATTCTTTTATCTTTGTTTTTTATGTAATGCTTTTGTCAAACAAACATTGGCAAAAATAGTAAAAAAATGCATGTTCGAGCATATCAAACGCGATTTTTTTTTTACGAATGCAAAGCAGGTCGCAAAGATTTAGTACTTTTGCAGGTATGAAAACAATAGTAAGCGGAATGCGTCCGACAGGTAACTTGCACTTAGGCAGTTATTTCGGAGCATTAAGAAATTTCATTCGATTGCAAGAAGAAGCCGATTGTTTCTTCTTTGTCGCAGATTATCATTCTTTGACAACCCATCCGAACCCTGTCAACTTACACCAAAGCGTAAAGACGGTATTGGCTCAGTATGTTGCTTGCGGATTGGATCCGGACAAAGCAACGATTTACATACAAAGCCAAGTGCCGGAAGTGGTCGAACTTTACATGTTTTTGAACATGAATGCATATTTGGGAGAGTTGGAAAGGGTTACATCTTTCAAAGACAAAGTTCGTCAGAACCCTCAAAACGTCAATGCAGGTTTACTTACCTATCCGACTCTCATGGCAGCAGACATCTTATTGCATAAGGCAGATGCCGTGCCCGTAGGAAAAGACCAGGAACAGCACCTCGAAATGACGCGAACCTTTGCAACACGTTTCAATCACATGTACGGAACAGAGTATTTCAAAGAACCGGTGGCATATAACTTCGGAAACGAGTTGGTAAAAGTGCCGGGACTCGACGGCAGTGGCAAGATGAGCAAAAGCGAATCAGAAAGTGCGACGATATATCTTGTAGATGAGCCTGCGGTATTAAGAAAGAAAATCATGAGAGCAAAAACCGATGCAGGTCCTCAAACACCGAACTCACCTAAAAGCGTGGAAATAGAAAATCTTTTCTCACTAATGAAACTTGTCTGCAAACAAGAAGTCATCGAACAATTCGATTCGGCCTACGCAGACTGCAGCATAAGATACGGAGACTTGAAAAAGCAACTCGCAGAGAACATGGAAGCGTTCGTTTCTCCGATAAGAGAGAGGATAAAAGAAGTGGAATCAGACACGGAATTGCTTTCACGCATAGCAAAGCAAGGTTGCGAAAAAGCAAGAGAATCTGCACAAAAAACAATCAAAGAAGTGAGAGAAATAATAGGCTTTCGCTCATTCTGAAAACACAAACGAAATTTTTAACAAGTAAAAAACAATAATTATGTCAGGACATAACAAGTGGTCAACAATCAAAAGAAAAAAAGGAGCCTTGGATAGCAAACGCTCAAAGATATTTTCAAAAATCATAAAAGACATAACGGTTGCAGTCAAAGAAGGAGGCACCGATCCAGATTCAAATGCCCGCTTGCGTTTGGCAATAGCCAATGCCAAGGGAGCAAACATGCCGAAAGATACTTTGCAGAGAGCAATCAACAAAGCAGGCGACAAAAACACCGCTGCTTTGCAAGAATTGACTTTCGAGTGTTATGCACCACACGGAATCGCAGTGTTCGTAGAGTGTCTCACCGACAACAACAACCGTTCAGTTGCAGCAGTTCGTTCGGTCTTCAACAAATTCGGCGGAACAATGGGAACAAACGGCTCTTTGGGCTTCATATTCCAGAGAAAGGGCGTTTTCCAAATCGCAATAGGCGAAAGAGATGCAGACGAATTGGAAATGGCTTTGATTGAAGCAGGAGCCGACGAAATCGAAAGAGAAGACGATTACTTCACTGTTTACACCAAAATGGAGGATTTCGCAGTCATGCAGAGAGGTCTTGAAGAAGCAGGCATAGAATGCGAGAGTGCAGAATTGCAACGTATTCCGAACACAACGAATGAACTTCCGCTCGAAGAGGCTAAAAAAGTCATGAAACTGATCAACACATTGGAAGAAGACGATGACGTACAAGCAGTGTACCACACATTGGAATTGACCGATGAATTGATGGAAGAAGAATAATAAACAAAAAAATAACATCACCCGCAGAGATTTGAACAAACCAAAAATCAATGCGGGTGTTGTTTTTTCAAAAAACAGCAAAATGCTTTACCTTGTACCCACCCCGATAGGCAATCTCGAAGACATGACATTCAGAGCAATCAACGTGCTTAAACAAGTCAGCCTGATATTGGCAGAAGACACCCGCACATCTCGTCCGTTGCTCAGTCATTTCGATATACACACGCCCTTGCAAGCCCATCACCTGTTCAACGAACACCAAAGCGTGGAACACATAGTGCAAAGGCTCAAACTCGGAGAAGACATTGCATTGATAACCGACGCAGGCACGCCCGGCATATCTGATCCTGGATTTCTGCTTGTGAGAGAATGCGTAAGAAACGGCATAGAGCTGACCGTGCTTCCGGGAGCAACGGCATTCGTTCCGGCATTGGTCGCTTCAGGATTGGCATGCGAACGTTTTGCCTTTGAAGGCTTCCTGCCACACAAAAAAGGCAGACAATCAAAACTCGATGCCCTCAAAGAAGAACCAAGAACCATGATATTCTACGAGTCTCCTCATCGCATAGGAAAAACATTGGAGCAATTCCGAGACACGTTCGGAGCCAACAGACGCGCAAGCATATCCCGCGAAATAAGCAAGAAATTCGAAGAAACAGTCAGAGGCACCCTGCAAGAACTTGCTTCACTGTACAAAGATAAAACAGCCAAGGGTGAATTCGTGATAACGGTCGAAGGCTTCAATGCAATAAAACCCGACAAAAAGCAGTTATAGTGGAAGACAACGCAAAGCAAATCACAAAAACCGGTTCGGATATGACCCCATTGAGAAAATTCCCTGCATTGTTATTCATGGCGACGATGATTCTTTGTTTCGGCAAAATCAATGCCCAAACAAGCGGAACGGATTCTTATTCCGTTCTCAACCTTAAAAACAATGCCAAGACTGCAGCTTTGGGAATTAGTTTTCTTCCTTCACTTTGCGACGACATAGGGGCAGCAATAAACAACCCTTCAACAATAAGTTCACTCAATCACAATGATTTTGCCCTCGGATACACAAGTCTCTTTGCAGGAATCAACCAAGCTTCGATTGCAGCAAGCCACAGCTTGAACAACATAGGCTCGTTCGGATTCGGATTGCAATATTTGAATTACGGGAAGTTTGACATGACCGAAGAAAACGGGGATGTAACCGGCTCATTCTCGGCAGCAGACTATGTCTTCACGCTTGCATGGGGCAGAATGCTTGATTCGAACATATACATAGGCACAAACATAAAACCTGTCTTCCGTCAATACGAAAGTTATTCGTCCTTTGCTCTGGCAATCGACCTTGCCGTCAGCTATCAATCAAAAGACAGGACATGGGCTGCCTCATTCATGGCAAGAAACATGGGAGCCGAGATACGCAAATTTGCAGATGTAGATGCAAAACTACCATTCGAATTGCAATTTGCCGCATCGAAACGTTTGAAACACGCTCCGTTTGTGATATATCTCGGATTGAATAACCTGCAAAAATGGAACATAAGAGAGAATGACCCACTCAATCCACGCGACGAAACAGACCTCAGCGGAAATGTTCGAAAAGAAAATCGCTTTGCCGCTTTTGCCGACAATCTTTTCCGACATGTGCAGATAGGTGCCGAATTCGTTCCTTCGAAATACTTTTACCTCGCAGTCGGTTATTCGTGGAAACAAAACAGAGAAATGAAATTGGACGATGCTTTCTCGGTTGCAGGGCTTTCTTACGGTTTCGGAGTGAATTACGACAGATTCCGTTTAGCTTACTCCCGTTGTGAGTATCACCGTTACGGTTCTCCGAACTACATTAGTTTGCTTGTACGCTTGTAAGTCTCTGAATTTATTTTTGTGACATAAAATTCATGACGTAGATTTCACAATCAAATCGTGAGTTTCATCTTAATTTACGATTTTTACGCCTTTGTGCTTCGTTCCCCCCTTTAGGGGGGGGGAACGGAAAAACGGAAAAGTGAAACTTCACGGACTAAACCGATTAATCAATGTTTCAAACCGAAATTTTTCATTTGTGAGATTTCATGATGTTTTCTCACAAAAAATTCATTTCAGTTCATCTACACTGACTATTTTGTTCATTATCGCAAACAAAGCCAAAGCTGCAGAAGAGTGAATATCGGTTTTGCGAGCTATGTTTTTACGATGTGTCGCCACGGTATTGACAGATATGAACAAACTTTCGGCTATTTCTTTGTTACTCAAACCTCGCACTATGCAATTCACAACCTCTTTTTCTCTTTCGCTCAACTCTCCCACGCCATCATTCGTTTCCGACACCGATACACGCTTCGACCTGCAACTATGCTCCAATCGCTTGATTTGTTCGACAAAAAGAATCGCCTCCATCTTGCAATGACACATCAGATCCTCTTCTAAAAGAAATATGTCATGCAAAGCAGAATTCAACAAATCGACATTGACATCTCCTGCATAGAATTTGATTATCAAACTCTTTAATTCCGCCAACTGTTCTGCCATGGGAACGGAATGCATGCCTGTCATCTCCAAGGCAATCTGCTTTACTTTCACCCCTTGCAACAACGCATCTACATAAGGAAACACTTCCTTTTCCTCCTTCTCCATATGGGAAGAAACAGACACCACATATTCGTCCCAGAATTTAAGCAACATGAACGCGGAATCATTATTTGTCAAAACACCCAACGATTCAAGCAATTTCTTTCGAATACTCGGTAAAAGGAAATCGAGATAATAACGATGCGTATTTTGAAGATATTCACACAAACACCTAATCGACAGCGGCATACTCTCGTCATAGTACTGCTTTGCCTTGGTATGAAAATTCAAAACCGCAAGAAAAGTGTTGCAATCTATGTTTTTCTCCTCACAAATCCTTCTTATGGTTTTCTCTCCAAAACCACAACCTATTCCGAACCTGGAAACAACACACAGAAGATTGCTGTTTCTGCACACGACCTCAAATAACTTATCGTCTTGTTTGCAAAGATCTTTCATTATGCCTCATTTGTTTCTTTCCGACCATAAATTTCTTCGCAAAATTAGTAAAAAAATCACTGCAGACAATGCATATCATTTTGTCTGACAAAAAAAACATCATTCTCAATTTAATTCTTTATAGTTAATGAAGGTTGATGTGGAATTTTTGAATATTAAACCATTGAGCACCTCGTTGACAAATACCACAATCAACTTCTCCTTGGAAGTTTCCTGCAGTGTGTCCTGACATATTCCCATATGCCTCTGCAAAAACGAATATAATCTCGTACACCCAATGGTTTCAATCGTGATTTACATTGACATCTTGCCATATAAAATCTTATTTGTTAATAAATCACGATAATTCAGAAAGCAAAAGTCGGTTGTCCTTAGATAATTATGAACAACCGACTTGAATAGTAAAGTTTATTTAGTATCTTATCTCTTTTAACTCTACTAAATCGTTGTAAAGACGTGTGTGCATTTGTTTGGTTATCTCTCGATATGATTTCTGCTTTTCCTTGGGTAGCATCAGAGCGATTTGCTCACGCACTTCGCACCAATTTGTTAGAGCTGTTTCGTAATAACGGAGCATCTCTGCAATTTTGTAGAAGTCAAACTTTCCGTCAATGCGTTCACTGGCATAGTCGTAATCTTTTTCTGCCCAATCCGAAACCATTTCTTCTACGACAGTTTCATTTGTTCGTGTCTTAAAGTAAGAGAGTGTCTTATCAAACTTCTTGGGAGATGTCGCTTTAGCATTACTCTCAAAAGGTTTCCAATCGAATGACCAGTAGATGTCTCGTTCGATTTCAAGTTCTGCAAGACGCTCCCTTGACCATACCTCAAAAGTGCCATTCAAGTCCATCGAGAGAGCAGAATATCTGGCAGTAGCGTAGGTGTAGAAGTACATTATGCCATTTACTGCATTGTTGATGTCGAACCACTCCTTGAATTCATGATAATATAGTGCTCTCAACCGTATATCCCAATCACTATCTTCCTCGTAATCGTCAATAAACTCGATAAGACTATAGTAAGCATACACTGCTTTGTAATGTATCAGAATAGATTCCACATAACTTGCAGTGTTTAGTTCGGGCTGGTTGCCTGCATTGTAGATGTCTATGAGTTCATCAATGGCATTGCAAGCGGCATAAACAGAACCTATCTTACGCCCAAGACGAGTGTTATACTCCTCAACACTCTCGTTCATCGCCAACATCCAAGCCCAATCATCATCTGCGGTCTCTATAAGTTGAACCATCTGCATCATTCGATTCATCAGCCAATATGCGTGGGGATCCTGCGACTGGAACTCTGTATCATCCGAGAACCAGAAGCGTCCAACACTGTCTGCAACAGCCAACATCTCCTGTTTCTTTTGCTCAATAGCCGTAGCATTGGCAGTATAATCACTGCCAACACTATCAACATCAATAGTTACGGTCATCTCATTTCCATTTTCTGCATTTGTACAGCAGGATGCAAAGAAAAGAGCAACAACAATAGAGTGTAACAAACATTTCATAGCTTCATTATCTACTTTTTAGGAACTACATTACCCTCATCTTCTTGCCACTTTTGGTGAGGATAAAGCCATCGGACAACACATCTACATAACCATACTCTGCGGGATAAACTACATTGCAAGTTGAATCGAGGACTCCGTGTTTACCATCTTTGACGATGATTCTGTAACCACGCTTACCAGAAAGAGCATACACTGCCAACGAATCGTTCTCTGGTACCTCCGACAGCCAATTGATTTTCTCGGTTGTATGCTCTTCGGTACGGTTATTATACACCATCCATTTGTTATCGGAGAATGGATGTAGAGTTACATTATCAGAGACTCTACAGTCATCCCAATAATCTCTGCCATAAGAATCATCATAAAGTGCATAAGCAATAAGCGCCACAAAGCCTACCGGAATCAGAATGAGAATTGTTGCAATTGAACGGCGTCCCCATTTTGAGCGTTTCTTACACCAATTACGAATTGTACGCCAAGCAAGGCGACCAAAGGCAATAATTGCCGTGAATATCAAGGCTGCTACACCGAATAGTGCTTGAAAGATTCGAGTAAGTCGTTTCATAGTGTTAGTGTATTTTATTTATCCTCATCAAAAAAGTCCTCGTTTGCATCCTCTGAGCTAAATGAGCAACCGAGATTTGAGATGCGGTCAAAGAGACGACCACGGGCACTCGCAACTCTCGCTCCCATTGCAGCGGTACCAAGTGGTGTGGCTTCGAACTTCAGTACATTGGTAATCGAAATCGTCTCTGCCACAGCCTCTACATCCTGATTGGCACCAATATAGGCAAATACCCAGCCTTTGGCTTTGAGTTCATCAACAAGAGCCTTGATAGCCTTGCCACTGTACTCCTTTGATGCGTTCTCGTAGCCATCGGTTACAACCGTTACAAGCACCTTGTCATCCTCTGCAACCTTCTTGCGAAGAGCATTCAGTGAAATACCCATTGCATCGTACAATGCGGTGCAACAATCTGGCTGATAGGTTTCTGCCGTAAGTTCTTTGATCTCATCAACAGAAACACACTCATAGACGGTCTTTACATCGTCGTTAAAGGTTACAAGGCTCACATAGTGTTCCTGATCTTCGTGCTTCTTCTGAGCCGAACGAATTGTCTGGATAGTCTCGTTTACGCTGTCAATTGCCTCTTTTTTGATGCTCTGCATAGAGCCACTCTCATCGATGATAATGAGATTGAAAATTCTCGTTTTCATAGTTCTGTTATTATTAAATTGTTCTTGTTTGATATAATGCTCTCTCTGCGATAGCAACAGCCTTCTCATCAAGTTTCGACTGCTTAATCATTCCCCATATCTGAGCAATTACAACCGGTGAGAAGAAGCACATAGTGATACCAGTCGGGACAAACTGTTGCTTGAAGATGCTAACACCGGCCTCAAAGTTAATGTTACCATCTCGTGCAGGTTTCATCGTAACCTTCAAGGCAGAACGAAGCCCGAGAGCCGCCTTAACGAAACCTCCTTTGGTAATGTATATCTCATGACCGGTTGCAGGATTATCAATTCTCACTTCGTATCCGTCAGCTGCAAATGCCTGACGAATTTGTTCGGCAACAGCAGGAATCTGCGAAGAGTTGCCATAAAGAGTCTTCTTTGTAGTAAATGCACCCATGGTAATAATTTGTTTGTTTACTACTATAGAGTGCATTTACGGGCAAATCTATCATCTTTCAGAATATATATTACTATTTATTGATTATTCAATGTCTACTCTGTACACTTCATCCACATCCTTGATTGCCGAAATAGACTTAATTATACCATCCAACTCATTAGCTGAGTGTACCTCAAAGTCAGCCTTATATATCACAATGTGGTCGGTAGGCTTGTGAGAGATATAAGTTGTTACACCCGCACTTTTTCTATTGTGCCACAATTTTAACTTCTTGATAATAATATTGCCCAACCTAAATTCATCAGTTCTCCAATTGTAATGCTCAACTCTACGAACAACTTTCACACGCACACGATAGAGAAAATGGTCATCTACATAAAACTCAATAGCAGGCATAAAATCACCTTGTGGTGAAGCCATAGCCGTCGAACAGTTGTGCTTATGTAAAGTAATTGTGCCATCCTCAGCCTTGAATCCGATGACTTCATCACCCGGTAGAGGATGACAATGCGGACAACGCTTGTACTCATTATTGAGTACAGATTGAATATAACTACGCAAATGGCGTTTTGCACTTTTAGTGCATACATTATCTATCCAATCGGCACCCGGACGCGAGTTTTCATCGGTATCAATCTCCACACAATCTCCGCTATTAAGCACTGTTTTGACAGACATCAACTTGCCATTGATGCGGGCATACACGGCGTGCTGACCAATCCAACTATGAATCTTATATGCAAAATCCAATGCTGTGGCACCTTTAGGAAGGATAATGCCTTTCCCTTTCGGGGTAAAAACCTCAATGTTATCCATCGTTGTTGAATTTTAGCCTTCTATGAGTTCATACTCAACCCCAAACCACTCGTTGAGAGTATCCTCAACCTTTGCATTGATTTCAGGAGTAATCTTATCCTTAATCTTCTTGTAGACAAATAGCATTGCCACACCATCATCCAGGATGCCCAAGAACTTATAGATAACACTTGGAATGAAGTCCATAGGCAGAATAGTATAGACAATGGCTGCATAGATCAGTGCTCGGTCAAGGGTCGATGTATTGTCGTCATCCATCACATAGTAGAACTGCAATAGAGGACGAGTAGCCGCACTACCTGCTTTTAATGCCCATGGACGAAGTTTGTCCGTAAGAGCGTTAATCTCACCACGCCAATCAACATTCTTAACTTTCTCAAGAAGACCTAAAATATCCTTACCCATTATCAGGTAAGCAAGAATCAAAAGCGAAATTGCAATCAACATATTGCTTAAATTTTATTGTTCGTTTTATAGTATAGAGTAAACCTTCTGGTTAAATCTATCAACTTTGTTACGGGTCGAATAACAAGACCTTCGTCCGGTTGTGCATAACTGCTGTAATGGCCGAATTCGTCAAATTGGAGATACAGAGCATCCCAATGGCAATCTTCGTCACTAAAGACCCCCGTCCAATAACATCCACATTCATTATGTTCTGAATTAAATGTGCCTGCTGCCGGAAGAAAAATACTATTGCCGTTTGGTCCAATAACTTTATAACCATTGACACCATTTATGGTCATCCATTGCCACGAACAGAAACTAAGTAATTCATATAATTCTTCTTCAGTGGGCATTCGCCAATCATCTCCCCATTGTTTACTTGCTGCATCGTATTCCGTTGCTGAGATTATTTTTCCAATGCCAATATATGCTTCCCCATGAGGTATACCATAGAGCATATAGTTTTCTTCCGTATATTCATTCTTCGGTTCTGTCTCCCCAAACGCGAAGTAATCACCGTATTCTTCGGGTTTATTCGCGCCTATATTGCAGGTCGCCCACTTGACACTCAAGCCTAAATCCACAGCTTCGTGGCCGTTGATGATTATCTTTTTATCTTCCATTATACTGTCTGTTTTACAATATTGAGTATTGTTTGGGAGTTAATCTATCTCCATATAGATTCTTTGCCTGCCAACTGTTGCTTATTATAGTTTGCCAAGCGGTAATAATCCTCGTGAAATGGATCATCAACAGACTTAAATGGCACTACAACTCGGAAATCGCTATCAATATAACCATATACATAGGAGTTCGGACAACCAAATCGATTCAGACCACCAACTCCCCAGCGAACTAATGAGATGCCATCTTTGTTGAATCCCCATACACATACGCCATACGGAGCACGAAGCAGGAAGAGTTGTTCCACTGCACGAATATTATCTATTGCAGAGATGTCGATATCCTCATGCGAAAAGATTTTCACCACACCATCGGTATCAATCATCTCAACAACCTGCTCTGTATCACAATTCACCAAGTAAGTTTGCAATGAATCCTTACGCTTGAAGCAAAGAACTAAAGGAGAATTCTGCAATACTCGCCAATAATACTTTTTATCTCCATACTTGTACTCCGCAACCAGTTCCGCATAGAGGTTTTTGGGACGATAGAAGATAGATGGTCATCTTATGTTCTGCAATTTCAGAACATTCCAAAAACCAATTGGCAAGCTGACATTCGGCAACTTTGCAGCATCACTAAACATCGGGGCAATATCCCATTCGCTTTTGCATCCTCCGCCACAGCCAACCGGGGTAACAAGGAAATGTAACTCAGGATGTTCTGCTGCATATTGCGTGAATACCTCAACCGATTTACGAATATCTCTCAATCCAATAGTACCACCAATAGTCGGAATAGCGTATGATTGTCCTTGCCTTCCTTCACGCTGTCCCATCACTGCGCCAAAGTGTTCCAACGCAAAGTTTGACGCACCATCAAAATGTCGTCCCGAATTGCGACAACCAAAAACGAAAATTTCGTTCTCGGCAAGCCTATCAATCCACTCAGGAGTAACATTCTGTTTACTCGTTTCTGGCAGGGTTGTTTCCTGCATTTTCTCGCCACTCTTGTGAAGGGCGATTAACCGATTAAGTAGATTCTTCATTTGTTTATATATTATGCGTAAAATTTAAGCAATTAAGAATTTTGCCAAAAATATAAGGTGTGCTCACCGTTCGGGCAAAACACTTTATATATTCTTCTTTGTTATTATAGAGTTGAAATTATTTCAAATCTATCAATTGGAACTTATTACCTTACACCAATACCTGCAGGTTTCATCTCGCAGTAGCGTTCGTACCACTGTCGCTTCTCGGGAGTATCGATAGGGTCATACTCACTGATGATGCAACCCGTAGAGAGGTCATCGGCAAGAGCAAGGAT
>JAZNIO010000002.1:0-85688 GCA_045577535.1 Candidatus Onthomorpha sp. | reverse complement strand
CGAAGAGTTGGGGGTTCCACACTGCGTGCAGAAGTTCTTTTCCGTGCTTTGGTTGCCGTATGTGTTGCCTTGGTTGCCTGCATTCGCCGACATGATGACGTCTTGTGCCACTTCCAAGGCTTTGTCGTCAAGTTTGGATTGCTTGACAAGTCCCCATATCTGTGTGATTGCAACGGGCCAGAAAAAGAACATGGAGATTACGGTCGGTATTGCCTGCTGTCCGAAAATTCCTACGCCTGCTTCGAAATATATATTACCGTTTCGTGGGAGCAGACTCACTTTTAAGGCTGTCTTCATGCCGAGCACGCTTTTGAAAAAGCTACCTTTGCGGATGGAAATGTCGTATCCGCCACTGCCGAGTGCGATTGCGTTTACTTCGTAGCCGTCTATCTCGAATTCTTCGGTGATTCGTTGTGCCATAAGGGGAATCAGTGACGGCGATGCGTACAATGTTTTTTTTGTGTCAAATGTTGCCATGGTTTATTTGTCTATTTGTTGTATTGAATGAATGTTATAAACTGCGTAAAGCACGCTTGCCTCGGTCAAAAGGGCTTTTATTTCGGACAATTGTTCGTCGCCATACTTTTTTTTCGAGGTCTTGTAACATGGAAACGACTTTTTGTGCCTGCGTTTCCAACTCTTGGTCTGTTACCATGCCGTCTTCCATTATCTTTTTGAAGGATGGATTTTCTGCAACGGCTTCGTCTATGTTTAATATTCCGTCTTGATTGAAGAACATAATGTTTTGTTTTTTTGGTTTATTATTTCAATTTATTTCCGCAGTGTTTGCAAAATGTCCAATCGTCGTTTACGACTTTTCCGCAGGCGTTGCAGGTTTTTGCTCCCGGGTTCAAAAGCGGCGATTGTTTGAGTTGTGCGTACTGAGGGCTGTGTTCCCATCGCAAAATCTCTCTTACGCGGACTGCTGCAAAGGGGTGGCTCATCGAAAGCACGGCTGAGATTTGCAAAGCTTTGTTCCAAAGGTTGCTGTTCCTTATTTGGTCGTATTCGTCTGCCTGTTTCGCCCATTCGATACTGCTTATGCGTTCGGTGAGACTGCGAGGTCCGCCTGCCAAACGTGCCATGACTCTTGCCACGACTTGCGGTGAGGTTACGATTGCGGCACATCGGTCGCACGAAAGTTCGCTTTTACGATTCCAATAGTAGAGTGCGTACTCCACGGGTGCGGTCAAATTTCCCAAAATACCTAATGCGTCGGCTCCAAGTTTGAGGTAGTTTGCCAAACTGTTGTATAAGACGTGTCGACAAAGGATGTGTCCGCATTCGTGTGCGATTACGGCGTCCAACTCTTCGTCGTCAAGCATCTCTACCAAGCCTGAGGTTACTGTGATGAAGATTTTGGTGTCTCCAAAGGTGAATGCGTTCGGTATAGGGTTCATTTGGAGATAGAATTCGGGCTCTTCGATTCCCAATCTCTCGCATATCGGTGGCAGATGCTTGTACAGCTCGGGCAATTGCTTGGGAGAAAGTCGTATTGCCGAAGCCATATTGATTCCATACTGCAGTTGCTCCAATCCTAACGCCAATACCTTCTTCACCAAAGCAGGAAAGCCGGGAATGCTCTCAAGTTGGCGTAACGCGGCTGCATCTTCGGGGTGAATAAACTCTGATGGTCGTACCATATTCTAACGTTTTTTTATTTCGTAACCAAGTTTCAACAACAGCTTTATGGTGTTTACCGCCATTTCTCTGTCGTAATCTTTTTCTCTTTCGGGAAGTTGGGAATACGGAACGAGGCATGGGTTTTCTTTTTTCTCGTCATTGCGTTGCGGTCCGTAGTTCCAGCCGTCGGCTTTGCGGTTTGCTGCCCATACTTCGTGAGCGTGCTCTGCCATGGCTTCTTTCAATTCTTCCAACTCTGCGGGTAATTCCACTCCTGTGAGGTCTGTGGGTTTCGGATCGTAGGTTTCCATGTCTTTTATGCTTGTTATGATTAAATAATTCTTCGAGTCTGCCCACGCATCGGCAAATCGGGCAAGTGTGTATCGGTCTTGCGGTGATGCGGAATCGGGATCGAATATGGTGATCGTGCCTTCCGACATATTGCAATCAAGCACCACAACCACGTGATCGGGCTTTCCGCCTTCGAAAACGTCTTCAAAATATTCTGCTGTCTCGTTTCCGTTCAGCTCTCCGCCGTCCACGACTGCCATTAGGTTGTTTCCTTGTGCCAAGGCTTGGGTTATGTCTTCGAAATCGCAGTCGAATCGTCTCAAAACTTTGATTCCGAATGATTCCAAGCAACGTCCGATGTTGTAAAGCGGCATTCCGTCTTCTTTCTGCCAGCTTTTGTCGAGTGCAAGCTTGTAGAGGGTGTCGTCATCGCAACTTATGCCGCAACGATTCAATATATGCTTTTCACATTCTATCGAACAAAGGTTCACTTCTCCGCAATTGGCTGCAATGGATTCAAGAGGCAGAATATCGAATCTTGATTCCGACATCCCCAATTCAAGATCTACTTCTTTCGAAATCTCGATCAATTCTCTCAACTCTTCATCGACCGCTATGCGTTTCAAGACCGACAAGGTTTCTTCCGCCGTTGTGTTGCCGTCAAGGTAAGATGCTATCAATTCAGACGTTATTTCGTTGTTTTTATTCTTATTTTCCATTGCTTCGATTTTCGTTAAGAACCATTTTTGTCAAAGATGAAATGGCGCGTTTCTTTATGTTGTAAAGATTATCCACCGTTATGTTCAGCTCTTCCGCTACTTTTTGTGGCTCATCCTGCTCAATAACCAAACGCTTCAAGACATAAGCAAAACGTTTGTTTGGGATAGCATTCAAAAGTCTGCTTTCGTCGATGCGATTCGCAACGGCAGTCTCTTCATTCGTGCTTTCAGTATCGGCAATGTTGTTTAAGAGAGTCTCTTGCGAAGAGTTTTCTATCATGGAATCGCGTTTTTTGACAAAATATCTTATTGCCACGACTTTCAACCATTGATATATCGAACTGCGATACTGAAACTGTTTCAGCTTATAAGCATCGTCTTCCATGAGATAAAGATAGAATTCATTGACAAACTCATCGAATTCGACCCGATAGGAAAACACTTTCCTGATGATGCTTATAAATAACGGGCGACAACGATTGAAGAAAAAATCTCTTGTTACTGCTTCGTCCTTATCAACAAGCCGTGCTATTATCTCTCGATCCGTCATTTTTATATCTGATATAATTTTGTTTGATGTTTAGATATGCTTTAACGTAACTTTCATCAAATTCCACAACATTCTCAGTTTTCCCTTTCAAATCATCATATATTTCTCTCAATCTTTCATTCGAGCAAATATCAAAGTGAGACATTTCTCTTTTTTTAACTTCTTTCTCGTCAGGATCCTTTATTACCTCATTTTGTTCTTCAACTGTAAGATGTCGAAACGACATTATGAGTTTCTCCATATTCCATCTGTTATGCTCAACCTTTGCAAAAATATCCACATTGTCCGATTCGGTATCTTCATTTGACTCATCCATGCAACGTAACTTTGTCCAAATAGTACTGGCTTGGTATATATTTGACCAATATCCTGCTATCTGTGATGGTTTTGGATATTTAGACTCATTGTTTTCTGAATCAGATCCTTCCAGTCTTTTTTTTGTTTCTTTGTAAACCTTATATAATTCATCTGCAACAAACTCTGAATCTTTCAGAAGTTCACTATTATAGCAGTATTTAGCCATTCCGAACGCTTTAAGTTTGTCTCCGAATGGCGAAAAAACGTCTTTTTTCTTTTCTTGTTCGGTTCGTTCCTCCATAGGTTTATTTTCAGATGGCGACTCTGACTCTTCTTTTCTTTTTGGATTGAGTTGTTCCACCAAAGCATCATCATAGCGGTTGTAAACCAAGACCTGATTTACGTTTTTAAAGATTCGCCATTCCAAATTCAAAGCCGCAGCCAAACATCTGCTCGGTTCGTCTTTACAAATCGCTATTGTCATTTTTTTTGACTTTATTGCACATTCTTCAATGTACTTTTGAAGTTTCAATTGTGCAACGGTGCCTTGAATAAATTCCCATTCCACATCGAGAAAGTCTCCTCCTAAATAATCGTATTCAACAGGAGTGTGTGTAAAAACGGTCTCTAATTTATCTACTCCACTCTCTGACCTTACCATTTCTTTGTACGACCAATTTGAAAGAGCGAATAGTCTATCGTATCTGTCGATATAAAAGTTCTTTTCCTTGTCTGCATTCTCGTCGATGAAAGTTATCTTGGTGCGAATCTTCTTTTCATCAAAATTAGGATAATGAGCCATAAGTGCAGCTTGCGTTGCCAATGCCGTACCCATTCGAGTCATTCCGACAACAACAAGATGCACATATTCTTCACTATCTTTCTTTATTTCACTTTTTCCTTCCAATGGCAGATAATCATATCTTGGATCTTTGCGTAATGGATTCTGAACAAGCACATTTTGTGCCCACATTTCGTAATAATGAAATGGTTTGAAATTTATTCGTTCCTTTATTCTATCACTTATTTCCGAATATTGAAATACGTTAAAGGTGGTTTGGTATTCAAACATAAAACGACACAAAAGACGATTGTCGGATATTGTTTCTTTGTTTTCATTCTCTATCTTTTTGAAATGAGAAATTTTCTCCACCTCTTGACACACCAAATCCAGACATTTCATATTCATTGTGTCGTGATATGATTCCATGTCATCGGTTCGAGACTCTTCTCCAATGATATAGAGTTCCGATGCTTTTTTCAAGTGCAACTGTTTTATGTCTGATTCAGAGTTTCTATTGCCGTAATGGATTATTATATGTTTTTGTTCTTTTGTTTTCAAGTCTGAGAACAACTTTCTACGAAAGTCTTCCACATCTTGCGAGGTTTGAATCAATATGTACGGAAGACAATGTTTTTTTTCTTCTTTTTTGAATATTTCTTTGACGATTCCGACAACCATATCACTGCCTCCGATAATTACATAGTGCTTACGTCTTTTCAAAAAGCCACAATAGGTTTCTTCTCCATTTAACCAACGCTCTTTTCTCTTATCTACCCAGCCTACAATCGAAGAAACCAAAAGTCCGTTCAACAAGAAAACACCCAATATGGCAATCAATGCCGCCCAATTCCTTCCTTGATCGGTTGAGGCTGTGTGTTGGTTGCCCGGATCGATGAAATGATAATATACAGTCCACAACAAAGACGGATCTTTTTGATTTTCATGTACCCCATTACAATCAGGAGAATCTTGATGATACATTCCGTCTTGATAAATCAAATCTCTTTGCCACCCTTTATAGTCACAGAGAACCAAAACCGAAGTTATCAAAAACGGTACAAGAACCACAAGACATATAACCTTACGCAAAAAGTTGCCATTTATTAAATGCCAATCAAATTCCACCGTATTAAAAAGCAATAAACCTATTGCATATAACAAATACAATACACAAATCGCACCATTCACAAACACCCAATTATCAACCCAAGATTGCTCTTTCTCTATCAGCCCAAGGAAGATAAACAATAGAGCAAAGACTCCCGAAAGTATTGCAATCCAATCAAACCATCTTACAAACCATAGTACAATTTTTGAAAACACATCCACCAAACGGCTTTTTCCCCTAAACGTTTTCCAACCATAAACTAACTCTGCAAAGAGTTCATTCAAACGTTCAAAAAACTTAGTAATCATATCTTTGATTTATATTTATTATTATTTAATTTCAACTCAATGAATTGTTGTTCCGTTTTATCGAAATTTCACAAAACGTAAAATGATTTTGCAAAGATAATATTTAGGTTTGATTTCAACAAATTAAAATCCCACAAATTAACGGCAAAATTTTACATTATTTTGAGGGGTTGTGAATCGACAAAATTCTTTCTTGATTTCAGTAATTTCTTTCTTTGTTTCAGTCAATCGGATTCAAGAAATAATTTTCTAAAACAAAGAAAGAATTTGAATAATCAAAATACATTAGAAATCAAACCAATAGCCAATTAAAAAAATCTTTGTAGGAGTGATTGCATATAGCCGATCGGATGTTAGGATTCAACAAAAAAATAAGAGAAACCGCAAATACGATTTCCCTTTCTTTAAGTGGTCCCACTAGGGCTCGAACCTAGGACCCCCTGATTATGAGTCAGATGCTCTAACCAACTGAGCTATGGGACCGATTCAGATTTTATTCCTCTGAAAGCGAGTGCAAAGGTACGCATTTTTTGAAAACCACCAAACTTTTCAAGTTATTTTTTATTGGAAAATGATTATTTTTTTACTAACTCGCTGATTACCACATTCTATTTTTAATACATAAATTCCGTTCTTTAATCCATGAATCGGCATCAAACAAAGGCTTTGCGGATTCATGGAAGGAATTTCTTCGATCTTTCTGCCTTCTATATCGAACAAAGATGCAGTAAATTCATCTTGCACACCTTCGAGGGAGAATCTTATTTCATCAGATGCAGGCATGGAATACAATAGCACTTCCATTGGTTTGATTGCATCGTTTTCTTGCAACGATACGGTGCCATAAGCATTGTGAACACTGCATTCGTAAGTCAAAGCGACGGCAAGCATAGTCTGTTGTTGCAGATAGTCATAATTCAGAGTGGAAAAAAGATCTCTCTCGGTGTGATAATGAGGTGTGAATTCGTATTCGGAAAGAAAAACACTGCGAACGCCATAGCTGTTGTAAGAATAGGAATCGGATTGCATATTGTATTGAGTGCTTGTGTACGGAATAAGATCGGTATAAAGCTCTGCAAATTCCACTGCCATGTCTGTAAGTTCATCGCTATTGTCATACTGAATTATATGAACGGTTTGGTTATCCGAAGCCGTGGTGCAATAACCGACCATGTCAAGGTTTATCATTGCCATTATGTTTTCTTTCCACATAGGCTCGGATATGCGTCTAATCGTATGATTACTTCCTTTCAATCCCTGCTCTTCGGCAGCAAAGAAATTGATTACAAGAGTCTTTATCGGCTTTACGTCATTCATCGAGAAAACTCTTGCTATCTCCAAAAGGGCTGCAACACCCGAGGCATTGTCATCTGCTCCCGGTGCAATGTTTATGAAGTCCTCAAATCCCTCTTTGAAAGACACCGCATCGTAATGTGCTCCCAAATGTACGGTTGAGTCTTTCGCCCAAATGCCTCTTTTCTTGCCGACAACATTGTATTGCCATGTTTGATTCATTATGCCGGAGAGAAAAGGGTATTCCATTTCCAAGTAAAAGGAATCCAATTCCGCTTCAAAACCATAATAATTCAGTCTGTCGCGAAGGTATTCCGCCACCTGTTTTCTATTATCGTGAAAAGCGTAACGCGAACCGAAAGCCTGCAATTCTTTGACATTGGCTTCCAAACTGTCTTTATTGATTTGCGAACAAAGGTTTTGGATTTCCGAATCTTGATTCTGAGCCAATGAAACAAAGAAAGAAAAAATTAAAACAAAGAAAGAAATACATCTCTTCATATAATAACATTGTTATTCGTTGATTTCTATTTTCAGAATACTCTTCGTACTGCTGCTTATTTTGAATCTGTCGTCTATTCGCTTACCTACAACCCATACTATTTCGTTTCCACTGCACAAAAGCCATTGATTCTCTTTTTCAAACAAGGAATATTTGCCTGCCGTGAAGAAATCGCTCAGCTTCTTTTTCTTTCGCATTCCGAAAGGCACGAATGAATCACCTTGTTTCCAATGTCGCAACTCCAAAGGAAATCTTAACAAGTCCATATCCAACATTGCAATGTTTGAATCTTTCGGAATGCTTATGAAATTCAAGTCTTCGAGCACTTCTATCTTTGCTTCAAACGGCTCGGTCATGGAAGTGATTTCAGCGGTTATGAAATAGTTATCTTCTTTCTTTTCATGCTCCATCGGATACAACAAAAGAAAATCTCTATCCTTTAACAAACAATGTGTCTTGCTGTAAAAGCGTTTGCCGGATTCAGCATCCAAAACAGTCAGTACATTATCGGACACTGCTTCATTAAAGCCATAATCCGACAATATTTCGTAAAGATAAATTCTTATCGGATTCAATTGCTTCAATCTTTCTATCGGTATTCTTACGGTTTCTTTTTCCCGAATTATTATTTCCTTTTTGACTTTCTCTATCGTGTTTTTGTAAACTGTTTCCGTGTCTCGCAACCTTTCTATGTCTTTTCTGATAATCGAATCAAAATCAGGTGCGATTTCTTTGAGCAAAGGAAATAATCGGTGCCTTATTTTATTTCTCAGAAATTTGGTTTCGGAATTGGTGGAATCTTCAACAAATTCGATATTGTTTGATTCGGCAAAATTCAGTATGCTTTCTCTGTTGGCAAACAACAAAGGACGTACAATGTTTCCGCTTTTGGGCAATATTCCATGAAGACCTGCTATTCCGGTGCCTCGTAACAGATTGATGAAAAAGGTCTCTGCCGAATCATCTGCATGATGTGCAGTCAGCAAACAATGAAAGCCATGTTCTTTCATCAAACTTTCGAACCATGAATACCGCAATTCTCTCGCCGCCATCTCAAGAGAGATTCCTCTTTCTTGCATATAACCGTACGTATCAAAGTTTCGTACGAATAGTTCTTTGTTATGTTGCTTCGCCCACTTGGTTACAAATTCTTCATCTCTGTTACTTTCTTCACCTCTCAAATGAAAGTTGCAATGAGCCACGGAAAAATCATAACCGCATTCAAATAACAATGTTGCCAAAACAACAGAGTCCGCTCCGCCACTTAGAGCGAGCAGGACTCTGTCTTGCTTTCCGAAAAGTTTATGCTTATTTAGAAATTTTTCAAACTCGTTTCGCAACATTCTTTTACAACTTGCGAAGTATGAAATCCGTCATCAGTGTGTACAAATGATAACGTGTGTTTCCGCCATAAATACCGTGATCTTTGTTAGGGTAAGCGAAGTGTTCGAATTGTTTGTTTGCTTTGATCAATGCTGTTATCAAGTCCATGGAATTCTGATAGTGAACATTGTCATCAGCCGTTCCGTGTATCAAAAGATAGTTTCCTTTCATTTTATCAACGTGATTGATTGGCGAATTCTCATCATAGCCTGACGGATTCTCTTGCGGAGTTCTCATAAAACGCTCTGTGTAAACGTTATCGTAATAACGCCAATTTGTAACAGGAGCTACGGCTATTGCTGTTTTGAAATAATCTGCTCCTTTGGTCAAACACAATGTGGACATATAACCACCATAACTCCATCCGAAGATTCCGATTCTGTCTTTATCGATATATGGAAGTGAACCAAAATACTTGGCAGCTTCTATTTGATCTTCTGTCTCGTATTTTCCCAATTCCATATACGTACACTTCTTAAACTTCTCTCCATTCATGCCTGTACCGCGACCATCCACACATGCAACAACATAGCCTTTTTGAGCTAACATTCTGAACCACATATAGTCGGAAGCACGACTTTGAGAGTTTAAAACTTCTTGGCTTCCCGGTCCGCCGTAAACATAAAACAACAATGGGTATTTCTTACCTGCTTCCATCTTTGCAGGCTTTATAATCCAATAATCCAACTCTACGCCTGTTGAAGTTTTGAATTTACCGAATTCTTTTCTTTCTTTGCCATACTTTTTCAAAGTTTCCTTCAACTCTTTGTTGTCTTCCAAAGTCAGTAATACCTTTCCCGTATTGTCGTTTATGGTATAAATAGTCGGAGTGTCTGTATCGGAGAAAGAAGATATGTAATACTTTCCGTTAGCTGAAAAATCAGCAGTATAGGTTCCGACTTTACCGGATAGTTTCTTTACTTTCTTTTTCTTATCTACCACTAAAAGTTCTCTATTGTAAGCTTCGGATTGAGCAGCTGTAAAATAAATTTGTTCTGTTTTAGGATCAATATAGCAAATCTGATCAACATCATATTTACCACTTGTAATCGGTTCAATATCTTTGGTATAAATATTGACCTTGTAAAGATTCATGTATCCGTCTTTTTCACTCTTTATGATGAAATGCTGCTTGTCTGCAAGGAAAGTAACATTCTCGGCTTGCTCTATATAGCATTCGTTTCTCTCATCATAGATTTTCTTCATGCGATAGTCGTTGCAATCTACCAAAAACAACTCGTAATGATTTTGATGCCTGTTTAATTTGTGTAAAAACACCTCATTGTTTAACGTCCATTGAAGTCTCGGTACATAGATGTCTTTATTCGGTCCAAGATCTATGTCATGCGTTGTTGCGGTTTTAAGATCGAACACATGTATTCCTATAATCGAATTATCCTCTCCTGCTTTCGGATATTTGTAAGTGTATTGCATCGGATACAAATCTCCGTAATAGGGTATCGTAAACTCTTTTACATTGCTCTCATCAAAAGAATAGAACGCTATCTTTTCAGAATCGGGACTCCAAAAGAAGCCTTTTGTGATTGCAAACTCTTCTTCGTACACCCAATCGGTAGTACCGTTAATTGTATGATTGTATTCTCCGTCCGTCGTTATTTGTCGAACTGATTTATCGACCAATGACAATACGTATATGTTGTTATCTTTGACGTAAGCAACCATTGAACCATTTGGAGAAAAGTCTGCCAAACGTACTTTCTCATTGTCAATCGGCGTCATCTGCTTTGAGCTCAGATCATACACGTAATAATTTGCCAAATAGGAACGACGATAGACGAATTGCGGGTTTGTAGCCAACAATACTTTGGTTTCATCGCCGTTAAACTCGTATTCAAAAACGTATTCCTTGTCTGTATTGAATTTCAAGGCTGAAAAAGACACTATGGTTTCAACTTTCTTTCCATCGGAATAAGAAT
Source organism: Candidatus Onthomorpha sp. (assembly GCA_045577535.1). Classification (GTDB taxonomy): domain Bacteria; phylum Bacteroidota; class Bacteroidia; order Bacteroidales; family P3; genus Onthomorpha. The sequence continues at coordinate 74,893 of JAZNIO010000002.1, read as the reverse complement.
ACTTTTCGATGCCTTCCGAAGTCAAAATACAATAATTTACTCCGTTATTCATGGAACGAATACCTGCTATGCTCTTAGAGCGAAACGTTCCTTTAACCCAAATATCCTCAAGTGTTATTTCTTGAGCGAACAAACCGCAACAAAGAAACAATGCTGCGAATGCAAGAACAATTTTTTTCATTTCAAATTTCAAAACTCTAAAACTTTATTTCACTACGTTTATTCTATGACATTGTCTATCAAAATGTCTTTATATTTCAACAAAGGGTCGATATTTTTCCTATCAACCGGGAAAAGAGTATCCAAAACCCAACGATCGATTTTATAACTGTTGCGATACTTATTCAGAGCCAAGCGATGAACGTACTCAGTCATGTATTTACCCCATTTGGTTTCCTCATGTGCTCGATAGTATTCTTGCAAGGCTGCTTTGTATTCGGGTTTGATTACATCTTTATCGTCATACACAGGTGTGTTTTCCAAGCCTTTGGTAACCGTAAAGCACAAATGTTCGATTTCTCTCGTAACTAAATCTTCTCGAATAAAGTCCGGATTCTTTTCCATAAACTCATCACGCCATTGGATTCTGGAAAAAACTTCCGAAAGCGGGATATTCAAAGCCGCATGCCAAACTGTAGGAACATCATGCTCCTTTATCCATAATCCTCTGTAGTATCTGTACTCGGGAGTCAGCATTTCCTTGAATTTATCATACAAAAAAGCAGGTTGAACCTCTATTGCGTAAGAAGTGTCTTCAAATGACATTATTCTGTAACCAAACTTCCCGTATTCGTTTTCAAACTTTTTCATATCTCCCATCAAACTTCCCAACACCTTAATGTCGCGATGAACCAACGCTCTTATTTCTTCATCGGAGAAAGTCTTGTGAAGCGTAATCGTCTTATCTTCACAACTCATCTGGTGATAAAAATACAAAAGTTGGTATCCCCAATCGGCATTATCAGGATCGCCTTCGAACATCTTTTCAAACACAACGCATGCCGTATCTATCACATCTCTTTCGCTAAACGGAAGCTTACTCAACTTATACGCAAACTCCGTCAATTTGGAATCATCAAGGCGACTTGTATTTTGAGCGAACAATCCCGTTGCAAACAAAATCGCCACCAACAAACTTGCAATACCTGTTTTTTTCATATTTGAAACAATTTAATTAAACCCGAAAAAGTTCGAGCAAATACCCTGCAAAGATAGCTAAAAAAGCTAACAATTTTGATAATACCAAAAAAAAATGTACCTTTGCAGTCAAAATCAGGTCAGAATGAAAGCAGTAAAAATCTCAAAGCTACTAAACGCATTGTCATACATAGGTTTATTCGGAGTAATCGTGTATTACTTTTTCGTAAAGTTCGAAAGAGTGGAATACATGGCTTTTGCACTGCTCGGAGTCTGCATTCTGAAGATGTTATCATCAAGTTTGAAAGCTTCGTTTTTCGAAAAAGAATATACGAAACTAAAAGAAGACAACGAATTTATGCAAAGAAGAATAGACGAATTGCAAAAAGAAAAAGATTCAAATAAATAATACAAATACTTAACAAAAATCTACTTAGGTAGAAAGATAAACAGATTTTATATGGCAACAACAGCAGACATCAAAAACGGATTGTGCATAGAGTTAAACAACGATCTGTTCTCTGTAATAGAGTTTTTGCACGTTAAACCTGGAAAAGGAAGTGCCTTTGTAAGAACCAAACTTAAAAGTTTCAAGACAGGCAGAACGTTAGAACATACTTTCCCTGCAGGATGTAAAATAGAAACTTGCAGAGTCGAAAGAAGACCTTACACTTTTCTTTATAAAGACGATACAGGTTACAATTTCATGCATTCGGAAACTTATGAGCAAATAAACATTGAAGAAAGCATGATTAACGCTCCTCAATTCCTAAAAGAGGGACAATATGTTGAGATAGTGGTTCACGCAGATAGCGAAACACCTCTTTCATGCGAATTACCTCCTTTTGTAGAGATGGAAGTAACTTATACAGAACCTGGCGTTAAAGGCAATACCGCAACAAACGCTATGAAAGATGCTACAGTTGAAACAGGAGCTAAAGTAAGAATACCTTTGTTCATCGAAACAGGTGAAAGAATCAAGGTTGACACAAGAACATCCGAATATTCAGAAAGAGTAAAATAAGTTCTGAATCAACGATAAAAAAAGCGTAAACATCAAATCGTTTACGCTTTTTTTGTATTCATATTCTTGCAATAAAAACCACTTGAAATAGTTCTTGATTTCAAAAAATTCTTTCTTGATTTCAGCGTAACGAAACAAAGAATTAAGAAATTGTTTCTTTGTTTTAGTAAGGCGTTGTTTTTATCCAATCCTACTGTCCTAAAAAAAATAAAAAACGAACCGCCGTTTCAGCGGTCCGTTCATCAAATTAAAAACAAAAATCACAAAACTTAAATTTATTCGAATGATAATATAGCCTCTTTAATCAAAGCAATGGCTTCTCTCAATTCCTCTTCCGTTATCACCAAAGGAGGAGCAAATCTGATTATATGCTGATGTGTTGGTTTCGCAAGCACACCTAATTCTTTCATCTTCAAACATACGTCCCATGCTTCTTTACCATTCTTAGGTTTTATCACGATTGCGTTTAACAAACCTTTGCCGCGAACCAATTCAATCATGTCACTATTCACCGCTTTCATCTCTTCACGGAAAATTTTTCCCAAATACTCGGCTTTCTCTGCAAGTTTCTCTTCTTTAACCACTTCCAATGCTGCAACGGCTACTCGTCCTGCCAAACAGAATCCTCCAAAGGTCGAGCCGTGTTCGCCGGGTTGAATAGTCAACATTATCTCATCGTCAGCCAAAACCGCAGAAACAGGCAATACTCCGCCCGATAGTGCTTTTCCTAATATCAATATATCCGGACGAACTCCCTCATGATCGCATGCTAACAGCTTTCCTGTTCTTGCAATACCCGTTTGGACTTCATCAGCCATAAAAAGAACATTATGTTTCTTACATATATCGTAGCAAGTTTTCAAATAGCCTTCATCAGGCACAAACACGCCTGCCTCTCCTTGTATAGGCTCAAGCAAGAAGCCCGCAACCTTATCTCCATGCAAAGACAAAACCTGCTCCAATGCAGATACGTCGTTGTAAGGTATCTTTATAAATCCCGGAGTGAAAGGTCCGAATTGTCCATAGCTGTCAGGGTCAGTCGACATTGAGACAATAGAAATAGTTCTTCCGTGAAAATTTCCCTCGCAACAAACAATTATCGCTTCATTTTCAGGAATGCCTTTTACCTTATAGCCCCAACGTCTTGCAAGTTTAAGAGCTGTTTCATCTGCTTCGGCACCCGTATTCATAGGAAGCACTTTGTCATATCCGAAATATTCGGTTACATATTTCTCATAAGGAGCTAAACAATCATTGTAAAAAGCCCGAGAAGTCAAAGTTAGTTTCTGTGCCTGCTCACACAAAGCCGCTACAATCTTTGGATGACAATGACCTTGATTAACTGCAGAATATGCACTCAAAAAGTCAAAATAACGTTTTCCTTCCACGTCCCATACAAACGCTCCCTCACCTCTGTTCAACACAACAGGCAACGGGTGATAATTATGTGCACCATAACGGTGTTCCATCTCAATGAATTCTTCCGATTTAGTCATAAGGCAAATTGTTTTTTGATTATAATTAAATGTCTTAAAGATCTACGTCAATGAAACAAAGATTCACCGAAATAGTTCTTTATTTCGAGACAAAGATATATATTTTCATTCATTCCACAAAGGAAAAGAGTGAAAAAAATTACAAGAAAATAATATTTTTTCTAAAAATCCAGGAAGACGAATTCAATTACCTGCCTAACCACCTGAAGGACTTGCAGATAACATTCAAATCATTTTTAATGGAATAATTGCTTGCGTAGAGCAAATTAAGTTTATGCAGAGACTTTTTCTCCAATCGTTCTCCCGAAAAAACATCTATTATCGTCAAAACCGAGTTCCTCAGAAGCGGAAGTTTATCCATTTCGGTCCCATCCTCATTACAATATCCCACCCACGTTTTTTTACCGACCAAAACGAGGAAAATATTTTTCAAAAGACCGAAAGGTTGCTTCACAAACCAACAAACGAAAATGTAAAACACCAATAAACACAATGCAACCATAATGTCGAGCAAACGTTTCTTTCTTCTATTATCCTCACTTGTTATACTACTCACATTAAGCACATAAAGATCCACTGGTGTCTTTATTGTATTACTTCCAATTATGAATTCCGCACTCGGAGGCACTATTGTGAAACGCACATTCGTTGAAGAAAGACGACTCATCAACTCTCCAATATTCGTTTGCGACAAATCCTTGGAACAGAATACCACTTCATCTATCGAATATATCCTTATAATATCTTCTATCTGGGAAGTATTTCCGACAAAATTGTCATCAATCTGTTCATCCTTCACTCCAACCAAAGCAATGAACTCCGGCTTTTCCTCTGTCTTGTTTAGCAGATCGGCAACTCTCTCTCCCTCTTGTTTATTTGCAACAATGGCGTAACGAAGCGAATGAGTGTTTTTCAATGACAAAGAACCATTGGAAATGAAATTGCGAATAAAACGCACCAAAAGCAGTATGAACAAACTCATTACCGACCCCATGACTACCAATGCACGAGAATAACGCAACTCTGCAGGCAAAAGAGAATAGAAAACCAACAACAGCAACATTCCACCGAAGACCCCCGACACCAATCTTGCAAGTTTCAATTGCCTTACATAGCCTCCGCAAACATAAACCGAGAATAACAATATCGAAATATAAATAGGAACTGCACAGAATATGTAATGAGGAGGGTAATAGTTGATATCACCCCAATAATGCAAAGCCCATGTTCGTTCAAGTAGGAAGAAACCCGCATAAATCAAAATAAAATCCAAAACAAACAAAGCCAAACGAGAAAAAATTCTTGAAACGAATCCCAATGATGCACGCAACCAGATAGCCAACTTAATGATCAGGGAATACAATTTCGTTTGTTTGCTGTCCAAATGCTTGCTTGCAAAAATTGCCATTGCATTATAGAAAGTGTAAACATAGTTAAGACTCGCTTTTTTGGTACTTTCACCTTTGTAATGTATGATTTGAGCCTCCGGAAAGTAGTAATTCTTATAACCACCCTGCGTTATCCTATACGAAAGGTCAATATCCTCGCCATACATGAAGAAATCCTCATCCAGCAATCCGACTTTATCCAAGCAATCCTTTCTCATCATCATGTAAGCCCCTGCAAGAATATCCACTTCGTTGGTTTCATCATACGAAAGATGCCCCATATAATATTGAGCATAGCGTTTAGAGTGAGGAAACAAAGAAGTAAGACCACTCATTTTGCAAAAGCTCGCCCAAGGTGTTGGAAAACCTCGTTTGCTTTCCTTCAATATTTTCCCGCTTCCATCAATCATTTTAATCCCTAAGCCACCGCAATCTTTGTGTTCGTCCATGAATGAAATACATTTTGAAAACGTATCTTCTTCAACAACGGTATCAGGATTCAAAAGCAAGACATATTCACCCTTAGCCAAACGTAGTGCCTGGTTATTGGCTTTTGCAAATCCCACATTCTCTTTATTCTCAATCAGAATAAAATCCGAGAATTTCGAACGCAGCATTTGCATCGACCCATCGACGGAATTATTATCCACAATAAAGACTTCCGCATCTATTCCTTTGATTGCATTCCTCACAGAATAGAGACAGTGTTCCAAAAAGTACTTTACGTTATAATTGACTATGACAACAGATAATTTCATCGATGTATGATTTTATTCTAATGAGGAAGCAAACATGCTGTTGCAAAAGCAGCAATGACAATTACAAATCTTACAAAATTATATTTATGACTCTCCGTACTATCAAAAAGAGTCGATATTGAGACATGTAACAATATTCCGACAACAAAGCACATTATTTCTGCGGTATAAGCTGTAACAAAATCGAAACAAAGACTCACTATCGAACCGGCAACACCCATTGCCGCAAATATCGCAAGATGACAAAGCGAAACGGCTTTAGAACATCCTGCCTTCAAGAAACTGCCCATCACAACCATAGAAATAGGTATGTTATGCAAAATAACACCTATCAGCAATGAATAATTCATCGAGCCATTCGTAACCAAGGCAAATCCTTCCAAAAAAGCATGAATCGACACTCCCAAAAGAATCATCAAAGATGTGAGATAACTGCCACGACTCATACATTCATCTTCATCATGCAAGTGCCCGTGCTCCGCTCCCTTGGAAACAAGTTCCAAAAGCAATTGCAAGAGAAAACCAAACAAAACAAAACCTCCAAGCGGAAAAGAAAAACCGTGTTCGTGTTCATGAACGTGATGAGGCGAATGAGAATGCGAGCACCCCGAATCAGATGATAAAGCAAAAGCCTCAGGCAACAGATGAACGAAACAAACAGCGAGCAAGAAAGCTCCTCCGAAAACAGATATGAAACCAAGAACCTTCGATTTCTTTTCGAAAAAGAACAAACTCAATCCACTGATCAGAGATGCCAAAAACAAAGCTATATATCCGAGTATGTACATAACGACAATCTTATTCTTTATTTCTACTGCAAAAACTCCGCTTTTCGTTCACCGTAATAACATAACAAAAGACTTAGAGCCGAAAAGAACGCAGTATATGCGACAAATCGAGAACGTCTTCTTGTTTTCATTTATTTCATTTCAAGAAACAAATTCTTAAAACCTTATTCCGCATTTTTCTTTCTTTGCTTCAAAACAAACGGTTTCAAAATCGGTAATGCTATTGCCGCAACAACCAACAACACAACCAAAATCGAGCCTACCAAATTAACCGAAGAGAAAATTCTCAGACTGTCCGGTTCGAACTTAAACTCGACAGTATGCGTTCCTTTTGGCAATTGCAAAGCACGAAGCACGTAATCAGCCTGCATGATAGGGCATTCCTTTCCGTCAACGTAAGCTTTCCAATCTCCTTCATAATAAACCTCAGAAAATACGGCGATTTGGTCGCAATCACTCTTGTAAGTATATTTCTTATAGTCAGGATTATGAATTTCTTGCTTCTCTATACGAATCACAGCCGAAGAATCAAAATCTGCATTCTGTTTTACCGATTTTTTGTATTTGGCATTCAAAACCACAGTCTTACGGGGATCGAAATTATTCAATGCAAGAATTTCCTCATCGGCAGATTCAGCCCAGGTAATCGAAGGTACAAACCACGCAGCTCCGCAAGCCTCAGGATTTTGCACAGGAACACCGCCTTCTTCTCCCAATGGCAATATCACAAACTTAGTGTCAAGCATATTGATTACGCCAAGATTCGGACAATTTATCTGATTGCCATACTGATAGAAGAATTGACGCAACTGATTTCCTGCAAGCAAAGCCGTATCTGCAATATCTTTTTGCTTATATGCAGGATTTACGAAATAGAAATCAATCAACTCTTGATAGCGTTGAAGTTTCGCTCCATGGTATCCTCCAACCGATGGAAAGAAATAAGAAGTCGATGCATCGTTAAAGGCACTCACCGCCATGTTATACACACGATAGTGATCTATTTTTTGGTTTTCTACTTGTTGTTTAATGCTTTCAATTGCTGCTGTAGGCTGTGGCGTCATTTCATACTTCTTTTGGAAATTCGAATCGTCCAAATATCTTCTGTCAACGCCCCAAAGATCGATTGTTGTGGCGATTCCTATAATTGCAACAATGATAATTTCTTTTTTAACTTTGCCAGAAACGAACAACAACAAAGCCACAAAAGCCACAGCAATGAATACAAACGAGCGGAATGCGTCCGAAGTGAATGCATCTTTTCTATCATCAATCAATGCTTGAATAAAACTATCCCCAAGCATTGATTGGAAAATTGCATCTTTCGAAGAAGAAAAATCGGAGAACAATCCCGGAGCAATTGCACAAAGCAAACAGAATCCGGCTGTAACACCTGCCGAAATATATAAAGCAAGCGTTTTTTGCTTTTTAGTTTTCTCTCCATAGATAAACTCTTTCAAGCCCAAGAAAGCTATCATTACCAAAGTTACGTTTGCAATTACCAACGCCATCGACGGAGTTCTAAACTTATTATAAAAAGGCAGATATTCGAAAAGCAGTTCGTTTATCCACATTGCATTGCTTCCCCACGACAAAACAAAAGACAAAACTGTTGCACCCAAAAGCCACCAACGCATTTTGCCATCTATGAGTATAAAGCCCAAGATTGCAAGGAAGCAAACTATGGCTCCGAAGTACACAGTGCCTGCAGTAAACGGCTGTTCTCCCCAATAAGTCGAACCGGCGTACTGATTGACGACACGATTTATTTGAGGATTTCCCGCTTGTGCAGGTTCGGTTGTCTGAATCTGCTGTATTCTTCTTTCAGCCAGCTTTTCGATTCTGTGATCGGAACTTCCACCACCTTTGAAATCAGGAATGAGCACCGTAAAGCTTTCTCCGATTCCATAACTCCAAGCATAAGCATAATCTATCGAAAGTCCCTTGTCATTATTTTGCGATTCTATATTTTCATTCGGCTTAACAGTCAATTCACTTCCGCCTCTCATTGTGTATTTCACGTATTCCGAATTCAGTTTGAAATGAGATGAGTTAGGCAAGAACGCAATCGCTGCACACAACACAAGCATTCCCCCACCAAGAGCAAAATCCTTTATTGTCTTTTCTTTTATTGCATAAATCAGATAACATATTCCGAGAATTATTGCAGACAACATTGTGTAATATGTTATCTGTATGTGATTAAAACCTATCTGCAAACCAAGCGATAAGGTAAACATGACCGCACCTGCAAGCCATTTGCGTCTGAATACAAGAATCATTCCACCCAATATTGGAGCAATCATAGCCATTGCCCAAGCCTTGGTGATATGTCCCACAGCTATTATGATTATGTTATAAGAACCGAGTGCGTAAGCCAAAGATGCAATCACAGACAACAAAGGTTTGGCTCCCATAGATACCATAAAGACATAAAAACCCAGCATCATGAGAAACAGAATCCCCACAGAAAAAGAATGTTCTCCCAATGTAACAATCGGCGACAAACTTTTGAATATATTATAATGCTCAGGCATAGTAAGCTGATAAGCAGGCATTCCCGAAAACATTCCATCTGTCCAACCGGCTCTTTCACCCGTTGCAGCTTCATAGTCAGCCAAATCTTTGTTTCCGCCTTCGAACTGACTCATATCGCTTTGGAAAACCTTCTTTCCCTCCAACACAGGAGAAAAGTAAACAAAACCAACCGCCAAAAACAATAATATTGCGGCAATGTGAGGTAAAATTTTCTTGTAATCGAATTTCATTTCTCTTTCACTTTGATTAAACGTTGCAAAGATACGAATTAAATCCGTAAAACAAGCCTTTACAAAGCCCCAATAGCAACGCTTTTTTTCCGATTAAAAAGTCCTTCAAACGAAACAAAGAAACAATTTACTGAAATCAAGAAACATTTTTCTAAAACAAAGAAACAATCCGCTGAAACAAAGAGTTATTCCAAGCTAAACAAAAACTCAATCAACTCAATGTTTATCAAACGATTAGCGAGACTCGATTTTTTGAATCGATTTCCTTAATCTTTGATAATAAAGTATTGCAGCAAGAAGCAATCCCAAAGCTTCACCCGACAGAATCCCGCAAGGACCGAAATCTAACAAAAATCCAAAAACGTAAGCCATTGGAATAGCAAACAGAATATAGCTTATCAAAGAATATTTCATTGGTTTGGATACGTCGTTTATACCCCTCAAAGCTCCCAATAAAGTCGCCTGAGTACCATCTATCAATTGAAATCCTCCGGCTACAATAAAAAGCAACGCACCTTGGGCAATAACAGTCGTATCTGTGCTAAACCATGAAGTGATTTGACGTCCGAAAAAGATAAAGCACAAAGCTGCGATTCCCATTGTTATAAAGCACAGATGCAATCCGCCATTCGAATATGCCGATACATCTTTTCCGTCTTTTCTACCAAAAGAATGCGACACCAATATTGTGGTTGACGAAGCTACTCCGCAGGCTATCTGAAATGTAAGAGTGCAAAAAGTAAGTACAATCTGATATGCAGCAAGTGCAACTGTAGAAAGCCACCCCATCATTATTGTTACCATCGAAAAACTCAAACATTCCAACGACAATTGCACTGCTATGGGAAACCCTAACTTTGCTACGACTTTATGGGTATAGATACTGAAATTTGCTTTTGAAAAGAACTTGAAATATCTTCTGTAGTGATTATGAGACAACATATAAATAACGTATGCAATCGGCATAATCGTTCGAGCAACAAGCGTTGAAAGTCCCGCACCAAAAGCACCCATTGCAGGCAATCCGCACTTTCCGTAAATGAATATATAATTCAATATAATATTCAGCACATTGGTCGATATTATTATCTGCATTGTTATTTTTGTATTCCCAACTCCTTCCATGAAATGCCTGAATGCAAGAAAGATTTGTGCGGGAAACAAGGATATTGCAGTAACAATGAAATATGGTTTTGCTGCTTCAATCACTTCTTTCGGCTGTCCGAGATAAGGCATCAAAGGAAGAATAGCCATAAGCACCAAAACAATCATCAGACCAGTAAAAATATTCAATGTAATCGCATTTTGAAACAAACGGCTTATTCGAACGGTTTCCTTCCTTGCAAAAGATTGTCCGACCAAAGGAGTTAGCGACATACCTATTCCTTGACCAAAGACAAGTGCAATCGTGGTTATGGCAGATGCAAAAGCGACTCCGGCCAATTGTTCTTTACCCAAATGTCCAACCATAAAGGTGTCAAAAAATTGAACGATGCTTATACCCAAAGAAGATAAGATTATGGGGTATGCAAGTTTTATATTGTCTTTATAATACTTTGCTTTTAGCATTGCTTTTCGGCTTCTTCTAAATTGATTTGAAGTTCCTCCCACTCATTCATTCGTTCGGACAACTGCTTTTTTATTTCCTCGTATTCTGTGTAGAACTTATTCATATCGGATGTTTGTGTTGAAAAATCCGAAGAAGCTAAAGTGTCGTCCATTTGTTTGAGTTTATTTTCCAATATTTCGATTTCTTGCTCGCAAGAGTTGATTTTATTTCTTATTTTTCTAAGTCCGCTTTCTCTTTCCTTATTTTTCAGATAATCTTGTTTCGATTGAGTAACTACAACTTCCGCCTTGGATTTACTCTGTTGGGGTTTCAGATTGAGAGCTTCCAAATCGCTTATCTTTTTTGTTTGAAGAAAATCGAATATATCTCCTTTGAATTGTTTTACTTTGTGATGAGAAAATTCGTAAATGGTGTCTGTCAATCCTTGAAGGAAGTCTCTGTCATGCGAAACCACGATTAAAGTTCCGTCATACTGCATAAGAGCCATCTTTAATATGTCTTTGGACAACATATCCAAGTGATTGGTCGGCTCATCTAATACAAGGAGATTTACCGGTTCAAGTAATAATTTTGCCAATGCAAGTCTTGTTTTCTCTCCTCCTGAAAGTACTTTAACCTTTTTCTCAATATCATTCTCGTCAAAAAGAAAGCTGCCGAGTATATTTCGAATCTTTGTGCGGACTTCTCCAACTGCTACTTCGTCTATTGTTTCAAATACCGTTTTTTCACCATCCAACAAAGCAGCTTGATTTTGTGCAAAATAGCCTATTGAAACAGCATGTCCCAAACGGCATTCTCCGCCACTTGATTCAGTTTCCCCCACAATTATTTTTGAAAACGTCGATTTTCCTTCTCCGTTTTTACCGACAAAAGCAACCTTCTCTCCTTTTTCTATTAAGACATCAACTTCTTTCAACACGATTTTGTCGCCGTAATTCTTATTCAACCGTTCTGTTTCCAAAACAACTTTTCCCGAATGCGGAGCCGGAGGAAATCTAAAATGAATCGAAGATGTGTCTATATCGTCTATTTCTACCCGATCCATCTTTTCGAGCATCTTTATCCTTGATTGAACTTGCTTACTTTTTGTTGCCTTATACCTGAAACGCTCAATAAATTTTTCCGTTTGTGCGATTTGTTTTTGTTGATTGTTGAGTCGGGATTGTTGTTGCTCCATTCGCTCGGCGTGAAGTTTGACATATTCGGAGTAATTGGTTTTGTAATCGTATATTTTACCTGCCGTGATTTCTATTGTGCGGGTTGTGATGTTGTCAAGAAAAGTTCTGTCGTGTGAGACCAAAATAACAGCTCCGTAATATGAGTGAAGAAAACCCTCCAACCATTGAATGGATTCTATATCAAGGTGATTTGTCGGCTCATCAAGCAGCAAGACTTCTGGTTTTTGCAAAAGCAGTTTCGCCAATTCCACTCTCATTTGCCATCCACTGCTGAATTCGGTCATCTTTCTCGAAAAATCGGAATGCAGAAAGCCTAATCCAAGCAATATCTTTTCAGTTTCAGCTTGTCTGTTATCTGCTCCCATCATAACGATTCTTTCACTCAATTCGCTATGATTTTGAAGCAATCTTTCATATTCCGTTGATTCGTAATCAGTACTTTCTGCTATCTGAACGGATAATTGCTCCAGTGTTTTTTCCATTTGATTCAAAACATCAAAAGCGGACAAAGCCTCTTCCAAAACACTGACTTGGGATGATGGAATCATTTCTTGAGGAAGATAACCTATTGTTTGTCCTGCACTTAACACTACGCTACCGGCTTCATATTCTTGTTTGCCTGCCATGACTTTCATAAGTGTGGATTTACCTGCCCCATTCTTACCTACTAAACCTATGCGATCTCGGTTTCCTACGACGAAACTGACGTCTCTAAACAAATATCCGCCTGGGAAATGTACGGAAAGCCCGTTTATTGTTATCATACAAAAGTATTTATCAAAAAAAAGCAAGGGATTGTTTCAAAATCCCCTGCTCTGTAATATTTATCTTAATAACGTAAATCTTGAATTATCCTGCCAAAGTGAATGAGATAGGCAAGTTGAACTGCATTCTAACGGCTTTACCTCTTTGTTTTGCCGGTTTCCACTTAGGCATCGACTTAACAACTCTCACAGCCTCTTCTCCACAACCTGATCCGATATCTCTTAAAACTTTGACGTCTGTCAATGAACCATCTTTCTCAACAACGAAAGTTATGAACACTTTTCCTTGAGTACCGGTTTCTCTCGCTTGTTGCGGATATACCAAGTTGCTTCCCACGTATTTGTAAAGTTCTTGCATACCTCCGGGGAACGAAGCAGACTCTTCAACAACTGTAAAGATGGGTTCTTCCTCTGTTTCTTCTTCTACTTCTTCCACTTCAACCTTCGGAATGAATACCTCTGCGTTTCCGGTGTTTTCAAACGTTTCTATATTGAACTCGTTCTCCAATTCCTGGTCGTCATCAACGATTTCAAATTCAGTTGTTTCAGCTTGCGGAGGTTCTTCCGGTGGTGGCGGTGGTTCCTCTTGACGTGTCTGAATAATCATTTCTTCAACCTCCTGAACTACTTGCGTCAACTGTTCAGCCTCTACTTCTTTGTCATAACTCTTCCATTCAAAAGCCAAAATAACTATTGATAGAGCAACGACAAGACCTAATAGAGTGTACATCGTTTTGGTCTTTTCCAAATTCGCTTTGTCTGATTTTTTTGCTTCCATATCAAACTATTTTTACTCTTTTTATAACAACACAATCAATGTTTGAGAGTGCTAAATTACTACTTTTTTCCGTTCCAGCAAAACTTTGTTTCGATTTTTTCTTTTCAAATTTCATTTTCAACTTATTAAACAACTGTTTAACAAAAACATAGATATGTGTTTATTTGTTCAAAACTTCTTGTTGTCATATCTAATAAGTAAAACTGCTACCGCCCAAAAACTCTCTCATAATCGAGGTTGGAGGTATATAATCCGTGGTTATGGTTTTGAAATTCGCCAAGAAATTTTGCAGTCTCCTTGCTTCGGAATACGCTGGTGAGTTTTGAGCAACTTCGGACAATAGTTTTTCCACCATAGGCTTTAACACACCAATTTCATATAGTAAGGAGGAATTAAAGATACTATCTGCGTTTTCCTGATATGGAAATATATGTTTTTCTTCTCCGCTTCGCACACTATTCCAACGCATTATCGTATCTTGTGCCGAGTATCCGCGATAATTGTTGTCTCGAACTATTCGTCTCAAAAGGCGATTATCACTACTGCTTATGAGATTGTGTCTATCCAAAGCAAGTTGCGTCATTGCCGAAACAAAGACATGATATTTGTTATTCTGCGGAATTTCACTTGTAAGTTTAGGATTAAGTGCATGTATTCCCTCTATGATAAGTATGGATTTTTCATTCATCTTGATTGTTTGACCACTTGCAATTCTTTTTCCTGTAATAAAGTCAAAACGAGGAAGTTCCACTTCTTCTCCCTTCAAAAGTTCTTGCATTTGTGCATTGAAATAATCCAAGTCCAAGGCCTCTAAACATTCGAAATCATAGTCTCCGTTTTCGTCCTTCGGAGTTAATTCTCTGTCAACAAAATAATCGTCCAACGAAATTTGTAATGGTCTGAAACCAAGCACAGAAAGCTGTGTTGCAATACGGCGACATGATGTGGTTTTTCCTGAAGATGACGGACCGGCTAAAAGAACCATTTTCACATTATCTTTTCTTTTGAAAATTTCATCTGCAATTTCCGCATATTTTTTCTCATGTAATGCTTCCGAGACTTGAATCAATTCGGTTTGTTTCTTGTTTTCAACGATTTTATTCAAAAGACCAACGTAAGGCGTTCCCAATATACGAACCCAATTCTTGTGTTCTTTGAATATAGAAAACATCTTTATGTCTTTGGATTGTTCATCAGGTGTTTTGGAAGCGTCTTTCTTTGATGGCATTTGAAGAATGAATCCCGTATCAAATGCGTACAAATCAAATACTTTCAGATAAGATGTTGAGGGAACCAACTCAAAAAAGAATGAATTCACGGTCGCTCCTAACAAATCTACGTTGGCATATAAACGATTGGTGTTTTTTATAAGTTCTGCTTTCTCCGGCATTCCTAATTTTTGAAACAATTCATAGGCTTCTTCAACCGGAATTATACGTCTTTCAAACGGAATGTTTTCTTCAACGACTTGTTTCATTCTTGCTTTAATCGCCGAAACCACTTCTTCGATACTTTCTTGCAAATCAGGTATTTCGCAATAGTATCCGTCAGACATGGAATGCTGAATGAACAATTCCTTTCCCGGATATAGTTCCTTGACAACTTTATATAACAGAAACATCAGCGAAAACGAATAAATACGTCTTCCTGTTGCTGAATAAACATCAAGGAATTCAACAGTCTTGGGTGAATATATACGGTAAGCAAGATTTTGAACCTTGTTATTGACGCAAGCACCTAAAATCGAATCTGTGTTCTTCAATCCTGCAAAATTCGCAACGCTCAACAAATCCATTCCCGAAGGAATCAGAATTTTCGAATCTGTGTTGCGACAATATACTTCAAACATTTCTTCCATATTAAACAACTTTTACTTCTATTATATCGGAAATTTTCGTCTTTTTATTGTGATAATATCGCGTATCTTTCAATTTTTCTTTCGGCAATTCCCCAATCAAGTCTCTTATTGCCACACTTGCGGCAAAGCAACCGAAAACAGCGGGCATGTAAGATATGGTTCCTACGTTTGTTCTTTTATTTTCGCTTCTTTCCTCTTTGACACAGTCCTCAAAAACTTCTTCCGGTGAAAACACCACGTTGATTCCCTGATATATTCCGAACTTGTGCAATTTTTTCCTTATCATTCGTGCCAACGGACAATTATAAGATTGTGATATATCTGCAACTTGCACTAACGAAGGGTTTAATTTTCCACCGCTTCCCATGGAACTGACTATCGGAATGGTGAGTTTGACGCAATTTGCAATGAGATAGAGTTTGGGAGACAAGGTATCTATCGCGTCTATCACATAATCGTAATCTGCAGTCTGCAAAAGTTCCGGTATTCTTTCGTCTTTCAAATACTCATTCAAGCAAATGAGTTCCACATCTTTGTTGATGTCTTTCAATCTTTGATATAAAACTTCTGTCTTGAACATTCCCTCGGTCGAATCCAAGGCCAACAATTGTCTGTTCTTATTTGATTGAGACACTATATCGGAATCCACCAAGGTAAGCTTGCCAACCCCCGAACGACAAAGCATTTCCGCTGCACAAGCACCCACTCCACCCAATCCGACCACCAACACGTGCGAATCACGCAAACGATTCAATCTATCTGACCCTATCATCAATTCGGTTCTTTCAAACATAGACATAATGAAATCAAAAATTATTCGTTCGTTTTCAAGTTTCGATTAATCGGTTCAAAGATACAAAAAAATCGAACAAAGAAAACCTTTATCAAAATAAAGATTCTCTTTGACCGACCCTTAAACTAAGTAATGGAGTTGTCGATTAGTATTCGTCTTCGTGAAAAAAGAAATCTTCTTTCGTTGGATAGTCAGGCCAAATATCCTCTATGGTTTCATAGATGTCGCCTTCATCTTCTATCTCTGCAAGATTCTCCAACACCTCTGCAGGAGCTCCACTTCTGATTGCATAATCCATCAATTCCTCTTTCGTTGCAGGCCATGGTGCATCGTCTAATTTGGAGGCCAATTCTAAAGTCCAATACATCGTTTTTCTTATTTATAATTAAATTACTTGCTTTGCCTAATACCAATTCTGTTTTACAATTCTCAATCTGCTTGCCAATAAGTTTCCTTTCTGTTTTTCTCTTTCAGAATATAGCGAGCCAAAACAAACAAATAATCAGACAAGCGATTCAAAAACCGTAATATTTTCTCGTCAACAGGAACGTCCTGATTCAATCGAACACATAATCTTTCAGCTCTGCGACATACACATCTTGCAACGTGAATATGAGAACTCGTTCTGCTACCTCCGGGAATCAAAAAAGCTTTCAGTGCAGGCAATCCCTCATTCATCACATCTATTCTTTTTTCTAAAAACGCAATATCATCTTCGGTTATCTTCGGCATTTTATTCAAAACATTCTCTGATTCACACGCCAATATACTTTCTGCTTTGAACAAAATCCTTTGAATCTTTATGACTTCATTTGTAAGTCTTTCGCTTTTGAAACAATCTCTTACCAATGCCAAATAAGAAACCAATTCATCTAATGTTCCATAACATTCAACCCTTTGGTCACATTTTAGAACACGACTTCCACCGACAAGAGCGGTTTCACCTTTATCTCCGGTTTTTGTATATATCATTGCAATGCAATTTTATATTCAGATTCTCTCTACAGAAACTATTTCAGGAACTACATCTTTAACTGCAGCCTCTACGCCTTGCTTCAATGTAGCCATTGCATGCGGGCAACTGCCACAATGTCCCTGCAATTCAACATAAACAACCTTATCATCGGTCATTTTAACGAACTCAACGTCTCCTCCATCTTCTTGAAGGTAATGACGAATTGAGTTTATCGCATCTTTAACACGATTTTCCAAATTTGTTCTTTCTTCCACTGTCATCTTTTATGCTTTTTTTATTGTTTTACTTGCTATTTTTTCTGCCAAATCCATGAAACACTCTGCTTCAGGTGATGAAAATTCTAAAGAGATCGGATTTCCGCTATCATTGGTTTCGGAAATATCCATAGAGATCGGTATCTGTGCAATCAACTCCACATCCAATTCCTTAGCCAATGCTTCTCCTCCACCTTTACCAAATATATAGTATTTGTTGTTTGGCAATTCTTTTGGTGTGAAATATGCCATGTTTTCTATCAATCCTATTATCGGAATTGCTATTTGATCATTCTTAAACATATTTACTGCTCTTCTAACGTCAGCTACGGCGAGTTGTTGCGGCGTACAAACGAATACAGAACCTGTAACAGAGAATTGTTGTACAAGTGTAAGTTGTATATCTCCTGTTCCGGGAGGCATATCCAAAACCATAAAGTCTAATTCTCCCCAATGAGTTTCGGTTAACAATTGTGTGAGTGTGTTGGCAGCCATCGGACCACGCCATAACATCGGTTTTTCCTTATCAACAAAGAATCCGACGCTCATCATCTTGATTCCGAACTTCTCAAACGGTAACATAAGTTGTTTACCATCGATTTCCGTTGCCATAACCTGTTCATTCTCTATATTGAACAAAGTCGGAACACTCGGACCATAAATATCGGCATCTGCCAATCCTACTTTATATCCTTTTTTTGCCAAAGAGATAGCTATATTCGCAGCAACGGTTGATTTTCCCACGCCTCCCTTACCGCTGGCAACAGCTATAACGTGTTTAATCTTACTCATAGCCGTATTGATTGCCTCTTGCTTTCTCTTCTTTTCTTCAAACATGTTACTCATACTCTATACCTTGATTTTCAAAAAAGTTTGCAAAGATACTAAATAATAATTACAAAATGCAAGTTTAAGACAAATGTTTTTAGTGTTTTGTTTACAAGCCTGCGAACAAAGCAATGTTATCTTATCTTAAAAAAACAAACGAGCCGTTCTTTGATTCGAACGACTCGTTTTTTATTTGATAAAACCGATTAGTGTTTTGGTTTGATGTCCAATTTAACCGGAGCAATCATGTTTTCAGGTTTCAAAATTGTATCCAAATCTTCTTTAGATAGAATATCGTGTTCCAAAACCAAATCATAAACTCCCTTACCTGTAGCCATAGCTTCCTTAGCTATCTTAGTAGAGTTCTTGTATCCGATTATAGGATTCAATGCTGTAACTATACCGATTGAACCTTTAACTTGGCGTTCGCAGTTTTCTACATCTGCTTTCACTCCATCTATACAAAGAGTTCTCAAAGTATCGAATCCGTTTGTCAATAGATTGATTGATTCGAACAAGCAGTAAACCAATACAGGTTCCATAACGTTCAATTCCAATTGTGCGTTTTCTGCTGCCAACATAACAGCTGTATCGTTACCGATTACCTTGTAGCAAAGTTGGTTCATCACTTCAGGTATTACAGGATTTACTTTACCCGGCATGATTGATGAACCAGGTTGCATTTCCGGCAAGAACAATTCGTGAATACCACATCTTGGACCTGAACCCATCAAACGCAAGTCGTTACATATCTTTATAGCCTTCAAAGCGATTCTCTTCAACTCTGAAGAATATCCAACCAATACAGATGTATCAGAAGTTACCTCTACCAAATCTTCTGCCAAAGTTACATTCCAACCGGTTATCTCTCTCAAAGCCTCAGTACAAAGTTTGCTGTAACCAGGCTCAGAACAGATTCCCGTACCTATTGCTGTAGCACCCATATTTATGCAAAGCAATTCTTCAGCAGCCTTGTTCAAGTTTTCAATCTCTCTTCTCAACAAGTTAGCGAAAGCTTTGAAAGTTTGTCCTAAAGTCATAGGAACGCCATCTTGCAATTGAGTTCTACCCATCTTGATTATTTGAGCGAATTCCTCAGCTTTTTTATCCAAAGATGCAACTATGTTTTCCATAGCTTTTACAAGCTTTTGGTTTTCCAAATACAAACCGAAGTGGAATGCAGTCGGGTAAGCATCATTTGTAGATTGAGAAGCGTTCAAGTGGTCGTTAGGAGAACAGAATTCGTATTGTCCGTGTTCTTTTCCCATAATTTCCAAAGCACGATTTGCAAGTACTTCGTTAGCGTTCATATTAACTGTTGTACCTGCACCACCTTGAATCATATCTGACAAGAAAAATTCGTGGTGTTTTCCTTCGAACAACTCATCACAAGCTTGTACGATAGCCTTAAATTGTTCGTCAGTAAGCTTACCTTGTTTGTGGTTAGCGATTGCTGCACCTTTTTTAGTCAATGCCATACCCTTGATAAAGTTAGGGTAATCGTTCATCAACTTTCCTGAAATCTTGAAGTTTTCAAAACCTCTTACTGATTGAACTCCGTAAAGAGCTTCAGCAGGTATTTCTCTTGTGCCGATCAAGTCAGTTTCTTGACGGGTTTTTCCTGAATATTTTGTTGTGTCTTCCATTTTATAATATTTTTATGTTTAATACTTTATAATCTACCCTCGAAAAATAAAGTGCAAAAGTACGAAAAAACATTCTAATGCCAAGTTTTTTCTCGATAAGATTTTGTTTTGTTGTTTTTTTCTTTGTTTTTTACCTCGATTATCTTGCTTTGCAAGCATTGACTTGCTCGGTAAAAACAAGCCGACTTGAACCTGTTTTGCCAAATCTTTATTTCGACAAAATGAATCTTCGTTTCAGTAAATTCTTTCTTGATTTTAGAAAATTAAAACTTTGTTTCGCCAACCCCCAAACGAGCATTCAAAAATTTCGTACCAATCCTCGTGATACGGGGAAGCGTCTCCACGAATCTCACGTATCGACACGTATTTTTTTTGGCTTGACAACAGACAACGAACAACTGACAATGGATTTTATAAGCGAGAAAAGAAAAGATTCGTGTAAATACGCGTGATACACAGAAGCGTCTCCACGAATCTCACGTATCGACACGTATTTTTTTGGCTTGACAACGGACAACTGACAACGGACAACGGATTTTATAAGCGAGAAAAGAAAAGATTCGTGTAAATACGCGTGATACGCGGAAACTTATTTGCGTTCTTTGCGATTTTGCGAGAGATTATTTTGTCGGTTTATGAAAGTTTTATATCTTTGTTGATTAAATTCGAAACCAAATTAAAAAAGGAGGAAACGGCAAACAGAAATTTTTAATCAAAATACGATAAATTCATAACCAACATAAAATAGCGTTTTTGCTTATACTTAACTATTTGAAACCTGGAAAATTTCAAATTATTCATTGAAAAGATAAGTCGAAAACGCCCGCGGTGATTTCGTGGGCTTTTCTTATTTCAATGAATAGGTAGTTCCAGGACCTCAAATAGTGATAAGAAATTGTCCCACGCTTTTTTATGCTCTTGAAACAAAAGACAAACAATTTGAAACGCCTTTGGGACGGGGCAAAAAATGTTAAGAATATTACAGAATAAAAATGAAAAATGAAAAATATGATGTTTTTATAAGTTATTCAAGCAAAGACCAGAAAATTGCTGAGGCTATGTCTCATTATCTCGAAGAAAGAAACTTACGATGTTTTGTTGCTTATCGGGATGCTCCTAAAGGAAAAGATTGGGGACCCTTTATAGAAGATGCAATAGAAGATGCAACAGTTTTTGTATATGTTCATTCAAAATCAAGTAATAAATCCAAGGAAACAACTCGAGAAATAAACTTGGCATTTGACGAGAACTGTGTTTTAATTCCTTTTCGATTAAGTTCAGACAAATATCAAGAGGGCAAAAGATACCGTTTAAATAATTTGAGTTGGCTTGATGCATTTCCGGGAGACCCTAAGAATTATTTTGGAGAGCTTTTCAATACTATAAGAACTCATTTTCCAGAAAGAATACAAGAAATTGGAGAAGAAGATACTAATAAGGTACATAATATGGATGGGGAAGAAAGGCATAAATCAAAATTATGGTATATCCTAATAATACTTATAATTTGTTGTTCGACTTTTGTATATGTCAAATATAATAATAACAACAATCAATTAAAGATAACCGACTCTCAAACTAAAAAAGAGAAAATTACAGATAATACTGAAAACGTTTTTAATTTTGTTGGACATACTGAGAGTGTTTGGTCAGTAGCATATAGTCCTAATGGAGAATCAGTAATTAGTGCTTCTGATGATAAAACTATTAGAAAATGGGATGTTAGTAGCGGAAAATGCAGTAAAATATTTGTTGGACATATTGATTTTGTTAATTCTGCTCAGTATAGTCCTGATGGGAAATATATAGTCAGTGCGTCGAATGATAAAACAATTAAAATATGGAATGCAAATAGTGGAGAATGTATTAAAACGTTAGTGGGACATGATTCATATGTTATTTCAGCGTTCTATAGTCCCGACGGAGCATTCATAGTTAGTGCTTCGAATGATAAAACGATTAAAATATGGAATGCAATTAGTGGAGAATGTATTAAAACTCTAAATGGACACATTGATAACGTTAGATCAGCATCGTTTAGTCCAGATGGGAAACATATGGTTAGTGCTTCAAATGACAAAACTATTAAGATATGGAATGCTGATGTTAGAATCCCAAATCGCCCAAGTGCATTTATAATTCTCAAAGAATTTATAGGACATACAAATTTAGTTAGAACAGCATCATATAGTCCTGATGGGGAACGTATAGTCAGTGCTTCGTATGATCAAACAATTAGAATATGGAATGCAAACACAGGAGCTTGTTTTCTTGTTTTGGAAGGGCATACTGATTTCGTAAGATTCGCATCTTGGAGTTCAGATGGGAAATATATAGTCAGTGCTTCGAATGACAAAACTATTAAGATATGGGACGCAAACACAGGAAAATGCATTAAAAGTTTTGATGGACATACTAAGAATGTCAATTCCGTAAGTTGGAGTCCTGACGGGAAATGGTTGGCGAGTGGCTCCGAAGACGGGACTGTTAAGATTTGGGCTGCAAAGTAAGTTATTGTATAATGTAGTAAACCAAGACGAGCGTTCGACTTACTTTTGCATTTGCGAACGCTCGTTTTTGTTTTTGCGAATCTTCGTTTCAGTAAATTCTTTCTTGATTTTAGAAAATTAAAACTTTGTTTCATTGGACGCAAATCAAGTTTTACTGAACCGGTTTTTAGAGGGAAAGATGGTTTTCTGAAATTTTATCATTGCGAAAATGTATCTTTTTTCGATAATCTGCGTAAAGTATGAGAGATAACACAAAAAAGAAAGACAGAAATGCTGATAAATATTTTCAAAAAGAACTATCCCTTGCAATTGGTTTTGCTTGTAATCGTGCCTTTGGTGCTTTGGATTCCTGCTTTTGTGAATCCGCCTCAAGTATTCCAATCGAAATTCGATTTACCTCTTTACGAAGTCATTTTCGATGCAACAAAACAATTTCAGAGAATGGCAACCGTTTTTGCTTTCTTATTGGTTTATTTGCAGGCTTTATTGTTCAATCATCTGCTGACAAGAAACCATTTATGCCAAAAAACAACCTTTATTCCTGCATTCTTCTATATCTTGCTTATGAGTTGCAATGTGCAAACCATGACTTTAAGTTCGATTCTTTTTTCCAATCTCTTCCTTATAATTGCTTTACATTTCTTTTTCAAGTGCCACGATAAGAAAGAAGGAATAGATGAAATATTTCAATCAAGTTTCTTTTTGGCATTGGCAAGTTTGTTTTTTGCACCTTCAATCCTATTCATATTCTGGATGTGGGGCGGTTTGGTCGTGTATAAGTTGTATAAGTGGCGCAGTTGGGGCATGAGCATTCTCGGATTGATTACTCCATATTTATTATTGAGTGTTTACTACTACTTGATGGATATTTCAATCACAACGGAACTTTTTGGCAGTGCACAAGAATGGCTGAAAATTAATTTCGATTTCTTGAACACACCGATACAAGTTGTATACATGTCATTGCTTGCTTTATATCTGATTCCGGCTTTGGCACACACATTAAGTTCTCGTTCAAACAGAATAATCGAATACAGAAAAAAAAGCGGCGTCTTGGTAACCATGTTCATTGTTTCATTGCTTCCTTTCTTTTTAAGCAAAACTCAAGAGAATATGTCTTTCATTTTTGCGATACCATTCAGTTTTTTCCTTTGCAATTTGTTCATGAATCACAACAAAGAAAAGCATGCAGACAGATTCCTTTTGATATTCGTGCTATGTTGCATTGCAAAAGTTTATTTGAACATGTAAATCGCAGTAACAAACTTGTTCTTGTGACGGAAAAATCTTAGTTTAGACACACCGATATTCGATTCGGATTTGTTTTCGCAGAGTTTTTACGACACAGAAACGATTAAACAAAAAGTCTTATCTTGCATTTGTTTAATCGTTTTTTTGTAACTTTGCCGTGTTAAAACAAAAAAATTGACAAAATGAAATTTGGAGTAGTGATTTTTCCCGGTTCGAACTGCGACCACGATATGGTATATTTGTTGAAAGACAAATTAAAACAAGAAGTTGTCGAATTATGGCACAAAGATACCGACTTGCAAAATTGTGATATGATAATACTTCCGGGAGGCTTCTCTTACGGAGACTATCTTCGTTCGGGAGCGATAGCAAGTTTGTCTCCTATAATGGAAAGCGTTAAAAAATTTGCACAAAACGGTGGTTATGTTCTCGGTGTCTGCAATGGTTTTCAAATTTTGTGTGAATCGGGATTGTTGGAAGGAGCACTTCTTGCCAACGACAACCAAAAGTTTGTTTGCAAAAACCAATACATAGCAACACAAACAACATCCACAGTTTTTACTCAAAAAGCAACTTTGGGAAAAGCCTTGAATATTCCGATAGCTCACGGAGAAGGTCGTTTCTTTGCCGATGAAGAAACAATCAAACGTCTTAATGAAAACGAACAAATCTTATTCCGATATTGCGATGCCGACGGAAAAATCTCCATTGACGATAACCCGAACGGCAGTGTCGAAAACATTGCCGGCATAACAAACAAAACAAGAAACGTATTCGGAATGATGCCTCACCCAGAAAGATGTTCTGACGAGGAATTGGGAAACACAGACGGCAGAATTTTGTTTGAGAGCCTTATAGAAAACATCAAAAAAGCTTAGTTTTGCTTAAAAAGTTCTTCAAAGAAGAAAACATACTCGAATGCGGCTGCGACGAAGCAGGGAGAGGCTGTTTGGCCGGTCCTGTCGTTGCAGCCGCAGTCATATTGCCAAGAGATTTCGAGTGCAAGGAATTAAATGACTCTAAGCAATTAAGCGATAAAAAACGCAGACAACTTCGTACGACGATAGAATCAAATGCCATTGCATTGGCTGTTGCATTCATAGATAATGAAACGATAGACAAGATAAACATTTTGAAAGCCTCGTTTCTTGCCATGAACGATGCGGTGGGTAAACTTCACATACGACCCGATTTATTGCTGATTGACGGCAACAGATTTCAAACCGATTCGGATATTCCTTTCGAATGCATAATCAAAGGCGACGGGAAATATCAGAGCATTGCGGCGGCTTCAATTCTTGCCAAGACGTATCGTGATGATTTCATGCTTCGGATTCACGCAACACACCCTCAATACGATTGGAATAAAAACAAGGGTTATCCGACCAAAGCCCACAGAGATGCGATTCGCAGTTTCGGGCTCACGGAATTTCACAGAAAATCATTCAATCAACTCGGACAGTTGTCATTATTCGACGTATAGGTCGCAGAAAAGCAGAAAACGCTTCCGTCGGCAAAACATCCGACGAAACGACTCCTGCCCACATCGAAACAAATCAAGAATTAAAACAAGTGAACAAAAAAAATGCGGAACGTTTCATTCGTCCCGCATTCTTCAAAGTTGATTTCAAAACTTTATTTCTTTTCTTTGAATCTCTCGATTTGTGTTTTAACGGCATCGATTGCCAACATAACGGCCTCTTCGAAACTGTCCGCTTGCTTTGTTACGAATAAGTCGTTTCCTTTCACCACAAGTCTGATGTCAGCCACCTTGTTGTTGATGCTCTCCGGCTTTTCAACTTTCAAGGTTACCTCTGCCTGCAAACCTTCCGGCAATAATCTTTCCAACTTTCCTACTTTCTCTTCGACGAATACTTTTAGCTTTTCATCAGGTGAGAATTTAACAGCATTAAGCACAACTTTCATAATAGACCTCCTTTTTTTAAGTTAGTTTTAATAAGATTACAAAACTCGATTATTCATCGTTGTCTGTTTTTGTCTTTTTTT
The DNA here is from genome assembly GCA_045577535.1 of Candidatus Onthomorpha sp. Taxonomy (GTDB): domain Bacteria; phylum Bacteroidota; class Bacteroidia; order Bacteroidales; family P3; genus Onthomorpha. Next base: position 49,121 of record JAZNIO010000002.1, on the reverse strand, counting down.
GTGTTTTGGATTCTGCAACTTCCGCTCTTGGGTGAGCCTGTTTGTAAGCCTTTTTCAACTCTTCGATTGTCGTATGTGTATATACCTGAGTCGAAGCAATGGAAGAGTGTCCCATAATCTCTTTTACCGAGTTCAAATCTGCACCTTCGGACAATATACTCGTCGCAAAAGTATGTCGCAACACGTGAGGAGAATGTTGAATCGTGGAATTGATTGTTTCCATTTCCTTACACACCATGGAATATAGCTGTTTTTTCGACATAGGTTCAAACTTATTATTGATGAGAAGTTTTTTCGTAACGTTATTATACTTACGCTTTTCTTCGATATAACGCTTCACTCTCTCCAATAAAACAGGGCTTATCGGCACTATTCGTTCTTTTCTTCCTTTTCCTTGAACGCGTATTTCCTGAGCTTCATAATCTATATCATCTTCTTCAACTTCCAAAAGCTCTGCCTGACGCATTCCGGTCGCATAAAGAAGTTCCAATATCAATGTGTTTCTTACTCCGGGAAAACTTGTATCTGCTCGACGTTCTGATAAAATACGTTCCATCTCATCGGTAAGCACGACATTCGGATGCGAACTCAACACTTTCGGAGCAGCTACCTTCAGCATCGGATTTTGATTCAAAGCCCCTATTCTCGCCATAAAATTGAAATAAGTCCTCAAACCGGCAACCTTTCTTCCTATACTACGATTCGAAACGCCACGATCTTTCAATTCAACCAACCAAATTCTGATCATAGGTGCCGTTACATCTTTCTCATCTGTAACTCCGAACTCTCTTTCTGCACAAGCAGCAAACTGATTTATATCTGCTTTGTATGCTAATATAGTATTAGGCGAGTATCCCTTTTCTGTCTCTAAATATTCTATAAATTTACCCGTGTTCATAAATATTCGAAATCTTTCAGTGTAATTTCCAATTAAACGAAAAAAGGCTCACAAATGTTGTTTGCAAGCCTCTTTTTTTTCAAAAACTATTTATCCATTGCTTGTTGTTGCAACTTTTGGATATAAATAGCTTTCAGTTTACGATCTCTTGCCACAACAGAAGGCTTTGTAAATTTCTGCCTGTTTCTCAGTTCTTTTACCACACCTGTTTTTTCAAACTTTCTCTTCAATTTTTTGAGAGCTCTCTCGATGTTCTCACCTTCTTTGATTGGAACAATAATCATAATTAATACCTCTTTCTTGTTTTTTGTTAATAAATTATTTAAAATTTCTCCATTTTGGAAATGCAAAGATACAATTTTTCATTGAAACTACAAAACTTTCTTCAATTTTTCTACTACCCAAGACGGGCAAGCCTTGGGACGTCTTGATTCAACGTCGATAAAGGCCAAGACATTATAGCCTTGACAAAGAAGTTTTTCTTCTTGATTTTCAATTCTTAAAACTTGATAATCAAATCGTATCTTTGCAATAGGCAGGCTCTGAATCGAAGTTCTGACAATAAGAACATCATCGTAATAAGCAGGAAGCAAATACTTGGCATATTGTTCTACCAATGGCATCATTATCCCCCTATTTTCCATTTCTTTATAGGTAATTCCGGCCTGTCGCATGGTTTCGCAACGTCCTCTTTCAAAATAACGAAAGTAGTTACTATTGTGTGCAACACCCATTTTGTCGGTATCGACATACTCAACCCTTATTTGTATATCACAACTATAGCTCATACTCTTCCAAAAGAACGGGAGTTTGAATTCGATCCAAACTCCCGTTGCTATGTTTTTGTAATAATTAGATTACAACTTTATTATGCCTTTTTCTATTGAGTTATTCAAACAAGCCATTATACCTTTCTTGTTTATGGTTCTCATTCCGGCAGGCGTAACCTTCAACGTAATCCACATATCCTCCTCAGGAATGTAGAATTTCTTCAATTGCAAATTCGGATAGAATCTTCTCTTGGTTTTGATATTTGAGTGAGAAACTCTATTTCCTGTCATTACTTTCTTTCCCGTGATTTCACAAATTTTTGACATCGCTATACCTTATTATTTATTTATACTCTCTGATTATTTCAAACTGCAAAGTTCGCAATTTTTGCTGATATGACAAAATTTTCGAGCTTTTTTTTATTTATAATTTGAAAAACTATCTCGCAAATTTGAAATTACGTCCCAAATATACAGCTTCATCACCCAACATCTCCTCAATTCTCAACAATTGATTATATTTACAGATTCTATCTGTTCTTGAAGCTGAACCGGTTTTGATTTGACCTGTATTCAAAGCCACTGCCAAGTCTGCAATTGTAGTATCCTCAGTTTCTCCGCTACGATGGCTCATCACAGCCGTATAACCATTTCTGTAAGCCAAGTTAACAGCGTTGATTGTTTCGGTAAGCGAACCGATTTGATTTACTTTCACCAAAATAGAGTTTGCAACATCTTTTTCTATTCCCATTCTCAAACGAGCAGGATTTGTAACAAACAAGTCATCTCCAACCAACTGAATTTTATTTCCTAATTCGTCTGTCAGTTTTCTCCAACCAGTCCAATCATCTTCAGCCATTCCGTCTTCTATAGATATGATAGGATATTTGTTAACCCATTCTTTCCAATACGCAACCATCTGATCAGGAGTCAATTTATCGCCTGTTGATTTATGCAAATGATAAACGTTTTCTTCAGGTATAAAATACTCGCTTGACGCAGGGTCTAAGGCTATATAGACATCTTGACCTGGTTTGTAGCCTGCTTTTTCTATTGCAGTCAATATTACTTCTATTGCTTCCTCGTTTGAACCCAAATTCGGTGCAAAGCCACCTTCATCTCCTACATTGGTAGAATATCCTTTTGATTTCAAAACGCTCTTCAAGTTATGGAAGACTTCAGCACCCATTCTCAATGCTTGAGAGAAATTATCTGCACCTACAGGCATTACCATAAACTCTTGGAAATCTATACTATTGTCTGCGTGCGATCCTCCGTTCAAAATATTCATCATAGGTATAGGAAGTGTATTCGCATTCACACCTCCGATGTAGCGATACAACTCTTGACCGGTTTCCATCGCAGCAGCCTTCGCACAAGCCAAAGAAACGCCCAAAATGGCATTGGCTCCTATCTTTCCTTTATTTTCGGTTCCGTCAATTTCTATCATTTTTGCATCTATCGCACCTTGATCTGCAACCTGCATTCCTCTCAATTCTTCTGACAAAACAGTGTTCACATTATTTACTGCTTTAAGAACACTCTTTCCCAAGAAGTAACTCTTATCACCATCTCTCAATTCACACGCTTCGTGTACTCCTGTAGATGCACCAGATGGCACTGCAGCTCTTCCAAACGCACCTGCCTCTGTATAAACTTCAACTTCAACAGTTGGATTTCCTCTTGAATCGAGGATTTGTCTTGAATGAATTCCAATAATCTGAGACATAATTCTATACTTATATTGTTAATTTCTAAATAAAACGGGTGCAAAGGTAAGGATTTTTTCAAAAACAAACAGCAGTTAAGCAAAAAAACTCACAGAAAAAGCTTCGTTTTTTCACTCTCAAAAAGTATTTTATCCTTTCTTTGTTTTATTTTTCTGAATCAAAGAAACAATTCAGTGAAATCAAGAAAGATTTTTTTGTTTCTTTGATTCATTTCACCCCTATTTTCAGTTCTCGTTTTCGTACAAAAATTTGTAATATTTCATTCCCGTTTCGGCATCTTCACCCTGCTCGACGCGATTGCGGGCTCCGTGAATGTAGATCGTAAAATTCTTATCCAATTTCATGACCGAACGAAAGAATCTTTGCCCTTTGCGAAACGCCTGCTCGTTTAGTGTAAAGTTATCTGCCAAATCAACATCAAAGTCTCTCTCATACTGAGCCTTATAATCCTTAAAAGATTGCTTCAATTCATCACTTTCCATCACTTCATCGCCAAAGCGTTCCATGTCGAACTGATTGTATTCCTTGAAAAATTCTGCTGTTTTGGATAAAAACTCTGCTTGATCTGCTTTATTCATTTCATATTCGGTCGGCAGATACTCGGAAACGAAACCTCTGCACATATCGATTGTGTGCTGCGTATTAAAGTACGAATCTTGTCTTTGTTGCAAACCAAGAAAGTTATCCATCCAAAAAGCCGCTTCCGTTCCACGATTGGATATATCAACCACTTGTGCAATAAAACCTTCCTCAACTTCCTTATTATATATTATACACCCCTTATCCAGTTTATTGATATTGATTCCGCTATCGCTTTCTATATCGAAACCATCTCCCTGAGGAAACACTTTAAGGTAGGTTTCTTTGTTTTCCGATTTGAATATACCGATTGCATCCACCGTTTCACCCTCAACAAAACAACGACTCAGCAACGTAACATACAATTCTCCCGATTTGATATTAGGATGCTCCGAAACATCATAAAGATATTTAGCTATCTCTACGCTATTCGAATACAATGCTGTCTTATCTTCAAATATTTCTTTTACAAACCTACCGATTTTATTTCCTGACACACCATTTTCACCCGCCAAACGATAAGTAAGCGGTGAGCGAAAATTTCCCGTAAAATACTTTAACAATATATTGCTTATTTCACCGTGCAAAGCAAATTCCGATTGCGACAATTTCAAAGGCTCGTTGTTGACCTTATTTCCAACTTTATGCAACACCATTTTTTCAATTATGGCATCATCACAAGTAATCATGATATTTATTTTTTATAACAATTCTACAAAAAACACCAAGGGCAAGATAAAAACAAATTGTCAATATCTCACCCCTATCTTTATCGTTTTATGTTTTTATTCAATATTTATTTTCTTACGGAAGTAAACCCTTTCATCAAACCTCTTTCGGCCGTTTCCATGAAAGCAATTATCTCATCCCGCTCTTTAGAAACCGGTTGCTGTTTTAATTCATCCAAAGCATTGGAATAAGTCAATCCCTTTTGAAAAACGATTCTGTAAAGGCTTTGAATGTTATTTATTACTTCGTTTGAATATCCTCTTCTGCTCAATCCGACAGAATTAACTCCGCAATAAGATACAGGAAACTTACCTCCCTTGACATAAGGTGGTATATCCTTATCGACAAGTGAGCCTCCCATCAATATGACATGCTTTCCGATTCTCGTAAACTGATGAATAGCTGATTGTCCTCCTATGATTGCAAAATCATCTACAACAATATGTCCTGCCAATGTTGCAGAATTTGCAAGAATACAATTATTCCCCAAAACGCAATCATGAGCAACGTGAGCATAAGCCATAATCAGATTATTATCTCCTATAACGGTCTTTCCGCTTGCAGAAGTTCCTTTATTTATCGTAACATATTCTCTTATTATGTTATTGTTTCCGATTTCGCATGTTGTGTATTCTCCTGCATATTTCAAATCCTGCGGAACTGCCGATATGCTTGCTCCGGGGAATATCTTACATCCTTTTCCTATTCTTGCACCCGGAAATATCGTAACATGTGATCCGATCCAGCAATCATCATCTATGACTACATCTTCATAGATTACAACAAACGGTTCTATCTTTACATTCTTACCGATTTTGGCATCAGGGTGAATATAAGAGAGTTGCTGATTCATAATCTTTATTTTTTCGTTTTCGCAACTTGAGCCATCATCATGGCTTCAACAACAACCTTCTCGCCAACATAAGCCGTACCTTTCATTTTAACGATTCCTCTGCGGATTGGCTCAGTCAATTGAAGTTTTAGCAACAATGTGTCTCCCGGAACAACCTTATTTCTGAATTTAACTTCTTCAAATTTCATGAAATAGGTACTATAGTTTTCCGGATCTTCCACATCTTTCAACACAAGTATGCCTCCGGTTTGTCCCAACGCCTCTACAATCAACACACCCGGCATAACAGGCTCTTCAGGAAAGTGTCCGTTGAAGAAATCCTCATTTCCGGTTACATTTTTCAAGCCGACAACATAATCTTCCCCTATTTCGATAACTTTATCTACAAGTAACATAGGAAATCTGTGTGGCAACAATCCTTTTATAGCTTTGATATCGTACACCGGTTCTTTGTTCGGATCGTACGTTGGCACTGTCTTAGTATCTTCCATCAATGTTTTAATTTTTCTTGATAAACAATTATTTACTCTATGTCCCGGTTTCTTAAGAATGAATCGGGCTTTGATATATCGACCTGCAAGAGCAATATCGCCGATGAAGTCAAGCAATTTATGACGTGCAGGTTCGTTGTCGTATTGTGGCTTTATGGTATTAAGTACTCCTTGTTCCACCTTTATGCTTGCAGGATCCTTATCAAAAACATTTGCAAGGTAAGCTATCTGATGTTCTTCCAATGTCTTGTCTGCAAATATCAACGCATTGTCTAAGTCTCCCCCTTTAATGAGATTTGCTTTCAACAACATTTCTATCTCGCTTAACAAAACGAATGTGCGACATGCGGCAAAGTTTTCTTTGAACTCGTCCAACGATTTCATGTCTGCAAGCTGTGCTCCTATGGATCGAGAAGCAAAATCTATTGCCAAATCAACCCGAAAGCCGTTATAAGGCATTGCAATCAACTCTATACCACTTTCAGGTTCGGAATAAACAACCGTTTCCTTTAATTCATGATAACGACGCTCAGATTCCAACTCTTCGATTCCGCATTCCTCTATAGCCTTTACCCACAAACGTGAACTGCCATCTAAAATCGGTATTTCCTCTCCATCTAATTCCACCACCAAATTGTCAATCATCAGAGCATAAAGTGCAGCCATCAAATGCTCCACCGTACACACTTTAACGCCTTCTTTTTCGAGAGTCGTACCTCTTGAAGTATCTGAGACCAAATAAGCAGATGCTTCAACCATCGGCTTATTCTCCAAGTCCGTTCTTCTGAAAACAATACCATTTCCGGATTCTGCAGGCAGCAATCTGACATTCACCATCTTGCCTGTATGAAGCCCTTTACCGGATATTTCTATCGGTTTATTTATTGTAGATTGTCTTTCCATAGTATTTCAAACTGCAAAGATAGAAAGATTATTTGAAATAACCAATTTTGGCAAGGCTTTTCACCAAACAAAGAAAGAAAAAAATCAGATTAAAGAAACAATTTGCCGAATTCAAGAAAGAATTTTCTGAAACAAAGATTCATTTTACCGAAATCAGGCTCCGTTTTTACGCATCAAAAAGAATGAAATTACAAGTACAAAAAACAGAATCAATTATTCAAGAATCCTATTTCTATTCTGTCTTTTCCTTCCCAACCAATCAAAGGACTGGTGTTTCCATATCCGACTATGACTATTTTTTCTTTCGGAATACCGTTCTTAATCAAAAGTTTCGTTATCACATCTGCTTGTTCGATGGAAATCTTTTCTGCCTTTTCCGCATTGTCTTCAGTATGTATATGAACGGATATTGTAACTGTATAATTGATATGCTTTATGCTTTGAGCGAAATACTCAAGTTCTCTCTTCCCTTTTGGAGTCAATTGGTTGCGTTTTTTATTTCCGAAAGGATTGTCTGCTATGAATAATTTTTTTGTGGAAATCAAATCTTCAATGCTTTGAACCACTACTTGCGAAAGGTCATTTGAGAAAAAGTTTATGTGATTATTCATCTGTGAATGCAAACAATAAGGTTGCTCGGGTTTAAGATAAGCAAAGTATCCTTGATTATTGCTGTGTGTTATGTATAGTGTATCAAGCGTAACCGAGTCTAAAATCAACACTTCACCTTTTAGGAAACGTCCGCTTTGATTCAACAAATATCCATCTATGAATTGTAATTCTTCTTCCAAGAGATAGACTTTTTTAGTCTGAGATTTTCCACCTTGGACTACAAGTTCTGCTGGTCCGATTTCCAAAACCAAATCATCGTAAGGAGTATTTATTTCCTCTCCAAACAAGATCGGTTCGCTCCAATTATCCCACCTGTTCGTATCTTCCCTATGCGAGAAATACACATCCAAACCTCCGTGATTCACTCCCGCATCTGAAGAGAAGAAAAGTGTCTTTTTATCCGACGACAACAATGGAGCAACCTCACGGTATCTCGTATTCACGGGCGAGGGCAACAAGATTGTGTCTTTTTTCCCAGAATAATCATACTCTATTCTATATATGTCAGAGGCTTCGGAAGAACTCTCCGCACAGAATCCATTTAATGTTCTTGCAGATACAAGTTCAAGCGGATTATCTTTCAACTTCCTTACTTCGGGAAATTCTCTCTGCTCTATGAATAAAGGTAGTAATTTCGATTGTTGAAGATTGGTCGTCAAAGAAGAGTAGATCTGTTTATTGAATCCTTTTCCATTCTCATTATGTTTAAGATACTTCTCGACCAAATCGTATGATTGAATGTTGTTTTGTTGAGAAAACAATTTCTTATTTGATTTGAAGTCGCTGTTTTCAAGTTTTTGCTTATTCAATAAAGACTCCATGAGTTTTCTGTCTTTATCCGCTTTCTGGAAGAAAGGTTCCGTGGCAAGCGATGGAAAATTCGCAAGCAACGTATCCAATGTTGATTTTCTCGTGTCTTGAATGTACCTCTGTGCAAATCTGTTCAGCAAATCCGCATTCTCACCGGCTTCGTACAGAGTTTTCATTCCCAAAATCGATAATTGAGACAAGGTTTTTCTTCTCAATTGCGAAAAAGCCGAGTTCCAATCTGGATGTTCCGGATGCTCTTTTACGAATTTTGAAAGTTCGGTTATTTTTCCCGATTGCGTAGCTTTGAGATACAGAACATCATTCAGCTTCTGTTTAGCCAATTTACTATATGCTCCTTCCGGATATTCATTCAGGTATTCCGAATATGCTTCTACCGTATTGCGTTCCAATGATTGAGAAAACATCAGTTTTTCAATCTTCATCTTGACTTGATTTACATATTTCGGGTCTTCATTTGTCTGAATAAAGTTTCTAAGCAAAAGCAAATCGTCACTTGCCAAAACGTTTTCAATTATCAGTTTGTCTATTTCTTGTTTTGCCAAACTGCTTTGCAATGCGTTGGGAAACTTTTCCACGTATGCTTCGTACGCTTCCACACTTCCTATCACCCGAGCTTCATCAAAGGCTGTTTGTTCCAACAATCTGACAGCCTCTTTCACATATGCAGTTTCATCTCTGAAGCAATCTATGAATTCTTCCAAACTTTCCACACTCACAGAATTATAAATCCGCGACAGGGTTTGCTGAACGAATTCCTTAGTTTCTATTTTATGTGCAGAATTTATTTGATTATATTGATTAACATAGTGATATGCCAAACATGAATTATAAGAAGGATTATTTGTATCTGAATAATATCTGAACATAAGTTCAATACGTTCAACGTCATTCGTATCTTTGAACGCTGTATTCAATTTTTCGAAAGCTTCTTCATACTTTCCGTTTTCCAAATATTTGATAACAGCATTGGTTTGCGAATAGCACCCCAAGTAAGTCAGAAATGTCAGAAAGAAAAAAAGGAATGTTTTTTTTGATATTTTCATTTGACCAATCCTATCGTTTACGTAGTTATTTAATCTCAATTATAAAATCTCTTATCCAGGTTCCGTCCACCATCAAATCAACAGTATAACGCCCTTTCTGCCCGATTCGGTCAAACACAAGAACGTTTGATTCGAATTCTTGTTCACCTACAACATTGTGATTCATGTCATAAATCTTCACATTTTTGAGTTGATGAACTCCATCGCCGTAAACCATTATTCGATCGGCATCACTCCATAAATATATTCCGGAATAATCGGGGTGAACTTCGTATAGATTTATCGCTTTGTTCAAATAAATTTTGAATCTGTCGGATGTGGTGCCACTATTCAACTCAACAGAGATTTTATTCGGCAGACAACAATCATAAAACCTGCCTTCCTGCTTGTCTTCCAATATTACACTGACATTTTTTGGAAGAACTGAAAGATTGTTTACTTGTATATCCACAGTGTTTTCTGTTCCTATGTATAGACCTACGTCAAATGCAGCAGGATAATCAGGAAAAGTATTCACAGAAAGTTCTTCCTTATCAACGATGAAGTAAATCTCCGGCATGTTTTCGCTTATGCCAAACATCTTATGAGCATCGTATTCATCAAAACCATAATCGGCATCTTCTATCATGCCCATTAAAGCGTATTGTTCCTTGCCATCAATTTGTGCAGTCAAAGTAAGATAATTATGATTATTCAAAGACCCCGTTCCACTCTTAGGTATATATTGATGATTCCTCTTAAAAGTAATTTCTCTTCCATCTTGCATAGTCTCAACAAAGAAAGACTCCAACGGAGGTATCATTACCTCTTCTGTTTCGTCCACAATAATCGGATTATACACAAGATTCTCTCTATCGAATAAGAATATGGCATTCCCTTGTATCCTTCCGTCTATGTCTTCAAACAATTTCTTTGTGCTTAATGGAGCAGTAAACGGATTACCTACGAGATTCCATTTATCATTGTTGTTAGAAACGAGCGTAACCATTGTATTACTATTGCAAAGAATGCCTTCGTATTTCACATCCAAGTTTTCATGAGTATAAACCGCATACCCTACCCCCGGTTGCAAAATAAGATTCGGATCAACCAAATATTCGCTCCAATGATCTCCGTGTTTACTCACAACGCCTGTGTTATATTTCATCAACCAAGTTTCATTTTCTGTATTTCTCATCGAATATACAAGTGCTCTTGCTTGATTTACGGGAGACGAAATATAGTTCCACCTTTCAGGAAGCAAATTCTGACGCACCGTGAAATAAGAACGATTTCCGTAAATAATGTCTCCGGAAACGTAAAACATCTTTCCTGTATTTATATCAATGTTTACATTATCTCCAAGCACAAGCATGGAACACACAACATCGGTTGAAACTTTCACTTTACAACTATCTTCAATGTAAACGAAGTCCTCCATGTTCGGTTCACCTTTCGGCTCCCATACATCTGGGTCATTCCAATTTCCGGAGCGTACCATGCGTTTCGGCTTTGGAAAACCGAAATAAAAATCCGACAATTCCAGATTATCAATATTGTCTATAATGATTTCCATCAAATTTGCCGTAGGAGGAGATTGCAACGGAACACAATAATCCAAAGTTTTGACTTCATCTTCCATTGTCATCATGCAGACATTATCGCGATACCATTTATAGGTTACAAGAATATTTGTTTTGAATTGCTTTTTGAGTGTTTCCGATTCGTCATTTTCATCAAGCTTTACTTTCATTCTGAACTGATAATCCTTATTTGAAAACACCTTTATCGAATAAGAAATGTTTCTATCGTTCAAAACCTCATCCTTGATTGCAGATTCATTAAAATCAGAAGCCTTTGCACAAGATCCTTCCAACGGTATGTGAATATCATTTTCCAAATGCCTTGATTTAACGACCAAAACAGCAGTATGCTTTCCCTCCTTCTTAGGTGCATAAGTAATAGTTATGTTTTTAGCACTGTGCCTTATATCCACGGTTTTGGAATCCAATGAAAAACAATCTTTATTGGCACCGATTATTTCAAGTTTGACCACATCTCTGATATGTTTCCCTAGTAATCTTAACCGAACCGATTCGGGGTAAGTGTAAGGCAATGGAATATGATCAAAATTCAATCTGTCAATTTCAACAATCCTCTTATCTAACTTTTGAAAGAGTGAAACATCTGCAGGAAGTCCGTTGTATGGATCATGCAATGAAGAAATTCTTATCTTACGTGTCTGAATGTTTGGAGCAGTTCCCTTTCCTCTTATCCGACTTAATTTCCATGAAAGTTGTATATGTTCTTTATTATTGCACTCTTGAGGAAGCACAATTTCAGAAAAGTTCTTTGTAGAAGCTCTTTTGGCCGTATAAAACTCACACGGACGAGAACGAGAATCCAATACATCTTTCCATTCATCTGTTTCTGATAATCTGTACTGCAATTTGAGCGACCAACGTGAGTTTCTGATTTTCCCACAATAGTTTTGCCATTCAATGGTTACTTCCTCGCGATTAAGGGTCGAAAGATTCAAAATAATCCGTCCTGTTTTGAGTTTTTTGTTATCAATTTCGAAATAAATGGAAGATTTCCCGACAGTATGCTTATTTGCATCGAAATTTTTCAATTCAAAATCGCTTTTACTCAAATCATGAATGAATTTCACAGAATCAAGTTCCGGTACAGCAAAAGAACAAACTGTAAAACAGATTGTTAAATAAAATAATATAAATCTTCGTTCTATCTTCATTTTATCTTCCGATCGATTTTATTTTGTAGTTTTCCATTTCGTAGATTGTTGTTCTCTTGTTCTGGTATCCATGAGTCGCATCACGTCTTTCAAAATAAAAAGGATTTATCATACCACTTAAATCCGATGCTGTAGGATTATCTATAAACTCATCGCCATTTTCAATCAATCCTTGCACGAAATACATCATTATATCATAACCCAAAGCAGCGTAAAACTTATCCGGTTCGGTCTTAAAGTGATGTCGGAATTTTTTAACAAACTCTACAAAATTCGTATTGGTGTAATCATTCAAATAACTCAAAGTAAAATGATAATTAAACCCTTCAAGCAATTCAAGATTCAAAGATCCGAACTCCGTCCATGAGTAATCACCAAACAGAGTTATCTTTGCATTTTTCTTGGATGACAAAACAGACAACAACTTTTTGACAACGACTTCGGAAGCCCTTTTATCGTCATCTTCAAAGAGCGTAATGACAACATTGTTTTTGGTTACAGACAATTTACTCGTCAATTTATTCGCATATTTCGTGTAATCCATTATCGTCCACATAATATTGCTTTTCGATAACAACTGTTCATAATAATCAACTGCAGATTTGACACTTGCCTTATTATCATGTAAAACAATGATGTTGTCTTCTGAATGATTGGCTCTGATAAAGCGAACAACGGTTTCCACTTCTGCCGCTGCCGAAGGTTGAATCTTGAAAGTATAACTATTTTGCAATATACTCATATCCGAACTCATCGGATTAACTATCGGAATACGATTTTGCTGTGCAAATTGTGCCGCAACGGAAAAGTTTTCCTTGAAAACCAAAGGAACAATCAAATCCATGTTTCTCATTTCCTCCGAATTCAAAGCCACATCCAATTCCGCTCTATCCCTCTCTCCGACATCGTAAACAAAACAATCTACTTTGTAACCTTTGCTTTCCAAAACATCAAGTGCGATTCGTGCCCCTTCATAGAAGCTTACATACTCGAAACACTTGTATCGCTGTCTCTTTTTCTCATCTATGTTGAATTTTGTAAAGGTTAATTTGTCCACTTCTTCGTAATTAAGCGGCAATAACATTGCAACATTGATTTTTTTGCCCTTTTCGATTTTCTTCTTCGGCTGTTTCTTCACCATCAATGTATTGCTCTGCACCTCTGTAACAACATCTGACTGAACTGTTTTGAAAGATTCCTTGTTCCTTGTCGTAATCGGAATCTTTATAATCTGACCTGCTTTCAGATTTTCCGCGGTCAATCCGACGTTTACTTCCATTATATCTTTTTCCGTCAAATAGAAATTGCGGGAAATCCTATACAATGTCTCTCCTTTTTCAACCTTGTGAAGTCCGACAAGCACCTCGTCGGATAAGTCTTCATTTTGTGCAAATGAAACAAAGAAACAAAACAATAGTACAAAGAAACAATTTAACCGATTCAAAATCCTCATGACTCAATGTTTTAGATTAGAGATTATTCCCACTCTATGGTTGCAGGAGGCTTGGAACTGATGTCGTAACACACCCTGTTCACGCCCTTAACCTTGTTTATGATTTCATTAGACACCTTTGCCAAAAACTCATACGGCAAATGAGACCAATCAGCCGTCATTCCGTCAACAGATTCCACAGCTCTGAGAGCAACGACTCTTTCATACGTTCTCTCGTCTCCCATAACGCCGACAGACTGTATTGGAAGCAATACGGCACCTGCCTGCCATACTTTGTCGTATAAGCCATCGCTTCTTAGGTTTGAAATAAATATGTCATCGACTTCTTGAAGTATCTTCACTTTTTCAGCCGTTACTTCTCCCAAAATCCTGATTGCCAACCCCGGACCCGGGAAAGGATGTCTTCCAAGCAACTCATCTTTCAATCCCAATGCCTTTCCGACACGTCTTACCTCATCTTTGAACAACGCTCTCAAAGGTTCCACCAATTTCAACTTCATATAATCAGGCAGACCTCCAACATTATGGTGTGATTTTATTGTTACGCTCGGACCTTTCACGCTACAACTTTCGATAACGTCAGGATAAATCGTTCCTTGTGCCAACCACTTCACGTCTGTCAGCTTTCCGGCCTGAGCATCAAAGACGTCGATAAACGTTTTGCCTATTGCCTTTCTTTTCTTTTCAGGATCTGTCAAACCGCTTAAAGCATTGTAAAAAACATCTTTTGCATCTACCCCTATGACATTCAATCCTATTCCTTTGTATGACTGCAACACGCTTTCGAATTCATCTTTCCGTAAAAGGCCATTGTCAACGAATATACAATTCAAACGATTGCCTATTGCCTTATGAAGCAACATTGCCGCAACTGACGAATCCACACCCCCGCTAAGCCCTAAAACCACTTTGTCTTCTTGTAATTTTTCTTTCAATTCAGCAATGGTTTTATCGATAAACGATTCCTCCGTCCAGTCTTGGCGACAGCCGCAAATGTTTACAACAAAATTCTTTAACATTGTCAAGCCATCTTTCGAGTGATACACCTCCGGATGGAATTGAATGGCGTATGTCTCTTCTCCTTCTATTTTATAACCTGCGTTTTTAACGTTTTCGGTTGAGCAAATCACGTTATATCCTTCCGGCATCTTTTCTATAGTATCGCCATGACTCATCCAAACCTGAGAATTCAAAGGAACGTCCTTCATCAACTTTGATTCGGTGTCGATATAGCTCAAGTTGGCACGTCCATACTCCCTTATCTTGCTCGCAATCACGTTTCCACCAAACGCATTCACCATATACTGAGCCCCATAGCAAACTCCAAGAACCGGCAATTTGCCTTTGAACCACAAATCCGGCTTAGGAGCATCTTCATCTCTCACACTGCAAGGACTACCACTGAGAATAACTCCAGCAACCTCAGATCCGAACTCGGGAACCTTGTTAAACGGATGTATTTCACAATAAACGTGTAATTCTCTCACCTTTCTGGCTATCAATTGTGTGTATTGAGAGCCGTGATCCAAAATAATAATGGTCTGCATATCTGATTCTGTTTATTTATTATCAAAAAACATTTTTTTCTTTCTTGAATTCATTTTTCTGAAACGGCGTTTCATTTCACCTTTTCTTGAAAAGAAAAAGATTTTTCAAAATTACAAAAAAATAACAACATAAAACGCACGAAATAAAGAAAGAATCAAAATATCGTAGCTAACAATGTGAAAATCCGATGATAGAATAACTTCAGCAGTAATTAATGACACCTTTTTCTTTATTTGTTGAAAAAAAACATTACTTTTGCAGGGTTAAACATAATCGTAAATCAAATTGTATTTAGTAGTATGGAATGGATTGTATTTGGAATTGCTTCTTTCTTAGCAACGTATTTGCTTATGCCACCCTTTATTCGGCTTATGGAAAAGCATAAATTATTGGACAAATCCGGCGGAAGAAAAATTCACACCGGCTATACAGCTCACATGGGTGGCGTTGTAATCTTTGTCTCTTCGCTAATCGCAATCTTGTTAGGGGTTTTCATTGCAGATTGTTATGAAAACGTTTGGAAGATTCTTGCTTTTGTTATTCTGATGTGCCTTGTTTTGTTGGTCGGAGTCAGAGATGACATGAATAATCTCACACCTAAAACCAAGCTATTATGCGAAATCGGTGTTGGTTTTTTATTGTGCTACGTCGGAGTGAGAATCCATAGTTTTTATGGTTTGTTCGGTGTTTACGAAATACCGGTATGGCTGAGCTATGTCTTATCCATAATTTTCATGGTAGTGGTTTCGAATGCTTATAACTTAATCGACGGCATCGATGGGCAGGCCGGAACCCAGGCTCTATCGTTTTTCGTGTTTATGCTTTTGATGTTCATATTCGTATTCAACAAAAATGCGGTACTTTCTTACAATGACAATTTCGCGAACTCATCTTTTTGGCTTCTTGTGTCAATTGTCATGATCGGAGCTTTGCTCGGATTTCTCGTTTTCAATTGGCAACCTGCAAAAATCTTCATGGGTGATACCGGAAGTTTGTTCATAGGTTTTCTTTTGGCCATCTGTATGTTGACAATGATGGATTACAACGGCGAAAACACAAATACTGTTTGTTCTTTGAAAATCAAGAGCAATCTTTTATTCATAGTGATGTTGTTTTTCTTACCTTTGGCTGATACTCTCAGGGTTTTCATTTACAGAGTCAGAAGAGGAAAGAGCCCTTTCTCACCTGACAAGACCCATATTCATCATTTATTTTTCAGAGTCGGCTATCAACACAAACAGATAGCACTTACAACTTTATCTATTCAAGTTGTGATTTCTTTGATTTCAATTGCGATGGCTTTCGTTCTTAAAGACATCTACTACATATTATATATTATAGGAATGTGGTTTGTGTTTGTTTTCAGTCTTCGTTATTACATAAGATACAAAACAAAAAAACTAAGAATCAAACATTGATATGGACGAACAACAATATGTTATACGGTACGAGAATGTGGATTTGGCATTCGATAAGAACATTCTGAGATCGGTAAATCTCGAAATAGAAAAAGGAGAGTTTGTTTATTTGATAGGAAAGACAGGTTCGGGAAAAAGCTCTTTACTTAGATCGATTTATGCCGACATTCCGATAGAACAAGGTGAAGCAACAGTGTGCGGTTTTGACCTTAACAAAATAAAAAAATCGCAGATTCCCATGCTGAGACGCAAACTCGGTATCGTATTTCAAGATTTCCAACTTCTCAAAGACCGTTCGGTTTACGACAATCTTGCATTTGTTTTGAAGGCTACGGGATGCAAAGATAAAAAGTTGATGAAGGAAAAAATATTGCAGGCTTTGGACGACGTCGGATTATTGAATAAAGCAGAAGAACAAGCGTGTGATTTGAGCGAAGGCGAGATGCAGAGAGTTGCAATCGCAAGAGCAATCGTCAATCAACCCGAATTGATTTTGGCAGATGAACCCACAGGAAATTTAGACCCGATAACAAGCGAGGAAATCGTTACTCTGCTCATGCACATCAACAAAAAACACGGCACAACCGTACTTATGGCAACTCACGACTATATTGTAATCGACAAATTCCGTGCAAAGGTGATTGCCTGTGAAGATGGAAAGATAGTTTCATAGAATACATTCTCACGATTCTTTGTTTCGTTTATTTGAATCAAAGAAACAATTTAATGAAACGCTGTTTTATTTTTTTGAAACAGCGTTTTGTTTTTCCGCAATCCAGAATTGGCGGTTTCAATCAAAAAAGCAGTAAATCGAATCTCTATCTCACCGAACTGAGTGGCACATCTTGAAAAACGATATTGCATTGTCTGATGTCGGAAGAGCGACCCGTGTTCCTCATTCTTCCTTCAAACACCCCCGAAAGCCTTCCAGCATTCTCGAATATTTGCATCGTTCCGTCAATACTCTCAAGGTTCAATTCGTAATCCCCACTTCTTTCCGTGTTTTTGTTTTTGTAGTATATGATTCTAAAATCCCTGACATTGTTCAGGCTATCCGTGTCTATATGTACAAATAAGTGTTTACGATAATAGTCGATTTCGAAATCATTTACGTCTTCCGTGCAAATGACTACATCATACCATGAAGGGTTCTCTGAATCGAATTTGGCATAACAACTACCGAGATTATCTTTTACCGCTTCCCATGTCTCATCTCCAAAATTCGCACCGACATATTCTCCGTTCAACGGTCTGTTTAAGCCCGGCGGCATACCCAAATCAACCAATCCCGATTCGCATGCCGAAAACAAAAAAACAGTCAGCACAACCCATATCGACAAAATCAACTTACGCATAATCAAAACCTAATTTACCTAAAATCAAATCAAAAAAAATCTGCGGAATTGCAAGAACACTTCTGACAAAAGCCAATCGCATTCGTACAAATCCGCAGAACGATGGTTTATTTCAAAAAATCAACTAAATCAATTCGTGAATTACCAAACCAGAACGCAATTTTGGCTCAAACCAAGTTGTTTTCGGCGGCATGATATTTCCGGAGTCTGCAATGTTTATAAGTTGTTGCATAGAAACTGCGTACAATGCGAAAGCGACTTTCATTTCTCCGCTGTCAACTCTTCTCTTCAATTCACCCAAACCTCTGATACCTCCGACAAAGTCGATTCTCTTAGATGTTCTTAGGTCTTTTATATCCAATACTTTATCGAGTACGTTATCTGAAAATATGGTTACGTCCAATACTCCTATAGGATCGGCGTCGTTATACGTACCTTCTTTCGCTGTCATCTTATACCATTCTCCGTTCATGTACATTGAGAATTCGTGAAGCTTGCTTGGTTTGTATATTTCAGCACCAACTTTCTCTACAACAAAGGTATCGTTCAATTTTTCCAAGAATTGTTCTTCTGAAAGTCCGTTCAAATCTTTTACAACGCGGTTGTAGTCGATGATTTTCAATTGATTGTCAGGGAAAATCACAGCCATAAAGTAGTTATACTCCTCTTTACCGTTGTGATTTGGGTTTCCGGCTCTTCTTTCTTGGCCGACTCTTGCAGCTGCTGCTGTTCTGTGGTGTCCGTCTGCAACATATAGAGCAGGGATTTCTTTTTCGAATATCTCTTCTATTCTTTTTATTGTTGCTTCATCTTCGATTACCCAAAACGTATGACCGAATCCGTCTTCTTTTGCTACAAAATCGTAGATTGGTTTTTCGTTTTTAACGATGTTATCCACCATTTGGTCGATTTCTTTGTGTGCAGGATAAGCAAAGAACACAGGTTCAACGTTCGCATTCGTGATGTTAACGTGAATCATTCTGTCATCTTCTTTATCCTTTCTTGTAAGCTCGTGCTTCTTTATTACATTGTTGAAATAGTCATCAACGTGTGTACAGCCTACAATACCGTATTGTGTACGTCCGTCCATTGTTTGTGCATATATATACAATTTTGGACGATCTTCTTTTACCAACCAACCTTGATTTTTGAAGTTATTGAAGTTCTCAACAACCTTATCATAAACCTCTTGAGAGTGTTCATCAATTCCTTCCGGCAAATCTATTTCCGCTTTCGTTACATGAAGCAAAGAATATTGATTTCCGTCTGCTTCTACTCTTGCCTCAGCAGAGTTCATCACATCATAAGGACGAGAAGCCAACTTTTCAGCTATCTCAACCGGTGGTCTAAGACCTCTAAACGCTTTTACTATTGACATATTTTTGTTTTTGTTTAATTATTTTTGCTCAAATTTGTTTGCAAATATAAGACTATATTTTGGAGTGGAAAGAAAAAAAACGTGTTTTTTGCATTTAATCGATTGTTTTTTCGAATAAATCCAATAAATTTGCAGTTTCGTAGTTATCTAATAAAGAGATAGAGATTTGAAACGAAGTTCTAAAATATTGATTCTTGCAAGTGTCGTTGTGCTGTTGCTATCTGCTTGTTCAACAAGCAAAGACAAGTGGCTCAATAGGCAATACCATAGCATAACTGCTCATTACAATGCGTGGTGGAATGGAAACCAAGCCCTGAAAGAAGGCATCAAAGCTCTCGATGAAGCACACAAAGACGATTTTACAAAAATCCTTCCGATATATAAGTTAGGCACTGCAGAGAATATAAACAACATAAAAGCCAACACAGACAGGGCTATTGAGAAAGGAAGTAAGGTCATCAAGAAACACTCGATGAAGTTTTCGGGTGTTGAAAAGAATCCGCAGATTGACGATGCCTACTTACTGATCGGCAAAGCCTGCTTCTATTCTCAAGATTACAAAAGTGCAGAAGCAACATTCTCGATGATAATCGGGCAATACAAAGATCGGAAAGAAATGTACGAGCCGATGATTTGGCTTGCCCTTACACACTCTAAAAGCAAAAAATTCAGCGAATGCGACATTCTGCTCGACCAAGTGAAGAACAAAATGGACGAAGGTAAAGCTCCAAAAAAATTAAACAACTTTCTATATACCGTTTATGCAGAAAACGCTTTGGCTCAAGGGAAAAACGCTTTGGCAATAGAGTATTTCAAAAAACGCAAATACACATTTCTTCAACCCAAATTGAGTACCAGACTATTATTCATTGAAGGGCAGATCTACCAAAACGCAAAAGAATACGACCAAGCCACAAAATGTTTCAAGAAAACGGCACGTCGTGCAAGCGACTACGAAATGCAGTTTGCCTCAAACTTGAACATAGCGATGTGTTACGACCCTAAAAAAAGCAGTAGCAAGCCTATAATTTCACGCCTAAATAAAATGGCGGAAGATAAAAAGAACATAGAATACCGAGATCAGGTTTACTACGCCTTAGGTGAAGTTTACTTCCGCGATAAGAACGTTGACAAGGCATGCTCTCAATGGGAGGAATCCGTGCATCTTTCAACGACTAACAAGCAACAAAAAATCATTTCATCGCTACGGGCAGCCGACACCTATTTTTCTTTGCTTGAGAAATATGAAAAGGCACAAATGTATTACGATACAGCCTTAGCAGTCATGCCAAAAGACTATCCAAACAGAGCAAACATAGAAAGCAGACAAAAGGTTTTGACAAACCTGGTATCAGATTTGAGATGCGTCGAACGTTGGGACAGTTTGATTGCTTTAAGCATGCTAAGCCAAGAAGAACTTGACAGAAAAATCAACTCCTATATAGAAGAATACAAACGTATTCAAAAAGAAAAAGAAGAAGAGAAAAGAAAAGCCCAAGCATTGGCGGCAAGCATGGCCGGAATGACTAAATACGATCAATTCAATCAGAACAAATCCAATTGGTATTTTTACAATAATGCCACGGTTCAAGTAGGTAAATTGGAATTTCAAAGAATCTGGGGAGAGCGTCCTTTGGAGGATAATTGGAGATTAAGTCATAAAGAAGACGAATTTGATTTCGACCAAATGGCAGAAATGTTTGACGAGAACGGAAACCCAATCGAAGCCGACTCAACGGCAAATAACAAAAAGAAAGCAACGAATCCGGAAACCAAAGAGTACTATACGAAAGATATTCCTTTCACTCAGGCTCAGAAAGACTCAGCTAACGAAGAGATTGCCGACGCTTTACTCTCCGCAGGCTACATTTACTACCAAGGACTCAATAATACAGGAAAAGCAATCGAAACTTTCTTGGAACTGCATCGCCGTTTCGCAACTCACCAAAACGTACTTCCGTCATCTTATCATTTGTATAAGATTTACGATGCAATAGGTCAGTTTCCCAACTCCAATTTCTACAAAAAGAAAATCTTGGAAGAATATCCCGAAAGCGAATTTGCCATGATGATAAGCAATCCTGAGTATTGGGAAGAGGTGAATCGTGCAGGTTCGATCGGCGAATTGTTATACTCAAACGTATATCAGCTTTATCAAAACGACCTTTTCCAACAGACGTTGCTTGAATCGGCAAAAGCAAGAGACTCATTGAAAGTCGGCTCTTACATACCTAAATTGTTATATGTTGAAGCCCTTGCAAAAGGACGCCTGTATGGCATCGACTCTTTGGCAATGGATCTGAATCTTATTTTGCATAATTATACCGAAAGCGACATCGCACCCATCATAGAAGCACAACTGCAACACCTTGCAGCAGCTTATCCGGACGGACGCATAGATCTGACTTACAAACCAAAGAAAAAAGACGAAGCAAACAAAGATTCGGAAAAATCAAACAAAGAAACAGACAAACAAAACCAAGAAACAGAAGAAGCAAACAAGGTTTTGGACGCAGAGATGCTTATGTACAGATTCAAAGACATGCAACACTACTACGTTTTGCTGTTTGACGACGACAAGATAGACGCAATAGACATAGAAAGACGCATTCGAGAATTCAACAACACCGATTACCCGAACAAAAACCTAACCGCAACAAGCACACTCTTCACAATGACGAAACAAATCTTGAATGTAAGGAAATTCAAAGACCAAAACGAAGCAATGGAATACTACAACAGCATCAACAAAGTGTTGAAAGATTTCAACAAAGACCAATACACACATTTCATAATATCGATTCAGAACTACCCTACTTTCTATAAAAACAAGAATATCGAGACTTACGAAAAGTTTTTCAAGCTTATGTACTTGGAACCGTTGCAAGAAAGCGATAATGTAAATGAAACAAAAAACGAAGAAAAGCAGTAATAATAAGAACTGAGAAATAAATTTCATAACAACAAAATACGATAACATGGAACAAATAAACGTAATCAGCAAAGGAACATCCATCAAAGGAGATGTTGTATCTGACGGAGATATGCAAGTAGATGGAACAATAAATGGCAATCTTATCGTTAAGGGAAAGCTATTCATGGGCGAGAACGGCTATATCAACGGAACGGTTGCAAGTCAAAATGCAGAATTGGCAGGAAGAATCGACGGCAATATAAGAGTCAGCGGACTTCTTTCTTTATTAAAAACTTCCATAATCAAAGGAGACCTGGTGATAAGTCAGATTTCAATCGAACCGGGTGCACAATTCTCAGGTCATTGTTCGATGGGAGAAGAAGAAAGAGCTGAACGCAACGCATATATCGAACAAAGCGAAGAGCAGTACTCTGAACAATAATCTTTAATGAAAGAATACGGTAAATACTCCGCAATAGCATTCGAATTACTTGCAATAATATTTGCCGGAGTCTTTGCAGGCTACAAATTGGATTCGCATTTCACTGATTTGAAACCGTTGTTTACGGTTGGCATGAGTTTGATTGCCACTGCTGTTGCTTTGTATGCCACAATTAGAAAACTGTTAAAAAAATAAATATGCAACAAAACCCGATTTTGTCTTATTTTTCAAAAATAAGCATCTTTGCAATATGTGTCTGCTTTCTGTTTTTGTTTGCGGCACTCATACTTCCGAAGGAATTTTTCAGCGAAAACATTCCGTACTATGTAGTCATGTTTTACTCATTGACTGCTTTATCTTACTTATCTTTGTATTATCTACCTTCCAAAACAAAAATGAATTTCATACATGTTTTTTTGATTACGAAGGTTCTTAAATTCCTTGTTTACATCGGAGTATTGGTTATAATCTTTCTTTTTAAGATAGAAACCAATGCAAAATTCGCTATTTCTTATTTCTTGTTATTTATTTTCTTTTTGGTGTTTGACACGATTACAACCAACAAATTGTCTCGCAAAGAGGCTGAAAAAGAAATTCAAAACAAAAAGACAACAAACGAAAACTCAGATAAAAATGAATAGAAACAAAATTTTGGCTTTATTTTCAAGCCTTTTAATCATCACATTCTTTGCTTCATGTCAGGAAGAAATTGAAGACAACGACCTGATTACAGGAAAATGGAGAGAGGAATCAATAGTCATGAACGGAAATGCCGAAGAGTGCGAAAAACTTTCTTACATGGAATTTTCGAAATACGATGCAGACATACAGAAACGCATATTGACGAATTTCAATGCCTGTGATTCCGTATCGACTTTAAGCAAGTACACAATAGACGGCGACACCCTCATCGTACTTGACGATAAACTTGTTACGAAACGATATACCATCAGTCTGATCAACGAAACAAAGATGATATATTCAGATAAGAACAATCGGGAATACATTTTCGTCAGATACAAATAAAGAATGCTTGAAAGCCTTGGACTGTTAGGACTATTCATAGGCAGTTTTCTTGCCTCTACAATCCTGCCTTTCTCAAGCGAAGCCTTGTTGTTGGGTTGTGTTGCTTTGGGAAACAACATTTGGATTTGTGTTCTTCTTGCCGGATTGGGAAACAGTCTCGGTGGAATGACTTCTTTCGGACTCGGTTGGTTGGGAAAAATTGCTTGGATCGAAAAATGGTTCAAGGTAAAGAAAGAAAAAATCGACAGGATGCAAAAAATTGTTGATAAATACAAAGCAATCGCGGCATTCTTTGCTTGGTTGCCGATTGTGGGAGACGTGATTGCGATAACGCTTGGCTGGTTGAAGATTTCTCCTTTCAAAAGTTGTCTCTACATGACAATAGGACGATTCACCCGATTCGCAATCGTAGGAATACTTCTGCAGTTTTTCAATGGCAAATTCCCGATTTTGGAAGCAGCAACAATGCTCAATTTCTGACACTAAAAAAAACAAATCACCGAAACAAAGAATCGCAAAAACGAAATCAAGAAAGAATTTTTTGAAACGAAGAAACAGAAAATTGTTTCTTCGTTTTATTTTTTCAGAATCAACAACAGTTTTTTCAAAAGCTTTTTCAGCGAATTTATTTCATACTTCAAGCATTGCGAAAACGGCGTTTTGACGTATGGTTTTGTAGTTTGGATAAAATCATTCTTCAATACAGACTGCAAATACTTCTCTCTATCGGGATTCGGTTTTGAAGAGCGTTCAATGGCTGGGTTTGCCCTTAATATATTTTCATATTTGGTCGGTATCAATTCAATTTTCGAATCATCGAACAAAGGTAATAAGTCTGCATTTTGTAAAATCAAACAACTTACTCCCCTATCATCATCGATAAATTGATGAAAATTATCCACGCCCCAAAAATCCCCTGCAATAATATCACTATTGGATTTGAAATTCTTTGCAGGGCAGGCATGACAACTTGGTCTGAGAAAAAGATTTCTTAAAAAAGCTTTCAGATATGGGTCTTTCCTCAAACTCTTTTTATGAATGGTTTTGCCGTTTGAGGAAATCTTGAGATTGTATTCCCGCCATGATTTGTCTTTGTTACGAAATTCGATCTTGTCTATTTGAGAGATGTCGATGTTTTTTCGATTGCATAATTCACTTATGTATTTCCGCCAAGCAAAAGGCGATGGCACTCCGTGGCAAACAATTTCCATTGCGATAAGATTTGGATATGGCTTCCTCAAAAATAGTTTTAATCCCATAATTTGGCAAGATGTCCCAACAAAAAGCACTTTCCTTCCTTCGGATAAAAGACGTTTGGTCGCCAAATAGCAATTTCTCATATCGGATTGAAAATACTTCGAACCTTTATAAGCATCTAAATCTTCTATTCTTGTACAGAAATCATGTATCAGATGAGTTGGCGATTCAAATCTTGCAGCACAAACGATACCGTTTTGAGCGAGTATTTTCTCGGCAAGAAACGTAAAGACACCACCCGAAGATGATTGTATACGTTTTGATTCGTTCTTTATCTTTGCTGCAAAGAATAATTCGGGGGTTGTTTTCGTGCTTTCAGTTTGCAAACATGGGCAGACTTTTTCGCACAAAGAACACTCGACACAAGAATCTGAAGAGATGGATGGGTAAAGAAATCCAAACTCATCTTGTTTCATTTCGATGCATTGCTGAGGGCAAACACTCAAACAAGCACTGCAACCACAGCATTGCTGATGTGATACTCTATTTATTACGGACATTTTTCTTAATTCTAAAAACCTTTCGAACCATTGCCACGAATAATTCTTTTTCATAGCTGTTCATCGAGGCGAACCAAAATACAGATAAATAGACTACTGAAAACAAAACTATCCAAACAAGCAAATCGAAATATGAATCAATGTTTACAAATGATAAAAGTTGATAAGAAAGCAGGCTTATCAAAATCGGTGCTATCGACATTTTGAATATCTCTTTCCAAAATCTTGTTATGTCCAATCCGATACGCTTTTCATAGTAGATATTCATTATTATGATTTGCCCCAATACAAGACCTCCCGCCGTGGATGCGGCACAGCCGATGGCTCCATAATGTTTCGACAAGGGCAAAGAAAACAAGAATGAAACAAAAGCAATTATCACATAACTGACACAGCGAAACTTCATCTTGTTTTTTGCCTGCAATATGGTGATTCCCACATTCTGAATAAGCGGTACAAGCAAGGGGAAGAAAAAAAGAAGACATATCGTATAGGCTTGTGAATAGCTCTCTCCCACCCAAAGTTCTATGAATTGCTTTCCAAACAAAGTGAATCCGCAAAGCACGAAAGACATTATTATAAACTGCAATCGTCCGGTTTTTATGAACAAATCGCTCACTGCTTTGTCGTTTTCTTTCAGTGCAACCATGGATGTTACTTTCGGAAGCAAGACTCCGGAAATTGCAGTCGAGAATGACATGTACATCTGTTGCAATTGTATGGCTATTCCGTAGATTGCCACGATTTTTGTACCACAATAAACACCCAAAACGCCTTGTCCGAGACTCCAATAAATCTTATCCATTATTGCATTGAGGAATATCCAAAATGAGTACAAGCATACTTCCTTCAAAAGGGAGAAGTCGAACTTTCCGAACACGAATCGTATGTTTAATTTGCGTTTACAGTAGTAGTAGTCTGCCAACAGGGTCAGTACATTGAAGATTGTCTGCAACACAACCATGGTTATGGCTTTGTAGCCGAAGAATAAAAATATCACCATCACCAATGGGTTGAGTACAATCCTTGCAAGATTTATCACTTTTTGGAAAATGAATCTCTCGTATGCCACTATAATCGAACGATATACGCTCATGACAAAGGTGAAACAAAGGTTGAATATCATCAATAGCAACATTATTTTCATCTTTCTCAGTTCCTCATCGGTCATGTTTCGAGAGAAAAGATTTTCTGTATTGAAGTAAACAACCAATCCTATGAGCAAGGCGATTAAAGCAACGCCGCAGAATATCACAAAGAACATTCCGAACATTTCTTTCAACTTCTGCTCTTGCTTTTTGGCTCTCAGATTTGCCGTATAGCGAATCAAAGCATTTCCAAAGCCGAAATCGAGAATCGTAAGGCTGCCCACAACCGACGCAACCAAAGAATATAATCCGTATTCCGCTTGTCCGAGTTTCATGGTCAAAAACGGAGTGTACAACAAGCCTATCACACTGTTGAGAAACAACGTTACATAGGTTAGAATCGCACCTGCTTTTATCTGATTCGGCATTTGATTTGTTGCTTTCAAAAAAAAGAGTGTTTAAGGCTTGAAATCATTTTTCTGAATCTTGATTTCAAAACCTTAAACACTTGTTTCAGTAAAATGATTCTTTATTTGACTATCTTCATTTCTTTGATCAAGTTGGTCGCTCCCGCATACTTGTCAATGATGAAAAGAACGTAACGAATATCTACTGATATACATCTTTGCAATTCAGGATTAAACGCTATGTTTCCGCTCATCGCTTCCCAGTTTCCGTCAAAAGCAATACCGACAAGCTCACCTTTTGCATTGATTGTTGGAGAGCCGGAATTACCTCCCGTAATGTCAAGATTGGAAATAAATGCCACAGGAACGGTTCCATTTTCTGCATATTGGCCATAGTCTTTGGTTTCGTACAAAAGACGTAATTTAGATGGTACTGTAAACTCCCATGACGAGTTATCTTCTTTTGCCATTACTCCATCCAAGGTTGTGATATAGTTATAGGTAACTCCGTCCATCGGTTTATAGTCTTTCACTTGTCCGTATGTGTAACGAATTGTCAAGTTTGCGTTTGGTGCAAAGTGTTTCTTGCTATCCATCTCCATAACACCCTTTACGAACAAACGATTCGCTCTGTTGAGTTTTTCTCTGTAAGAACTAACCGAGGACATCTTTGAATTGAGATTGTCAATGAATTGATTTGTCAATATGTATGCAGGATCGTTTGAAATTTGTGTTACATCCAGATTATCCAACAGTTTATTCACGCTTTCCAATTCAACCAAATGCGAAGTCTTATACATATCGCTTGCAATCTGATTAAAATCGTAGCCGTTACGAAAAGCATTCGCCAAAAAGTCTTGGTCTTGGTGAAGAATAGGAACGTTACGGAAATAAACGTCTAAGCCTGCTGCAAAAAGCTTTTCTTCTGTTATTATGTTGTAATCCTTAAACACTTCGGCGAATCTTTCTTTCAATTTGCCGGCTATTTGTTTTGCTTTCTCTGATTTACCGTTTTTAAGAAGTTCTTCTTCAAGTGGTTTCAATTGTCTTGCAATATTGAACACCGATGCACCTCTTAAGATTGCTTCATTGGTGTAAACTCTCAAGTAATCAAACTCGTTGGTTGCTGCATAGCCGTTTGCCAAGTCTTTTATCACATTTCCATATTCGTTTTGTCTTGAAGCATCAGCGGCAACCCATTGTTCAAATCTGTTTTCCAAAGCTTTCTTGCTTCCTTTCACATCAAGATTTTTCAAACACTTGGTTTGACCTTGATAGAACTTCCAATAGTTTGAAAGGCTTGCAAATTTCGCTGCATATTGAATGCGAACTCTTGGTTCTTGAGCCATATCTGCCGACATTACATTACGCAATGCGGTTCTTGCTGTAACAACTGAAGGGTTGTAAACGTCGATTGCTTGCTCTACTCCATAAGATGTAAGGAATCTGTCTGTTGTTCCTGGAAATCCCATTACCATAACAAAATCATTATTCTTAACACCTTTCAAAGAGATTGGCAAATAATGTCTTGGTTTCAACGGAACATTATCTTTAGAGTACTTTGCTGGTTTTCCGTTCTTGTCTGCGTAAACTCTGAAAACAGAAAAGTCTCCTGTATGTCTTGGCCACATCCAGTTGTCTGTGTCAGATCCGAATTTACCTATTGAACTTGGCGGAGCCCCAACCAAACGAACATCTTCAAAAACTTCATAAATGAAAAGGAAATATTGGTTTCCGTTGAACATTGTCGCAACTTCGGCGGTATAATGATTGCCTTGCTCTGCCGCTTCTTTGATTTTCTTTGAGTTTTTGCGAACCACGTCCAATCTTTCTTTTTCGCTCATGCTCGAAGTAACGCCTTTCAAAACCTCATCGCTGACATCGTCCATTCTGACAAGGAATTTGGCGGTTAATCCCGGATTTGGCAACTCTTCTTCTTTGGAATATGCCCAGAATCCGTTTGAAAGATAATCGTGTTCCACTGTTGAGTGTTGTTGAATCTGAGGATAACCGCAATGATGGTTCGTAAGAATCAAACCTTGATCTGAAACAATCTCTCCGGTACAACCTCTGCCGAATTGAATTATCGCATCCTTCAAACTCGACTTGTTTATGTCATAGATTTGCTTTGAAGTAAGTTTCAAACCCTTAGACTTCATGTCTTTGTATGTTTGTTTGTCGATATACATCAACAACCACATACCTTCATCCGCTTTTACAAATGGCGAAAATGCAAATATCGCCATAAGGAACAGTGCTGTAATTTTTTTCATTTTTACTCTGATTTATTTGTTATTATTTTAATTAAACTCTTTCTTTGTTTCAAAAAAATATTTCTTGATTTTAGTAAAATATTTCTTTGTTTTATTAGATTATTTCTTTGTTTTTTAATTTTGAGGATTCAAAACAGCGTTTCAGACCTTTCGATTTGTGTACGATGAATAGTCGTATGGTTTTGGTTTATAGGAAGATTCTTCAAACAGAGGTGAAGAAATCAGAAAATCTGCCGTTGCTCTGTTCGATGCAGTCGGGATATTGTACATGACGGCTATGCGAAGAAGAGCCTTGACATCGACATCATGCGGTTGTTGTCCCATAGGATCCCAGAAAAAGAAAAGATAATCAATCTTGCCTTCGCAAATCATCGCTCCCAATTGCTGATCACCTCCCAAAGGTCCCGATTTCAATCTCTTTACTCTTACGTAATCGCTATCCGAATCATCTATGCCTTTATTGATTGCTTTTTCTACCAATTTACCTGTTGTACCTGTGCAAACGAGTTTATGTTTTGCCAATCTCAATCTGTTGAATGCCACCCATTCTGTAAGATCTGCTTTGCAATTATCATGTGCCACAAGTGCTATTGTGTATTCTTTCATATTCGTTCTTTTATTTGTTTTTCTTTTTTCTTGTAAACATATCCTTGAAGCTGTCATACTGACGATGATAGAACAAACCGACGCCCTGAGTGTAAGGAGCAATGTTGTATTTTGTGAAGTCATTGGCATTCGAACGGTTAAACACTCTTACGCGGAAGTTTTCCGTCATTTTGTATTCTACATACGCATCTCCGATTATTGCTTCGTTCTCATTCATATTCATTTCATTTCGTCCCGAAAAGCCGGCATTTGCATTTACAACAATGCGTCCGTAATCTTTTGACAAGTTAAAATCAACTCTATCTGAAGTTCCGTCTGCTCCTCTCGAATAATTCATATTCACATCCACCACTCTGATCAAATCGGTCAGCATTCCGCTAATCTGTCCAAAAGCAGCCTCGAATGCAGACGAAAGACCGGTTTCCATAACCAAGTTTTCAGAAGTTCCTTCCGATGAATAGAATTGATGGAAAAACAATAACGAAACCGTTTGTTCAAGCATCGCTCGCTCATCGTTTCTGTCTATATTCATGAATAAACGTTCTACTGTATTGGCATCTGTATTCGGTAAACGTATGTCAAATTTCGGTTGCGGGTTTGTCATATTCCCCGTGAGCTTTATTACAGAGTGTACATCGACTGCCTTAGAGAAATCCTGCCCTAAAACAGGTGCTAAAGAGGCTTTTGTTTTGTACACAGCCTCTACGTCAAGTGCTCCATCCGAAGGAGGACCGGACCAAGCAAGTGTGCCACCCTTTTCAATGTCAAAAGATTTCGTTACCATGTCCATAACAGACATTTTGAACGATCCGTCATCTATCTCTATAGTTCCAAGAATAGACAAATCGCTTTCACTGCTTACGTCTATCCTTAAGTCTCCATTACCGGCTGCAGCAAGCTCTCCTTTCAGTTGATTAAAGTTCATAGGAATTGAAAGTTGAGCATTAGGATTCACATTCAAATCTACGACAACCTTATAGCCAAAAGAAGATTCCTCTTGTGGTATCCGGGCTGATGTTTTCTTGACTTCAACAAGATCTTTCGAAGCAAACTTTATGTAGGAATTTTCATTTGCCGACATCTTACTTGAAATAGGTACCGTCAGATTTGTTCCTCGTTCAGTCTTTGCTGAAACCTCAATATTCAAAAACTCCAAATCTCCATACAGATTCACATCTGCCGAAGCGTAAACGGTACCATAATACATTTGATCCACAGATTCCTCCGTATCAAGCACCTTTAGCTTATCGGCTTTCGCTTTAAGATTTAAATCAAAGTCGGTAAAGTTATCATGAGATATTGTTCCGTTGATGGTAATTTTGTTTTTCTGTTCGTCTTGCAAAACAAAATCATTCATTGTAAAGATATTATCATTCACAAACAATTCATCATTGAAAGAATATGTCGTATTAAGCATATCTATCTTCATCGCACCATCCCTGATCTTCAAACTACCTTCAATATGTGGCTGAGTGAATTTTCCTTTTACCAAAAGATTTTCGGTAGATATTTTTCCCCTGACGTAAGATGAGAGAGAAGACAAATAATTCTCAATGATTTTAATATCAAACTCTTGCATATCTACTCTCAAATCAAGATTGTCGTTTTTATCTTCAAGATTCACTCTTCCCTTTATTGAAAGCGGTATGTTCTGTTTTGAATTCGGTTCACTATAAGTCATCTTTATGTCTGCCGCAAACTCGTTTTTGGAAAGCATATTATTGAATCCGAACTTCGCTTTTCCCAACTTGACATCATTGATTACCAAATCATCTATTGTTATGTTGGAAGTAAACGTAATATCCTTGAAAACACTTCTTAAAACCACATTATCATTCATCTTTCCTTGCAATTCAAGTCCGAATTTCTGCAATATGGGATTAAAGTCTGCTATATCGAGATTCTTGAATGTAACAGTCAATTTATCCTCAGAGCGGGATGACATATCGCCATTTACGACTATATTTTCTTTCCCTTTGTACAGAGCAAAATTCATAAGACTCAGACAACCGTTTTTGTAATTTATTAAATGATTATCATTAAACCTTATCTTATCCCCTGACAAAGATATATACGAATCTGAAAATGAAACCTGCAAACCTGTATTAGTAAGAAACGATCTGACATCTAATTTTCCGCCTATCTCATTCCGCTCATCTTTTCCGAAGTTTGCCAACAAGCGAATATCGTTTCCTGCAAGTTCTATATTCACTTTGGGAGTGCTGATTGCGAAACTATCCGTTAATTTTAGGTTTTCAAGACCGGCAAACACCGAAAAACTCTTTTTAGTTGTTGATGCCATCAATTCGATTTGGTCAAACGACATATCTCCAATTGAAAACGACGGGGCGGATAATTCAACTGTGAAAATATCCCGAGGATTTATCTTACCCGATAGGCTCAAACCGCTCTCAAGTTCCATATCCAAGTCAAACAATTGAGCTATCAATGCCATGTTTTTCACATCCAAATCAAAATCGACAAGAGATGTTATTTCAGATTCCCGATGAATAGAATCAGAACTGCTTTCCGGAATCTCATTATTTGACAACAAATACAAATCCGGCTGATATTTATCAATTAAACCCGATATTTCCTCAATCAAAACAGGAATTTGATATTTTCCGTTTATGGTTAAATCTGCCAGATCGGACTTTAACAACAACCGATTTTCCAAACTATCATTCTTGACACTAAGATTGAAATACTCCATCTCATATTCATTCTCCGTGTTTTTTATTTTCGTATTTTGGAAATCCACAAAACCATTCATTTTTCCAAA
Source organism: Candidatus Onthomorpha sp. (assembly GCA_045577535.1). Taxonomy (GTDB): domain Bacteria; phylum Bacteroidota; class Bacteroidia; order Bacteroidales; family P3; genus Onthomorpha. The sequence continues at coordinate 16,501 of JAZNIO010000002.1, read as the reverse complement.
ATCGAAATCGACTACCCTTGCAAAGATTCTTGTTGAAACTTCGGTTTCCGGATCTGAAAAGACATGAAAATTCATTTTATTCAAATCAGCTTCGGATACATCTGCAGATAAAACAACCATTTGTGTATCCGCAATATTTCCTTTACAATTCAGATTAAGCACAAGTGCGTCATCAATTACATCACATTGTGCATCAATTTTTCCTTTATCCATTTTGGCATCGAGAAACACCGAATTATATTTGTTCCCATTGAATATCAATCCATCCAATTGAGCTTCCGCTTCAGCAATAAGTTCATTCAGTCCGCCGGGCACTGCTTTTGCCGACAATTCTATCGAACTTGTGGATAATATCTTTTGATTCAGAAATGTCCCTATATCGAATTTAGGACTTTTCAATGAGCATTCATAAAAGGTCTTTCCACCTTTCAATCTATCGGAATTGGCAACCAAATCGAAACTACCTATCTCTGTCTCAATATCTCCGCTTGCCATGAATTTGTCTATATATCCTGTAAAATCGGCATTCATTTTTACAGTTCCGAGTGTTGTAAGCATTTGAGGTAACTTAACAGATGAAAGCATTTCTCCAAAACGGAAACTATTGAAATCTTCAACCGAAGACTCCAAGTGCTTCAATCGGACATCAAAAACGGTATTGTAAATATCGGGTAATCCGCAAACGGTTCCATCAAGACTTAATTTGGTTTGACTTGTCTCCAACTCCATGAATTCACACTTGGCATCGGCAACAGTTCCCTCGATTTTGGTAAAGATAGAGAATGTTTGGTCGAAACCTTTCAGCATAGGAGCCCAATATGTCGCATCTTTAACCGACACTCTACTGCCTTTGTTTATGAAAAGGCTGCAATAAGCAGAGTCGATGAAGTAAGAATAAGTCTTCCACGAAGTTGTCTTGATTCCTGCCTGCATTCTGAGATCCGAATCATTGGTTTGCAGATGCATATCGCTGCAAGTGATACCTCTCGGACTTACAACAAATTTACCGCTTAAGTCTTTTATTGTCTGCCCTGAGCGTTCCCTTGTAGAGAATCTTTGAAAATCGGCTCTTATGGAATCGTTTATGACAACTATATCCTTGATTATGGCATTTATGTCATCGAATTGCATGTGATTTACAGCCACTCCGAACTCGGGAATCGGCGTAAGATTGTTGTTCAAATCAAGTTTGAAATTAACATTATCCATTTTAAGTTTATCCACTCTCAGAGTGAACGGAGGACCTTTCGGTTTCGGAGGTTTGGGTTTGTCACTCTTGAAATAGTTTATTATAAACGACAGATTTAATCCTTCTTTACCTATCGCAACGACATAATTCACATTGCGGAGGTAAACATTCGACAAAACAAATTCATTAGGCAACGATAGTGAACGGAGACTCGCACCGATGTAATCCGCATCGGCAATCACGTTTCCTTCAAGATCTTCCAAATAAACGTCTTTTAATCCGACTGTAAGCAAGGGACGTATTTCCAAAGCACCGATCGAAACCTTTGCTTTCCATTCTTTGGAAAAATATTCCGACACTTTGGCTGCGGTAAACGACTGAACCAACGTACTATTCAACACAGCAACAAGCAGATAAACAAGCAAAAACAAACTGCAAAGCACATAAGCCACGACTTTTATGCTTTTCAATGATATGTTTCTAATTTTAACCCTGATGTTTCTGTCCATAATTCCTTGCAAATTTACGAATTTATTTACTTTCCACCAAATCATTGCACGCTTTTTAAGCAATACAATGACAAATCTTTATTCAAAAAAGTTTTTTCACAAACTCGACTTTCACGATTCTTTGTTTCATTTTTCTGATTCTTGAAAAGAAAACAATAAAATCAAGATTCAAAATTTTCTTTCTTTGTTTCATTTTTCACAAACAACAACTATCTAATTTTCAATAATAAAACAGCGGCAAAAATCAAGGCTTCAATACTTTGAAACGCAACTTATCCGCCCCCGAATCAATAGTCGAAAAATTCATGTCGATATATTTTGACACCAAATAAAACCTCATGTCGAAAATATTTGTTACTTTTGTGTGAAATTAAAAATCCAGAATTGTTATGAAAGGTATAAACAATGTAAACTTTGCAGGTAAAAAAGTATTGGTAAGAGTTGATTTCAACGTTCCTGTTGACGAAAACAAGAAAATAACAGACGACACAAGAATACAGGAAGCCATGCCGACGATTAAAAAACTCATGAATGACGGAGCAGCAATCATTTTGATGGCTCACTTCGGCAGACCTAAAAAAGGCGGATTCGAACCGGAGCTTTCTTTGAAACCGGTTGTCGATTACCTATCAGAACTTCTCAATCAAAAGGTTGCATTCACTCAAAGTCTTGATTTCAAAGACATAAAAGAGCTTGCGGACAACTTGAAACAAGGAGAAGTGATGATGATTGAGAACATACGCTTCTATCCCGAAGAAACAAAGGGAGATGTTGAGTTGGCAAAAAAATTGGCTGCGTTGGGAGATTGTTATGTCAATGATGCGTTCGGTGCAGCACACAGAGAACATTCATCAACCGCAACAATAGCACAATTCTTCCCTAATGACAAATATTTCGGCTTATTGATGGAACACGAAATCGTGAATCTGACAAAATTGATGAGTGCTCCAACAAAACCATTCACAGCAATCATTGGTGGAAGTAAAATATCTTCAAAAATAGATGTGATAAAGAATTTATTGCCTTTGGTTGACAATTTAATCATCGGAGGAGGCATGAGTTACACTTTTGCAAAGGCTAACGGCAAAAACATTGGTAAATCGATATGTGAAGATGATAAGATACAAGTTGCTTTGGATTTGCAAGAAGAAGCAAAGAAACAAAATGTAAATCTTTATCTTCCGGTTGATATATTGGCAGGTGATGCATTCTCAAACGATTGTAACATAAAGTATTGCCCAGAAGTAAACATCCCGGATGAGTTAGAAGGAATGGACGCAGGCGAAAAGACGAGAGAATTGTTTGGAAAGGTTATCTTGGATTCAAAAACCATTTTGTGGAACGGTCCTGTCGGTGTTTTCGAATTTGAAAACTTTGCAGGCGGAACAAACAGCATAGCCAAGTATATCGCAGAAGCAACCGATAAAGGGGCGTTTGCTGCTGTCGGAGGCGGTGATAGTGTTTCTGCAATCAAAAAATCAGGATTCGCCGATAAAATTTCGTACATATCAACCGGCGGTGGAGCAATGTTGGAATACTTAGAGGGTAAAACATTACCAGGAATCAAAGCTATATTGGACTAATTAAACTTATTTGAATGATGAGAAAAACAGCTATTGTAACAGGAGCAACATCGGGAATCGGAAAAGCTACAGCCATTAAGTTGGCTGAAAATGGTTATGACTTGATTATTACAGGCAGAAGAAAAGAACGACTTGATGAACTCGAAAAAGAATTGAAGGAACTTGGTGCAGAAGTCTTGAAATGTTGCTTTGATGTCAGAGAATTTGAAGAAGTAAAAAAACATCTCGGAGGCTTGAGTGGCAAATGGGCTGATATAGATGTTTTGATTAACAATGCGGGAGGAGCTTTGGGGAAAGAACCTATACAAGACGGGGCGATAGAAGATTGGGATGCCATGATAGACACCAACGTCAAAGGTTTGCTATACGTAACCAAAGTTCTATTACCCATTATGTGCAGAAACAAAAAAGGGCATATTGTAAACCTTTGCTCGATTGCAGGAAAGCAGGTTTACTCAGAAGGAAACGTTTATTGTGCAGCAAAACACGCGGTTGATGCAATAAGCAAAGGAATCAGAATTGACGCATTACCGTATGGTGTAAAGGTAACAAACGTCTGTCCAGGTGCAGTTGAAACAGAATTTTCTATAGTAAGATTTCATGGAGACGAAGAAAAAGCGGCTGCAACTTACAAAGGATTCACGCCATTGACTGCAGAAGACATTGCAGACACCATAATGTATTGTGTTTCCTTGCCTGCACATGTTTGCATCAATGATTTGACAATCATGCCTACAGCTCAAGCTGACTCAGGACACTTTTTTAAGAAATAGGACAATGTACGACAGAATCATAGACAAGAACAATCCCGACTCTGCTTTGAAAGTTCAAGAAGCAATTGGCGATAAACCATCTTCGGTCAATACTCGATTCAAATTAAAAAAGAAAAGGATAATCAGTATTGATGAATACGTGAATGGGATATTAAACTCTGACAGGGTGATGCTTTCACAAGCCATCACCCTTGTTGAGAGTAATTTATCGGAGCACCAACATAAGGCACAGCAAATAATAGAGAGATGTTTACCTTACGCAGGTAAAAGTATAAGAGTTGGAATCACCGGAGTGCCTGGAGTAGGTAAAAGCACAACCATTGAAGCCCTTGGAACAAAACTTACTCACAGCGGGCATAAATTAGCAGTCCTTGCCATAGACCCCACAAGCGAAAGAACAAAAGGCAGTATACTTGGAGACAAAACCCGTATGGAAGAATTGGCTAATGATCCTAATGCATTCATACGCCCCTCCCCTTCTGCCGGAAGCCTTGGTGGTGTCGCTCGAAAGACAAGAGAGATTATTATTCTTTGCGAAGCTGCCGGTTTCGATGTCGTTTTTGTAGAGACAGTCGGCGTAGGACAAAGCGAAGTCGTTGCTCACTCGATGGTGGATTTCTTTTTGCTTCTACAACTTGCCAATGCAGGTGATGAATTGCAAGGTATAAAAAGAGGAATCATGGAAATGGCGGATGCTATATCAATAAACAAAGCCGAGCTTGACCCGAACAGAGCCGAGCTTGCCGCAACACAATATCGCAATGCTTTATCATTATTCCCTCAAAATGAAAATGGCTGGAAGCCTTTGGTGTTCACATCTTCTGCTTACACAGGTAACGGAATCGATACGATATGGGAAACTATTATGGAGTACGTTGCACAAACCAGAGCAAACGGACATTTTTACAAAAAGAGAAACGAACAAAATCTAAGAATACTTTCAGAAACCATAAACAACACTTTGACAGAACGTTTTTACACTTCAAAATTCATAGAAGAAAAATTGGAGCAGTTCAGACAAGATGTATTGAACGATAAAGTATCTGCGTACATTGCTGCTCAAGAACTGATTGATGGTTACTTCAACAACATTGAAAAATAAAAAGCTTTGATAAGATGAAATTTGGGTTAAAACATATCTTTACACTTTCTGCTTTGTGTTTTCTTGCAACTTCTTGTTCCATTACAAAGCAAGAGCACAACGAAACAGATGATCAAGTCCCTCTTTTCGGAACAAAATGGAAATTGGAAAAGATCGGTTCAAGCAAAGTCAAGCATAATGAAGAAAACGAGCGAATAACTTTACTCATGACCATGGAACCTGAAAATGTAAGCGGATTTTCGGGTTGCAATCGTTATTTCGGAAAATTTTCCATCAAGAAAAACAAATTGGTTTTCAAAGAAATGGCTGCAACTCTCATGGCTTGCCCTCAACAAACCATGGATTTTGAATCAAAATATTTGAAAACACTGGACAAGGTCAACAATTTCATTATCGAAAACGACACTCTGTTTCTGAAAAATGACGATAGGATATTGCTTATCTTCTCAAATTAGTCTTGGATCTTCATAAAAGAATAGACACATAATGTTCTGCGAGGTAATTCTTCCACTTCATCTACCCAGAAGTTACACTTACAGAATCCCACAAGAGCTTTGCGGACGGGTAATGGTAGGTTGCAGAGTTGCTGTTCAGTTCGGAAAAAAGAAAATCTACAGTGGGATAATTACTGAGCTACATAACAGAGTCCCGAATGCGTTCAGCGTCAAATACATTTTAGACTTACTGGATTCAGAACCAATTGTATCTCAGGAAAATCTGAATTTCTGGCAATGGATTGCCGATTATTATGCTTGTTACATTGGAGACGTGATGACAGCCGCACTTCCGGTTGCATTCAGACTGAAAAGCGAGACCAAACTGCTGATTTCTCCCGACTTTTCCGGTGATGCAAATGAGTTAAACGAGGAAGAAACAAAGGTATTGGATTATTTAGACCGCAAAAACAATGTTGACATAGACTCGGTTTCGAAGATATTAAATATCAACAATGCCATATCGGTGGTAAACAGCTTGTTAAAAAAACGAATACTTATTGCAGACGAACAACTCTATGATAAATATTCTCCTAAGTTGGAAGACTACATTACCTTTGGTGAAAATTGCCGGACAGATGAGGATTTGAAACAACGGATAAAAGAATTGGAATGCTCAAAAGTTTGTAAAAATCAGTTGGATTTGCTTTTGAAATTCATAACAGAACAAAAGAAAAACGGATTTGTAAAACGCAGCACCTTCCAAGAAGAAAACGAGACATTGGCGAACTCTTTGAAAACTCTCCTAAGAAAAGACATTTTAGCAATAGAAAAACTGACTTACAGCAGATTAAGAGACTCCAAATCCAAACAAAGTTCTGATGAAATAAAACTTGATTCCGAGCAACTGAAAGCCTATTCCAAGATAACCGATTCATGGAATGAACGACCCATAAGCTTGCTCCATGGTGTTACGGGCAGTGGAAAAACAGAGATATACATAAAGTTGATTGCTGAAACATTGAAAGAAGGAAAGCAGGTTTTGTATCTGTTACCGGAAATCGCTCTCAGCACTCATTTACTCAATCGTTTGGAAAAATATTTCGGAGAGAAAGTCGGAGTATATCACAGTCGGTTCTCAAAAGACGAAAGAGTCGAAATATGGAACAAGGTAAAAAACAAAAACATCAACGACAGCTATAGAATAATCATTGGTTCAAGAGCTTCCATCTTCCTTCCATTCACCGATTTGGGGCTTGTAATTGTTGACGAAGAGCATGACAGCGGCTTCAAACAAACAGAACCCGCACCAAGATACAATGCCAAAGATGCAGCTCTTTATCTTGCCCACTCAAAAGGAACAAAGGTTGTGCTTGGTTCTGCAACCCCATCGATTGAAAGTTTTTTCAATGCCGAGATAGGAAGATTTAATTACGCCGAATTGACAAAGCGATACTCTAACCATAAGTTACCGGAGATTCAGTTGGTAAATCTGAAAGAATGTTATAAGCAAAACAAAATGTATTCCATCTTTTCGGAACCATTACTTACGGAAATAGACAAAGCTTTGAATGAAAAAAGGCAAGTTATTCTTTTTAAGAATTTAAGGGGATTTGCATCTTCTATCCGCTGTGAAGTATGCGGTTGGACGGCAAAGTGCCCTAATTGTGATGTTTCTTTAACCGTGCACAAACAAACTTCGATTCTGAATTGCCATTATTGCGGAAACAACATGCCAATACCAAATGAATGTCCTGAATGTCATAGTCATTCACTCAGAATGTTTGGCAATGGCAGCGAAAAGATAGAAGAAGAAATCAAAAAATACTTTCCTCATGCCAATGTCGTAAGAATGGATTTGGATACTACAAGAAATAAAAATTCATATAGGAAAATCATTGATGATTTCGAGAGTGGGAAAACAGATATTTTATGTGGCACACAGATTGTCAGCAAAGGATTCGACTTTAGCAATGTCGGACTGGTTGGAGTAATTGATATTGATAATATGTTAAACTTCCCTGATTTCAGATCTTATGAACGGAGTTTCTCTCTTTTGGTGCAAATTGCCGGACGTTCGGGAAGAAATGACAAAGGTGGCAAAGTCATAATCCAAAGTCATAATCCACATCATCAAGTCTTCAAAGATGTTTACAACAATGACTATAGAGCGATGTATAACAATCAAATAGTCGAACGAAAGTTGTTTCATTATCCACCGTTTTATAGATTGGTAAGAATCAGTCTGCAAAGTAAAAACTCAAAAGAATTAGACGATTTTGCAAGTCTTTATACTGAAAAAATAAAGGCAATATTCGGTGGTCGTATCTTGGGACCTGAATATCCTCCGATCAGCAAAATTCGAAATTTATACATCAAAAATATTATCCTGAAATTGGAAAGAACGGCGTCATACGAAAAAGCCAAAGAAGAAATTCTGCGATTAAATGAAGAAATTCTCGCTTCACATACAAGCAAACAATTCCGAATCATCACAGATATCGATCCGCAATAATGAAACCAAAAAACAATATGCTTTATCAGTCTTTGGAAAGAAGGCAAACTGCATAGGCGGCAATACCACTGCTATCCCCGACAAAGCCTAAACGTTCTGTTGTTGTTGCTTTAATAGTTAAATCTTCCTTATCTAATTTGAGAATTTTTGAAAGGCATTCCTGCATTTGCTCTATGTATTTGCCAATTTTAGGTGTTTGCAAACAAATTGTAGAATCGATATTCTCAATTTTATATCCTTGTTCTGTGATTTTCTTATGGGAATCCGCCAGCAGGATCTTTGAATCCATTCCCTTGAATCTTTGATCCGAATCGGGATAATTAAAACCTATGTCTCTCAAATTTGCAGCTCCAAACATTGCATCAATGATTGCGTGTATCAAACAATCGGCATCGGAATGCCCTACGCTACTCAATTCAGACGGAACCTTAATTCCCCCTAAGACAAGCCCGTCTCCATCTGCCAAACGATGAACATCATAGCCTATACCAACCTTAAATTTCATGGTTTGCAGGATTTACAAATCGAAAGACAAAGAAACTCTCAATGTATTTTTCAATGGATTATTGTTTAGTGCGGCAGTCGAAATCAAATAGCTAATATCCAACCCCATAACATTGTATCGTAATCCTGCACCGAGAGTCAGATATTGTCTTGCTCCCTTATTCGGTGCTTCATAAAAGTAACCGGCACGCACTGCCAACAACTTGTTATACCAATATTCAAGTCCGACAGACAAAGTAAGCTCTTGCAATTCCTCCTTAAAGCCATTTGGAGCATCATAGAAAGATTGAATTGCACCTTGCAAGATTCCGACATTCGGATCCATGCCTGCAAAAATATTGCCTTCTGAATCGTAAACAGGTGGTGTAGGAACCAATAATTTGTTTATGTCAGCCATCAACGACAAACTGTTAAATTGATCAAAATTCATTGTATAGCGTCCTCCCAATCTGAGATTTGCCGGAAGGAATGAACTTTCCATGTTATCGGAATAAGAAATCTTTGTACCCAAATTTGAGATCTGTAAACCGAAAGCATATTCTGACGGCAATTCGTCGCCAAAAGTATTCTGATAATACAGACCTAAATCGGCTGCGGTAGCATTTGCGGCATGTGTTGCAGTAGTTCCGACATTTTGACCCTGAGTTAAATCAGAGCGAATATAACGTCCGGTCAACGACATCGCCAAATTCTCGGACAACTTCATTGAATAAGCCACGTCAAACGCAAACTCATTCGGTTTATACGTTCCGGTTGACACACCCTCTTCGCTAAAGAAATCAATGCTTCCCAATGAGAAATAAGTCAACGACGCTCCCACCGTACTTCTTTCATCAATACGAAAATAGCCACTTAAATACATCAATTTTATATCAGAAACGATTTCTTTCAACCAAGGAGAATAAGTAAAAGTTAAGCCTGCGTTTTTCTCCATAAAAGACAACTTCGAAGCGTTCCAATGAATGGAATTGGCATCCGGGGTACTTGCCGCTCCCAAATCGCCCAACGCACCGGCCCTTGAGTCAGGTGCAATAAGCAATAAAGGAACTCCAGTGGATATTATACGATTTCCATCTTCCACTTTACCACTTAACCAATCCACATCTGCATCCGGATTACTCAATTGTGCGAAACCAGACACAGAGAAACATATTAAAAGGAATAAAATTACTGCTTTTCTCATTAATTCTTTGTTATTTTTATTTGTACGCTAAACTAAACGTCAATATACTTGTTTTTATTATTTATGATTGTTAAAAACAGACATTTTTATTGTTTCCGACATAAACTCATCTGAAGATGTACGTAAACGCATTCTTGCAAAATAAAGTCCATTCTGTAGTTTTTCACCTCCATCCGTTGTTCCATCCCATTGTATAGGGCCAATGGTATATGTTCCTATGAAAGGAGTAACATCTTGTTTAAGAATCATTTTTCCGTTTTGATTGAATATCATAAGCTCTGCAAACAATATCGCATCGGATTGATTGTGTTCTAAAACTATAGTCGTAGAAGATGAGAACGGATTCGGGTAGTTTTTCAAACAAAACTCTTTTCCTCTTTTCGAAGACTTAACAACGAACTTTATTTCTTTCTCTGACGAAAAATTAAAGATATTCCAAACCTTGAGACTTAAAGTATGCTCTCCCTCTGTCAAATCATTAAATGGGTAGCGTATTGTTCCGGCTTTTGGATTCTCGGAATCAACTTCAAAATAATCATTTAATATAAATGTGTTCGCTGCATTATCCAACCTTGCAACAATATCATGCCCCAGTCCTGTGCCGACTGTGTTGATTGCTATCGAGTCTGAAACAATTGCGAACAAATACGGATTTTCATCTGTCAAACCTCCATTTCGAAAATTCGTATCATTCATAAACAAACTTATGTTTGGTCTTGTTTCAATCACGTTTACAGTCGTATCGATTCCACCTACAATAAATTCCGTAAAGTTTCCGGCAGCATCTATGCTGTCTGACTGAGCATAATAACTGATCTTACCCTTGCCATAATTGTATGCAATATCCTTAGGTAAGGTAAACGTATATGTAAATGAGCCGTTTTCAACGATAGCTATTCCTTTATGCAGTATATTTTTTTGTTGTTCAAACTCTATGTCTGTATTCAGTCCTTCATTGTCCAAAGTACGATAATTACTTATTTTATCCAATAAGGTAATCCTTACTTTTCCATTGAAATCATCTAACTTCGCTCCATTCTCATCAACAATCTCACCTTCTACACTCATGGTTGATAATGCTCTTATAGTATCCTCTATCAATAAGTCATTTATCGGCTTCCCGTTTATTTTTGTTGTTTTCACCTCATACCTTGGCAAATCTATTCTCAATGCAGGATCACCAAACAGTCCGAAGCTTCTCTCTTCCACCACCAAAGATGTAGCATTTTTTGCTCTCATAAAGATTTCCCCAAAAGTCAATCCTCTGCCATTTTCTTTGACAACAGCATAACGGTGAAGACTTCTATTGATTTCATTTCTTGAAGGTATTTTTCTGGATGCTGAAATCAAAGCTATTCCTCCTCCATTGACGGATGACAAAACGAATTCCCCTGCAGATTGTTTGTCTGCTCTGTCAAATCGAGTAAACTCACATGTGGATGTAATGACTATCGGCAGAGCGTTTTTATTATCCCAACCCGTTATATCGGTAATCGTAATCAATCTTTCGCTTGAAAGGTGATCATCAGAGCCGTGTCCCACATAATTAAGCAGCAAGGAACCTTTCTTCATTCGCTGATTAATCGCCTTTGACGCATCCGGATAAGTTGCTCCCGAAGAAGAAGAATATTGTTTGTAAGCATCTGAATATATCTTTTCGACATTGAGATTCGGATTCGTTTCTTTAATTTCGTAATAAATGTTTTCAGCGTTATCGATGAAATATCTCTCTCCCCAAGTGTCCGCATCATCCGCTGTCAACGTAACGACATTTCTCCAATCTCCCCATTGACCATTTCTCAAATCTTCTTTCATCATATAACGTCTGCACTTATCAACCATATTTTCTGCTTCCTCTACCGTGTTTACGGTGAATCGTCCGACTCCAATCATCATCGTGTCTGCAATTCTCGACTTTGAGTAAGGTGATAAGTAGGTTAAAACATCATCTGTCACATAAGACGAACCCGCATCTATGAAAGAACTTTCCGATTGGTAAGTTGGAATAAAATTGTTGTTATATTTCAATATATTCTTATTATCAAAAGTACCATCTCCAAACAGCAAAAGATTTCTTGGACCTTTGCCTTCGGACTCGTATTTATTGTATAGCATTCTCATAAGCTCTCTTATTGCCAACAGATCTTTTGTTCCGGATGAGAATTCATTATAAACCTGTTGCGTTGTCGCAACTCTGACTTCTATTCCATCATGTTGTCTGTGCAATTCCGCCAGTTCTTCTGCTTGTTCCAAAAATACGGGTGCTGTAACTATGACAAAATCCGTCGCATTCCATGCATGAAGATTCTGTTTCTCGATTTTTCCTTTCAAAATAGGAGTTGGGAAATTACTTCCGCTGAAAACGATTATCTTTCTGAATTTTCCACCTTCCACAACAAAGTTCAAAGACTCCCCTTCTTTGACATAATCCTCTATTGCTTTAACTTTTTCTCCGTCAATTTCCCAAACATTAACGGCATTCGTCTTTACGTTCGACAATCCGTAAGAAACAGCTGTGTCAATCTTAGTTGCGTAAGTGGTGTAAAACTGTAAGAATGAATTATTGTAACGCAAGGTTTTTACATATTGTGCTTTGATGTAATCAAGTCTGCCTTTTGCCGTCCCCTGACCTTCGAATGTTATTTTCAAATTATTGTTTTCGCCGCTTACATTCAAAGAAAAATCTTGCACAACATTGGATACGGCATAATCAACCGGTGTTTTGGGTGCTGAAATCGAAGCTACGGAAGAATTGTTGAGCGTAAGGTCGAAACGAGACTGTGTTTCACTTTGATTGAACAAAGATATTTGCAAATTGACCGGCTCATCCGTTTTGACGTTTTGAAGATACATCGGCAAAGATACTTCGGTTGACAAAGTTGAAAAGGCTTCTCCTGCCCACCTTCTGCCGGATCCAAGGAAGTTCACCAACTCTCGTTTATGTATAAACAATTCTTGTTCGGTCGTTTTCTCTATTACATGCTCCGGATTTATGTTTTGACGGGCTTCAATCCTTTTTTGTTCTCCTATTTCAGGGTTAAAAGTGATGAAATACGTGGAAACATCGGAATAAGGATGGATTTCAAAGTCAAAATTCTTGTTTTGGGAATCAAAATCCACGGACATAGTTCCATTGGCATGGAAAAGGACATACGGATTGCTTCCACTATTGACAAAAATCGCCTTTTCCCTCAAATCAGAATGCTCATACTCGGCATTCACTTCAGATATGGCTTCTCCGCCTCGCCCGAATATTGAAAGATTATCAAAATTTATTTCCTCTTCAGGCACTCCCAAAGCAACAAAATCCGCACGCGTAAGTTTGTAAACGCCTGAACTCGGAATACTTACCGCATACCAATTGCCCGAAGAAAGAACAGAGTTTTCCGGATAAAACGTTTGTGCTTTAAGTCCGCAAGCGAAAACAAACAAAAAAATAAATAACAGTCTGTATCTCATATCCAATCTTTAACATACTTAAAACAACAAAAACAGTGATTTATTGTATATAAACGGCATAAAGAATGAATATTCGTTCTTCGTTTTTTCAACTTATTATTCAGCATAACCGTAAAGAGTAAAACAGAATCTCATTTCATGAATTTTAGAAACTCCAAAATAACTCTTTGTTTTAGAAAATTGTTTCTTGATTTCGTTCGAACGAAACTTGATTTCAAGAAAATAAAACAAAGAGTTATTTTAGCGAACTTTTGAACAAGAAAAAAGGAAATGCGATTTGCATTTCCTTTTCTTGTTATACTTGTTTTGGTTCTATCTTACGATGAATTTCTTCGTTAATGAGCCTTTGTCGGTTCGGATTATGATGAAATATGTTCCCGATTTGTAGCTTGCGACATCAAGAGTCAACTCTCTCGAATTAAGTTCCCAATGCTCGATCAAACGATTCATAGCGTCGATAACCTCTATCTCCGTTATGTTATAGTCGGAACGTATATTCAAAACTTCATCGGCAGGGTTAGGATAAAGTTCTATGTCCTTATCTGCCAACACCGTTGCTATATAACTATCTTGCGAGCCACCGCCCGTTGAAGTCGTATCATCACCTGTGCCTGTTGAGCCACTACCTGTTCCGGTTGAATCATCACCTGTTGTTGTGTTTTCCAAAGCTCTTATAGGCAATAACCCAAAAGCCCTATATACGACTGTATCACATAGAACCACATTTGGATCGTACATATCAGAACCAGGATTATTTAAATAATGATTCGGATCACTAATATCTTCTTGCATATGTTGATATCTTGCCACATAATGATAACTATGCTGATACGCCACCCAATTATAAACACTATCAACATGTCGCCAATCTCTATTATTACAACCAAATTTGACGTATGGTTTGTATTTTGTGCTGATGCCATAAGGTGTACAACAGCCGTGATATGGATGATCACAAACATAATCGCTAAGTGTCATAAACGCCGGTTCAGAGATACCAACTTGTAAGCAATTTTTATCATAATTCACTGCTATGTGATAATCTTCATATAGGGTTATTGTATCATCAAATAGAAATTCGATAAAAGGAAGTGAAGAATTCGGTGGTGTTTGAATACTATCCCAGCAACTTCCATCAATAAATGTCTGAGAATATATTTCATTACTCATTGTGCTATCCCATATACTGATTACTATCTGATGAACTTCTCCCGGGAAATAGTTTGCCGGACGAAAAAGCATCAAAGCTGCTCCAATTATTTTTATGCTATCATCTCTTACCTCATAACGTTGAGCAAGACCGGACCAAGTGCCGATTTCATCTGAAACGAACATTCCATAGGCAGAAGGTGTGTTTTCTGCACAATGAAGTGTTGCCACACTTGAATAACTTGTATCCATTAGGTGTGGATAAATATATTGATTTATATGTGCATATGATATATATGCCGAATCAACTTGTGCATTTATTTTTATTGATACAACGATTAACCCTACAATAAATAATTTAACCAATACGTTTTTCATGTTTTTATTTGTTTTAATATTACTCATAACAATATACATTTATTACCTCTCCACTATTCGTGGCTGTACCATTATTCCAACCAAGTATAAATGAGGATAAAACACCTGCCGTACTATCAATAGCTCCATTTGGCATATTAACAAAATTAATCATGACTTTTGTGTTATTAACACAAGAAGTTGGTTCTGACATAATATTTCTTACAGAAACCATTTGAGGTGTAAAAGGTGAAACTAATGGTGTAACACCTGCAACAGCATATTTTTTATTTGGGAGAATACTTAGATGATTAAGTTCATTAGGTTTGGCAAAGAAATCTTTGACAGAATAATAATCAGCTATTGAATCAGGATTAAGATGCGTAATGGTTTGAACCATGCCTTTACCTACATGATAGCTGTCATTCAAAAGCAACAATTTATTACATTCTGAGGAATATTCCATTTCCAATGGTTTGTTTGATTTATCGTAATGAGATACTAATTGCGTGGATAAAACATAATAAGATGCTCTTTTCAAAATATTCACCATCGTAAAATATCTTGATCCGTTTATTACAGAAACACATGCAGCCATTTTCAACTCTGATATTCCGGTTAAACGAAGAGGAAATTCATAAACATCAGAAGAAACATTGAATTGATAATTAGGGAAAGAATAAACAACTTTTCTAATGTTTGAAAACGTTGAAGTGTTGGAATAAGCTCTAACAATATATTTATTCGTTGGATAAATATGACTTAAAGTTACTATTTCATTATCCAAAAAACAAATATCATGCATAATTTCTTTTTCTGTATTGGAAATAAAAGGACAACCGAATACTTGACAAGATGGATTTGTTGCATTTATATTGTAGTTCAAATGAACAACTCTTCCAGGAGCAGTACCATTAAGTGTATTGTGTCCTATTGCCATTAGAGAAATATTACCGGTTCCGCTATAATAGGCGACCAAACGTGTTAAATCTATGACACCCGGAATATAGACAAAACTGTAATTGAAGTTTCCGTCATTCAAGAAATCATTGATATTAAATCTACCTAATATCCCATGCCATGTATTTGGAGCTGTTTCAATATTACCACAAAAATATATACTATCTCCCAAAATTGTAAAATCGTTAATAGATATTCCTGTTGTATCTATAAAGGATTCATAAACAGAGTAATTATTATTTTCCCATAAAGAAAAACAATATTTAACAGAATCCAGATGTTTACTTATACCTACCAAATATTGATCGCTATAAGGTTTTACTTTTTGTGCATATAAATTGGTTTTCAATCCTGTATGCATCATTGTACTTTGGTTATTCACCCAATTTTGAGCCTGCAACGAAGAAGTGGCAAATAGTATCAACATTGCAAGCATATAAAACCGTGTAAAAATTTTCTTTTTCATTATTATCACCTGTTTAGTTAAAAAATTATTATCTGCAATCCTTGTTTGGATTTATTGTTTCGGCTGTTTGCACAAGGGGATACAAAGCAAACAGCCTTACAGGCTCAAATTATTCTTTCCGAGTATTTGAATAGAATTTGTATTCATATAGTTTGAAATATTTCAACTCTGCAAATATATGAATAAAAATTCGATTCCTAAATACAATCACAATAAAAAAATAAATATTTTTAGGATGACAGCAAAAGAAAACAATGAAAGCAGTTTTCTAAGTGTTATTTCCTATTAGTAAATCAGTGATTAAAACCCGCAAAATAC
>JAZNIO010000001.1:0-20639 GCA_045577535.1 Candidatus Onthomorpha sp. | reverse complement strand
CAATCGACGAAATTCGTCTTCTTCCTCTTTAGCGAGACGAACAAAAACAACCATAGGGATTACAATCCTATCTATCTTTTTCTTGCAGTCACTCCATTGGTGTTCTTCCGTTTGGATCGCTACATAATTTTCTATTCCAAGCTTCCATAGTTTTGTCGCAACTTTCTTTTCACAATTCGTATGAACAAGAGCCGCAACCCAGCGTTTTGGGTACGCTTCGCGGTCGTTTGTCACATTGACAAGCGAACCTTTTTCTTTGCGATCATCGCTCTCTACCGCTATCTTGTTCATAGTAAATAGAGTTTATTTTTAGGAATAGTTCCACAAAAGAACTATGACCCATTTGCAAAAATACTAAAAATTGTTCAATGGATGGCAGAAATGGACTCTTATTTTTTCTTCTCCATGAAATTAAATGATAGTGTCGAATAAATTATGATAAATAGATAATTTTATTTGGATAAACAACCCCAATATTTATTGTTTGTAAATTTTTATAAATCAGCAGGCTGTGATTAAAAATGTGATAAAAATATCAGTAAACATTTTTGCATAATATTTTAAATCAAAGACTTGCAAATTACTTATAGTTCTTTTGTGAAACTACTCCAGTAATGACCTAATAAGTCCTTGATTGGCATCATCTATCACCGAGTTTTCCAACATTGTTAGATAAATCTGCGTTGTCTGTTCCGAGGTATGTCCCATACCAGCACTGATGACAGAAATGGGAACATTATGATTTCTCGCAGCGGTAGCCCAACTGTGGCGAGAGGTGTATGATGTCAATTTGCAACCGGCAGGCAACATCTTTGATAATCGTCTCAATTGTCTATTATGGTTGTTGATTGCGACTTGATATTCTTCGTATGAAAACCCATGTTTTTGCTTTACGTTAAAAATGGGAAATAAAGATTATTCCGAATCAAAGTTTCGTGTTTTCAGAATGGTGAAAAAATATTCCTAAAATTCGTTAAAAAATAATCGTTTTCAAGAATTTTTGCAACAAAAAATGAGTTTACCGAAACAAAAGCTCGTTTTGTTAAAACGAAAGCACGTTTTGTACCCCCGAAAACAAGCTTTTGTAGGGTATAAAACGTGCTTTTATATCGACAAAACGTGCTTTCGTTTCAAGATTTTTCGTTCAAAACCAACTTTAATTGTCCAAATTTTGGACACGATTTTTGCAATTGCTTGATTAAATGCAAATTACGTTAAAACCGAAATTTCGGCGAAATTTGGTCGAAAGATGAGTTTGGCTTCATTTTCGCGATTCTCAGAGCCTTAAACTCCTGAAAAATCGATTTTTGAAAAAGATATTTCCAATGAAATCGCAACCAATAAATATAAATACCTATTTCAAGAAAACAGATTTCATCAAGCCGTTTTTCATGCAAAAGTTCGGATAATCGATCTATCTTTTCAGGAGCACCTTCTGTGTTTTTTCGCAATGCTTTCCTTGAAAGAATCGGTCGATGACTTCTTTGAATATGTCATTTGGAGAAATGGCATCGAACATTGTCATTGAGGAACGGACTTTATGAATATCAATAGGTCCGAATATTTCCATCGCCGTCTTGTCTTCGTGCTTCAACAATGCCGTTGTTATTTCCCTGAGTCTGTTGCCAAGAATGGGGTGATTGAGATATTCCATTGCTTCATTCAAGTCTCGTATTCCGTAGTAGTGTGAACGATGGCTGTGAGCGAAACAACGAAAGCATGGAAATATGAACCAAATCCAATGATTCTTTTTCCTTCCGTTTTTCACTTCTTCCAATGCTTGTCGGTAGCTGCTGAGATATGGTGTGTTTTGTGCTTCTATGAAACGATTGATGTCTGTTTCCGGTAATTCTTTCATAATGTATCCGATTTCTATATTACTGTTTTATTTTTCCTAATGCCTTTTATTGAAGAATGTTTTCTGCATGAAATTTCGTCAAAGTGATGAATATTCATGTTTCTGCAAACTTTGCCCGTCAGTTTTTTTTGTTTCACAATAATAGAGTCTGCATTCATTGCAAATCCATCAACATCGACATATTATTTTTTGCCGAATGACACATCGATTATTTGCTTGTGCGATGTCGGATATTCGTAACGCAAAAACATGGCTTGATATTTCAATGTTTTATTTTGAATCGTAAACTTCGGATTGGCAATCGGGAGCATTCTCGCAGGATTTCAGACTCATCACGTTTTCGATTTATCTGAATGAGATGAAAGAAAATACGTTTCGTTTCTTGGTCGGCTTGATATTATTTCTTAACTTTGCAGTCGTGAATCTTGATTTCGAGAAAACGAAACAAAGAAACAATTCGACGAAACAAAGATTCAGAAAAATAAAACGAAGAAAGAGATTATGGAGAATTTCGTTGTATCAGCCCGAAAGTATCGTCCGAGTGATTTTCATTCGGTTGTGGGACAGAGCCATATTACTTCGACTTTGCAGAATGCGTTGAGGAACAATCAACTCGCTCAGGCATTTCTTTTCTGTGGTCCTCGGGGTGTGGGAAAGACCACTTGTGCAAGAATTTTGGCAAAGACGATAAACTGTACCAATGTTACAAACGAAACAGAGGCTTGCAACGAATGTGAAAGTTGCCGTTCGTTCAATTCAAATGCTTCTTTCAATATTGTGGAACTTGATGCCGCTTCGAACAATTCGGTGGAAGATATTCGCTCTCTCATCGAACAAGTACGCATTCCGCCGCAAAACGGCAAGTATAAGGTGTATATAATCGACGAGGTTCACATGTTGTCGCAAGCAGCCTTCAATGCATTTCTCAAAACGTTGGAAGAACCACCTGCTTATGCAAAGTTCATTCTTGCCACTACCGAAAAGCACAAGATAATGCCTACAATATTGTCGCGTTGTCAGATATTCGATTTTCACAGAATAAGCAACGACGACATAGCCAACCATTTGGAGTACATAGCTCAAAAGGAAGGTGTGGCTTATGAGAAAGAAGCTTTGCACATAATCGCACAAAAAGCCGACGGTGGCTTGCGTGATGCGTTGAGCATGTTCGATCAATTGGTGTCTTTCACACAAGGCAATCTCAGCTACAAGAACATAATCGACAATCTCAATATTTTGGATTATGATTATTACTTTCAATTGACAGATATGTTGTTGGCGGGTGATGTAACTTCTTGTCTGTTGTTGTTTGACCTCATTTTGAAGAAAGGATTCGAAGGAAGTCATTTCATAAGCGGCTTGGCAAATCATTTCCGCAACCTTTTGGTGTGCAAGAATCCGTCTTCGGCTTCTTTGTTGGAAGTAAGCGGTGCTGTGGCTCAAAAATATGTTGCCCAAGCCATGAAATCACCTCAATTGTTCTTGCTCAGAGCGTTGGAATTTTCAAATAGTTGTGCTTTGGAATATAAAGAGAGTTTCAACAAACGGCTTTGCGTCGAGTTGGGACTTATGAAGATGGCATATATAATGAGTAAACTGCAACCGCAAGCCCAAGTCAATAGACCTGTGGTGCAGAACAATCCTACGCAAACTTATCAAGGAATTCCGAATACTCAACCCATTCAAACAATTCCCTCCGACGCCGCAACGGCTGAGGCTAAAAAAAAAATGATTCTTTAGAAGAGTCGCTCGAAATCAAGGAAGACAAGAAGGAATCCAAACCTCAGAAACCCGATATCAACATAAAAATAGTCAGTCCTTTTGCCATAAACAAGTCGATTGACGCAACGAGGACTTTTTCCCAAAAAAACGATGAACGCATCGAACAGAAAAAAATAGATGACTTCAATCTGTTCAAGGCTACACTTAACAAGTTGTCTGAGGAGTGTGAGAATGATTATCCGAATCTTTCTTTCGCAATCAAGAAAGCCGAATGCATTCAATTGAATGATGAATTCATCGTCTTGGAAGTTACAAACTCTATATCGGAACAGGAATTGGAATGTAATAAACAAAAAATTAGAACGTTTGTTAAAGAGCAGACGGGTATGGATGACTATTTTCTGCAAATACGATGCAAAGCACAAAAACAGCAGGTTAAGATTTATACCCCTGAAGACACTCTCGAATATTTCAAAAAGAAGTCGAGTGTGATCAATGATTTGATAAAAACTTTCAATTGCGAGTTTAAGTACTAACAAAAAAAGATACAGATATGGGAAGCGTGCTTATTTTCTTGGGAATACTTGTTTTTTCGGCACACCTCTTTTCAATGATATTCAGCAAAAAGAAAATCCCCGATGTTTTACTCTTATTGGTAATCGGAGTCTTGATCGGACCTGTTTTGGGTTTGGTTACGCCTGAAGATTTCGGCAGTGTGGGTAGCGTATTCACCTCCATAACCCTCGTGGTCATTCTTTTTGAAGGTGGAACGGGCATAAGCTTGAGCGATTTGAAAAATTCATGGCGTTCGACCGTGAATCTGACGGCAAGCAGTTTTGTCATTTCTGCTTTGGTTGTTGCAGGCATTGCGTATTTTTTCGGACATGACCTACTTAACAGCCTTACTCTCGGCTGCATTCTTGCAGGTACTTCTTCCGCAGTAGTCATTCCTTTGGCTCAACATTTGAAAGTATCAAAGGAAACAAAGACCTCTCTGATTCTTGAGTCAGCCATAACCGACGTCCTTTGTATTGTGTTTGCCTTTGCTTTCATCAATGCTCAACTTATGGGAAATGGTTTGAATGTCGGTAAGGTTGTGGGAAATGTGGTTTCGTCTTTCGTCTTGGCAACTTTGCTTGGATTCATAGGAGCCATTGTTTGGTCGAGCCTTTTGCAAAAGATACGTCAGCTGCGTAACTCAATGTTCCTCACCCCTGCTTATTTGTTTATCATATATGGGCTTGCGGAAGTATTGGGTTATAGTGGTGCGATTGCGTCTCTTGCTTTCGGCATCACGATTGCAAACATGGAGTATTTCAACTTCAAATTCATCGAAAAGTATCAAAAAAACAGAAATCTTAAACTGAACGACAACGAAAATGCTTTCATAAGCGAAATCGGCTTTGTCTTAAAAACGTTTTTCTTTGTCTATATCGGTTTGAGCATTCCTTTTTCCGATGCGAAATGTATAATGATCGGGGCAATCATCACTTTGGTTTTGATAGTTGTAAGGGTATTCATCGCAGCTTTCTTCTCTCCCGGCTCATCCAATTCTTTCGACAAGAGCGTTATTGCAACGATGATACCGAAGGGATTGGCTGCCGCCGTGCTTGCATCGGTGCCTGAGCAACTCGGAATTGCAGGAGGAGAAGCCATAAAATACATCACATTCTCCGTTGTCTTCTTCTCGATTCTGTTATGTTCGATAATGATTCTTCTAATCGAAAAATACCCTCGCATAAGTATCTTTTTACAATTCTTTTTCAAAGGTGGAAACAGAGCAAAAAAGAAAGTAACTCAAAATAAAGAAACCTTGACCACCGAAAACAACGAACAAGTTCAAGCAATCGAAGAAGCAACAAAAGCCGAAGAATAATCAATCGATTTATATATCAAAATCAAGGCGACGAATCTTGAAAAGAGAAAATCCTTTCTTGATTTCGTCGCCTTGATTCTTTGTTTTATTTTTCTGAGATAAAGATTCAATAAAACCCAGCCCCTATTGCGAGAGTTTCAAACAAAGACATCGGCTGAGTAATCGTTGTTTGATTGTAGGGTATCGAAGATATGAAGCAACAAAAAAACCGACTTGGTGAAACGATTTCCAAGTCGGTTTTGGTTATTCTGTATTCAGACTATTTTTACTTTCTTGCTTCCAAAAGCAATTCAAGCATCTTAGTTGCACTTTCAGAGATGATTGAACCAGGTCCGAAGATTGCAGCAGCACCTGCTTGATATAAGAAGTCGTAATCTTGTGGAGGAATAACACCACCAACAACAACCATTATATCTTCTCTTCCCAATTTCTTCAACTCTTCAATGATTTGAGGCACTAACGTTTTGTGTCCTGCAGCCAAAGAAGATACTCCGACAATGTGAACATCGTTTTCTACAGCTTGCTTAGCACTTTCTGCCGGTGTTTGGAACAATGGACCCATATCAACATCGAATCCAAGGTCTGCATAACCTGTTGCAACTACCTTTGCACCTCTATCGTGACCATCTTGACCCATTTTTGCGATCATTATACGAGGTTGTCTTCCTTCTATCTTTGCAAACTCTTCACACAACTCTTGTGCTTTCTTAAAGCTTGCATTATCTTTAGCATCTGCACTGTACACGCCTGAAATCAAGTTTATTTTTGCTTTATATCTACCAAAATGTTTTTCCAATGCGTAAGAGATTTCACCCAATGAAGCTCTCTTTCTTGCACAATCAACAGCGTATTCCAACAAATTACCTTTGCCTGATGCAGCAACGTTAGACAATGCTTCCAATGCTGATTGTACATCTGCTTCGTTTCTGTTTGCTCTAAGCTCTGCAAGACGCTTGATTTGTTGTTCTCTAACCGCTGTGTTGTCTATTTCCAATGTATCGATTGTGTCTTCGTTTGCCAATCTGTACTTGTTGACACCCAAGATTGTATCCTTTCCTGAATCGATTCTTGCTTGCTTTCTTGCAGATGCTTCTTCGATTCTCATCTTAGGAATACCGCTTTCGATTGCCGCAGCCATACCACCAAGTTTTTCAACCTCTTGAATATGTCCCCAAGCTCTGTGAGCGATCTCGTGAGTCAAGCTTTCAACATAGTAACTTCCTGCCCAAGGGTCTACGCTTCTGCAAATGTTTGTTTCTTCTTGAAGATAGATTTGAGTATTTCTTGCAATACGAGCAGAGAAGTCTGTAGGCAATGCGATAGCTTCGTCCAATGCGTTTGTGTGAAGCGATTGAGTATGACCCAATGCAGCTCCCATTGCTTCGATACAAGTTCTTCCAACGTTGTTGAAAGGATCTTGCTCTGTCAATGACCAACCTGATGTTTGGCTGTGAGTACGCAATGCAAGAGATTTAGGATTTTGAGGGTTGAATTGCTTAATCAACTTAGCCCACAACATTCTCGCTGCTCTCATCTTTGCAATCTCCATGAAGTGATTCATACCTATTGCCCAGAAGAAAGACAAACGTGGAGCGAATTGGTCAACGCTCATTCCTGCATTTATACCTGCTCTGATATATTCAAGACCGTCTGCCAAAGTGTAAGCCATTTCTATATCACATGTTGCACCTGCTTCTTGCATGTGGTAACCTGAGATAGAGATTGAGTTGAATTTAGGCATGTTCTTTGAAGTGAATTCGAATATATCTGCGATTATCTTCATTGAAGGTTTAGGAGGATAAATGTAAGTGTTTCTTACCATGAACTCTTTCAAGATATCGTTTTGGATAGTACCAGAAAGTTTATCCATAGACACACCTTGTTCCTCTGCTGCTATGATATAGAATGACAAGATGGGCAAAACTGCTCCGTTCATCGTCATTGAAACAGACATTTTGTCCAAAGGAATTTGATCGAACAAGATTTTCATGTCTTCGATAGAGCAAATGCTTACGCCGGCTTTTCCAACGTCTCCGACAACTCTTTCATGGTCTGCATCGTATCCTCTATGTGTTGCAAGGTCAAAAGCACATGACAATCCTTTTTGTCCTGCCGCTATGTTACGACGATAAAACGCATTTGACTCTTCTGCAGTCGAGAAACCGGCGTACTGACGTACTGTCCAAGGTCTCATAACGTACATTGTAGAATAAGGTCCACGCAAGTTAGGTGCAATACCTGCCGCATAGTTAAGGTGTTCCATGCCTTCAAGGTCTGCTTTGCCGTAAACAGGCTTTACAGGGATTTGTTCAGTTGTAAGCCATGACTTGGCGTTACCAACTTCTTTTTCCCACGCTCCAAAATCCGTTGCAGGTGCAAAAGACTTGAAGTCGATGTTTGCAAAATTTGGTCTCATTATTAGAAGTGTTTAATTATTATTCGTTTAATCTGCCGAAAAGCATTCGCACACTTTTCAGACTGCAAAATTACTTCTTTTATTTGAACTTGGCAATAAATTTTGCGAAATAATCATTCGGAAAAACGAAGATTTTGATTTCAAACTCCGCAAGCAGACTTCCGAAGAGGGATTTTTGAGCTGATTTTTGTCATTTCCCGCAAGCGATTTCGCATTTGAGAGCCGAGAAAAATAAAACAAAGAAACAATTTTCCGAAACAAAGATTCGCTACGCCGAAATCAAGAATTATTTTTCCGAAATCAAGAAAGAATTTTCCGAAATAAAACAAAGAATCGATGATAGATTATCGCAGAAAAATGTATCTTTGCATAAAAGAATAGAAACGAATTTTCTAATAATCAAAAACAAAAGACAATGAAAGAAATCAAAGTATTTTTGGCGTCGAGCGAAGAATTGAAACACGACCGCTTGGCATTCAGTGATTTAATCCGCAAGTTGGATAACATATACGAGAAGAGAGGAATCCGAATCAAGCTTTTCCAATGGGAAGACTTCGATGCGGCATACAACGACAAGAGAAAACAAGACGAATACAACGAGTACATAAAGCAAAGCGACCTTTTCCTTGCTTTATTCCGCACAAAGGCAGGTCAATTCACCGTCGAAGAGTTCGAATTGGCAAGAAACGAACATCGCGAAAAAGGTTCGCCGAAGCCGCATGTTTATTGCAGGGACTTGGAGCAAGGAGAAACGGAAGACAAAACATTGACTGATTTTAAGCAAAGGCTGTTTGACGAAATGGGACACTTCTTTGCGAGATACAAAAACGAAGACGGGCTTAATCTGCACTTTGTCATGCAGTTGCAATTGTTCGAAAACAGTCAATCGGAGCAGGTGGAGACAGACGGAAACCTCATTACATTCTGCGGAGAGCCTATCGCAAAGACCGACAACATCGATTTCTTCGCCAAAAACAAAGACTTCATCCGCATGCGTGAAGACTTGAAAGACTTGAACGCAGACATAGAAGATTTACGCCTCAGACAAGCCTCCGCACCCGAAGACGAAAACCTCAAAAACCGCATTCAGGAAAAACTAAACAAAAGAAACGCATTGCAGGAAGAGTTCGAACATTATCGAAAGCAGATTTTGAACATC
Organism: Candidatus Onthomorpha sp.; assembly: GCA_045577535.1. Lineage (GTDB taxonomy): Bacteria > Bacteroidota > Bacteroidia > Bacteroidales > P3 > Onthomorpha. The sequence continues at coordinate 11,608 of JAZNIO010000001.1, read as the reverse complement.
GAACGCCGCATCATAGAGTTGCAAGGGCAAGAGATAAACGAAGCAGTCAAAAGAGCGATGGAAGCATTCGCCGAAGGAGAAGTCAATAAAGCCGACATCATTCTTTCCGAAGCTACACAGGGAGTCGCTCAAAGGCGTGAAGAATATATCGAACACAAGAAAACAGGTGAGCAAATGAGGAAAAACCTTCTTGCGGACATCGATGCACTGCTTTTGAAAGCCGAAACCGTATTGTCAAACACCGAAAAAGACATAACGAAACGAAAGTCCGAAGCTTTGAATGCTTACCGAGAAGCCGACAAAACGGCAATACTTGTTGATTATACAGCAAAAGAATATATCCGATTATTATTTGGATATTCTAATTTCTTAAGAACATATGCTTATTACGAAGAATCAGAAAATATTTACTTACGTTTAATTTCATTATGCGAAAGTACATATGGTAAGAATGAAATAACAGGCACTGCATACGATAATTTAGGAAGTCTATACTACGACCTACACAAAGATAACGAAGCTCTAAATTATTATCAAAAAAGTTTTGAAATCATTAACAGTAGAGAAAAACCTGATAATAAGCTTTTGTCAAACTGCATGAATAACATAGCAAATGTATTAGGTGATTTAGAAAATTATAATAAGGCATTGGAATATCATACCATGTCATTAAAAATTTCAAAAGAAGAGTTTGGAGAAATAAGTAAAGAAGTATCAATTTCATTAAGGAATATTGGATCTATTTATCAAAAAATGAGAGATCACAATAAAGCTTTAGAACTATTTCAAGAATCTTTAGAAATAGAGGAGAAGATTTCCAAAGATTATAGTATCGGTAAAGCTGATTGCAACTTGAAAATAGGAGATTCATTCCTTTTCTCAGATGAAATTCCAGATGCAATAAAACATTTAGGTTTTGCAATAATAATGTACAAAGAACTATTAGGAGAATCTCACCCTAATTTGGCAGAATGTTACGAAAGTATTGCTGTTTGTTTTGCCAAACTTGGTTCTGACGATACCGCATTGGAATACTTAAACAAAGCTTTGGAAATAATAGAAAATACTTTTGGACATTATCACAAAAAGACAGGAGAATTATACTACAATTTAGCAGATTGTTACATTAACAAAGAAGATTATATTGAAGCTAAAGATAATTTCAATATAGCTTTAGACATATTCACTAAAGTTTGCGAACCAGAAAACGAAATGTTATTGCAGACAAAAGAAAGTTTAGAATATGTAGAACAACTTATAAATAAACCAAAGAAGAAAGGATTTTGGTCAAGTTTGTTTGGAGAATAATATAATAAAGACATGGAATATCAAAACAAAGATTTGGAAAATATTTTCAAAGATTTGGAAGAAACAAAAACCGTTTTGGGAGAAAATCACCCTGATACCGCAGACTCTTACAACAATATAGGAGTTGTTTACGATAAGTTAGGAGACTACGACAAAGCTTTGGAATATTATAACAAAGCCTTGGAAATAAGAAAAGCCGTTTTGGGAGAAAATCACCCCGATACCGCAGGCTCTTACAACAATATAGGACTTGTTTACGATGATTTAGGAGACTATGACAAAGCATTGGAATATTATCTCAAAGACTTGGAAATAACAAAAGAAGTCTTGGGAGAAAATCACCCAAATACCGCAATGTCTTACGGCAACATAGGAATTGTTTACGATGATTTAGGAAACTATGACAAAGCTTTGGGATTTTATTTCAAAGCTTGGGAAATATTCGAAGAAGTCTTGGGAGAATCGCATCCTTTAACTCAACAAACTTTACAAAACATTGCGATAGCGAAACAAAATTTGGAAGAATCGCAAGGCAAGAGAGAAGAGCCGAAAAAGAAGAAAGGATTTTTTTCAAAGCTGTTTGGGGAATAAGCAATGCGCTTTGAGCAATGGGCGATGAGCTTTGAGCGGTGAGCAATGAGTTGTGAGCATTTTTCAAGCAACTCTCGGCTCACCGCTCTTTGCTCATAGCTCACCGCCCCCTCATTAACGAATTTTAACATCAAATTTAACATTTTTTTAGTTGCGTGTTTTTGGGCTGAAACGGCGTTCGAAAACACCGAAAAGGCGTCCGAAAGTGCCAAAATCGGACTTTTGAAAATTCAGACGCCGTTTGAAATTTCTCAGACGCCGTTAGAAAAATTTTGAACGCCGTTTGAAAACTCTCAGACGCCGTTTGAAAACGCTCAAACGCCGTCTAAAATGTCCAAAATCAGGACAAAATTCCTTAAACCTTTGACTTTCAACTTTCTACCAAACTTCCGATAAATCGCGTCCTTGACCGCAAGTTCAAACTCGCCGACAAATTCGCAAATCCTCGCGTTAAAAAAACTTAAAATCTCGGAAGAAGAATTTTTTGGGCTGTGAGCGGTGAGCCATGAGCGGTTTTACGATTCTCAAAGCTCACAACTCACTGCTCAAACAAAAAAAGAGAACCGCCAAACGACGGTTCCCCTCATTAAAGCCCGACCTTACAAACGATATGCGCGGAAAGAACTAATTCAGATCGAGCTTATAGTCTTTCGGATACCTGACCGAATATTTTACTTTGAGGTTCAGACTCTCTCCTGCTTTGAGTTGTTTTTTCCATTTGAGGCTTCCGCTTATCGGATCGTAGTTTGCTCCTTGCAAGTCGAGTGTCTGAATTTTTATGTTCGCATCGTCGGTTATCGGAATCTGGTCTTCCAAATCCAAGTCGGCGTTTTTCATGCTGTTGTTCTTGATTTGGATTTTTACTTCGACGATGGTTTCCAATTCTTTGCCGATTATGGATGTCTTTGACGGCGTTGTCTTGTTCACATTCCTGCTTACGGCGATTCGTTTGTCCGTTCCCAATGACAATAACAAGGTGTCGGATTGTGTTTGCGAAGGATTGATTTGCGTTGTCGCCGACATTTTGTTGTCAAAGTAAACATTCGCAGGTGCATCTGTAAGTTCCAATTTCTGCCAATCGGGTATTGCCGCCTGCATGTAAGCTTTCTGTGCCATCTTAGGCTTGATAATATATCTGTATTCGACCTTTGCGTCCACTGTCTTCAATGGTATGGTTTTCAGATTGCCGTCTGCCTTTATGTCATGCTTGCGTCCGACAACGTATTCCTTGCCAAAGAGTCCGTCAGAGGTGCGTGTGAGTGCGGTGTAGTTTAATGCAGAATATATTACTTCCTCTTCCACATCTTCCTCTTCTTCTTCCGTATAGACAAGATTTGCTCTCGTTTTGGCATCTCTTGCTTCGTATAATCCGATTCGGTGTTCTGCGATTTCATTGTTTTTGTTGCTGAGTTTGAAAGGCTGCATGAGTGATATTTGATCGGCATTGCCTTGATTTATCTCGCTTGAAAAAACCAAGTCCACTTCGTTCCAATCTTCGCAAGTCCGGTTTTGCATTATTGCTTTGAGCACAAAACGAATCCTATCCTCGTCTGAAGAGAGTCGAATGTCGTATTGAGGCGACCAATACGCCGCAGGGCAAAGATAAGAGTAAGAAAAATCGACTCCGCTCAGAGGTTTTTCGGAATAGATGTTGGCGATTATGCGTTTTGTTCTGCCGTTGAATTTTCCCGCAACCTGCTTCTCGGGGTGTTTTTCTTTGAATACTTTCAACAGATGTTCTTGTTGCTTTAAGGATTCGGTGTATTCTTCTATTTTCTTGTCGTTTGCGATTTCTTCCTTGGTGATTTCAAGCATTTTCTTGCGGTAATAATCCAATGTGGATTTGATTCCGGGCAACGAATCGACGGTTTGCGGTTGGCTCATCACCTTCAAACCCGACAATGTGGCGGATTCTTTTTTCAAAATGGCTTTATAGCTTTCCTTTTCCCGCAACAGCTCTTTCAGAATCGTTATCGTGTCGCATAGTTTCTTGTATTGACGGCGTTCTTTCTCAGGAAGGTTTTCTTCATAGGACGAAAGATTTTCCGAAGACACCATTACGACATTGTAATCGGTTAACATAAAGTCTTCCGATACGGCAAATTGAACGGTGTTGTCTTGTAAATAGGAACTGTTTCCGTCTAATAACAAAACGTTATCTCCTTTCTGTAAATCGATTCTTACGCTTTTTTCAACCAATGCCTGTCCGAAATACATGGTAACCTTATCTGTCTTTGCCTTAAACGAATTCTGTGCCGACAAAGTGCCGACACAGATTATCATGACTAAGAACAATGCTATTCTTTTCATTATACCCATTTGTTTTTTGTTGTGAAATTATCTTCTTTGCATTGATCGAGAACCCTTGGAGCTTGAACTATTGCTGCTCTTGCTTGAAGATTTACTGCTCTTGCTTGATGATCTCATACCTTTGCTTGAAGATTTGCTGCTCTTGCTTGAAGACCTCATACTCTTGCCTGAAGACTTACTGTTCTTACTTGAAGATCTCATATTCTTGTTTGAATCGGTGTCTTCGCTTTTTGAAACCGCTCTGCTGTTATTTGATTTCGATGGTTTGGAGTTAAGAGATCTTGAATTGCTGTTTGATTCATTGTTAGAGGTGTTTCGATTCATCTCTCCGGTCTTTCCATTGTTTGTTCCATTAGTTTGAATTTGCTTGCCGGGTCTTTCATTCGTTCTCTCGTTTCTTATATCGCTGTTTCTATTGCTTTCTTGTTCCTTTCCGAGACTGCCACTTGCCGGTCTTGTGCTTTCATTCGTCATACCGGATGCGTTTCTGTTTAATGTGGCATTGCCGGTTGTTGCATCTTTTGGCTTAGACAAACGTTTGTCGTTTGAATCATCTTCTTTCTTTTGAATAGTCGGTTTAACGGCAGGCTTTGCAGTTTCTTTGTTTGAACCAACGACTTTTCCCGGTTTTTGAATCGCTCCGATGGTTCCTTCATTATTTTTCTCTTTTGAAAATTCTTGAGATTTCTCTTTGTTTCTCGACAAAACCGCTTTATTGGTTGAAAGGCTTCTGTCATTGAATTCGATATGCGGATTTTCTTTTCTGAAATCATTTTCCAAAGTTGTTTCGTTTGGAATGTCTCTCAAAAGTTTTACTTCTTCATCGGAGAAATATTCTGCCAAATTAAGATTTTTATAATTGCTTGAAGAACCATCTTTGCTTGGTACAAAGCCCGGACGGCTTAGCGTTCCGCCACCATTGATTATTGTTCCGGTGTTTCCTCTTCCGATTACAGCTCCGCCATTATTGTGTCCGCCGTGATGACCTCCGTGATGAGGCTTGTCATAGTGGCCGTTAGGACGATAGTGCGGGTCTTTGCGATAGTCATGATTGTGTCTGTGGCAATAAGCTGCATAATAGCCGTCATAATAGCCGTCTCTGTAGCCTGCAGCGTAAGCAAAAGATGGATTATATCCGTAAACATGGCTCCAACCGTAGTATGTATAATAGAAGAACTCCCAATAGTCATCGCAATTGTCCAATACATACAAAGCATACTCCCTTGCCCTCAACGAATAGTCGATTGCAGAACGATATGCTCTGTGTCTGTAACGTCTTTGTGCGTAATCATTGTAATAAACCGCTCTCGAAAGATAGGTAGTCGTCCAATAATCGTAATAATATGCGATATCATAAGCTTGTTCTATGATATAAGCAGTTTTGTTTATAACATTCCTCGCTTTACTTTTTCCATATGGCGAAGGACCTCTGAAACAAGTTGCTTCTGCTCTTTCACCAACCAATATGCCTGCAAAAAATAATGCCAAGCATACAAATAATTGTGTCGTACGTTTCATGGCTGTATGTTTTTATGTTTTATTCATTAGACTGAAATAAATTATAAAGGTTTAATTTCAGCGTAAAAGCAAAAAAAGTTTTCAATACAAACGTATCAGAAAAAAAATCATTACTTTCGCGTCGGCAAAGATAACAAAAAAAAATCAAGAATGAAAACATACACTCTTTTAATCATGGGATTGTTCGGCATTTATGCTTCATGCAATCTGTACTCGCAAACAACAAATCAAAAGAAAGATCCGACAACCGTAGAATACATCGAACGCTATAAACACATAGCAAAAGCACATGAAGAAATCCACAAAATCCCCGCCTGCATAACTCTTGCTCAAGGCATATTGGAATCGGGCAGCGGCACAAGTCGTCTGGCAAAAGAGGCCAACAATCACTTCGGAATCAAATGTCATGGCAGCTGGCAAGGCGAAACGTTTCACAAAGACGACGACAAAAAGAACGAATGTTTCAGAGCATACGACACACCCGAAGAATCATTCGAAGATCATGCGGAATTCTTGAAGAAAAAACGCTATGCAGACTTGTTCGACTTAAACATAAACGACTACGAAGGCTGGGCGAAAGGCTTGAAACAGGCAGGATACGCCACAAATCCGAAATACCCTCAATTACTCATCGATTTGATAGAACGTTACGAACTTGCAAACCTCGACTACGAAGACAACTTTGCCGAAAACAAAGATTCATATCAACAAAACGAAGAACCGCCGCAACAGATTCAAGAAACAAATCCGGCGATTCAACTTTCAGAGCAATCATACGACGAAAACGAACAAACCAAACCCGAATACAATCAACCTGAAAAGAAAAAACGCAAAACGCTATCCTCATATCTGTCGGGTAAAACCGAGAAAAAACAAACCGAAAACAAATCCGGACGCTTCTTTCAAAAAGGCGACAACCGCCGCTCGCTTTTCGGCACGAAGAAATAGCCGACATATCGCATAATTGCTTCATTTTCCCGAACATATTCCTGCAAACAAGCCCGTTTAAGCTTGCAAAACCTCATTTTTTCGTTGCAAAACCTCATGTAAGCATCGCAAAACCACATCTTCTCGTTGCAGGGCTTTATCTTTTCGTCGCCAAACCTCAGGTTCTCGTCGTAAAGCTTTCGATAACGGTGGTCAAACCATGGTATAAGAGTATAAAAAACCCGGGTCTGTTAAAAATCAAACCCGGGTCTTATCATTTTCAAACCCGGGTCTGCGTATGACAAAACCTGGGTTTAATTTTCTCAAAACCCAGGTTTCAAAACCGTAGAACCTTGGTTTGAAAACATACAAACCCTGTTCTGACGACGATAAGCAGCAGTCCTGCAACGATAAGGTAAAGCCCTGCAACGAAAAGATAAAGCCTTACGACGAAATGCCGAAGACTTGCACGGCGGATATGCGTTTTTTTGCTAACTTTGCAGGGCAAGACGGCTGAATGTCGCACTTTGTATATATAATAGGAAAGATTTATGAAAAATACAGGCAGGGAAAACAGAATACATATCGGTTTTTTCGGAAGATGCAACGTTGGAAAAAGCAGTCTGATAAACGCTTTGACTGCTCAAAATGTGTCGATTGTATCTTCTCAAAGCGGAACGACGACCGACGTGGTCAGAAAAAACATCGAATTAAACACCATCGGGGCAACAGTGCTTTTGGACACGGCAGGACTTGACGATGTTTCGGATTTGGGACGACAGAGAGTTGAAAGCAGCAGGCATGCGTTGAGTTTGGTCGATGTTGCGGTGTTGGTGATAAGCGAGAATCGTTTCGGGGAGCTTGAAAAAGAGTTTTTGGAAAGGTGCAAAAGCCTCAAGGTGCCTTATGTGGTGGTTTACAACAAACAGGATGTGGAAAAGGCAGGCAGTAATGTGATTGAGAGTGTGAGGAATGTCGCAAAGTCGGAGCTTTTGATTCTCGAAGACCATTCGAATGAACAGATGAAGGCTTTGTCGGAGCATTTGAAAGCGGTGTTGAAGGCTGAGGAAACGGAAAAACGAACACCTTTGCAGGCCGTGGTAAAGAAAGGAGACGTTGTGCTTTTGGTTGCTCCGATTGATTCGTCGGCTCCGCAAGGCAGGTTGATTTTACCTCAGGTGCAAACGATAAGAGATGCGTTGGACAAGGATTGCGTGTGCGTCATAGTCAAGGAAACGGAGCTGGAATATGTGCTTGAAACCAAGAAAATGAAGCCTGATCTGATTGTAACGGACTCTCAGGTGTTTGGTTTTGTGAGCAAGATTGTTCCGCGTGAGATTCCCTTGACGAGTTTTTCGGTTTTGCTTTCGAGAATGAAGGGTGCGTTTGACGAGTATTTGAAAGGAACACCGCGAATCGACGATTTGAAAGACGGAGACAAGGTTTTGATGTTGGAAAGCTGCACTCATCAACCTACTTGCGAGGATATAGGAAGAGTAAAACTGCCGATGATGATTCGAAAATACACGGGTAAAGACATAAAATGCGAAGCGGTGAGCGGATTGGACAAGATAGAAACCCCGCTTTCGGAATACGCAATGATAATTCAGTGCGGCGGCTGTGTTGCTACTGCCAAACAGATTCATTCGAGATTGAAACCGGCTTTGGAAAAGGGAATTGCGGTAAGTAATTACGGATTGGCGATTGCTTACATGAACGGAATATTCGAACGGGTTACGGAGATGTTCAAATAATTGCCTGCGACAATCTTTTGTCAGATTAAATAAAATGCGTAACTTTGGGCTTTCTAAGAAACGATTGTTAAATATGAAAAAAGGAATATTGATTATCTTGTCATCTGTGTTTTGTTTTTGTGGGTGTCAGAAGGTGCTTTACACTCATTACAACTATGATGAATTGGTTTATTTCTATGCCAAACAAAACAAAAATCTCGAAAGCAAAGACATAAAAAAGCTTGTGAAGGCATACGAAAAGATAGTGGCAAATCCGAAAGGGGAAAACAACGTTCCGCCTCCCGGAGCGTTTGCGGATTATGCATATCTGCTTTTCTTGCAGGGAGAAAGCGAGAAAGCCAAAGAGTTCTTCCAAAAAGAATATGTTACTTATCCCGAAAGCAAAACTTATGTTGAATCGTTAATGCAAAAATTGGGCTTATGAAAAAAGTAGTTTTATTTTTGGTATTCTGCGTGCTGTTGTCTGCAAACGAAGGTTTCGCTCAGATTCAAGAGATTCTACAGCAGCAAGACACCACGACAACGGTTTTAAGCAAGAAAGAGCAAAAGCGATTGAAGAAAGAGCTTGAGCAGAAACTCGAACAAAACGAAGAGAAAAAGGACAATTTCATCACGCGAACCTGGTATAAGATATTTCCAAAAAAGGTTGAGCGTGATGTTTCATACAATTTGATGTATAAAGAAAAGCCTAAGACAATCATGGTAATGTATCCTTGGAACAGAAGCAAGAACGAAAATGCCGATGAGATGTTTTATGTTTCCATTTGCAAGGAATTGGTCGACAAAGGTTACTATGTATTGCCCGCAATCAGCACACTTAAAGCCTATGGTGAAGATACGCTTTTCAATTCTCGCTACAGCAAACAATCGGACGCCAAACAATTTCGCTCTTCTCACGGAGTGGATGCCGTTTTGTACGTAACGATTTTCACAGTCAAAAAGGAATGGTGGACAACCAACGTAAATATGAATGCCAAGTATGATTTGGTTTCCACGAAAACGGGAGAGGTTTTATTCTCACGCCATGCCGATTTCAATTATGACTCACAGATGCCGCCGAAATCAAAAAGTTCAGACGGCTTTATCGATGATGAGAAAGAGAATCACTTTCTCGGCATAAGCGAACAAATGCAACGCTACGCCTTTTCCGACCTTCCGATTGGTCCATACCACAAAGACTACTTGTTAGATCAAAAGAGATTCTCCCACAAAAAAGAAATGAAATACAAAGTCAATGTAAAACCAAGCTAAAATGGCTAAGGAAAAGACGGCTTTTTTTTGCAGGGAATGCGGAGCGAAGTCTGCAGTCTGGATTGGGCGTTGTCCGCAATGTGGAGCTTGGAACACATACGAGCAGGAAGTCATTCATCGAGACAAACCCGGACAACTGAAAAACCTTTCCGCAAACAAATCCGTCACAATGCTGATGAGCAACATCGAATGCTCAAACGAACAACGCATCGACTTGAAAGACGAGGAGATAAACCGAGTTCTCGGAGGCGGATTGGTGATTGGCAGTCTTGTTTTGATGGGTGGAGAGCCCGGAATCGGGAAAAGCACGCTGCTTTTACAGATTGCACTCAACTGCAAAGACAAACGAGTGTTATATGTCAGCGGAGAAGAGAGTGCGAATCAAATAAAGATGAGAGCCGAACGCATAAACAAAGAAAACGGTAATTGTTACGTTTTGACAGAAACCTGCGTTGAAGAAATAGTTGAAAGAGCAAAAGAAACACAACCGCAAATCATAATAATAGACTCGATACAGACGATGACCACCTGCGATATCGATTCATCGGCAGGCAGTATTTCACAAATAAGAGAAAGTACCGCACGATTAGCTCTTTATGCCAAACAAACCTCTACCCCTATCATATTGGTCGGCCACATAACCAAAGACGGATCTCTTGCAGGTCCGAAAATATTGGAGCACATGGTCGATACCGTTCTTCAATTTGAAGGAGAAAGAAACTACGGTTACAGGATTGTTCGCTCGATTAAGAATCGTTTTGGTTCGACTCAAGAGTTGGGAATCTACGAAATGCTTTCATACGGCTTGAAACAAGTGAGCAATCCTTCGGAAATACTGATGAGCAACAGCAATGAAGAACTTTCTGGAACAGCAATCGCAGCCACAATCGAAGGCAACAGACCATTGTTCATTGAAACGCAAGCCTTGGTTGCAAATTCCTATTACTCATCAGCTCAAAAGAATGCGACAGGATTTGATTTGCGTAGGCTAAGTATGTTGTTGGCTGTGTTAGAAAAGCGAGTCGGGGTAAAGATTGGCGGAAAAGACGTTTTTCTTAACATAGTCGGAGGATTGAAAGTAGCAGATCCTGCAATCGATTTGGCTGTTGTCGCTGGTCTAATCTCATCGGGCGAAGATATTGCGATAAATCGAAAGCATTGTTTCGCGGCAGAAATAGGTCTAAGCGGGGAATTGAGAGGAGTAATCAAAATAGAGCAACGCATAAACGAAGCCGCAAAATTGGGATTCGAAAGAATATACATCGCAAAAAGCAATTCAAAACACCTAAGCACCGATTTCAAAAACATTGAAGTTGTTGCATTAGGCAAAATCGATGAGTTACTTCCTTACATTTTGAGATAGGTCCGATAAAACAAAGAAACGGGAAATTGTTTCTTGATTTCGTTCGAACGAAACTTGATTTCAGAAAATTAAAACAAAGAGTTGTTTTACTGAACTTTTGAACAAGAAAAAAGGAAACGCAAATCGCATCTCCTTTTCTTTTTATCTTTGTTTTCTGTTCTATCTTACAATGAATTTCTTCGTTAATGAGCCTTTGTCGGTTTTGATTATGATTAAATATGTTCCCGATTTGTAGCTTGCAACATCAAGAGTCAACTCTCTCGAGTTAAGTTCCCAATGCTCGATCAAACGATTCATCGCATCGATAACCTCAATCTCCGTTATGTTGTAGTCAGAACGTATATTCAAAACTTCATCGGCAGGATTCGGATAAAGTTCTATGTCCTTATCTGTCAACACCGTTGCTATATAACTATCTTGCGAACCGCCGCCCGTTGAAGTCGTATCATCACCTGCCGAACCGCCACCGGTTACTGTTGAATCGGCAACATACTTTATAGGGCACACGCCAACCGGTTCATAAACAAGAGTGTCACAATCAAGTTCAGGGTTAGTTTCATAAACAGCTAGATTATTATAATCATAC